>NZ_JH636049.1:148981-797731 GCF_000258175.1 Saccharomonospora xinjiangensis XJ-54 | reverse complement strand
CGGAAGGAAGGGGTGACGTCCTGCCGAGGCGAGACCGGACGGTACCACCGCGCTCGCCCTGAAGGGCCGCGTGCTCCACATAGGACACGGCGTGCGGGAACCGCCGTCGCAGCAGAGCGAGCAGTGAGGCAGCCTCACCTGCCACTCCGCCGTACATCGCCGAGAGCATCGCGATTTTCGCGCGGTCGCGGTCGTCGCCGCGGGGCGTCCTGCCGAACATGGTGGAGGCGAGGCTCGCGTAGAGGTCGGCCGACGCCGACACCTCCGCGAGCCTGCGATCACCGGACAACGCGGCGAGGACACGCGGTTCCAGTTGCGCGGCGTCGGCCACGACGAGCGTCCAGCCCTCGTCGGCGCGCACGCACTCGCGCAGCACCTTCGGAATCTGCAGGGCCGCCCCACCTCGGCTCGCCCAGCGGCCTGACACCACACCGCCCACGACGTAGACGCCGCGGAACCGGTCGTCGCGCACCCACTGATCGAGCCAACTCCAGCCGTGGGCGGAGTGCAGGCGGGCGAGTTCCTTGTACTCCAGCAGCGGCGCGATCGCGGGGTGGTCGATTCTGCGAAGGGCGTGGGCGCGGGCGGAGGTCACCTCGACGCCGTCCCTGCGCAATGCGCGCACGATGCTGCCGGGGGCGTCCGGGTTCACCGGTCTTCCACCGAACGCCGAGGCGACCCGCTCGGTGAGTTCGGCGAGTCTGCGAGGTCGTTGCCCTGACGGCACTCTGGGGCCGAGTAGGTCGGTGAGCAGTCTTCTGTGCACGTCGGCACGCCACGGCAGCCCGTCTGCCGACATCTCCACGGCGGCCAGCGCGCTGGCGGCCTCGGCCGCGACGAGCAAGCGCATCCGATCGGGGTGAGGGAGATCGCGAATCCGCTGTTCCTGGTCGAGGAGAACGACTTCCGCCGCTTCACCGGGGTCCACACCCGGTGGAAGACCCGAGTGGTGGAGGTCGAACAGGGTCGGTTCGTCGCCGTCGTCCGCCGGACCGGAGTCAGCGGCGAGAGGAGGCGGCAGTCCTTTCGCCCTGGCGTAGGCGGAGGAGAGCGAACGTGATTCCCCGTGGCGGCCCGCGTGGGCGAGCAGCAGGTATTCGGTCAGCGCGAGATCGATGCATCGACCGATCCGCACGCCGTCGGCGACCAACGGAGGGTAGTCGTGCCCGACCGAGGGGAACACCCATCTCGGCTCGTGCTCGCGTTCCCACCTCCGTATCAGTGCGGCGGCCTCGGCCGCGTGGAGCCCGTCTTTTCGCGCACCCGGGATGGGTGTGCTGGGGCGCACCAGATAGCCGCCGTCCGGCTGCCGCGCCACGATGATGCGCACCAGGACAGTGTGCGGTCGCCCACCGACATTTCACCCTCGACGAGGTAACCTACTTGCCGGTAGGTTTGCGTTGTCGTGGGGACGAGGAGGTGGGCATGGGCTTGTCACTGCTCGACCGGGTCGCGGGCGCAGTGGTACGGACCGCTCGGAGCATCGCGGTGCTGCACAGGGCTGGGCTCGTGCCGGTACCCCGCCTCGACGAAGCCGTCCGGTCGATGATCCTCACTCGCCGCTACGGTCCCCTCGCCGGTTCCGTCCGCATCGCCGCCCGCCGTTCCCCTCACTCCGTCGGCCTCGTTGACGAGCGTGGCTCGCTGACGTTCGCCCAGCTCGATCTGCGGTCGAACGCGCTGGCACGGGCACTGGCGCGGCGTGGTGTGAGGGCGAGCACCACCATGGCCGTGCTGTGTCGCGATCACCGAGGGCTCGTGCTGACCTTGCTGGCGGCTGGCAAGCTCGGCGTTCCGGTGTTGCTGCTCAACACCGGGTTCGCCACACCCCAGCTCGCCGACGTCGTCGCGCGCGAGAACGTCGGCGTACTCGTCCACGACGCGGAGTTCACGGACCTGCTCGGTGGCATCGCGGGTGTCGATCGGTACCTCGCGTGGACGGACTCCGATGCGGCGACCTCGCCGGATGTGCCGCTGCTTGACGACGTCATCGCCGGTGCCGACGACCACCCACTGCCCGCGCCGGCCAGCCCGGGTGGCTTCGTCCTGCTGACCAGCGGGACCACGGGGGCCCCGAAGGGAGCGCCCCGCCCGAAGGTCTCCGCACTGCGTTCCGCCGAATTCCTCGACCGCATCCCGCTGCGCACGGGTGAGGCGACGTACTTCGGGGCGCCGTTGTTCCACGCCACCGGGATCTCCCAGTTCATCCTCTCCTGCGCGCTCGGATGCACGGTGGTGTTGCGCAGGCGGTTCGACCCCGAGGCCACGGTGCGCGGCGTCGCCGAGAACCGGTGCACCGCTCTCGTCGTGGTGCCCACCATGCTTCAGCGGATTCTCGACCTCGGACCGGAAGTACTGGCCAGATACGACACGTCGAGCCTGCGGGTGATCTTCGTCGCCGGGTCGGCACTCGCGCCGGAGGTCGGCAACCGCGCCAGGGCGGCGTTCGGTGACGTCGTCCACAACGTCTACGGCTCCACCGAGGTCGCGATCGCCACGGTCGCCACACCGCAGGACTGGGCGCGGGCGCCTGGCACGGTGGGCAGGCCGCCGGTCGGGTGCCACGTGGCCCTGTACGACGACGAAGGACGCCGCATCACCACGCCGTACGTCACCGGCCGTGTGTTCGCGGGAAGCGGGCTCGCCTTCACCGGTTACACCGATGGCAGGGCCAAGGACACCATCGACGGCCTCATCGCCACCGGCGACGTCGGGCATTTCGACGCGGAGGGCCTGCTGTTCCTCGACGGCCGCGACGACGAGATGATCGTCTCGGGTGGCGAGAACGTCTACCCGGTCGAGGTCGAGAACGTGCTCCTGGCGCATCCCGGCATCCGCGAGGCCGCGGTGATCGGCGTGCCCGACGAGGAGTTCGGGCAACGGCTGAAGGCGTTCGTCGTCGTCCGAGACGGCTCCACGGTGGACGCCGATGCCGTCCGTGAGCACGTGCGCGGCAACCTCGCGAGGTTCAAGGTGCCGCGCGATGTCGAGTTCCTCGACGCGCTGCCCCGGAACTCCACCGGAAAGATCCTCCGCAACGCCCTGGCGTAGCCGTGTCCGCAGTCTGTGCACGCGCGTTCGCAGTCTGTGCACATGTGTCGGCAGCTTGTGCACAAGCCGCGTACACCAAGTGCGGACACGCGTACGGGAGGTGCGGACACGGCGTCAGGCCAGGTGGCGGCGGGAGGCGATGCCACGCGGGCGTGGCGGTGGCAGCAGGCTGAGCAGGGACCCCGTCGGAACGTCGAGAATCTGTTCGAGGACGAGCACCGCGCGCAGCGACCGTTGCCGCTCGGGCTGTCGCTTGCCCGACTGCCAGTAGCTCAGCGCGGTGACGCTCACCGGCACCCCTCGTTGCTGGAGTCGCACTTGGATCCGGTCGAGGCTCAGGCCGCTGGTGGAGATCGCCGACCGAAGCTCCTCCGAAAACGCCGTCGTGCTACTCATTGTGTCCCCTCGCCTGCCCTGGATAACGATCTGGGAACACGTTAGCAGCACCTGTAACGCCTGGTGAGGAATCCGCTGCGAAAGATTTGATCCGAACGGAGTAGTGCTCACTCGGTCGAATGGTCCAGAACTGGTAAATGTGAATCATTGCCCATGTTCCACGGTCGGCGCTCTCATGGTCACACCACGTTGTTGCCTGACACGGAAGGAATCCGATGGGCACCTCAAGGAAAGTCACCAGGGCGGCCCTGACCGGCGCCGTCGCGGTGGGTGTGACAGGACTGTTCGCCACCGCGATGGCTCCGGCGTCGGCCGCGACCGGCGAGGTCCTGCACGCGGACTCGGCGAAGGCGATCGACGGCAGCTACATCGTCGTGCTGAAGGACCAGCAGGCCGGTTCGCTGTCGGCGTCGGAGGTCGCGGCGCAGGCGCGTTCGCTCGCCGGCGACTACGGCGTCGCGGTGAAGCAGACGTTCGACACCGCACTCGACGGGTTCACGGTCAAGGCCGACGAGGCGACCGCGAAGCGGCTGGCCGCCGACGAGTCCGTGGCTTTCGTCAGCCAGAACCAGCGCCTCCACATCTCCGACGAGCCGGGCACACGGGCGGTGTCGTCGTGGGGACTGGACCGCATCGACCAGCGTGACCTGCCGCTCGACGACAGCTACACGCCGCCGAGCTCGGCCGCCGATGTTACGGCGTACATCATCGACACCGGTGTGTCGGCGCACAGTGACTTCGGCGACCGCCTCCAACCGGGCATCGACTTCGTGGACAACGACGAGGACGCCACCGATGAGAACGGCCACGGCACGCATGTGGCCGGCACGGTCGGCGGTTCCACCTACGGCGTCGCCCCCGACGTCAAGCTTGTCGGTGTCCGCGTTCTCGACGCCAACGGCAGCGGCACCACCGCCGGGGTCATCGCGGGTGTCGAGTGGGTCGCGGAGAACGCCTCAGGGCCTTCCGTGGCGAACATGAGCCTCGGCGGCGGTGTTGACGAGGCTCTGGACGAGGCCGTCCGCGGTGCCATCGCGGCCGGTGTCACGTTTGGTGTCGCGGCGGGCAACGAATCGTCCGACGCCAGCAACTCGTCGCCCGCCAGGGTCGCCGAGGCGATCACCGTCGCGGCGAGCGACCAGGACGACAGCCAGGCGTCCTTCTCCAACTACGGCGACGTGGTGGACATCTACGCCCCCGGCGTGAACATCACCTCGGCGTGGCACGACGGCAGCGAGAACACCATCAGCGGTACCTCGATGGCCACCCCGCACGTGGTGGGTGCCGCGGCGCTGCACCTGGCCGCCAACCCGGACGCCTCGCCCGCCGATGTCGCCGACGCGCTGACCTCCTCGGCGACGCCGGACGTCATCTCCAACCCCACAGGTGAGACTCCGAACCGCCTGCTGTACGTGGGAGGCTGAGGCCAGGACCCTGACCCGCACATCACTTCTCCTCCCGGCCCGGCGCACCTCGCGCCGGGCCGGGCTCGTTACTGATGGGTAAGTTCCGGGTAGGGTCGGGCGCATGGCCGTCAGGAAGAACATCGTGATCACCGGCGCGAGCTCGGGCCTCGGTGAGGGAATGGCCCGCCGATTCGCCGCAATGGGCCGTGATCTCGCCCTGTGTGCCCGCCGCCGTGAGCGGCTCGACGCCCTCGCGGCGGAACTCACCGAACGGCACCCCGGCATCCGGGTCGTGGTCCGCGAACTCGACGTCAACGACCATGACCGGGTTTTCACGGTTTTCGAGGAGTTCCGGTCGGAACTCGGCACGCTCGACCGCGTCGTCGTGAACGCGGGCCTCGGCAAGGGGCAACCCGTCGGGACGGGGCATTTCACCGCCAACCGGCAGACCGTGGAGACCAACCTGGTGGCAGGACTCGCCCAGTGCGAGGCCGCCGTGTCGGTCTTCCGGGAACAGAACGCGGGACACCTCGTGGTGATCTCGTCGTTCAGCGCGGTGCGGGGAATGCCGCGCAACCTCACCGCGTACGCCGCTTCGGAGGCGGGCCTCGCCACGCTCGCCGACGGCATCAGGACGGACCTGCTCAGCACTCCTGTCGCCGTCACCACGGTGCTGCCCGGCTACATCGAGTCGGAGATGACCCGCCGCGCCTCAGGCAGAACTCCTCTGCTGGCGAGCGCGGAGGCGGGTGCGAGGGCACTCGTCGCGGCGATCGAGAAGGAACCGGCGAGAGCCTACGTTCCTTGGTGGCCGTGGACACCGCTCAGCGTGCTCGTGCGCATGCTTCCCGCAGGCCTGCTCCGCAGGATCGGCTGAACCGGAAAGGCTGGGCCGATGGGAGTCGTTTACCTGATCCGGCACGGGCAGGCGTCGTTCGGCGCCGACGACTACGACGTCCTTTCCGGTCTCGGGCGGGTTCAGGCGAGGGCACTCGGCGCCGAACTCGCGCGAAGGGAGACGGCGGTGTCACTGGCGTGGTGTGGCACGCTGTCCCGCCAGCGAGCCACAGCCGAATTGGCGCTCGCCGAGGTCACCGGTGACATCTCCGTGGAGACCGACGCCCGCTGGAACGAGTACGACCACGTCGAGATCGGGGCCCACCACGGTGGCGGGCTCGCGCAGGACAGCGCCGACCCGAGGGCGTACCAGCACATGCTTGAGAAGGCGCTGAGGGCGTGGGTCGAGGCCGGCGCCGACAGCCCGTGCGCCGAGACGTGGCCGATGTTCCTCGCCCGCGTCCGTGCGGCGTTCGACGATGTCGTGTCACGTGTGGGAACGGGGGAGCGGGCTGCCGTCTTCACGTCAGGTGGGGTGATCTCGACGTTGTGCGGCGACCTGCTCGGCGACGCCGTCACAGGGTTGCTCTCCCTGAACCGGGTGACGGTCAACGCGGGACTGAGCAAAGCGGTCACCGGCCGTTCCGGAACGACGCTGGTGTCGTTCAACGAACACGGTCACGTCGATGGTGAGACGGTGGGATTGCTGACCTACCGGTGAGCACGGCCGTCACGTGGCCGCGAGTTCGGGCAGCACCTCGTCGGCGAGCGACCGGAGGACGTGACTGAGGAGTGAGTGCACCTGTGGGCGGTCGAGAGTGCCACGCACCAGCCATTCCCGCCCCGCGGCCTTGACCATGCCCGCGTAGGCGCGGACGACGGCGTTGAACTGCTCCCACCTCGTGTCGTCCCGGTGGAAACCCAGGGCTTCCAGCACGCGGTCGGCGGCGTGCCGGTCGGCTTCGTCGAGGATGCGATCGACCTCGCTGTCCCGTCCTATGCCTTCGGGGGTGATCGCGGCGAGCCACCTCGTCTCCTGCGCGCTCACCATGTCGAGGAACCACTCGACAGCGGCGTTCGCGCGTTCCTCGGTTGATCCGGCAGGGCGGAGGGACACGGCTCCGTCGGGGACGTTGAGCGCTCTCCGCACCACGGCGAGATACAACTCGCGTTTGGTACCGAAGTAGTGGTTGATCAGACCTCGTGCCACGCCTGCCCGTGCTGCGATGTCCGAGGTGGACACATCGGCATAGGGGCGCTCCCCGAACAGTTCGGCGGCGCAGGCGAAGATCTGCTCTCTGCGTCGGTCGGGCTCCAGCCGCCGCCATTTCGGCGCGGATTCCGTGGTCATGCGCCGCAGTTTCTCACTTCTTTCCGCGTCGCGCCGGGAGAATCGGCGGTCGGAGAGCTCTGGTGGCCGACACGGGCACGATCGGGTGGTGTGGAGCCACGGGGACGGTGCGTCGGTACGGGGCGGGTCGCGACACCACGATGAAAGGGCGGCGTCGCGACCGTCCTTCTGCGTCACCGCTGTGTCGTGTGGATGGGCAGGCAGGCGTCGCCTCCGCCCGCGAGCGGTCCGACCTCGATGACCGTCGTGAGCGGATGCACTGTACCCGCGATCTGGAGCGAGGTGGAGGTGTCATCCGGTGGGGCTGTTGACGGCGCGGCCATGAGTCGATCGGGTGGTTCGGGCGTCGTCGGTTAGGGTAGGCAAGGCATGCCTAATCTGGCGGCGGCGGTGCGACGAGGAGTCCCGATGGCGGAACAGCGCGGAGGCAAACCGATCATCCAGGCCAGGGTGGTGCGCACCGAGCGGCTCACTCCCACCATGATCAGGGTGGTGTTCGGCGGCGAGGATGTGGCGTCGTTCCGGCACAACGGCTTCACCGACTGCTACGTGAAGGTGCTGTTTCCCGTCCCGGGTGTGAGCTATCCGGAGCCGTTCGACTTCGACACCGTCAAGGCGTCCCTCCCTCGTGAGCACTGGCCGCGTATGCGCACCTACACCGTCCGCCATCACGATGCCGAAGCCGGGGAGATCGCCCTCGACATCCTCGTGCACGGCGACGAGGGACTCGGTGGCTCGTGGGCCTCGCGGGTGCGGCCGGGTGACGAGGTCCTGCTGCGCGGTCCCGGCGGAGCCTACGCGCCACGGTCCGATGTCGATCACCATCTGCTGGTCGGCGACGAGTCGGCGCTGCCCGCGATCGCCGCCACGATGGAGGCGCTGCCTGCCGATTCGATCGCCACGGTGCGTCTGCTCGTGGAGAACATCGCCGAGCACCAGCCTCTCGCCACGAAGGGGGCCGTTGACCTGCGCTGGCTGCACAGAGCGGACGGCGCCGACCTCGTCCGTGAAGTGCGTGGCCTGACGCTCGGAGGCGGCACCGTCCAGGCTTTCGTCCACGGCGAGGCGGCCATGGTGCGCGAACTCCGTGGCCATCTGCTGCGGGAACGCGGCCTCGACAGGGGCCTGCTGTCGATCTCGGGTTACTGGCGGAAGGGCCGCACCGACGAGGCGTGGCGTCAGGAGAAGAAGGCGTTCATGGCGTGAGGCCGGCGTGGCACGCAGGGCCGCCACGGCCCTGCGCCCTTCTCAGGCAGGCACGGACTCGGTGATTCGCTCCCACGCCCTGTGCCGCGCGAGCCGGTCGAGCAGCGTCGTGGCGAAGTCCTCGGGCAGTGCGTCGCCCTCGGCTGTCGTCGTGATGAGGCCCTGATCGTCCATCACGTCGGTGCTCTCCGCGATCCGGCCGGTAACGCCTGCCGTGCGCAGGAGTTCCGTTCCCGAACCCCACGCGGCCACCGGTTTGGCGTGCTTGTACGCCTCGGTGACGAAATGGACCGCGTAGCCGTCCTCGCGTAGCGTTCCGACACCGGCGGCCCCCGAGGCGACCACGACGGCGTCGTAGAGCACCGACGCCATGGTGGTGATCGCCCGATCGGCGCTGACCGGGCCGTGCTCGCCGCCGTCGAGTTCACCGTCCACGGGTGCGAGTACCTCCGCCGTGACTCCCCGGTCCGCGAGTGTGGCGACGAGGCGCCGCAGCCCCGCGCCGTCGGCGCCGTCGGCGGCGAGCACGGCGACCGTGCGGGTGTCCGGCCGGTCCAGCGCCGTGTTGAGCTGGGACAACGCGGGGGACGACCGGCCGTGGTTGGGCCGGGACACCTCCGTGGGCGGCTCCACCCCGATACCGCGTGCCACCCGCACGGCCAGATCGTGGTCAACGTGGTTCAGCCGCTCGACGACGCGGGCCCGGATGGGCTTGTGCTCGACCTTGCCGAGCTCGAAGCGGAACGCCGCCACGATGTGCTCCGCCTCGACCTCCGACATGCTGTTCCAGAACAGCGTCGCCTGGGAGTAGTGATCCTGGAAGCTCTCGCTGCGCTGACGGATCTTGTGGCCATCGACCTTCTCGGTGTAGTGCGAGAAGGTGCCGGACTCGGCGATCGCGGGGCAGCCGCCGCCGAGGGTGTTCTTGTGGTACGAAGTCTGTCCTTTGTGGATTTTCTGCTGGCCGTAGCCGTCGCGCTGGTCGTTGTGCACGGGCGCGACGGGGCGGTTGACAGGCAGCTGCGCGAAGTTCGGGCCACCGAGCCGGATCAACTGCGTGTCCAGGTACGAGAAATTGCGCGCCTGGAGCAGCGGGTCGTTGGTGAAGTCGATGCCGGGCACGACGTTGGCTGTGTGGAAGGCGACCTGTTCGGTCTCGGCGAAGAAGTTGTCCGGGTTGCGGTCGAGCACCATGCGCCCGACAGGACGCACCGGAACCTGTTCCTCCGGGATGATCTTCGTCGGGTCGAGGAGGTCGAAGTCGAAGGCGAACTCGTCCTTCTCCTCGACGAGCTGCACCCCGAGTTCGTACTCGGGAAAGTGACCGGCTTCGATGGCGTCCCAGAGATCGCGGCGGTTGTAGTCGGGATCTTTCCCGGCGATCTTCTGGGTCTCGTCCCACACGAGCGAATGGGTTCCGAGCAGCGGAGTCCAGTGGAACTTCACGAACGTGCCCCGGCCGTCGGCGTTCACGAGCCGGAACGTGTGCACGCCGAAGCCCTGCATCATGCGGTAGCTGCGCGGCAGAGCGCGGTCGGACATCAACCACATCATCATGTGGATGGTCTCGGGCTGGAGAGCGACGAAGTCCCACAACGTGTCGTGGGCGGACTGCGCTTGCGGGATCTCGTTGTGCGGTTCTGGCTTCACCGCGTGGACGAAATCGGGGAACTTGATGCCGTCCTGGATGAAGAACACCGGCATGTTGTTGCCGACGAGATCGTAGTTGCCCTCGTCGGTGTAGAACTTCGTGGCGAAACCGCGGACGTCGCGCACGGTGTCGGCCGAGCCACGCGACCCTGCGACCGTCGAGAACCGCACGAACACCGGCGTGCGCTGGGCCGGATCGCTGAGGAACCCGGCCACCGTGTACTCGCCGAGCCAGTCGTCGTAGGGCTGGAAGTAGCCGTACGCCCCCGCGCCGCGCGCGTGCACGACACGCTCGGGGATGCGTTCGTGGTCGAAGTGGGTGATCTTCTCCCTGGCGTGAAAATCCTCGAGCAGGGTGGGGCCGCGTTCGCCTGCGGAGAGCGAGTCGTCGGTGTGGTCCACCCGCACACCCTGTTGCGTGGTGAGTGCGGTGTCGTCGTTCGTGACGCGAAACCGGTCGAGCTGCTCGTGTTTGGCGTCGCCGTGGTCAGGATGGCGCCGGGATTGTGCTGCCATGGCCGGGTTCCCTTCGTGTCGAGCCTCGAAGCGTCGATACCCGGCCGTGGCAGCCCGAAACGATCAGAAGGAGAACACGCCGCCGGAATGCGCGTCGGCGACGCAGCGGTTGGAGTACTCGGTGTCGAACTTGACCGGCGTGCCGTGCCAGTTGCCGCTGGCGGTGGCCAGCACCGGCGAGTAGATCATCGTGCACGCCTGGTTCTTCACGGGCAGCCGCGTGAAGTCGCCGTCGGCCCGCTCCAGTGACCGGCAGGCGGCCTCGCCCTGAGGGTGGTTGCCCTGTGTCGGGCCGCAGGTCAGCTGGACGGATGTCGTGCCGCCCCTGGCGTCGGTGAGAGTCAGGACGAACGAGGAGTCCGGCGTGACGGGGTCCGCGGGGCCGGTCGTGCACACGGCCATGACCGCGCACGCGGCGAGGGAAGTTGCTCCGAACATGGACATGTCTCGACTATCGGCTCGCGGTCGGGCGAACCTGTTGACTCGATCGGCTGGAAGTGATCACTCGTTCCGGCGGCTGATCTTCACGAATGTGGTCGAGATCACCGGGAACGGCCCCTTGCGGTCGCTGAAGCGTTCCGGCCGTCGCCTTCTCCGCTGTCCAGGGTCTTTCGTCACCGCTGGGCACCCTGAAACCGTGTCCCCACCCGTAAACTCGTGGTCGAGCAGGTGACGAGAGGAGGTGCTGGTGGCCAGCGCGGAGGAACGTCGATTCGAGGTCCTGCGTGCCATCGTCGCCGACTACGTGTCGAACCAGGAGCCGGTGGGGTCGAAGGCGCTCGTCGATCGGCACAACCTGGGCGTGTCCAGTGCCACGGTGCGCAACGACATGGCGGCGCTGGAGGAGGAGGGGTACATCACCCAGCCCCACACCAGCGCGGGCAGGGTCCCCACCGACAAGGGGTACCGGCTGTTCGTCGATCGACTCTCCGAGGTCAAACCCCTCTCGGCGGCCGAGCGGAGGGCGATAGTCCAGTTCCTGGAGGGTGCCGTCGATCTCGACGACGTGCTGCGGCGGTCGGTCCGGCTTCTCGCCCAGCTCACCCGGCAGGTCGCGGTGGTGCAGTACCCGACGCTGACCACGTCCACGGTCCGGCACGTGGAAGTGGTGGCCCTCACCCCGGCGCGGCTTCTGATCGTGCTCATCACCGACACCGGCAGGGTGGACCAGCGTACGGTCGATCTGGGGGACGTCGCAGGGGACGAGACCGTCGCCCGGCTGCGTGAGGTGCTCAACGGCACACTGTCGGGGCGCAGGCTGCCCGACGCGGCCGCGAAGGTGTCGGAGTTGCCCGAGCAGGCGCCCTCCGACCTTCGTGATGTGATGGTGCGCGTCTGCACCGTGCTGGTGGAATCCCTCGTCGAGCACCCCGAGGAACGCCTCGTGCTCGGGGGAACGGCGAACCTCACGCGGAACGTCGCCGACTTCCCCGGATCGCTGCGCCAGGTGCTCGAGGCGCTCGAGGAACAGGTCGTCGTGCTCAAGCTTCTCGCGGCCGCTCGCAACCCCGGTGCCGTCACGGTGCGGATCGGGGAGGAAAATGAGGACGAGCAGATGCGGAGCACCTCGGTCGTGTCGATCGGGTACGGCTCGGACCAGGTATTACTGGGGGGAATGGGCGTGGTCGGCCCCACCCGGATGGATTACCCCGGGACGATTGCTGCCGTACGCGCGGTCGCCACGTACGTGGGCCGGATCCTTTCCGGGCGGTAGGAGGTCCGGTGCGCCGGGCTCGAAGCCCGGATGACAGGCTTGTGCAGGCTTTCTAGGAGGACGGCAGACGGTGGCCAGGGACTACTACGGCATCCTCGGCGTGTCGAAGAACGCGACCGAGCAGGAGATCAAGCGGGCGTACCGCAAGCTCGCGCGTGAGTTGCACCCCGATGTCAACCCCTCCGACGACGCGCAGCACAAGTTCAGCGAGGTCACGACGGCCTACGAGGTGCTGTCCGATCCGCAGAAGCGCAAGATCGTCGATCTCGGTGGCGACCCGATGGACAACGGGGCAGGCGGGGGTGCCCGCGACCCGTTCGCCGGTTTCGGCGGGCTCGGCGACATCATGGACGCCTTCTTCGGCGCCGCGGCCGGTGGGGCACGGGGCCGGGGTCCGCGCAGCAGGGTGCAGCCCGGCTCCGACGCGCTCATCCGGTTGAAGCTGACGCTGGAGGAGTGCGCCACCGGCGTCAACAAGCAGATCACGGTGGACACGGCCATCCTCTGCGATCGGTGCCGTGGTGCGGGCACCGCGGAGGGCGGCAGCGTCGTCACGTGCGATACCTGCGGCGGTCAGGGCGAGGTGCAGTCCGTGCAGCGGTCGTTCCTCGGGCAGGTCGTCACGGCACGCCCGTGCCCGACCTGCCGGGGCTTCGGCGAAGTCATCACCGACCCGTGCCAGCAGTGCGGCGGTGACGGCAGGGTGCGGGCCCGCAGGGACGTGACGGCCAAGATCCCACCGGGCGTGGGAGACGGCATGCGGATCAGGCTGTCCGGTCAGGGCGAGGTCGGCCCCGGCGGCGGTCCCGCAGGCGACCTCTACGTCGAGGTGGACGAGGTTCCGCACGATGACTTCGAGCGGCAGGGCAACGACCTGCACTGCCGGCTGCGCGTCCCCGTCACGGCTGCGGCGCTCGGCGCGGTCATCCCCATGGAGACGCTCGTGGACGGCGAGACGGATGTGGAGATCGAGCCCGGTACCCAGCCGAACACCGAACTTGTGCTCACCGGGTTCGGAATGCCGAGGCTTCGCTCGTCCGGCAGGGTGGACGGCCGTGGCGACCTGCACATTCACGTCGAGGTCGTGGTGCCGACCAAGCTCGACGACGAGCAGGCCGATCTACTGCGAGAGCTGGCACGGTTGCGTGGCGAGGAGGTCCCGACCCTGGCGGGCAACGGCCACAAGCCGGGTGGGTTGTTCTCGAAGCTGCGCTCCAAGAGCCGCTGACGCCCAGGACGGGACGGAGCGACTGTCATGGCTGGGGCGGCCGGTACCACTCCGCCGGTGTTCCTCGTGCCGGAACTGCCGGAAGGCGAGTTCGCGACGCTGGACGGCGAGGAGGCGCATCACGCCGTCACCGTGCGCCGGTTGCGCACCGGCGAGCGGCTGACGCTGTCGGACGGGCACGGTGGGGTCGCCGACTGCGTCACCGTCGCCGCGCATCCGGGGCGCAAGCCGATCGTGGAGCTGCGGGTCGTCGCCACGCGCACGGTGCGGGCTCCTGCGCTGCGCGTCACCGTCGTGCAAGCGCTGGCCAAGGGTGATCGTGGCGAACTCGCGGTGGAACTGGCGACGGAGGCCGGGGCCGACGCGATCGTGCCGTGGCGCGCGGCCCGCAGTGTCGTCCGCTGGGACGACGGTGCGAGGACCGAGAAGGCGCTGGGCAAGTGGCGGGGTACGGCCAGGGCAGCGGCCAAGCAGGCGAGGCGTGCCTGGCTGCCCGAGGTCGCAGAACCGGTGACCACCCGGGATCTCGCCGCCGTGTTGTCGGAGGCGGATCTCGCGCTCGTGCTCGACGGTGACGCCCAGGAGGGGATCACCGAGGTGCCGTTGCCGTCCGAGGGCGAACTCGTGCTCGTGGTCGGCCCCGAAGGCGGGGTCGCGCCCGAGGAATTCGCCGCGTTCACCGCAGCCGGTGCGAGGCGTGTCCGGCTGGGACCGACGGTGCTGCGCACGTCCACGGCCGCGGCGGTGGCGCTCGGCGCGCTCGGAGCGCTGACCGCGCGCTGGGCGTAGGGCCAGGTGCGGCTTAGGCCGATCGGACGCTTTCGCTGGCCCCTGTGGCACAAGTCCGCCGCTTTCTCCGCCGTTTCCCCTCGCCGTGGACACCCGGGTCCTACGCTGAGGCGCAGCCTGCTCGACTTGCGGCCTGCCGGAGAACACCCGAGGCGGCCTGCAGCGAAGGCAGCGCGAAGATCCGCCGGACGTCTCCCCCTCGGTCCGGCGGAAGCCGCGGTGGCGCGTGGAGCAACCCCCAGGCTGCACCGCCCCGCGGCGCCCCAGCGCCGATCGTGGGCGAAGATGACAGAACGCGACCACGATCCACGCAGGGAGGGACCTTGAGCGAGCACCAGCCCACCGAGCCCGGCGATTCCTCGGAGACGTTGTTCGAGCGGGTGATCGCGAGGGAGATCCCGGCCGACATCGTTCACGAAACCGCCACCACGCTCGCGTTCCGCGACATCAGCCCTCAGGCCGTCACGCATGTTCTCGTGGTGCCCAAGACCCGCTACCGCACCGTGGCTGAGCTGGCCGCCGCCGATCCGGCCCTGCTCGCCGACATGGTGGACACGGCCGCGAAGGTCGCCGAACTGGAGGGTCTCGGCAACGGTTACCGGCTGGTGTTCAACACCGGTGCCGACGCGGGTCAGACGGTCTTCCACGTGCACGCGCACGTGCTCGGCGGGGAACAGCTCGGTCACTTCGGTCGTTCTTCGGAGTGAGGACGGCAGGTCGCTAAACTCACCTGCCCCTTGGCGGGCGATGCGGTTAGCATCGTCAGCGTCCATCACCGTTGTCGAGCAGCACGATCGTGCAGAAAGCAGGCCCGAGGCCACGTGGCCGGAACCGAACCGTTGCAGCCAGCCGAAGTCACCGCCTCCGAGAACCGTTCGGCCCAGTCGAAGTTCTCGATCCCCGACGCCGCCGCGCTCGTGCTCCTCGGCTCAAGGGACGAGAATCTCAAGGCCGCCGAAGACATCCTGAACGCGGACGTTCACGTCAGGGGTAACGAGGTCACGCTCACCGGAGCCCCGGCGGACGTGGCGTTCGCGGAGCGCGTCTTCGACGAGCTGGTCATCCTCGCCCGGCGCGGCCAGCAGGTCGGCCCCGACACGGTCCGTCGCACGGTCGCCATGCTGTCGGCGGGGGGAGCCGAATCGCCCGCCGACGTGCTCAGCATGGACATCCTGTCGCGGCGCGGCCGAACCATCCGGCCCAAGACGCTCAACCAGAAGCGCTACGTCGATGCGATCGACCAGCACACGGTGGTGTTCGGCGTCGGCCCGGCAGGCACGGGCAAGACCTACCTCGCGATGGCCAAGGCCGTTCAGGCGCTTCAGAACAAGCAGGTCACGCGCATCATCCTCACCCGTCCCGCGGTGGAGGCAGGCGAGCGGCTCGGGTTCCTCCCCGGCACGCTGTACGAGAAGATCGACCCGTACCTTCGCCCGTTGTACGACGCGCTGCACGACATGGTGGACCCCGATTCGATCCCTCGCCTGATGCAGGCTGGCACGATCGAGATCGCGCCGCTGGCGTACATGCGCGGAAGGACGCTCAACGACGCCTTCATCATCCTCGACGAGGCGCAGAACACCACGCCGGAGCAGATGAAGATGTTCCTCACCCGCCTCGGGTTCGGATCGAAGATCGTGGTCACCGGCGATGTGACCCAGGTCGATCTGCCGAGCGGCCAGCGCAGCGGCCTGCGGGTGGTGCGTGAGATCCTCGAGGGTGTGAACGATCTGCACTTCGCCACGCTGACGAGTCACGACGTGGTCCGGCACCGCCTCGTCGGCGACATCGTGGACGCCTACGAAAAGTGGCAGGCGACGCAGGACGCCGCGACCGGCGACAGCAAGGCGGCCGGTGGGCGAGGCCGCCGGTGAGTATCGAGATCGCCAACGAGTCCGGCATCGACGTCGATGAGACGTCCATCGTGTCGGCGGCACGGTTCGCACTCGACCGCATGGAGGTCAGCCCGCTCGCCGAGCTCTCGGTCGTGCTGGTCACCCTCGACGTGATGGAGGACCTGCACGTGCGGTGGATGGACCTGCCGGGGCCCACCGACGTGATGGCGTTCCCCATGGACGAACTGGAGGCGGGCCGCCGTCCCGACGCGGTGGAGTCGTCCCCCGCTCTGCTCGGTGACATCGTGCTCTGCCCCGCGTTCGCCAAGGACCAGGCGCGCAAGGCAGGGCACTCGCTGCTCGACGAACTGCACCTGCTCACCGTGCACGGCGTGTTGCACCTGCTCGGGTACGACCACGCCGAGCCGGAGGAGGAGCAGGAGATGTTCGGCCTCCAGAACCGCATTCTCGGCGAGTTCCGCGACACCCTCGCCGCCGCGCGCAGGCAGGACGCGCAGCGCAGCAACGACGACCGGCTGCTGGGGGCTGCCGGTCTCGACGGAAGGTCTGAGTCGGAGCCATCGTGACCTCTTCGGCCGTCATCCTGGTCGTGGCAGTCCTTCTCGTGTTCCTCGGCGGCGTCTTCGCCGCGGCCGACGCGGCGATCGGCACGGCGTCGCCGGCGCGAGCCGAGGGCCTCGAACGCTCGGGAAGGTTCGGGTCGCGCCAGCTCATCCTGGTCATCCGTGAGCGCACCCGGCACATCAACCTGCTGCTGTTGCTGCGCATGGGGTGCGAGCTCACGGCCACCGTGCTGGTCACCGTCGTGGCGCTGCGCTGGGTCGATCCAGAGTGGCTCGCCGTGTTGCTCGCCGCCCTGATCATGGTGCTGGTCAGCTATGTCATCGTGGGTGTCGGTCCGCGCACGATCGGCAGGCAGCATCCGTACCGGGTCGGTCTCGTCGTGGCGGGTCCGGTGCGGGTGCTGGGAACCGTGCTCGGGCCGCTCAGCAAGCTGCTCATCCTGGTCGGTAACGCCATCACTCCCGGTAAGGGTTTCCGGGAGGGGCCGTTCACCACGGAGGCGGAGCTGCGGGAACTCGTGGACCTCGCGCAGGAACGCGGTGTCGTCGGCACCGACGAGCGCGAGATGATCCACTCGGTGTTCGAGCTGGGTGACACGGTGGCGCGCGAGGTCATGGTCCCGCGCACCGAGATCGTCTGGATCGAGCAGACCAAGACCGTGAGGCAGGCACTGGCGCTGTCCATGCGAACCGGCTTTACTCGCCTGCCGGTGATCGGTGAGTCCGTGGACGACATCGTCGGTGTGGTGAACCTCAAGGACCTGGTGCGGGCGTCGTTCGCGGAGGACGGCACGGGGCGTCAGGTGAGCGAGCTGATGATGCCTGCCGACTTCGTTCCCGACTCCAAGCACCTCGACGGCCTGCTCAGGCACATGCAGCGTTCGCGGCACCACCTGGCGATCGCGGTTGACGAATATGGCGGCACGGCCGGGCTCGTCACCATCGAGGACATTCTCGAGGAGATCGTCGGCGAGATCACCGATGAGTCCGACACCGACGACCGGCCACCCGTCGAGCACGTTGACGAGCAGGTGGTGCGGGTGTCCGCGCGGTTGAGCGTTGACGACCTCGGCGAGCTGTTCGGAGTCGATCTCTCCGAACACGATGTGGAGACGGTCGGCGGCCTGCTCGCGCAGCGGCTCGGCCGCGTGCCGCTGCCCGGCGCGGAGGCCGAGGTCGAGGGGCTGCGACTGCGAGCGGAGGGCGGCAAAGACCGGAGAGGCCGGATGCGGATCAGCACCGTGGTGGTGCGCGCCGCCGATGGCAGGAGGATCGGGCCGGGAACGCCCACCACCACGGAAGACCACGGCAAGAACGGCGATCACGGCGATCGCGACTGGAGAGTGGAACATGCCTGAACTCGACCCCGAGGACGAGAAGATCGTCATCCTGGCGCGATCGACGCGCGCGAGGACGCAGGCCGCGGAGGGCGCGGCCGTGCGGGACACCGACGGTCGCACGTACGCCGCGGCGACGGTGCGGCTGCCGTCGCTGACGTTGACGGCCCTCCAGGCCGCGGTGGCGGCGGCGGTGTCCAGCGGAGCCGAGGGTCTTGAGGCGGCTGCCGTGGTGACGGAGGAGCCGATGGTGCAGGGAGCCTCGGTGCAGGCCGTGCGAGACCTGTCCCCGGACGCGCCGATTCTGCGCGCCGATCCGTCGGGCACCGTGCGGGAGACGGTACGGTGACCGACGCCGGACATCGCTCCGGGTTCGCCTGCTTCGTCGGCAGGCCCAACGCCGGAAAGTCCACATTGACCAACGCGCTGGTTGGCTCCAAGATCGCCATCACGTCGAGCAAGCCGCAGACGACCCGGCATGCCATCAGGGGCATCGTGCACCGGGAGGACGCGCAGCTGATCATCGTGGACACTCCAGGGCTGCACCGGCCGCGCACGCTGCTGGGGCAGCGGCTCAACGATCTCGTGCGCGCGACATGGTCCGAAGTGGACGTCGTTGGGTTCTGCGTGCCCGCCGACGAGCAGATCGGGCCCGGCGACCGGTTCATCGCGGCCGAGCTCGCGAAGATCGCCCAACGCACCCCTGTGCTCGGCATCGTCACCAAGACCGACCTGGTCGGCAAGGAGCAGGTCGCCAAGCAGCTGCTCGAACTCCAGGACGTCCTGGACTTCGCCGACCTGGTGCCGGTGTCGGCCGTCGAGTCCTATCAGGTGGACACACTGGCCGACCTGCTGGTGGAGCGGTTGCCGGAGGGACCGGAGCTGTACCCGGACGGTGAGCTGACCGACGAGCCGGAGCAGACGCTGGTGGCGGAGCTGATCCGTGAGGCGGCGCTGGAGGGGGTGCGCGACGAACTGCCGCACTCCATCGCCGTGACGATCGAGGAGATGTACCCGAGACCCGGCAGGGACGACCTCATCGACGTGTACGCGCACCTCTACGTGGAGCGCACCAGCCAGCGCGGCATCGTGCTCGGGCACCGGGGCGGCAGGCTCAAGGAGGTGGGCGCGAGGGCCCGCAAGCAGATCGAGGCGCTGCTGGGGAGCAAGGTGTACCTCGATTTGCACGTCAAGGTGGCGAAGGACTGGCAGCGCGACCCGAAGCAACTGCGCAAACTTGGCTTCTGACGCCGTGTCCGCAGCCTGTGCACGCGTGTCCGCACTTGTCGTACGAGTGTCCGCACTTCTCGCAGGCTGGGCACGTGTCTCCTCGGGGTTCGCCCTCGGTCCGCAGGGGTCGAGGGCGAATGTGCCGAAGTCGGCCAACCCGACGTCATTGAACGGTATGCTCCTGGTGCACTACGTTCTGTGACAGGGGAGGGTCCATGACGAATCCGTACGGGCAGCAAATGCCTTACGGCGCACCGATGCAGACGCAGCAGGGGCAGCCGGGGCAGATGCAGCTCGGCCCGCCGTCGGCGGGGGTGCCCGCTGCCCAGTACGCACAGCAGCCGTACGGCCAGCAGCCTTTCGCGCAGCAACAGTACGGCCAGCCGCAACCGTACGGTCAGCAAGCGTACGGTCAGCAGCCTTACGGTGCGGGGATGGCAGGGTACGGGCAGGGGATTCCCGACTACAAGGGCTGGGCCATCGGCTCGATCTTCCTCTGCTGGATCGTGGCGATCTTCGCCATCATGAAGTCCAACGAGGTCACCGCCTATCAGATGCAGGGCAACACGGCCGCGGCCATGCAGGCATCGGAGCAGACGAAGACCTTGTGCATCGTCGCGACCGTGCTCGGAGCGTTCGGCTGGGGTCTCAGCCTGATCTGGCTCATCATCCTGGTCGCGTAGGCGCCGTGTCCGCGCTCCGTCGCGGTGACGGGCGAGATGCCGTGTCCGCGAGGAGCATGACGCCGCGGTGGGCGACAGGCGCAACGGAGCGATGGGCCTGACTCGCCTGCGCGTCCGACCCACGTGGGACGATGGGGTCCGTGAGTCTGTATCGGGACACCGGCGTGGTGTTGCGGGTCCACAAGCTCGGTGAGGCCGATCGCATCATCACCCTGCTCACCCGGCGGCACGGCAAGGTCCGCGCCGTGGCGAAGGGGGTGCGCCGCACCACGTCCCGATTCGGTGCGCGGCTGGAACCGTTCGGTCACGTCGATGTGCAGCTCTACACGGGTCGCACCCTCGATGTCATCACCCAGGTCGAGACGGTGGACGCTTTCGCGCTGCCGATCGTCGGCGACTACCAGCGTTACACGGCCGCCAGCGCCGTCGCCGAGACGGCCGACCGGCTGACCGCCGAGGAGGGCGAGCCGGTGCTGAAGTTGTACCTGCTCGTGGTCGGGGCACTGCGGGCGCTGGCCGAGGGCCGCCGGGACGCCTCCCTCGTGCTGGACGCCTTCCTGTTGCGATCGATGGCGTTCGCGGGCTGGGCTCCGGCGATCGCCGAGTGTGCCCGCTGCGGGGAGCGCGGGCCTCACGCCGCGTTCAACATCGCGGCGGGGGGATCGCTGTGCCCCCGGTGTCGCGTTCCGGGCTCGGTGCACCCCGCCCCCGAGGTGGTCGGGCTGCTCGACGCTCTCCTGCACGGAGACTGGGACATCGCCGAGGGCAGTACCCACGGCGTGCGACGCGACGTGAGCGGCCTGGTCGCGGCGCTCCTTCAGTGGCATCTCGAACGGCAGTTGCGGTCGCTGCCGCTCGTGGAGCGCCGTACCCGCGAGGCGCCGGGCGCGGGCACGTTAGGGTCTGACACGGTGTCCGGCGAGACGGAGGTAACGAGTGCGGCGCAGGGGACGCGAGGCCGCGACAACGCACAGGGAACTACGGGAGCCTGATCCGCACCCTTCGGGTGCGAAGCCCCCGAACATCCCACCCGAACTGGTCCCGCAGCACGTCGCCCTGGTGATGGACGGCAACGGCCGGTGGGCCAACCAGCGCGGGCTGCCCAGGATCGAGGGGCACAAACGCGGTGAGGCCGTGATGATCGACGTGGCCAGCGGTGCGGTCGAGCTGGGTGTGAAGTGGCTTTCGGTGTATGCGTTCTCGACGGAGAACTGGAAGCGCAGCCCCGAGGAGGTGCGTTTCCTCATGGGCTTCAACCGCGACACGATCCGCAGGCAGGTGGACTATCTCGGCTCCATCGGGGTGCGCATCCGCTGGGCGGGCCGCACGCCGAGGCTGTGGCGCAGCGTCATCAAGGAGCTGAAGGACGCCGAGGAGAAGACCCGGCACAACACACGCCTCAACATGACGATGTGCGTGAACTACGGAGGCCGGGCCGAACTCGGTGACGCGGCGAGGCGGATCGCCAAGCTGGCGGCCGAAGGCAAGATCAATCCGGACAAGGTGGACGATCGCATGCTCGCGAAGTACCTCTACCAGCCCGAAATGCCTGACGTGGATCTGTTCCTCCGGCCTTCGGGGGAGCTGCGGACCTCGAACTTCCTGCTGTGGCAGTCCGCCTACGCCGAGTTCGTCTTCCAGGACACGCTGTTCCCCGACTTCGATCGCACGAAGCTGTGGGAGGCGTGCCTCGACTACGCCAAGCGCGACCGCCGGTTCGGTGCCGCCGTCGATGCCGCCGCTGCCGCCGCGGCACGGGAAGGCGGTGGGGCGTGAGTTCGGAGGCCGCCGACACCGCCGAGTTGCTGACCTCGGCCCGCCGTGCGCTCGAACGTTTCCTCGACGTCAGGGTCGATGACGACGGGACGCTGACTTTCTCCCACGCTGACGTGCCGTGCGTGGTGCAGGCCATGCGGCTCGCCGACGGGTTGTCGGTACTGAGCCTGACGTGCGTGGTCGCGTGGGACCTGCCCGACGAGCCCGCTCTGGCGGTGACCGTCGCGGAACGCGCCGGTCAGGGACTGTTCGGAACACTCGGCATCGTCCACACCGAACGCGGGATGGACCTCACCCTGCGGTACGCGTTTCCCGCGCAGGGCCTCGATCCGGCCGCGCTCGGCACGTTGCTGATGCTCGTGGTGTCCACCGCGTCCCAGGTCCGCGCCGAGCTCGTCCGGGCATGAGCGAGCGCACCGCGACGACGCGGGCGAAGCCGGGGCGGCGCGGCCCGATCACGTCGATCGAGGTGCTCTGCGCTGTTCTGCTCGTCGCGATCGTCGGGCAGTCCTGGCTCGCGTCCGTGCTCGACGTGCCCGCGTTGCGCACCGCGTCCACGGTGTTCGTCGCCGTGTGCGTACAGGCGCTGCCGTTTCTGGTGCTCGGGGTGCTGATCAGCGGGGCATTGGCCGCGTTCGTGCCGGCCCGCGCGCTGCGAGCGGTGCTGCCGCGCAGGGAGAGCGCGGCCGTGGGAGTCGCGGGACTGTCCGGTGTGGCCCTGCCGGGGTGCGAGTGCGCGTCGGTGCCCGTGGCGAGGCGGTTGATCGGCCAGGGTGTTGCGCCGTCGGCGGCGTTGACGTTCCTGCTCGCCGCACCTGCCGTCAACCCGGTGGTGATCGTGGCGACGGCGGTGGCCTTTCCCGGTGAACCCGGCATGGTGGTGGCGCGGTTCGTCGCGTCGCTGGCCACCTCGGTGGTGATGGGTCTGTTGTGGATTCGCTGGGGACGCGACGAGTGGATCGCCGACCGGGTTCTGCGCCGGATGCCGGAGCAGAGTGGGAACCGCTGGGCGATGTTCGCCGAGACCGCACGCGCCGACCTGGTGGACGCGGGTGGATTCCTCGTGCTCGGAGCACTGGTGTCCGCACTGCTCGGGGTGCTGGTGCCGCCGTCGTGGTTCGCGGTGTTGTCGGACGACATCGTGCTGGGTGTCGTGGTGATGGCGGTGCTCGCGGTGGTGTTGTCGTTGTGCAGTGAGGCCGACGCCTTCGTGGTGGCCTCGCTGGCACCCGTTCCGCTGCTGCCGAAGCTCGTGTTTCTCGTGGTGGGGCCCGCGGTGGATCTCAAGTTGTTCGCCTTGCAGGCGGGAACGTTCGGCAGGGCGTTCGCGGTGCGCTTCGCACCCGCGACGTTCGGGGTGGCTGTGGTCTGCGCCGTGGCGGTGGGGACGTTGCTGCTGGGGGAGGGCTGATGCGGCGCGAGACGCAGAACGTGCTCCTCGTGCTGCTCGGCGGTGCGTTGCTGAAGATCGGGCTCAACGGCGACTACCTGCGCTACGTCAAGGCGTCCCACCAGCCGTGGCTGCTCGGAGCGGCGGTGGTGATGCTGGTGCTCGGCGGCGTCGCCATCGTTCGTGACGTGATCGTCGCGCGGGATGCGGCGGTGGCCGATCACGCGGGGCACCACCACGACACGCGCTCGGCGTGGCTTCTGGTGCTGCCGGTGCTGGCCGTGTTCCTGATCGCGCCGCCCGCGCTGGGTTCGGATTCGGTGAAGCGCGACGCGGCGGCGGGAGCGGTGCAGGGCGGGCAGCGACCGGGGTCGCCGTTCGAGCCGCTGCCGCCCGGCGAGGTGGTGCCGCTGACGATGACCGAGTTCGTCACCCGCGCCGGGTGGGACGCGGAGAACAGCCTGACGGGGCGCACCGTGACGCTGACGGGTTTCGTGGTGCGCGAGGCAGGCGACACGATGCTCGCGCGCATGGTGATCGGTTGCTGCGCCGCCGATGCCTCGCCGGTGCGGGTGCGCCTTGTCGGCGAGGCCGCCGAACCACTCGGTGTGACACCGGAGGACACCTGGCTGACGGTCACGGGCACCGTCGTGCCCGGTTCGACGACGCAGGAGACCGGGTTCCGTCCCGACCTCACCGTCCACACCGCCCGCGAGGTGCGAGAGCCCGCCGACCCTTACGAGTCCTGACACGGCCGGAGAACGTTGGTGTCCTGCTACAGGACGTGTTCAGAACGTCACTTCGCGTCGGCGACAAGGTCACGTCGAGCGTGTGATGCGGTGAGACCATCCGGGGATCGTGTTCCGGGGCCCGGCGCACGACCGGAGGGCGGCGCCGACCGCAGGGCCGGATGTGTGCGAAGTGATCTCGCGCCGTGACGAGCTGGCAGGAAGTGAGGACGAGCGGATCGCGGTGCCGAGCGACGAGACGGAGCCGCGGGTGGCTACTTCTTCTTCGCCGCGCACGTGGCGCACGTGCCGGTGATCTCCACCGTGTGCCGGATGTCGGAGAACCCGTTGCCCGAGGCGATGCGCTCGGCCCAGCGCTCCACCGCGGGACCTTCGACCTCGACGGTGTAGCCGCAGTGACGGCACACGAGGTGGTGGTGATGGTGTGCCGAGCATTGCCGGTACAGCGCCTCGCCGGAGTCGGTGCGCAGCACGTCGATCTCTCCGGCCTCGGACAGGGACTGCAACGTGCGGTACACGGTGGTCAGGCCGATGCCCTCGCCACGCCTGCGCAGTTCGTCGTGCAGTTCCTGTGCGGATCGGAAGTCGTCCACCTCGGCGAGGAGTTCGACGACGGCGGCGCGCTGCCGTGTCGCCCTGCGGCCAGGGACAGGGGCCCGATTGCGGGTGTCGGCTGTACTCATACCGGCTGAGGGTCCTCCTGCACGTGTGCGACGGCGTCAACGACGATGTGCGCGAGATGGTCGTCCACCAAGTGGTACACCACCTCGCGACCTCGCCGCTCACCCTGTACCACCCCGGCTGCCTTCAGAACGCGGAGATGCTGGCTGATGAGAGGCTGGGTCACGTCGAGGGAGTCCACCAATTCGTGCACGCAGCGGGGCCCGTGCCGCAGCTGCAACACGATCGCGATCCGCACCGGAGCGGCCAGTGCCCTCAGAAGTTCACCCGCATCGGTGAGAGTGGCCGCCGGTGGTGGAGCGGGGAGGGAAAGCGCCTGCCGAGCGGGTGAGTGTTCCTGTTGTTCGCCCAGGTCAGCGGGGTCGGGTGCCGGAGAAGACGCCGCGTCGGAGCCTGCCGTCCCCATGTCGCTCTCCAGCCTCGGTCGTCCTGCGATGTCTCGAAAGTGCACTACCATCCTAGTGCTCTTCGCGCGGGGATGATTCCGTGCGGTGATGTGCCGACGATGGCGAGGGGGCAGTGTGGGTCGTGCCGGGTGGAAGGTGAGTGTGGTGACGCTGGCACTGGCCGTGTTCGGGACGATCCCGCCCACCGCGTCCGCCACCGGACCACGGCCCGTTGATCCCGCCGCGGGGCCGGTGGCCTTCGCCAACGTCGCCTCGCTCGCGGTCACCGACGACGGCTACGGAAGGCCGGGCGGCTCCGTGATCAGCGAGACCCAGCGATCACCGCTGGCCCCGGGCAGGTCGCGACTCGGAGCGGACCGGACGGCCGTGCCGGGTTCCGAGGGTGAACGCGCGGCGGTGGGGCCGAATTACCGGCTCGGCATCGAACGCCACGACGTGGCGGCCGGGCTCGACGGCGACGGTGTGCCGGAGGCGACGGCGCTGGCGGATTTTGTGCTCACCGATCTGGCGTCGGGCGTGACCGTGCTGTCGTTCGAGCGTGCTGCCACATCGGCGAGGTGTGCCTCGGCCAGGAGCCCGGAGGTGGCCGCCTCTGCGGCGAGTCTCTCGCTGGTCGGCTCGGACGGCGTGCTGCGGAGGGTCCGCCTGCCGGAGCCCGGCGGCGAGGTGCGAGGGGAGAATCTGCCGTTCGGGGCCTCCGTGGAAATCGGTGAGGGCGAGGCGGTGACGTCCGACATCAGAATCCGCGAGGTCACCGGCTTCGACGAGCTGCTCCGGCAGCGGCAGTGGCGCGACGGCGACGTCACGGCCGCCTCGGGGTGGCTCGTCGAGATCGACACCCGGGTGCGGCCTTCCGCGAAGGACGGCGCCGCACGTGGCGAACCGCCGCTGCCGGAGGAGGTCACCGGGACCACCGAGGCCGAGGCAGGGAGCGAGAAGAGACGGCGGGTGGCCCGCACCGTCGAGACGACTCTCGTGCTGGGCGGTGTGAGCTGCTCGGTGCCGCACGACTTCACGCCGGGAGGGAATGAGCACGCCGGGTCTGGTGCGCCTTCGGTGCCGGTGGCGATCCCCGCGGGTGTCGGCGCGCAGGCTGGAGCGGGCCCGGAGGCCGTGGCTCAGGACGGCACCCGGCCCGCCGTCTCCCCGGCCACCATCTGGGGCACGGCGCTGCTGGCCGGTGGCGGGGTTCTCGGCCTCGCCGCGTTGCTGCTGGCCCGGCGAGCCGGGACGGCGCGGGCACGCTCGTGAACCGCCTGTGGCGCTCTCCTGTGTGGCAGCGCAGGGCGGCCACCGTGCTCGGAGTGCTTGCCGTGCTCGCCGTGACCTCCGGGACCGCGGTGCTTCGCAGCGCGCCGAGCCCATCGAGTTCGTCGAGTCCGGCAGACCGGCCGAGTCCGTCGAGGACGGTTCCCGCCGACGATCAGGCGCCCGGCGCTGTGATCGGCGCCGGGACGACCACGGCGGTGGCAACGGACGCCGCGCGCGAGCCGCTGCCCGCGTCACGACGGCCAGGTCCGCAGCCACCGAGCAGTGTCCGGTTACCGGGCGGAGCCACCTCCGCGCTCGTGCGCACGGGACTGACCGCTGACGGGACGCTGCCGATCCCGGACGGAGTCGGCCACGCGGCGTGGTGGGGCGCGGACTTCGGTGACGACGACGGCGCCGCGCTCGTCGCGGGACACGTCAACTGGCACGGACGTTCCGGGCCGTTCACCACGTTGCGCCTGCTGTCGCCCGGTGACGAGGTGTCCGTGCGCGATGCCGGGGGCGGGATGTGGACGTATCGCGTTGACTCGGCGACGACTCTGCACAAGGCGCGGCTGGGTGAGCTGGCGCCCGAGCTGTTCGACCAGGACGGGCCACACCGGCTTCTGCTCGTCACGTGCGACGGCGACTACCTCGGCGGTTCGAGCGGCTACTCCGGCAACCTCATCGTCTCCGCGACGCCGGTGGGCAAGCGCTGAGGGGCCGCATCCCCACCGGAGCCGTCGGCCGCAACGCCGGATACGCTGTGAGGTCAGAGAACCCAATTCCGGATGCCTTCGGAGCGTGGAGTGCCCGCCAACACCATTGAGACCGTCGTCAACCTGTGCAAGCGCCGTGGCTTCGTCTTCCCTTCCGGGGAGATCTATGGCGGTACCCGGTCGGCGTGGGACTACGGACCGCTCGGCGTCGAGCTGAAGGACAACATCAAGCGCCAGTGGTGGAAGACCATGGTGCAGAATCGCGAGGACGTGGTCGGTCTCGACTCGTCGGTGATCCTGCCGCGCCAGGTCTGGGTGGCGTCCGGCCACGTGGGTGCCTTCCACGACCCGCTGGTGGAGTGCCTCGCCTGCCACCGGAGGTTCCGCGCCGACCAGCTCGCCGAGGACTACGCGGAGCGCACCGGCACCGCGACCACCGAGGACGACCTCTCCGAGGTGCCGTGCCCGAACTGCGGTAACCGCGGCCAGTACACCGAGCCGCGCGAGTTCAACATGATGCTCAAGACGCACCTCGGGCCTGTCGAGTCGGAGGAGGGGCTGCACTACCTCCGTCCCGAGACCGCGCAGGGCATTTTCGTCAACTTCCTCAACGTGCAGACGACCTCGCGCAAGAAGCCGCCGTTCGGCATCGGCCAGATCGGCAAGTCGTTCCGCAACGAGATCACGCCGGGCAACTTCATCTTCCGCACACGGGAGTTCGAGCAGATGGAGATGGAGTTCTTCGTCGAGCCCGGCGAGGACGAGAAGTGGCACCAGTACTGGATCGACGAGCGCACCAACTGGTATGTCGATCTCGGTATCAGCCGGGAGAACCTGCGGCTCTACGAGCACCCCAAGGAGAAGCTGTCGCATTACTCGAAGCGAACGGTGGACATCGAGTACCGCTTCGGCTTCTCGTCGGGTCAGGAATGGGGTGAGCTGGAGGGCATCGCCAACCGCACGGACTTCGATCTCACCACTCACTCGAACCATTCCGGTGTGGACCTGTCCTATTTCGACCAGGCTTCCGGTCAGCGCTACCGGCCGTTCGTGATCGAACCGGCAGCCGGTGTCGGGCGCCCGATGATGGCATTCCTCGTGGACGCCTACACCGAGGACGAGGTGCCCAACGCCAAGGGCGGTGTGGACAAGCGGGTGGTGCTGAAGCTCGACCCGAGGCTGGCGCCGTACAAGGTGGCTGTGCTGCCGCTGTCGCGCAACGCCGACCTGACCCCGAAGGCGCGCGACATCGCCGCCGCGCTGCGCAAGCACTGGAACACCGACTTCGACGACGCGCAGTCGATCGGCAAGCGGTACCGCAGGCAGGAGGAGATCGGAACGCCGTACTGCGTGACGGTTGACTTCGACACGCTGGAGGATCACGCCGTGACGGTGCGGGAACGTGACTCGATGGCGCAGGAGCGGGTCGCGATCGACAAGCTGGAGTCGTACCTCGCGGCGCGGCTGATCGGTTGCTGAGCCGTGCCGGTCGTTGTGAAAAGGTGGCTCACGAGGACGGTCGCCGGGATCGTCCTCGTCGGGCTGCTGATCGTGGGGGGAACGGCCTTCCGGGTGTGGCAGGTCGCCAGGGCTGACGAACGGCCGGCGGCGGACGCCATCGTGGTGCTGGGCGCGGCCCAGTACAACGGCAGGCCGTCGGAGATCTTCGAGGCCCGGCTCGCCCATGCCCGTGACCTGTACGCGCACGGTGTCGCGTCGGCGATCGTTACCACAGGGGGCATGCGTGCCGGGGACGCCTACACCGAGGCGGAGGCCGGTGCGAACTGGCTGCGCGATCAGGGTGTCCCCGTCGAGGCGTTGGTGCCGGTCGGCGAAGGCAACGACACGTTGCGTTCCATTCGGGCCGCAGCCGACGTGATCAAGAACAGTGGCTGGAGCGACGTCGTGATCGTCAGCGACCCGTGGCACTCGCTGCGGGCGGGCATCATGGCCGAGGACGCCGGGCTGTCGGTGTGGACGTCGCCGACGCATTCCGGCCCCATCGTCCAGACTCGCGCCACCCAGGCCCGTTACATCTTCAGGGAGACCGCGGCGCTGCTGTACTACCGGGTGTCGAAGAAGCCGGCGGACGACGTGGATCTCGGACTGTAGGACGGGTATCACCCGAAGGGCGGGTTTCCTCGCCGCTGCCCAGGCCAGGGCGATGTGCGGGACTTGTGAGACCCGGCCTGCCCTCGGGATGACCGTCTCACTGAGTGGGAGACGGTTGGGGTGTGGTGCGTTACTCATTAGCGTCGAGAGGGATATCCGAGCCGCGAAGGAGTGAGTCCAGTGACCGACGGATGGTCGTTCGAGACCAAGCAGATCCACGCGGGAGCGCAGCCCGACCCCGCCACGGGTGCGCGCGCCACGCCGATCTACCAGACGACCTCCTACGTCTTCCGGGACACCCAGCACGGTGCCGACCTGTTCAGCCTCGCCGAGCCGGGCAACATCTACACGCGGATCATGAACCCCACCCAGGACGTCCTCGAACAGCGGGTCGCCGCGCTGGAGGGTGGTGTCGCGGCGCTGGCGTTCGCGTCGGGTTCGGCGGCCACCACGGCGGCGGTGCTGAACCTCGCGGGTGCGGGCGACCATGTGGTGGTGAGCCCCGCGCTGTACGGGGGCACGTACAACCTGTTCCGCCACACGCTGCCGAAGCTCGGTATCGAGGTCACGTTCCTGGCCGACCAGGACGACCTCGGCGAGTGGCGGTCCGCGGCGAGGCCGAACACGAAACTGTTCTTCGCGGAGACGCTGGCGAACCCCGGCAGCAACGTGCTCGACGTTCGCGGTGTCGCCGACGTGGCCCACGAGATCGGTGTGCCGCTGGTGGTGGACAACACGATCCCGACGCCGTACCTGCTGCGGCCGATCGAACACGGCGCCGACGTCGTGGTGCACTCGGCCACGAAGTACCTCGGCGGTCACGGCACGACGGTGGCCGGTGTGCTGGTGGACGGCGGCACCTTCGACTTCGGCGCGCATGCGGAGCGGTTCCCCGGCTTCACCGAGCCCGACCCGAGCTACAACGGTCTGCGGTACTGGGAGGCGCTGGGCCCCGGTGCGTTCGCGGCGAAGGCACGCGTGCAGTTGCTGCGCGACACGGGCGCGGCCATCGCGCCGCTGAACGCCTTCCTGATCCTCCAGGGCATCGAGACGCTGTCGCTGCGGATGGAGCGTCACGTCGCGAACGCCAAGGCGCTCGCCGAGTGGCTGGAGCAGCGTGACGAGGTGGAGAAGGTCTACTACGCGAGCCTGCCGTCGAGCCCCCACCACGAGGCCGCGCGGAAGTACCTTCCCGAGGGCGCGGGCGCGGTGCTGTCCTTCGAGCTGCGCGGTGGCGTCGAGGCAGGGCGTGCGTTCGTTGACGGCACCGAGCTGCATAGCCAGCTCGTCAACATCGGTGACGTGCGTAGCCTGATCGTGCATCCCGCCAGCACCACGCACAGCCAGCTCACACCGCAGGAGCAGCTCGCAGGCGGCGTGACACCGGGACTCGTGCGGCTGGCCGTGGGGCTGGAGGGACTCGCGGACCTTCAGGCCGACCTGGAGGCCGGATTCCGCGCCGCGAAGGCGGCTCTGTGACGGTGCCGGACAGTACCGGTCTCCCGCCTGCCACCGGCGCGTGGCAGGCGGGAGATCCGCCGGGACGAAGGCAGTGGTTCCGGCCGGATTCCGCGCTGCGACTGGAGTCGGGTGGACAGCTGCCCGGCGTCGAGATCGCGTACGAGACGTGGGGGACGCTGAACGCGGACCGCTCCAACGCCGTGCTGGTCGAGCACGCGCTCACCGGCGACAGCCACGCGGCGGGAGACGTCGAGCCGGGCCATCCCAGCCCCGGGTGGTGGGACGGGCTGATCGGGCAGGGGAAGGCGCTGGACACCGGCGAGCTGTTCGTGGTGGTGCCCAACGTGCTCGGCGGCTGCCAGGGTTCGACGGGACCGGCTTCGCTCGCCCCGGACGGCAGGCATTGGGGAAGCCGGTTCCCGCACGTCTCGGTGCGCGACCAGGTCGCCGTGGAGATCGCGCTCGCCGACGCGCTCGGCATCGAACGGTGGGCGGCCGTGCTGGGCGGGTCGATGGGCGGCATGCGGGCCCTGGAATGGGCGGTCATGCGGCCTGAGCGGGTGCGGGCGCTGATGTTGCTGGCGAGCCCTGCCGCGACGTCGGCCGACCAGATCGCGTGGGCGGCGCCGCAGATCCACGCCATCCTGGCCGATGCGAACTGGAGGGGCGGCGACTACCACGGGGGAGGGCCTGGTGAGGGCCCGCACCTCGGACTCGGTGTCGCGCGGCGGATCGCCCACGCCACCTACCGCAGCGCGGCGGAACTCGACGAGCGGTTCGGCCGTAGCCTCCAGGGCGGGGACGATCCCCGGTTCGCCGTCGAGTCCTACCTCGACCACCACGCGCACAAGCTCGTGCACCGTTTCGACGCGGCGAGCTACGTGGTGCTGACCCGCTCGATGAACGGGCACGACGTCGGACGCGGCAGGGGCGGCATCGGAGACGCTTTGTCGCGGGTGACGGCGAGGACGATCGCGGTGGGGGTGGACTCCGACAGGCTGTACCCGCCTGAACAGGTGCGGGAGCTGGCCGACGGTATCCCCGCCGCGCGCTACGCCGAGATCACCTCGCCGTACGGGCACGACTCGTTCCTCATCGAGACCGAACAGGTGGCGGCGCTGGTCAAGGAACTACTGGACGAGTGACGTTGGACACGTATCCCCGGAACCACGCACGGTGGGTGGTGTCGCGGGCGCCGTGCGAGCGCGGGGGTGCTCCGGCCGGTGCGCTCCGCTGCCGAAGCGGACGCATCGCCTGAGGCCGGATCGTGGCCGAGCGCCCGTAAGCTCCCCTGACATGGCCTACACCACGCACGACGCGGAGCGACGGTTCACCGAGCGACCGAAGTCCTCCACGCTGCCCGGCGCGCGCGGTGACGAGCGGACCCCGTTCGCGCGCGACCGGGCCAGGGTGCTGCACTCGGCCGCGCTGCGCAGACTCGCGGGCAAGACACAGGTTGTCGGTCCCGGCGAGGGCGCCGAGGTGAGCGGTGTGCCGAGGACACGGCTCACGCACTCGCTGGAGGTCGCGCAGATCAGCAGGGGTATCGCGGCCGGTCTCGGCGCCGACCCGGACCTGTGTGACACCGCGGGGCTCGCCCACGACATCGGTCACCCGCCGTTCGGCCACAACGGCGAGGCGGCACTGGACGAGGCGGCGCGCTCGTGCGGCGGGTTCGAGGGCAACGCGCAGACGCTGCGCATCCTCACGCGGCTGGAGCCGAAGGTACTGGGCGCCACCGGCGAACCGCACGGCCTCAACCTCACTCGCGCCGGTCTCGACGCCACGATCAAGTACCCGTGGCCCCGCAGGGAAGGGCAGCGCAAGTTCGGCGTCTACGCCGACGACCTCGACGTGTTCACCTGGGTTCGCGACGGCGCGCCCCGCGAGACCACGTGCCTCGAAGCGCAGATCATGGACTGGGCGGACGACGTGGCGTACTCCGTGCACGACGTCGAGGACGGGGTCCTCGCGGGCCGGATCTCACTGCCCGTGCTGGCGGAGAAGCAGGAGCGGGCGGCGGTGGCGGCGCTCGCGGCGGAGCACTTCTGCGCGCTTCCGGTGTCCACGGTCGAGGGCGCGGCGCTGACATTGCTGGAGCTTCCCGCCGTTCGCGGCCTCGTCACGACGCCCTACGACGGTTCGCCTGCGGCTCAGGCGGCGCTCAAGCGCATGACGAGCGAGCTGGTGGGCCGGTTTGTATCGGCGGCGATCACCGGAACCAGGGCAGCTCACGGGGAGGGCGAGCTGTCCCGGTACGGTGCCGCACTCGCGGTGCCCGACCAGGTGGCGGCCGAGGTGGCGTTGCTGAAGGCGCTCGCTTTGCGATACGTGATGAGCGACCGGAGGCGGCTCGCCATGCAGGAGGGTCAGCGGCAGATGCTCACCGAGCTGGTCGAGGTGCTGCCCCTGCGCGCGCCGGACGTGCTCGACGCCTACCTGCGCCCCGCGTGGGACACGGCGCGGGACGACGCCGCCCGCCTGCGCGTGGTGATCGACCAGATCGCCTCCCTCACCGACGCGCAGGCGAGGGCCTGGCATTCGTGGCATCTGGGGCGGCATGGTTGAGCGGCCACGGTAACGTCGGGGAATGCCGGATTCCGACGTCGTCACGACTCATCTGGATTTCACATTGGCCCTGCACGGGGTCGTTGCCGCGCACGGGGGTAACTCCTGTTTCTCGCCCTATTCCGTGGCGAGTGCGCTCGCGCTCGTCACCCGCGCCGCGCGAGGTGAGACCGCGGCCGAGCCCGCCCGTCTCCTCGCGGGATCATCCGGCCGGGTCGCCGAACTGACCAGGATTCTGCACAAGGCGGCCGTGCTCGACGCGGCCCGCAGCGGCGAGGACACTCCCACCCTCGCGGTGTCCAACACGTTGTGGGTGTGGCGGCAACTGGCGATCAAGCCCGGTTTCACTGAAGCACTGGCGGACTGGCCGTCGGGGACCGTCGAGACGGCGCCCTTCGTGGAAGACCCCGAAGGTGCGCGGATGGCGATCAACGCCGAGGTCGCCGACACGACCCGCGGCCTGATTCCCGAACTCCTTCCGCCGGGCACCATCGGCGACGATACGGTGGCCGGCCTGGTCAACGCCCTCTACCTGAAGGTGGGGTGGATCTTCCCGTTCCGCGAGTCCGACACCGCTGACGGTGACTTCCACACGCCGTCGGGTGCGGTGACGGTGCCGATGATGCGCCAGACGGAGCGGCTCACCCACGCGGCCTTCGGCGGTTGGCAGCTCGTGGACCTGCCTGCCGTCGGTGGCGTCGCCGTGTCGGTGCTGCTGCCGGACGGCCCGCTCGCGGACGCCGAACCCGGTCTCGACGCCGCCACGGTGACGGGGTTGCTGGCCGCGCGGCGCGAGACCATGGTGCGGCTGCGGATGCCGCGCGTTTCGCTGGACATCCGCTGCGCGCTGAAGGAGACGCTGCGGTCGCTGGGCGTGCGCGGGATGTTCGAGCCGGGCGCCGACTTCGGAGAGTTGACCGACGACGACCGGCTCGTGGTGTCGGACATGCTCCACCAGGCCGTGCTGCGTGTTGACGAGAGCGGTGTCGAAGGGGCCGCGGCCACGGCCGCGATGATGCGGCTGGTCTCGGCGCCTGCCGGTGAGCCCGTGACCGTCACCCTCGACAGGCCGTTCCTGCTCATGGTGCGGCATCAGGACAGCGGTGCGGTGTACTTCCTTGCGAGGGTCGTCGAACCGTGAGCGCACCGACCCGCGAACCCGCCTGCGTCGAGCAGCCCCAGCTGGAGCGGATGCGCAGGCGAGTTCCGTGGCCAGCACTGGCCGACGCGGCGGTCATGACGATCTTCGTGCTGGCCGCTTTCCTGATCTACCGTCCACTGTGGGAGGACCTGTCCAGCGGCTACCTCCAGCACAGCGGGCAGGACCAGAACATGTGGGAGTGGTTCTTCGCGGTCACGGCACAGTCGGTGCTGAACTTCGAGAACCCGCTGCATTCCTCGTTGCAGAACGCTCCCCTCGGCGTGAACCTCATGGCCAACACGGCCATGTTCGGCGTCGGCATCCCGCTGGCTCCCGTGACGGTGCTGTTCGGGCCCACGGTGACGTGGGCGATCGCCCTCACCGGGGGGCTGGCGGGGACGGCTGTCGCGTGGTACTGGGTGCTGTCCCGGCACCTCGTCGGCACGCGCGCCGGATCGGCCGTGGGCGCGGCGTTCGCCGCGTTCGCGCCCCCGATCATCTCCCACGCCAACGCGCATCCGAACTTCGTGGCGTTGTTCGTCCTGCCGTTCATCGTGCTGTGGCTGCTCAAACTGGCCAGGGGCGAGCGCGTGGTGCGAAACGGCGTCATTCTCGGCCTGCTCGTGACCTACCAGATCCTTCTCGGTGAGGAGTCGCTGCTCATCGCGGCCACGACGCTGGCCGTGTTCGCGCTCGCCTACACGGTGATGCGGCCGGCACCGGCACTGGGGATGGTGAGGCCGCTCGCCAAGGGGATCGGTGTGGGAGCGGCGGTGTCGCTGGCGCTGGTGGCCGTGCCGCTGTGGTGGCAATTCTTCGGGCCGCAGAGCTATCCGGGCCTCGAACACGGCATGCGGGGAAACGACGTCGCCGCGTTCACCGCGTTCGCCACCGAGTCGGTGGCAGGCACGGAGGACAGTGCCGTGGATCTGTCCCTGAACCGGACGGAGGAGAACGCCTTCTTCGGCTGGCCGCTCGTGGTGCTGATGCTGGGGCTCACGGTGGCGATGTGGCGCGATGTCGTGTCCCGTGCCCTCGCCGTGACGATGCTGGTCATGGCGTGGGTGTCGATGAGCGCGCTGCTGATCGTGGACGGCGAGGGCACCTCGATCCCAGGGCCGTGGATGCTGCTGTTCGACGTGCCGCTGTTCGACTCCGTGCTGGAGTCGCGGTTCGCGCTCGGCTGCGTCCCCGTCATCGGTGTGCTGCTGGCCAGGGCCACCGAGAAGGTTCAGAACCTGAACGTGCGGGCCGACTGGCGGCAGGCTGCGTGCATCGTGTGGTTCAGCACCCTCACCTTCGCGCTCGTGCCCATCGCACCGACGGAGCTGACAGTGGGGCAGCGGGGTGAGCCGCCCGCGTTCTTCGCGACGGGGGAGTGGCGGCGATACGTGGACGGCGGTTCGGTCGTCGTGGTGCCGCTGCCGAGCCCCGGGGACGCCGACGCCCTGCACTGGCAGGTGGAGGCGGGACTGGAGTTCCCCCTGGCGGGAGGCTACTTCGTCGGCCCCGGTAGTGACGGCGAAGGCCGATACGGGCCCGAGTACCGGCCGACCACCTACCTCCTCGCCGAGGTGCACGAGACGGGCCAGGTGCCGGAGATCACCGACGACGACAGGGACAACGCGCTGGACGATCTCCGGTTCTGGCGGGCCGATGTCGTGGTGCTCCCGATCGGCGACTCGGAGTCCCAGGTGCAGCTTCGGGAGACCGTCGAGGAGTTGCTGGGACGGCCGGGGAAGGTGAACCGGGACGTGTGGGTCTGGGACGTGAGGGATGTGGCGGGCTCCGCTGTCACATCGCCGCATGCAGCCTCGTCCTCAGGGTGAAAGGTATTCCCGACGACGAGGAGACAGATCATGCCGCGCATTCCCGGCGTTCCCACCGCGAAGGCGTCCCGGCTGCTGCGACTGGTGTACCGATACACGCGCCGTCGCTTCGGCGCGGTGCCCGAACCGGTCACCGTCGTGGCTCACCATCCCCGGCTGCTGCTGGCGTCGGGGTTGCACGAGCTGCTCGCGGAGCGGGCCGTTCGCGTGTTGCCGACGAGCGTTGCCGAGCTGGCCGTCTACCGCACGGCGGTGCGCCTGAACTGCTCGTGGTGCATCGACTTCGGCACGATGTTGCAGAAGCACGCGGGGCTCGACATCGACCGGCTCAAGCACATCGACGACTACGCGACCTCGCCGCTGTTCACCCGGCGGGAACGGCTCGCGATCGCCTATGCCGACGCGATGACCGACACGCCGCTCAGTGTCACTGACGAGCAGGTGACGGAGCTGGAGGCCGAGTTCGGCCGGGCCGGAGTGATCGAGCTGACCTACCTCGTGGGCCTTGAGAACTCCCGGAGCAGGTTGAACCACGCCCTGGGGATCACCGACCAGGGGTTCACCTCGGGCGAGGCGTGCCGTGTGCCGGTGCCCTCGGATCGGCAGGGCGCCACCGGCCTCACCGAGGAACCCGCGTGAGCTTGGCGGGGTTGCAGATGTCGTAGATCGCGACGATCCGGCCGTTCTGGACCACCACCATGTCCACGCGCTCGTCGAGGTCGCGGTAGCGGCCCTCGCCGGGTTCGGCGGTGGCGTGGAAGCCGAGATCGCCGTTGACCAGCACCGGCCGGGCGGACGTGAGCGCCCCCGGCCGGTAGCTCGCGGCCACGCCCACGGCGAAGCGGGCGATCTTCTCGGCGCCGACGAGAACCCGGCGGGCCGTGCGGGCCTTGCCGTCGGAGTCGCCGACGAGGCGAACGTCGGGGTGCAGGATCTCGGCGACGGCGTTGACGTCGCCGGAGACGACCGCGGCCAGGAATCGTTCGACCACCTGGCGCTGCTGTTCCAGGCTTTCCCGGGGCGGCGGCTCGGCGTCGGCGACGGCCTTGCGGCCCCGTGAGGCGTGCTGCCGCGCCGCGGCGGTCGAACAGCCGAGGATGCTCGCGACCTCCTCGAACGGCACGTCGAAGGCGTCGTGCAGGACGAACGCGACCCGCTGCTGCGGGGTGAGCGTGTCGAGCACAACCATGGCCGCCATGCGCACGGCGTCGTCGCGCACCACGACGTCGAGCGGGTCGTCCGGTCTCGCCGCGCCGAGGGGTGTCACGATCGGTTCCGGCAGCCACTCGCCCACGTAGCGTTCGCGGCGGGCCGCCGCTGACCGCAGCCGGTCGAGGCACACCCTGCCGACCACCGTGGTGCACCAGGCGCGCAGATCGCGCACGGCCCTTCTGCGCTCGCCGGACAGACCGGCCCAGCGCAGCCAGGTCTCCTGCACGGCGTCCTCGGCGTCGGAGAGGGAACCGGTGAGCCGGTAGCCCACGGCGAGCAGGTGGGCACGGAGTCCGGAGAACGCCGCGACCTCATCGGCCCCGGAGGGCGTGGCGCCGGTGGCTCCTGCGGTGTCGGCACTGCCTGTGGTGTCGGCACCGTCCGCGCGCTGGGACTCCATGGTTCGAGTATGAGTGAGGGGAAAACTCCCGTTACAGCCGGTGTTCTACAGTGGTCGAGTGGCGGGACGGATCCGGGACAGCGACATCGCGCAGGTGCGTGACCGCAATCGGATCGACGAGGTCGTCGGTGAGTACGTGGCCCTGCGCAGAGCGGGCGGCGGTGCGCTGAAGGGGCTCTGCCCCTTCCACGAGGAGAAGACGCCGTCGTTCAACGTGCGGCCGACGCACGGCACCTTCCACTGCTTCGGATGCGGTGAGGGCGGCGATGTCATCAAGTTCGTGATGCGCATCGAGCACCTCGGGTTCGTCGAGTCCGTCGAGCGGCTCGCCGACCGCATCGGCCTGCGGCTCACCTACGAGGGAGGCGGCGCCTCAGTCCGCCGCGACCGTGGTTCACGCTTGCGGCTCGTCGAGGCGCACAGGGTGGCCCAGGCGTTCTACGCGGAGCAACTCGCCACCCCGGAGGCCGAGGCCGCGAGGCGGTTCCTGACCGAGCGGGGCTTCGACGAGGCAGCCTGGACGAAGTTCGGCTGCGGGTTCGCGCCGGGCGGCTGGGACAGGCTGACGAAACACCTGGTCCGCAGCGGGTTCGAGCTGTCGGAGCTGTACAAGGCGCAGCTGTCCAAGGAGGGAAGGCGGGGGCCGATCGACCGGTTCCACCGCAGGCTCGTCTGGCCGATCAAGGACCGAGGTGGCGACGTCGTCGGGTTCGGGGCGAGGCGGCTGTTCGACGACGACCCGATCCAGGCCAAGTACCTCAACACCAGCGAGAGCCTCATCTACAAGAAGTCGCAGGTGTTGTTCGGGCTCGACCAGGCAAAGCGGGAGATCGCGCGCAGGCACCAGGTCGTCGTCGTCGAGGGATACACCGACGTGATGGCCATGCACGAGGCGGGCGTGCCGACGGCGGTGGCGTCGTCGGGCACCGCGTTCGGCGAGGACCACATGCGGGTGCTCCGGCAGATCATGATGGACGACGATACCTTCCGTGGTGAGGTGATCTTCACCTTCGACGGCGACGCGGCGGGGCAGAAGGCCGCGCTCAAGGCGTTCGAGGGCGACCAGACGTTCGCCGGTCAGACCTACATCGCCGTGGCCCCCGACGGGATGGACCCGTGCGAGCTGCGGCTGGCCAAGGGCGACGGCGCCGTGCGCGACCTGGTGGCCCGCCGCACGCCGCTGTTCGAGTTCGCGATCCGCAGCCTGCTCTCCGAGTACGACCTCGACTCGGTGGACGGTCAGGTCGCGGCGCTGCAACGGACGGTGCCGCTGGTGGCGCAGATCAAGGATCGTTCCAAACGCGACGGTTACGCCACAAAACTGGCGTGGTGGGTGGGCTGGCAGGACGAGGCCATGGTGGTGCGGCGCGTGCGGGAGAGCGCGGGCGCACCGGTGAAGGCCAACGGCACCCGCCGCCCCGCGCGGGACGGCGGTGCGAACGCGAACGGCCGTGCCGAGGGCGGGGGGCGTCCCGCGAGGCTGGAGCGGCCCGATCCCCGGCATCCGGACCTGCGCGCGCAGCGTGAGGTGTTGAAGGCGGCGTTGCAGGAACCCGCACTCGCCGGTCCGGAGTACGACGCGCTGCCCGAGGACGCTTTCGTCCATCCCGCCTACGTGGGTGTGCACCGCGCCATCGGCAAGGCTGGCGGCACGGGTAGCGGCCTCACCGGACCCGCGCTCATCGAGTCCGCCGCCGCGCACGCGGAGGACCCGACCGTCGCGTCGCTGCTGTCGGAGCTGGCGGTGGAACCGTTGCAGTCCAAGACAGACGTGGACGTCCGGTACGTGTCGAGCGTGCTCGCGGCCGTGCAGGAGAACCTCGTGGGCAGGCAGATCGGCGAACTGAAGTCGCGGTTACAGCGACTGTCGCCTGTGGACGCCGCTGAGGAGTACCGTGCTCTCTTCGGCGACCTCGTGGCGCTGGAGCAGTACCGCAAGGCGTTGCGGGAGCAGGCGATGGGCGGATGGGACTGACCCGGTGAGCGTGTGGCGCAGGATCTTCGGCTCCCCGATACCGGAGGAGATCCGGACCAGGCTTTCGGAGGGCGAGCACGTGCTCGCCGCCACCGGCACCGCCGACGGCGGTCCCGTCGCCGTGACCGCGTTGGGGCTGTGGGTGCCGGAAGCCGGCGGCGCTCGCCGCATCGGGTGGGATCTGATCAGCAAGGCCGGCTGGAGCGGCGACGCGCTGACCGTCGTCGAGGCGGAGATCGCCGACCGCGCCGGTGAGGCGGTGGTGTTGCGCGACCTGCCTCCGGTACGCCACGTGCTGCCGAAACCGGGGCGCATCCCGTATCTGGTGCGCCAGCGGGTCGAGGGCTCCATCCGGTCGCGCTACCGCAAGGAACTACCCGGTGGGGGCGCCTGGTTCGTGGTGCGCAAACTGCCGGGGACCGACGGCGTCGTGCTTCAGGTGCGGCCGGACAGCGGCACTGAACCCGGCGTCGTGCGCGGCATCGCCGAGGAAGCCGCGGCGAAGCTCGCGGACGGGCGCGGGCTCGCCGACTAGATCGTCGCCAGACCACGCACAGCCGTGAGGCGGCACGGGTGACGGGCGGCGCGTGGTGTCGCTTCACGACGTCCTGCGCGGCCCATGGCGTACGTCGGTGAGCGCATGCGGAACGCGCGTCGAGGCCGACGACATCCGCGCTCCGCGCTCGTAGCGTCGTGGCCGTGACTGAGAACGACACCGATGACACCGATGACACCGACGTCACCGTGGGCGGCACCAGGCGCGGCCGGAGGCTCGGGCTGTCGCCGCTCGCGGTGTGGGGCCTCGCGGCGCTGGGGGTGCCGCGCGTGGTGGCGCACGACCTGAGCCTCGTGGGGCCTGAGCTGAACCTCGTGCTGGTGTTCGCGCCGCCGCTGGCGTGGCTGGCCGTGGTGCTCGGGCGCCGGGTGGCGTCCCCGTTACCGGCACTGTCCGTGGTCGGCCTCGCCTACGGCGTGCTGCTGGCGGTGACGCACCAGGTGTTGTGGGAGCAGGCTTTCGCCGATGGCCCGCCCACGCTGGGCGGTGACCTCGTGGGGACGTTGTCCCCACTCTGGGAGGACGTCCTTGTGCGCGGGTTCGCGGTCGTGAGCAGCATGGCCACGGGGCTCGGCGCCGGTGTCGCGACGGGCGTGGTGGCCTGGGTGCTGGTGCGCGTCAGGCAACGGCTGCGGGGCGCTCAGGACCGGTCGGCCGATGGCTGATGTGATGGCGCGGAGCAGTGTGGGCGAACCTCTTGACCTCCAGCATCATCGAGGTTTCAGGATGGTGCGGTGACCGACAACGGAGTAACCCTGATCGACGCCTGGGAGCTGCCCGAGGAAAGGGTGGGCCAGACCATTGCCCGCTGGAGGGAGCGGGTCGCGCTCGTCCACACCGCGCCCGGTTTCCGGGACGCGCGGCTGCACCACAGGATGGACCCGCAGGCCCGGCTCGGCCTCGTCAACGTCGCGCATTGGGACAGCGCGGAGGACAGGGACGAGGCGCTGGCGGACCCCGGTTTCGTCGCGTCGGCGGCCACGGCTTCGAGCTATGCCACCGTGCGTGGCGGCTGGTACCACGTCGTCGCCGACGTCCGTGCGGCGGACGGCGATCAGGCGCAGGGACAGCCCGTCACTGTCGTCACCGCGTTCGAACTGCCGGCCGAGCGGATCGACGGTTTCGTCCCGCGCTGGCTCGCCCACGCCGAGGTGCTGAGCAAGGCGCCCGGCTTCCGGGACGACCTCCTGCACCGTGCGGTGGAGCCGGACACCCATTTCCAGCTCGTCGGCATCGCGCACTGGGACGATCTCGAAGCCTGGCGTGCCGCGGACGACGAATTCCCGTTCGCGGACTTCGCCTTCGTCAGCGCCCACGTCGCGCCGTTCCGGGTGGCCGCCGAGTTCTAGGCGAGGACGATTCGCCGAGGACACCTCGCGGTGGTCGGCGATCACCAGAGGCGGATCAGGCTTCCGGGCAGCGAATTCGGCGAGGTGCGTGAACGGGCAGTGTCGGCTTCCGCGTATCCGAGGTACCGCAGTTCCGGCCTGATTTTGCGGAACTCGTCAACGACATCGGCGAGTGCGCCAGGACCAAGGCACTGGCACGACGTGTTCTCGGCGTGCTGGGCACCACGTAATGCGGAGGTCCGATGGCAGCGGCTCTGATCACTGCGGTGAGACCCCGGCCACCGTCACGGCGACGCCGTTGTCCGAATCGCTCGCGGCGGAACCGAAACGATCACGGCAAGGCTCGCCGCGTCTCGCAGTACGCTCGTACTGTCAGCTGTCTGGACAGGAGGCCGCCCGTGTGGGATCCGCAGGAGTATCTGAACCACGCCGAACTTCGAGCCCGCCCGTTCCGGGATCTCGTGGCCAGGATCGGCGCGGAGCGGCCCCGGCGGGTGGTGGACGCCGGATGCGGTCCCGGCACGCTCACCGGGGAACTCACGCGTCAGTGGCCCGGGGCGATCGTGGAGGCGTTCGACAGCTCACCGGAGATGGTGGCCTCGGCCAGGGAACGCGGCGTGGCCGTCCGCCTGTGTGATGTGACGGAGTGGCGGCCCGAACCCGACACCGACGTGGTCGTCAGCAATGCGGTGCTCCAGTGGGTGCCGGAGCACGACGCGGTGCTGAGACGGTGGGTACGCGAGCTACCCCCCGGTGCCTGGCTGGCGGTGCAGGTGCCCGGCAACATGGACGCCCCGTCGCATCGCGCAGCCCGAGCGGTGGCGGCGAGCGACCGGTGGGCGCGGCGGTTGCGGGACGTTCGGCTCCGGGGATCCGGCGCCGTGTCCGAGCCCCGCGACTACGCGGATTTGTTCGCCGACCTCGGCTGCGCGGTGGATGTGTGGGAGACCACGTACGTGCAGCGGCTGGGTGGCGAGAACGCCGTCCTCGACTGGCTCACCGGGACGGCGTTGCGGCCGATCGTCGCCGCGCTCGACGACGACGAATGGCAGGAGTTCCGCCGCGATCTGGCCCCGGTGCTCGACGAGGCATACCCGCCACGATCCGACGGCACGACGTGGTTCCCGTTCCGGCGGATCTTCGCGGTGGCGCGCACGCCGTCGTGAGGCCCGTCGTTCACCCGCTGCGCGAGCCCGAGGCGGCGTGACCGTCATGGCTCGGTGCGACACCGTGCCGCCGCTGGGTGAACGGCAACCGGTCGCCGACCTTCTCGCCGAGCTTCGCGCGGGCGACACCTGCCGCGCCCTGCACGGCGGGATGGTCGGCCAGCTTGCGGTAGTTGCGCACGATCTGCTCGTAACGGGCACGTCCCGCACGGGCCCCGAGGACGTAACCCGCCGCGGCGCCCACCAGGAACATCTTCATCGTGGACCTCCTCGTCGGGGATCGGATTCCCCTCATTGTCCCGTAGCGGCGCGCTCCTCGCCGCGTGTCGCGGAGGGGGGTGGCGTGAATGGCTGATCGGGCATGCGCTACAGTTGTGATCCGTCAGGCCGGAGCGATCCGGCCGACACGAAACGGTCCTCCGTAGCTCAATTGGCAGAGCATTCGGCTGTTAACCGAAGGGTTGCTGGTTCGAGTCCAGCCGGGGGAGCGCAAGCCCCAGGTCGAAAGACCTGGGGCTTTTTTATTTCTCGGGTTCCCACTCCGCACTTCCACGAAGATGAGGCGTCTCTTCTTAGTCCTCCACGACGGGCAAGATCCCCTCCGGAGCAGCCACGTTCGCGTCGTTGACCGCCCGCTTGCGTAGGTAGTGCCGATCGGCCACCGCGGGCGTGTTCGGCCGTTCAGGCTGTGGGGAAGACGAGGGGGTGCGCCCACGGTTTGAGGGTTGCCGCGATGGTGGGCACGTCGAGTTGACCTTCGGCGGTGTCCACAACCAGGGCCACGATGTCGCCTTGGTCGGTGCGGATCTCGTGCCCGTTGAGCAGGTAGAACGTTGCGGTCGCAGCCCAGGCGGTGCGTTTGTTGCCGTCTATGAACGGGTGGTTTCGGGCGATGCCGTGCAGTAGGGCGGCGGCTTTCTCGTGCAGGGTGGGGAAGGCGTCTTCTCCGAAGATGCTGGACTGGGGGCGCATGACAGCGCCGTCGAGGAGCCCGAAGTCACGCAGAGCGTTTGGGCCGACGAAGTGCGCGTTCATCTGCTGCACCTCGTCGCCCGGAGGTAGATCGTCAACTCAGAGGTCCTTGAGCTTGTCCAAGGCGACGGCGTGGTCGGCGAGAACTCGTTCGAAGGCTGCGCGGACCGCCTCGGGGCGGCCCTTGCGCTGGAGGTGGTCAGCGACCGCTTGCTTGACGGTTTCGTTCACCGAGGTTCCGGTGGCGAAGGCGTATGTGCGTAGGGCTTCTGCCATTTCGGCGGGTAGACGGAGTGTGATTGCGGTCTGGCTCATGGTGGTCACCTTCCGGCCTGGCCCGCCCTTCTACTCACGCACTGAGGCGTTCACCGGGGATGCCCTTCAACTCACCGCGCAGCTATCGCTGACCGGGAAGTCCGGTAGCTCCGGGGTGGTTCGTGTTCACCGCACAGCACGAGGTGAACACGTTTTTTCGCAGAACAGCACTTCCTGGGAAGCGTCTAGGTCTTCGAGCGTGCAGATGGCCCAGGACAGTAGTGACAGGGCCGCCGACGGTGACCCAGTGTCCCGTGATCCGGTGGACCCAGACACGGGCCCGGTGGCGAGTTGGCCCGTGGCAATGCCGAGGTCACTTCACCACCCGCGAGCTCGGTGGGCCGGAGCAGGTCAAGGATCGACGGCCGCAGGATGAGGCGAGAGACGACCGCGAGTGGCTCGTCCACCTCGGCTCGGACAGCAGGCAGGCGCAACGTCCGCCCGCCTGCTGTTCCCGCTCTGCACTCCCAGTGGCCCGTCGGCGAGCCGAGGCCGTGTCAGGCGACAGCGGTTCCCTCCAGCTCGACCATGAGGTCGGGGATCGCCAGCCTGGTCACCCCGAGCATCGTGGTGGCAGGCGCCACCCCGGCTGCGCCCAACCGCGACGCCAGCACGCCGTAATGCGGGAACAGGAGTTCGACGTCGGTGGTGTAGACGTTGAGCCGCACGAGGTTCGCGAGCGACATACCGGCCTCACGGAGAACGGCCTCCAGATTGTCGAGGCTCAGCGCCAGCTGCGCGGCCATGTCACCGGCATGCTGGGGCACGCCCTCGGCGCTCATCGCGGTCTGTCCCGAGCAGTACAGGGTCCTGGTGTGCCCGGAGACGAGCTCGCCCTGGTTGTAGCCCATCTCCACCGACCACGTCCACGGGTTGATCGTCGTTCGTTCCACTGCCACATCGGCTCCGTTCGATTCATCGACAACACTGATGGCACCGGTGCGGTAGCCATCACGCGGAGAGCTTCGCAGCGAATACACGACATCCTGTGTCGCGTATTTCGGTAGAGTTTCCGTATGCGCGCCGACCGGTTGGTCTCGCTGGTGCTGCTGCTGCGCCGCCACGGTCGGTTGTCCGCCACCGCGCTGGCCCGCGAGCTGGAGGTCTCCACCCGCACCGTGCAGCGCGACATCGAGGCGCTGTCCGCGGCAGGCGTCCCGGTCTACGCCGAGCGCGGTCGGCGCGGCGGTTTCGCACTGCTACCGGGATTCCAGACAGAGCTCACCGGGCTCAGCCACGACGAGGCTCTCGCCCTCCTCGTCGCCGGATCACGGCGCGGCGCGCAGGCATTCGGCCTCGGCGCGGCGCTCGCGTCCGCCATGCGCAAGGTGGTGGACGCGCTACCCGAGAGCTACCGGGCCACCGCCGCCGGTGCGGCCGAGCGGTTGCTCATCGATCCGGAGGCGGACCTTCTCTCGCGCAGGCTGGTCGAGGACGAGGACGTGCCTGACACGGTCGTAGCCGTGATCCGGCGCGCGGTGTTCGCCGGACACAGATTGCGCATCCACTACGCGGCCACAGGCCAGGCGCCACAGTGGCGGACAGTGGACCCGGTTGGTCTGGTCACCGTGCGCGGGCAGGGCTACCTCCTGGCCACGAAGTCAGGTGCGGATCGCACCTACCGGTTGTCCCGGGTGCTGGCCGCCGAGGAGCTCTCCGAACCCGCACAGCGGCCGGAGCGGGTCGATCTGGAGCGCGTCTGGAAGGAACGCAGCACGCGGTTCCGGACCAGCGGTGACCTCATCGCCGTGCTGGTGCGGGTGAACCCGGCGCGGCGTGCGGAGCTGGTGCGCACCGCGCTGGCCGTTCACGCCGAGGAAGTCGATGCGGACGGCTGGCCGCGCCTCGACGTGACCTTCCAAGATCCCAGGCACGCGGAATGGGCGCTGTGGCAGCTCGCGACGGACGCCGAAGCGCTCCGCCCGCAATGGTTGCGCACCCGCCTTCGGCACCGCGCTGCCGCGCTCGCCGCCCGCTACGAACCACCGTCGTCAGCCACCGGGTGCTGAGGCGATTCGGGCACCGCTACGGCTTCTTGCGCCGGTGTCGCGGTCGGTGCGGGCGGTGGCTTGCCGTGTGGTCGCTCGGCTCCGGATCGGACCAGGCGGTTCGAAGCTCGGCTGAGATGTCCACATAGTCCTCGCTGAGTGGTTCGTCCTGCGCCCTGGCCAGCATGCTGTCCGTGCGCCGGACGCCGTAAGCCCGCCGGAACTCCTCCGGATTGACCTCGTACAGCGACCCGACGAGCAGGGCAGCCGACGCCTGCACCGACGTGGAGGAGTCGCGTTCCACGCATTTCATGAGCACCTCGGTGGGCCAGATCGGGATGCGGCCGTCGGGAAACCACCACCGCCGATCGTGGCAGCGCAGCATGGTGCCGATGCTGCGCAGGATGTTGTCCTTGACCTTGAGCGGCAGCGGTTGCTTCGTCGTCCACTCGTGCAGGAAGTGGCCAGGGAAGTAATAGCCGTGTGAATCGACCAGTTTGTCCGAGTGCTCTCTGAGCAGCACGGCCGCTTCGTTCACCGCGGTCGGATCTGTGCGATCCCCTTCGAGGTAGTCCCTTTCGGCGCCCTCTCCGGTGATGATCTGCCCGATACACCAGGTGGCTGTCGCGGCATCGACGTTGCCGGATTGCCACGCGGGTTCGAGCACACGCAGGGCGACCCGTTCCTGGCCCAGCAGAACCATCGTGGAGAGAATCCCCGCCACCCTGGACTGCACCGAAGCCTCCTCGGGCATGGACTCCAGACCTCTGAGGACATTGTCGAGGCGAAGCCGCCGTCGTTCGCGGGCGTTGTGCTCGCGGGTCAGCAGCGCGCCGAACACGGTCGCCGCCGTGGCGAGTCCCCCGCCGACGAAGGTCAGGAAAACCTGAACCTGTTCCGGGGCCACGGTCCCTTCGAAAACGAACATCCCGGACCGCGCAGCCAGTGCTCCCGCGATCCAGAGCAGTGGCAGGGCGACGAGGACGAGCAGTGCGAGATACGGCCAGTTCCGGCGAAGTCTCATGTCTGCCGATCCGATTCGGCAACGTATCTGCTGCCGATTCCCACCGGTGATCCACCGACATCCGCCTGCGGATGCTCGTCGGTGCTGTGTTCTTCGTCCTTGCTGGCCGGTTTCCGCGAACGGTGAGATTCCTTTTCGGATTCCTGTTTGCTGAGAAAACCGATAAAGGACTTCTTCCGGCAGGCATCCACGACGGTTCGTAGTCGCTTGTACTGGCTGGGGCTCATCCGCTCCACCGTGAGGCCGATCCGTTCGGCTTCGCGGTAGTCGATGGGGAAACGGTGGTGCGCGTATCCGTAGACAAGCTGCCACGCGAGCTGCTTGATCGCGGCCTCGTCCTCGTCGGTGGACTTCTTTTTGAGCAGCTTGACGGCGTAGGACTCGCCTATTCTCAGGCTGCGGCCCCACGAGCCGAAATCGAGGGCGGTCACGCTTTTCAGCATGGGTGCGACCGAACTCGTCGCGAATTGGGTCGCCGTGTCGATCAGTCCGGTGACCGGGAGCCTGCGTTCGGTGGCCGTGATCAGTTTCGGCAGCGCCGAGAGAATCGTCTGGAAAGCGAACTCGCGGACGTAATCGACGCTCTGGTAGCAGTCGAGGGCCGACGTGGTGTTCGCGGGGTTGCGCGGGTCCGCGATCTGGGTGTCGAGCGGACCCAGCTCCGCGAACGGTGACAGGTATGTCCGGTCCGCTCCCACCGCGAGCAGTGTGCTAGCACTTTTCGCGCGATACGGCACATAGACGTTGAGCTTGGCGGCGAATTGCGACAGGTAGAGCACGGTTTTGTAGGCGCTGTCGAGGCTGCCCCCTGGTGAGTCCACCACGACGTTCAGCGTCCGCTTCGGCGGCCGGTCGAGATCGGGATACCCGAAGACGGTGCAGAGCAGCTCCTGGATTTCGCTCTCGGTTGCGGCCCCGTCGCTTTCGGACCTGAACCGGCCGTTGAGGAGCAGCCACACCCCGCCGAGATCCTTCGTCTGCTTGTTCCCGAGCTTCACCACGTCGTCGCGTTCGCTCTCGGTCATCGGCGTTCTGGCGACGTCGGAGCCCGCATCGTATGCGGACGGTGCTGTCGGTGCGCTCGAGTACAGCTGACCGGCGTTCGTTCCTGTGGTCATCGGTCCACCTGCTCGGTCGAGTCGCTCGCGTACGACTCCAGGACAGACCCTTCGGCCACCGTGAGCGAGTGCCATCGGCCCTCACCCGTCAGGGTCGGTCGTCACCGCAAGAGAGGGGCCGCCAGTCAACGGTCTGAGGCGGGGCCTTCGGCGAGTGACAGGCTGTTGCCGTCCGGGTCCGTGATGACGACGTGCCGTACTCCGTTGTCGTAGGTCTCCACCGGTTCGTGCTCGATGCCGTGCGTGGCCAGCCGGGCCAGGATGTCGTCGAGGCCGAGCACCTCGAGGGTGAGCAGTGCGTGTCCCGCCCGCTGGGGGTGCTCATCGACGAAGACCCAGGCTGTGTCGCTGACCCGCCAGAGAGCTTCACCACCGATCACCTCGTCAGCCGGGCGCCCGAAGAAGGACGTGTACCACTTGAGTGCGGCGGCCCGGTCGGCCACCGCCACACCGCTGTAGAGGCGCGTCATCGAATCCATGGGGCGACGGTAGTGGCCGCCGGTGACATCGGCTTTTCTGCGGTTTCGTGTCCGTTCGCGCCGGACGGCCCCTACGGCAGGGCAGGTTTCCACCGCGAGGCTGGCGGATACCTAACCGCCCGTAACCCGGTCGCCGGTCTCGTGCCCGAGTTGACACGAAGCGTCACCGTCGATAGCTTGCCGGGCCTGCACGGAGGGAGATCATCATTCTGAAGAAGTTGGAACGGGTGCTGGGGTTGAGGACGAACCCCGTCATCTTCTTCAGCTCAGCGTTGCTGACCCTGATTTTCGTCGTGGCCTCCATCGTGTTCACCGACGAGGTCGATGGCGTTTTCCGGGGTGCGTCGGAGGCGGTGAAGACCAATCTCGGCTGGCTCTACATCCTTGGTGTGACGTCTTTTCTGGGCTTCCTGCTCTGGATCGCGTTCAGCCGATACGGACATGTTCGACTGGGAGGGAAGGACTCCAGGCCCGAATACACCAATCTGAGCTGGTTCGGCATGCTGTTCGCGGCAGGCATCGGGACGATCCTGATGTTCTGGGGCGTCGCCGAGCCCATCAACCACTTCGCCAACCCGCCGTTCGGCGGTGTGCACGAGCAGGTGGAGGAACTGGCGGGGAACGCGGCAAGTTCGGAGCAGTTCGCTCAGCGGCTGACGGAGTTGCCCGTCGATGAGGGCGCGACCGCCCCGCTGAGCGAGGGCGCCGCCAACGAGGCCGTCGGGTTCGCCCTGTATCACTTCGGTTTCCACACGTGGGCGATCTTCTCGCTGCCCGCGCTGGCGTTCGCCTACTTCGCCTACAAGCGCGGGTTGCCGTTCCGGGTCAGCTCGATCTTCCACCCGATCCTCGGCGACCGGATCAACGGCCCGATCGGCAAGACCATCGACGTCGTGGCCGTGATCGGCACCCTGTTCGGGGTCGCCGTGTCCATCGGTCTCGGCACCCTTCAGATCAACAGCGGACTGAACGGGCTGTTCGGCGTCGAGATCAGCGGCACCGTCCAGATCGCCATCATCGCGGTGGTGACCACCTTCGCGACGATCTCGGTGGTGACCGGTCTCGACAAGGGCGTCAAGTGGTTGTCCAACATCAACGTGGGGATGGCCGTCGGGCTGCTGTTGTTCATCCTGTTCGCGGGCTCGACCGTGTTCCTGCTGCGCGGTGTCATCGAGAGCACCGGCAACTACCTGAGCATGCTCCTTCCGCTGTCGTTCTGGAACGATGCGCTGCCCGCGGGCGAATGGGGCTGGCAGGGCAGCTGGACGGTGTTCTACTGGGCGTGGACGATCACCTGGGCGCCGTTCGTCGGTATCTTCGTCGCGCGTATCTCCAAGGGGCGCACCGTCCGCGAGTTCGTGCTCGGGGTGCTCGGCGCCCCCGTCGCCTTCTCGATCATCTGGTTCAGCATCTTCGGGATGTCGTCCATCAACATCGAGTGGAACGACCCGGGCTCGCTGGTCGGCCCAGTGGTGCAGGAAGGTGACACCGCCGCCGCGCTGTTCTCCTTCCTCGAACACTTCCCCGTCAGCGAGTTACTCATGGCGTTCTCGGTGTTGATCGTCATCATCTTCTTCACGACGTCGTCCGACTCGGCCTCGCTCGTGGTGGACATGCTGACCTCGGGCAACACCGTCAGCCCTCCCGTCCGTCAGCGGGTGTTCTGGGCGCTGCTGGAGGGCGTCGTGGCCGCGACGCTCATCGCCGCCACGGGCCAGGAGGCGTTGCAGGCACTCGAACAGGTCATCACCGTGCTCGGGTTGCCGTTCTTCCTCATCGCGTTCGTGATGATGTATTGCCTGGTGAAGGCGATCCGGCAGGACGTTCCCGAGGAGGAGCTTCTCCCGAGAAGGGCCAGGTTGATGCTGGAGCGGCACCAACGGCCGGCGCACCCGCCGCAGGAGCCGGACCCGGCCTCGCCGCCGTCGGACCCGGCTCCGCCTTCGGAGCCCGAACCGTCGTAGCTCAGTGGCGGCGCGCCTGCCCCGGCGCTGGCGAGGGACCGTGCGGAGGTGGCGGCATGGAGGGCCGGCCGCCGGGCCCGTGACCGCCGTGAGGGAAGCGCGGAATGGGTCGCGTCGGCGCTGTGTCCAGGCGCGCCGTGTCCGGGTGCGTCGCGGACAGGTGCGTTGTGTCCTCGTTCGCTGTGGCCACGCTCGCGGGCGTGGCCACGAGCACCTGGGTGTCGTCGTCCGATGCGCCTGCGGGGTTCTCGGTGCCTGCGGGGCCGTGGCCGAGAACCCGGCCGAGCAGCGGGTGCGGCCGGTACCGCTCGACGAGGTCGGCCGTGCGCCGGGCCACGAGGTCCAGCGCACCGCCGACCACCGCGACGCCGAGGAGGAAGCCGACGAGCACGTCGTGCGGGTAATGCGCGCCGACGACCACACGGGAGAACGCCACGAGTGCCCCCAGACACAGCGCGGTCACGCCGAGCTTCCCGCGACGGCACATAAACACCGCCATGGCTGCGGCACCCGCGATGGTCGAATGGTTGCTGGGGAAGGACCAGTCACCGACGCCAGGACACTCCGCCAGTGGCCGTGCGCCCGGCACGGCTCTACACGGGCGGTCCTGCTCGATCACCAGCTTCGCGACCTCGCTGATCGCGTAGGCGAGAATGGTGATCACCGGCGCGAGCAGCGCAGCCGCCATGGCCCTGCTGTCCTCGCCTCGCGCTCGCCACCACCCGAACACGAGGAGCAACCCGAGTGCCACCACGCCTGCCTCGGTGAAGAACACGGCGAAGTCCCCGAGCCAGCCCGGCGCGGCGTTGGCGCCGTCGAGCACCGCCCTGTACAGCTCGGCCGACACATCGGGAACACCATCGACCTCAAGATCCTCCGTGGCCCTGGGTAATGCTCCGGGGACGGCGATACCGGTCGGGAATGAGAAAGGGGCGGCCTCGGGGACCGGGAAGAGCATGCTGGCAACTCCTGCGTAATCGAACGTCAACCCAGTGTAGTGATGACGTTAACGACGCTCGGGAGCGCCCGCCTGAGCCGATCGGCCGGATCCCCTCGGCCGATCGGCCTTGTCGAGAGAGCGGCCTTCGTCAGGAAAAGCCTTGCTGCGGAAGCATCATCTCGTTGGTCGCGCCCAGTTCCCCGGGTTCGCGGTCGCCGGGCCGGGGGCGTTGCCCTCCGGACAACTCCCGGCTCAGATCCAGCACGGCTCCGGCGAGGAACTCGACCTTGTGGCGCAGTTCCCTGAGTTCCTCATCGCCTCGGGTCGAGCGCACGGAGCCGCCGGCCACCAGCTCGCCGGGCGCGAACATCTCGCGCAGGTCTCGTGGGAGGTGCCCCAGCGCGTGGTCGAGCGATCCCGGCGACAGCAACTCCCGCATCCCTTCCGAGACACCGCGAACGGCGGGCCGCACGTCGGCGCGCCGGACGGTGGCCTCCGACGCGATGCGGTCGATGCAGTCGTCACAGTCGTACCGGATCGGGACTTTGCTCGGCACCCAGCCGTCATAGAAGGTGCCCCGCAGGAATTCGGGAAGCTGCGCCGCGAAATGGGCGGCTCCCTCCACCGTGAGGCGGTCGCGCAGCGTGTGCAGCCACGCCCGCAGGACCCGGTAGGTGTATCGGCGGTCGGTAGTGCCCAGCGCTTCCCCGACGGTGGCGAGCCATTCGTGCGCTGTGTTCTGTGCCCGCGCGAGTGGGTCGCTGGTGTGCGTCATGTGGTCCTCCCTCGACGAGGGGCGTGGCGTCGCATCGGTTGCCAGTGTCGGGGCACTCGATGCGATGGCACAGAGTCCAACGGCTCATCGTCGCCGTGCGCGGCGCTTTCGCGGCGCACGGACACGTCGCCATGATGGATGCGTGGCCTGCTCTTCCGGAGACGGCGACGATGGCGGTCACGCTCTTCCTCGCCGGTGACGTGATGCCGGGCAGGGGGGTCGATCAGATCCTTCCCCATCCCGGCGATCCCCGGCTGCGCGAGTCGTTCGTGCGAGACGCGCGGTACTACGTCCACGCCGCCGAGGAACGCAACGGACCCCTCTCCCTGCCGGTGCCCTTCTCGTGGCCGTGGGGGAGTGCCTTGCGGGTGATCGAGGAGGTCGCTCCGGCCGCGCGGATCGTGAACCTCGAGACGAGCGTGACGCGCACGCGGGCGTTCGCGCCCGGCAAGGCCGTGCACTACCGGATGCGGCCGGAGAACATCCCCGCGGTACTTGCCGCCAGACCCGACGTGTGCGTGCTGGCCAACAACCACGTGCTCGATTTCGGCCGCAAGGGCCTGACGGAGACGCTCGCGGTGCTGTCGAGGGCGGGCGTGCGGGTGGCGGGTGCGGGCAGTGACGCCGTCGAGGCAGCCCGCCCTGCCGTCGTGGGACTCGGCGAGGGCGGCGCGAATGATCTCGTTGTCCTCGCGGCGGCTGCGGCGTCGAGTGGGGTGCCTCCCGGCTGGGAGGCAGGTCCGGGCAGAGCGGGGGTGCGGCTGCTGGACTCCGCAACGAGCGAGATCGTCGAACAGGTGGCGACCGCCAAGCGGGCGGGGAACCTCGTCGTCGTGTCGCTGCACTGGGGTTCCAACTGGGGTTACGGCGTGCCAGCGGGACAGGTCGCGTTCGCCCACCGGCTGATCGACGCGGGCGCGGACGTCGTGCACGGCCACTCGTCCCACCATCCGAGGCCCATCGAGGTCTACCGGGACAGGCTCGTGCTGTACGGGTGCGGTGATCTGATCAACGACTACGAGGGCATCAGCGGGTTCGAGCGCTATCGAGGCGATCTGCGCCTGCTGTACTTCCCCGATCTCGACCCGGCGAGCGGGGCGTTGCTCGGGCTGCGCCTCGTGCCCGTGCAGGCTCGGCGGCTGCGCCTCCAGCGCGCGGGTTCCCGTGATCAGGAGTGGTTGCGCTCGGTGCTCACGCGGTGCGGTGCGCCGTTCGGCACCCGGGTCGAAAGCGGCGGCGATGCCCTGTCGCTGGCCTGGAAGCAGATGTGAGTCTTGCAGGATTGTTGAACAACTCTGTACCTTGTGCCGAACCGCGAGGATCGGAGTTGCGATGACCGACCAGCTCGACCCGGCACAGACCACGTCACGCGCCTCGAAAGGCACGTTGCTCGGCGCCGTCTTCCTGATGGCGACCAGCGCCATCGGTCCGGGTTTCATCACCCAGACCACCACGTTCACCGCCCAGCTCGGCGCGGCGTTCGCCTTCGCCATCCTGCTGTCGATCATCGTTGACATCGCCGTGCAGCTGAACGTCTGGCGCGTCATCGGGGTGTCGGGCCTGCGAGCTCAGGATCTCGGCAACCGCGTGCTGCCCGGCATCGGCTACGTCATGGCCGCGCTCGTGGTCTTCGGCGGGCTCGTGTTCAACATCGGCAACATCTCGGGCACCTCGCTCGGACTCGACGCACTCTTCGGGCTCGACGTCAAGATCGGGGGCGCGATCTCCGCGCTCGTCGCCGTGGGGATATTCCTCAGCAAACGCGCCGGCGTGGCGATGGACCGGCTCGTCGTGGTGTTGGGCATCGTGATGATCGCCCTCACCGCCTACGTCGCTGTGGTGTCCGGCCCCCCGGTCGGCGAGGCACTCCGTCAGGCCGTCTGGCCCGACACCGCCGACTTCCTCGTGATCACCACGTTGATCGGGGGCACCGTCGGCGGCTACATCACCTACGCGGGCGCTCACCGGCTGCTGGACGCGGGCGTGCACGGCCCTGAGCAGGTGGCGCAGGTGAGCCGCAGTTCGATCACCGCTCTGTTGGTGACGGGTGTGATGCGCGCGGTGCTGTTCCTCGCGGTGCTGGGGGTCGTCGCGGGCGGTGTCACGCTCGCGGCGGACAATCCCGCTGCCGACGCCTTCCACCAGGCGGCGGGGGAGGTCGGGCTGCGGCTGTTCGGGATCATCCTCTGGGGCGCCTCGGTGACGTCGGTGATCGGCGCGTCCTACACCTCCGTGTCGTTCCTCGTGTCCTTCTCGCCGGTTCTCGAACGGCGCAGGAACTGGCTCGTGATCGGTTTCGTCGCGGTGTCGCTGGGGACCTTCCTGATCCTCGACCAGGCGCCCACGACGCTGCTGGTGCTGGCGGGAGCGCTGAACGGGCTGATCCTGCCCGTCGGTTTCGGGGTGCTGATGTGGGTGGCGGCGCGGCGGCGCGATCTGCTCGGCGGCTACCGCTACCCGCGCTGGCTGCTCGTGATCGGTGTTGCCGCGTGGCTGCTCACCGTTTACCTGGGCTGGAATTCGCTGAGCGGCATCGGGGCTCTCTGGGGTTGAGTTTGGCGGGGCGATCCGGCGGCCATCCCCGTGAGGGAACCGGACGTCTACCCAGGGAGCGACGATGCCTGTTGCCGAGATGGTGCGCAGCTACCCGGCCGACCTCGGTGGTGTGGACCGCGACGCGCTCGTGCGGTGCATCGAGGAGTGTGTGGCCTGCGCGCAGGCGTGCACGTCCTGCGCCGATGCCTGTCTGTCCGAACCGGACGATGCGCTCGTGACACTGCGCAAATGTGTCAGGACGAACCTGGACTGCGCCGACGTGTGTGACACGACGGCGCGTGTTCTCTCCCGCCACACCGAGTACGACGCCAACGTCACGAAGGCGATGCTGGAGGCGTGTGCGACGGTGTGCTCGTCGTGTGCCGACGAGTGTGGCCGTCATGCCGACCACCATGAGCACTGCCGGGTGTGCGAGCAGGCGTGCCGCCGCTGCGAGCGGGCGTGCCAGGAGTTGATCGGCGGCCTCGGCCGGGGCGCCGGAGGCTGAGGCGCCGACCCGGCGGTGGGCCGCCCGCCAGCGGCCGTTCGTGGCCCACCGCCAGGGACGGGCCGCAGGTCCGGATCAGTCGTCGTCCTTCTTCTTTTTGTTCTTCTTCCCCTCTTCTTTGTCCTCTTTCTCGTCGTCCTTGCGGTCGTCCTCGTCCCGGCCTTCGCGGTCGTCCTTCGGCGGCGGGGTGGTCGTCTCCGCGTGCAGCAGGGTGTCGGACAGGATCACGATCGCGCCCTCGTGCCGCCCGATGCCGTGCTGGTGGTACTCGGTGACAGTGGCGCCCGACCGCAGCACGAGCCGGATGCCGACGTGCACGGTGTCGGTGCCGTTGACACGCGGTGCCGACACGACAGTGACCTCGCGGACCTCGGACCACCTCGTGGCGAAAGCCTCCTCGCCCTGCGCGCGCAGCGCGGGCCCGAGTAGCGCGTAGGCGGCGGGCGGATCGCCGGGAAGGTGACCGTAGTGGTCACCGACCACGCCGAGCAGCTCGGCCGACGACAGCGGCTGGGGACTCGACGCGGTTGTCGAGGGCGCCGGTGGCGGCGGGGCGGCGGCCTGTTCTCCGCTCGACGCGACGGCGATCGTGATCCCGGCGGCGACGACGACGAGACCGCCGCCGAGTGCGGCGAACGCCGCGCGGCGGGAACGCGGTGGCGCTTCGGCCACAGGTGCGTGGACCGGGACCGGACTGGGCGGGGTGTCGAGCGGTCGCAGATCGAGCCGTGTCCCGCTCGGGGGAGCACCGGCAGGAACGGCTCGCAGGGGCTGCGTCAGTTCCTCCGGCCGCACGGCGGGAACCGGGGCCGTGCCGAAAGCGAGTGCCTTCAACTCGTCGCGCACCGCCGCAGCAGAGGGCCGCGCCGCCGGATCGGACACGAGTAAACGGGCCAGCATCGGAGCCAACGGCCCCGCTCTCCGCGCAGGAGCCGCCGATCCTTCGGCCACCCTGCGGAGCACGCCGAGTGTGTTCTCCTCGCCCTCACCGAACGGCGGCGTGCCTTCCACCGCCGCGAACAGCAGCGAACCGAGGGAGAACACGTCCGACGCCGGGGTGGAAGGGTGTCCGCACGCCACCTCCGGCGCCAGGTACGCGGGCGTTCCGGCGACCAGCCCGGCCTGCGTCACGGCGATGTCGCCACCGGCGTGGGCGATGCCGAAGTCCACGAGCTTCGCCGTGCCGTCGGGGCCGAGAAGCACGTTGGCGGGTTTGACGTCGCGGTGCACGACACCGGCGTCGTGTGCGGCGGCGAGCGCGGACGCCACCTGAGCCCCGAGTGCGGCGGCGGCGTAGGGCGGCAGGGGACCGTCGGTGGCGAGCACGTCGGCGAGGCTGCGCCCGGGGAAGTACTCCATCACCAGCACGGGAAGGCCGTCGTGCTCGACGACGTCGTGAACGGTGACGGCGTTCGGGTGGTGCAGGCGCGCGGCGATCCGGCCTTCCCGGTGCGCTCGCTCGCGCGCCTGCGCGGCGGCGTCCGGGTTGGCGGGCAGGAGAAGCCGCTTGACGGCGACCTGCCTGCCGAGCCGCTCGTCAACCGCCTGCCACACGGTGCCCATCGCGCCGCTGCCGATCTCGCGCACCAGCCGGTAGCGGCCGGCCAGCAGCGTGGCCTCACCCGAATTCGTCACGCGAACAGGGTAGGCCGCCACGCAGAGTCCACCGACGTGCGCGGTCCGCGTGGTGCATGGTCAGAGCGCGGTGACTCCGACGAGGGCGACCGCGACGACGAGCAGGAGCGCCGCACCGGCGAGCACGAGGTAGGCGGCGAACGGACGGCGCTCCGCCACACCCGCAGCGCCGGGCCACCGGTGGGAAAGCTGCCGCGGAGTGACGGGCGCGCCGGGCCGCTCGCACGGAACCCCGAGCAGGTGCACGAGACGGTCGATGTCGGGGCGCGGGTAAACGTGGGCCGGTATGCGGGCGAGCACGGCACCGCGCGCGTCGAGGAGAAGGAGAGTGTCGGCGGCGGGCCCCCGGAACGGCACCAGATCGGCGCGCACCACCCGCGCGACGAGGTGACGAGCCACCCTGCGCTCACCCGCGAACGGCTCCCGCACCACCACGTCGTGCGGCGTGACCTCGACGTGGCGGGCGCGGACGATCGCGACGACGATGCCGAAGCACAGCACCGAAACCCCGGCGATTCCAGCAGCCCCTGCCGCCGATCCAGCCACGATCGTCACGGCGAAGAGGATGCCCAGCGGAATCGCGGCCAACAGAACGCCCGCCCACGCCCGAGCCGTGCCGGGACGAAGAACGAGGCGATGATCGTGGTGCGAGTGCATGGCTTCAGAGAGTACAAACGCCGGACGCGCGCGGGGCTGCAATGCCGCGAGCCGATGCGCCGGACGCGGTCGGTGACAACGCGAGCGCGCGCTATAGTGGCGGCACGCTGGACCCCGCTGCGGCGGCTGCGGGAGCTGTCAGCCAGGGCCGGTAGCTCAGTCGGTTAGAGCAGGGGACTCATAATCCCTTGGCCGTGGGTTCGAGCCCCACCCGGCCCACGCGTGTGACCTGGGGTTTCGGGACGCCTTGTCCATATCTGACAGTGCTCCTTGATTACGCGCGCGAGGGCGACACGGTGGCGGTCCAGTCCCTTGACCGGCTCGGCCGTTCCCTATCCGAGGTAGTGCGGGTCGCCGACGACTTACTCAAGCGCGGCATCGTGCTGCGCACGTTGACCGAGGGCATCGACTACTCAACCGCCACCGGGCGGATGGTGGCCGGGATCTTCGCCAGCCTGGCCGAGTATGAGCGCACCCTGATCAACGAGCGCGCCGCCGACGCCCGCGCCGCAGCCAAGGCGCGCGGCAAGCAGACCAGCCGCGCTCGTGCGCTGACCGAGGAGCAGGTGGCGTTTGCCCGGCGGATGCGCGATGCGGGCGAGTCGATCGCGACCATTTGCGAGACGCTCAAGGTCTCCCGCGCGACGCTGTACCGCCACCTCGGTACGGCGCCCTAGCCGCCGACGAAGACTGCCACGGCGGCCACTGCCAACGCGAGGATCGACACGACCAGAGCCCACACGGAGATCAGTTTCTGCCTGGCCGAGAGGTCTCGTGCCTCCGTTGCGAGGGCGAGCGCCTTTTCCTCGCGGGCGACATGTTCAGCCTCTTTCCGATCTCGTTCCTCACGCTGGGTCTGCATGGCGTCCGCGAACTCGCCGAGCTGGGCTTCTTGCTTGGCGCGGCGGCGCTCCGTGTCATCGAGCCAATGCCGTTGCTGCCTGATCCCAGGCAGCAGAAACTGATCATCGTCCATGGGGTCATGAGCCTAGCTAGCCCGAAAACCGCGAGAGAGTGAGCTGATCGACGTGCCACATCGGGCGCGGTTGAGCTAGGCGAACACGGATGGAGGGTAGCCAACTTACGCTCAGATGCAGATGATGTGAATCTGATGTGTTAATCTCATATTATGTATGGATCATTTGCAGAAAGAGTTCGCTACGTCAATCAGCAGCTGGGCGTGACGTTCACCAGGATGGCCTTCAAGAGCAACGAGGCGCGCTCCCAGGTCTGGTTCAACAAGGTCGCCAACGAGGTTGACGGCGTGAGCGCGCCACCGCCCGAGAAGATCCCTGGCATTGCCAAGGCGCTCGATCTCACGCGGGAGCAGTGCACCGCGCTGATCTGCGAGGGCTGGTACGGCGTTCGTGCCGAGGATGTCTCGCCGCGCGTGCAACAACTCGCCCCGGCTTTGGACAAGCTCGGCGATGCTGATGCCGAGCTGGTGGAGCAGGTCGTGAAGCGCCTCGCCGAGTCGGGGGCGAACCACCCTGACTAAGGGATTTCTCGTAACCGGGTGTGGGTTTGTTGGTGGCGGTAGTTGATCGTGGTGTGATGCAGGTGATCTCGGCGTCGCGGTCGGAGTGGATTGCCCCGTTCACGGGGTTGGAGCCGGGTCAGTTCCGCAAGCTGGTGCGGGTCGTGGCGAAGCGTGGTGGTGACGAGATCGCCGATGGCCGTCCTGGTCGTCAGTGGCGACTGGACCTGGCCGATCGGGTGCTGCTGGTCGCGAACTATTGGCGGACGAACCTGACGATGCGTCAGCTCGGACCACTGTTCGGTGTGTCGCATTCCGCGGCGCACCGGGTGATCGACACCATCGGGCCGCTGCTGGCGCTGGCCCTGGTCCGCAAGCGGCGGATCGACGCGATCGCGATCGTACGGGACCTTGGTGCCGGCCCGGGATCACCGGCTGGCCGCGCCGTCGAAGAACTACCGGTACTCGGCGACGTGCAAGTCGCGATCGACGCCGACACCCGGCTGGTGATCGCCACCGGCGACGCACATCCGGGCAACCGCAACGACTGCACCGTCTACCGCGACTCCGGAATCCAGCAGGAATCGGCCGGACACCCGGTCATGGCCGACGACGGTTACCAGGGCAACGCCGAGGTGATCATGCCCCTACCGCAAACCTCGGGACGGGAGCGATCTGCCGGACTGGAAGCAAGACCTCAACGTCGGCCACCGCACGATCCGCGCCCGCATCGAGCACACCCTGGCCAGGATGACGTGCTGGAAAATCCTGCACGACTATCACCGCGCCGCCAGCACACTCAACGACACAGTGTCCGCAATCGCCCACCTACACAACATCCTCATCCTCCTCGCCGACTGACCCACAAACACCCACCCCCCAACCACAAGATCAGCTACAAGACACCCCTTAGCTCAACGTGATGCTGAGCGCTCGCCCACACATCGAGCTTGTTCAACGATTTCACAGACCAGTTGTTGACCATTCGGTTCTGGCGTTTTAGCTGGTGAACCTCGGTCACCCGGCCGCGACGGTAGGTGAATTCCGAACCTTTCGACAACTCGCCGAGGTCCTCGACAGTGATCGAGTCGGCATGCCCCATGACCACATACAGTGATCGAGTCGGCATGCCCCATGACCACATACAGAGCGTGCCGAACTGTCGAAGCGGCCCCTCGGACCTGTTGCCTAATTTGTCGGCCTCGCCACCGGCCCTCGGGCTCACTGTTGTTACTCCAGATGGGTTGAATTGCCGCCAGAGTAGCGGATGGTGCGCGACCTGGTACGGCATGCAGCCGTCCCGAGATGCTGGGTTGGAAACCGTTCCGTCTCAGGCTGTTCAGAAGACATCGGTGATCTCGACGGACAGCTCCGTGTCAGAGGTGCATTCCTTGGACAGGTTTCGCAGTTCGGCGTCGAAGTCGTCGGTGACGGGCAGCGGTTCCGAGCCGCCGAAGTCACACTCGTCCGTAGGTGTGGTGTCGTCCGTGAAAGCGACTTCGGTGCTCGGTTCGGGAGTGGCGGCCAGGATGCTCTCGTCCCCGCTGCCGACAGTCAGGCCGATGGCAAACCCGATGCCGAGGCAGGCGACGCCGACAAGACCGAGCGACCACCAGCGGCTTGAGGTAGTGGGCGAGACGGTGGTCATATGGGTCCTTTCCATGCAGAGGCTGGAGTTCGGCTCGATGGGATGTTCGGCTGCTACGGGGATGCGCTCACCGGTCCACGAAACCGATGGGCAGCCGACGGAAGTGACCACCGCCGCGACGGCGAGAGCGGGCAAGGCCCTCAGCCGAGCGTCACACGCCGGGGTACCAGGAGGTCAGGACTGTGACGAGGTGTTGGAGGTTCTGGGTTCGCATGACCGGCGCGGAGGCGTTGGGCTCGAAGTCACGGCCCGCTTCGCTGCGCCGCCACAGGCTGTCCTCGCTGATCGGGGCGGTCATGTGCTGTTCGAGAGTGCCGAAGAACGCGGTGATGTCGTCGTCGGCGATCTCCTTGCCCCGCAGCACGTGGTAGGTACCGGCGAGCACGCGGAGCATGCCGACCGAGCCGAGCAGTGACCTGCTGCGCAGGTCCGTGGGGCTCAGCGTGCCTTCGGCGACGTCGGCGAGGTCGGTGAAAGCCTCGGTGATGCAGTCGAGGAAGCCGTGGACGGCCTCGATGACCGCCTCGTCGGACAACTCGGCCTCCCGCCGCGCGCTGATCCTTCCGCCCACGCCCACCGCGACGGCCTTGGTCAGGTCGGCGACGTGCTTGGCGCCGATGAGATTGACGTTGTTGCGGGTCATGCGGTCCTGCTCCAGGTCCACCCGCCCCTTGAGCAGGGCATGGTCGATCACACGGTCCAACGTCCGGTTGGCAATCTTGGATCCGTCGAAGCGGGCACGTAGTGCGGTGGAGATGCCCTTGGCGTTGTCGGCGACGTCGACGAACATCTGGCGTGCCCGGACGGAATTGGGTTCGACGTAGATGTCCAACCCGATCGCTTCGCTGTGCAGGCGGGTCAGTCGTCCTCGAAGGTCGTCGAGCTTGGCTTCCAGTTTGGCCTGCCGCTCGGCCGATCGCGCGCGTCCCAGGTCGCGTTCTACCTTGGCGATCTCTTCCGACAGTCGCCGTGTTTCCAGGTGGCTGCCGAGGATACGGTGCTGCCCGTCGATCGTGGTGAGGGCGCCGAACGCGCCGGTGGCCCAGGGAATCTCTAGGTAGCCGATCTGACCGTTGGCACCGTCGAGCGGCTGGAACGTGCACCCACCGTTGTCCCGCGCCAGCAGAGCGGGCGCCACCCAGGTCTCGTGCTGGGAGATGTAGTCGCCGAACGATCGGGCGTGGCGCGGATCGACCTTGCGGTTGTCCGGGTCGGGCTGAGCCGGATCGGGCAGGTGAAGGATCTTGTCGAGATCGAGCAACGGCACACGGGTGCTGTAGACGGTGCGTCCACCTTGGACACTGCGCATGGCCAGGTAGGTGTCCGAGCGACGGCCTGCGGTGACTCGGGCGCTGTCGACGGTGATTGACATGGTGTTCCTTCCTCTGCAGGGGGCTGGTCGGCTGGAGGGGGCTCGGAGAACGAGGCATCCGCCATGGGCGTGAGGCCGCCGCATGTCACAGATCCGCTGAAAACAAGTGTTGACGTAAGGAAGTCAATCACCATTGATGTACACGGTCAACAAGGTGATTCACGTGTGTTACGGTAACAGCTGCTTGAGGAGACGATGGGCATGTCAGACGGGACGCTCGTGACGGCGGCGGAGATCGCCCGCATGGCAAGTGTCGGCCGGGCCGCCGTGAGTAACTGGCGTCGGCGCCATACAGACTTCCCCGCCCCTGTAGCCGGACCCGGCGGGACACCCGTCTTCCGGTTGGACGAAGTGGAGCGGTGGCTGCGGGAGCGGGGGAAGCTCACCGGCAGCGGGCCGTCGGACACGGTGTGGCGGGCGTTGGAAGGCGACGCCAATGTGCTGGAACGAATCGCCGACGTCGCCACCTATCTGCACGAGCCGGGCACGACCACGCTCCCCGAGGGGGTTCGCCGTGTCCTTGGCGACCTTGACGCCAGGTCGCGGGACGAGCTTGTCGAGTCGCTGTGTGGTCGAGCGTTCGAGCGGCAACAACGTCAGCATCTGGTGAGTCCGCCGGAACTGGCGCGGCTGATGGTCGAACTCGCCGGGCCCGTTACGGGCACCGTGTTCGACCCCGCCTGCGGCCCGGGCAACATCCTCCGCGCCGCCGCCGAGGCAGGTGCCGAACGACTCGCCGGGCAGGAACTCGACCCGGTTCTGGCCAGGCTCGCCCGTGCACGTTTACAGGGCTCTCGCCCCGCGACCATCGTGGACGGCGACGCGCTGCGGGCAGATGCCTTCTCCGAGCTTCGAGCCGACGCGGTGGTCTGTGATCCGCCCTTCGGCTACCGCGACTGGGGGCATGAGGAGCTCGGCATCGACCCGCGCTGGGAATACGGCGTGCCCGTGAAGGGGGAACCCGAACTTGCCTGGGTTCAGCACTGCCTCGCGCACGTCACCCCCGAAGGCACCGTTGTGGTGGCGCTGCCCGCCGGGGTGGCGTTCCGCCGGTCCGGCCGCGCCATCCGGCAGGCGTTGCTACGACGAGGTGGGCTGCGGGCGATGATCGCGTTGCCTGCCGGCGTGTTGATGTCCACGGGTATCGCCGTTCACCTGTGGGTCTTGCGTGACCCGGGCACGCGGGGTGCCGAACCTGTGCTCCTCGTCGACACCGGTCACCACCAGCCACCCCGGCGGGGACAGGTGGACTGGAACGCGATCCACCGCGACGTCCTCGGCTCTTGGCAGGAGTTCCGGAAGACCGGCACGGTCGAGGAGGTTCCTGGGCAGCGGAAGGTCGTTGAACCGATCGAGTTGCTGGATGAGGACGTGGACCTCACGCCCGCTCGGCATCTTCCTCAGCAGCCGACGGCTCTCGACCTCGACGTGGTCGACCAGGCCCGGGAACGCCTGGTTCGCAGCCTCAACAAGCTGGGCGATCTGCTCCCAACTGTGCGCGAGGCCAGGCAAGGTGGACGCACCAGCACGACGATCAGTGACCTCGCCCGGGCGGGAGCACTCGTGCTACGACAGCAGCTCGGCCCCCTCGACACGGCGGAAACAGGCGATGGGCCTCGGGTACTGACCGGACGTGATGTGGCCACCGGCCGCGAACCCACCGAGCGTTATGCGGGGGACCGAGACGACGTGGTGCCGCTGCGACCGGGCGATCTGGTGGTACCGCTGTTGGCGGCGGGCGGTGGGAAGCCCGCAACCCGGGTCATCGAGGCCGACGACCTGGTGCTCGGCCCGAACCTTTGCTTGATCCGCGTGGACCCGACCAAGCTGGACGTGCATTTCCTCGCGGGTCAGATTCGCGGGGGCAGCACGCCGCGGGGGAGCAGCACGACCGCCTCCGGGGTGCACCGGATCGACGTGCGACGGGCCGAGATCCCCGTACTCGACCTTGGAGTGCAACGGCGGCTCGGGGCGGCGTTCCGGCGGCTCGTCGAGTTCACGGCAGGTTTGCGTGACGCGAGCGACGTGGGTGAGCGTCTCGCGCGGCAGTTGACCGACGGACTGGCCGACGGTGCTGTCGTACCGGGGGAGTAGAAACGATCGGCATCTCATCGACGACATGAACACTGTCACTTCAATTTCCACAGGGGAGATCTGTGAGCAGCACGCACACTCGGCTGGCGAGTTTCATCTGGTCCGTGGCCGATCTACTGCGCGGCGACTACAAGCAGTCGGAGTACGGCAAGGTGATCCTTCCGTTCACCGTGCTGCGCAGGCTCGACTGCGTACTGGCGCCGACGAAGCAGAAGGTGCTGGAACGCAAGGCCAAGCTGGCCGAGCAGGGCGTGCAGAACCTGGACATGCTCAAGCGGGCCACCGGGGGCCTGAGCTTCTACAACACCTCGAAGCTGGATTTCCAGTCCGCAGTGCGTGACCAGGACAACGTCGCGAACAACCTCAAGTCCTACATCGGCGGGTTCTCCGAGAACGCGCGGGAGATCTTCGACGCCTACGACTTCCCCGCCCAGTTGGCGCGGCTCGACGGCGCCGGGCTGACGTATCAGGTGGCGTCGAAGTTCGCCGAGATCGACCTGAGCCCTGAGGCGGTGGACAACCACCAGATGGGCTACGCGTTCGAGGAGCTGATCCGGCGGTTCTCGGAAATTTCGAACGAGACCGCTGGTGAGCATTTCACGCCCCGCGAGGTCATCCGGTTGATGGTGAACCTGCTGCTCGCGCCGGACGAGGAGGAACTGACCACGCCGGGCGTGGTGAAGACCGTGCTCGACCCGGCGTGCGGGACGGGCGGGATGCTCACCGCGGCCGAGGAGTTCATCACCGAGCACAACCCGCACGCCAAGGTGGTGCCGCACGGGCAGGAACTCAACGCCGAGTCCTACGCCATCTGCAAGTCGGACCTGCTGATCAAGGGCGAGAACGCGGCGAACATCAAGCTCGGCAACTCGTTCAGCCACGACAAGCACTACGGCAAGACGTTCGACTACCTGCTGGCCAACCCGCCGTTCGGCGTGGAGTGGAAGAAGGTCAAGGACGACGTCGAGAACGAGGCGAAGATCGGCTTCGCCGGCCGGTTCGGCGCCGGACTGCCGCGTATCAACGACGGGTCGCTGCTGTTTCTCCAGCACATGATCCACCACATGAAGAAGCCGGAGCAGGGCGGTTCGCGGATCGCGATCGTCTTCAACGGCTCGCCGCTGTTCACCGGCGCCGCCGAGTCGGGCGAGTCGAGGATCCGGCAGTGGATCCTGGAGAACGACTGGCTGGAGGCCATTGTCGCGCTGCCCGACCAACTGTTCTACAACACTGGCATCTCGACTTACTTCTGGATCTTGACCAACCGCAAGGACGAGGCGCACAGAGGCAAGGTGCTCTTGCTCGACGCGCGCGAACACTGGGCGAAGATGCGCAAGTCCCTGGGGGACAAGCGCAAGGAGATCCCGGACGAGGAGATCGCGAAGCTCACGGAGCTGTACGGCGAGGCGCTCACGGTGGCGGAGAACCCCGAGCACCCGATGCACGAGAAGGTCAAGGTTTTCTCGCCGCGGGACTTCGGGTACCGGCGGATCACGGTGGAGCGGCCGTTGAAGCTGCGGTTCGAGGTCACCGAGGAAGCGCTGGCCGAACTGGAGGTCGCCAAGCCGCTGGCGAAGTACGAGAGCCGGGAGAAGCTGATCGACGCGCTGCGCACGCTGGTCGACGAGCCCGCGTCGTACCGGAAGGTCGACTTCGTGAAGACGCTGAAGGAGACCCTGGCCCCGCTGGGCAAGTTGCCCGCCGCCGTGGACAAGGCGGTCTGGAAGGTCGTCTCGATCAGCGACCCCGAAGGTGAGTTGCAGACCGATCGCAAGGGCGAGCCGCTGCCTGACCCCGACCTGCGGGACTACGAGAACGTCCCACTGGACGAGGACATCGACGAGTACCTGGCTCGTGAGGTCTTGCCGCACGTCCCGGACGCCTGGGTGGACCACACCAAGACCAAGGTCGGCTACGAGATCCCGTTCACCCGGCACTTCTACAAGTACGTACCACCACGACCGCTGGAGGAGATCGACGCCGAGTTGAAGGACCTCGAAGCCCAGATCCAGCGCCTCCTCAGCGAGGTGACGGAGTGAGCTGGGAAAGCGTTCCCCTTCGGTACGTAACGCGCCTGCTGAATCGTGGCACCGCGCCGAATTATGTCGACGACGGGCCAATTCGCATGGTGAGCCAGGCTGCTAACCAAAAGTCTGGCTTGGATTGGGAGAGAACTAGGTTTCATTCGTATCTAGGTGATCCGCGTAAACTCAAGGGGTACCTGCAGTTGGGTGACTCGTTAGTAAACTCAACTGGCACTGGCACTCTCGGTCGCGTGGGTTGGTTCGAATATTCTCCAGATTCGCGTCCGTGTGTCGCTGATGGTCATGTAACGGTAGTCCGCTTCAATCCACATCGGGTCCATCCGAGGTTCGGGTATTACTACCTGAAGAGTAGTAGTTTTCAGAGGTTCATGTTCGAGACCTTGGTCACCGGATCCACAAACCAGATAGAGTTGAGTCGCGAGGGCATGCGTGCGACATCCATGCCGGTCCCTGCGCTGGAGGAGCAACGGCGCATCGCCGACTTTCTTGACGTCGAGACGAATCGTATCGGCAAATTGATCGGCATGCGTACGAGTCAGTTAGAGTTGATCGAAAGTCGCTCTAAATGTCAACTTGCCAAAGTTTTACTACCGCCAATACCGCCAGCTTCTTGGCGTGAGATTCCAATCAAGTATCTGTTCGAATTTGAACGCGCAGGCGTTTGGGGGGACGATCCGGCTGGGGATAAATCGGATGTATTATGTGTTCGCGTAGCCGATTTTGACAGGATCTCATTGACTGGCGGATCAACCGCAGCAACTTACCGAGCGATTGACGCGCAGCAGATTCGACGTAGGACTCTCCGTAAAGGAGATGTCCTGCTTGAGAAGTCTGGTGGTGGCGAGAAGAATCCTGTTGGGTTCGCGGTCAACTACGATGGACCGGAGAATGTGCTAGCGACAACCTCAAACTTCGTATCCATTCTTCGTCCAAAGTCGATCGTTTTTCCTCGCTTTGCAGGACTTTTGATGGCAGCAAACTACTTCGCTGGAATGAATATTCCGTTCATTAAGCAAACGACGGGAATTCAAAACCTTGACGGTGCGGGTTATTTAGGTCGCAAAGTGCACTTGCCGACCATCTCGGAGCAAGTATCGATTGTCCGGCTGCTCGATCGCAATCTCGATTCCGCCTCCCGGTATCGCAATTCCGCGAACCACCAAATCGACCTCCTTGCCGAGCGTCGCCAAGCCCTGATCACCGCTGCGGTCACTGGGCAGCTCGACGTGACGACTGCGCGGTCGGGGGTGCGCTGACTCATGATGACTGGGGGCATTGAGTGAGCGCGGAGGTACGTGCGTCGGGTGGCTCGCCTGCGGCACCCGACGAGGCGGCCATCAGCGCGGCCAAGACGAAGGTCGGTGCGGCGGCCAAGGCGATGTTCGAGAACGTTCGGGCTTTGGCCGCCCGCGCCGCCGTGTTGCTGTCCGCTTCCGACGTGCTCCGCCGGAGCGCGCATCAGCAGATCGGCATCCTGCTCGACCAGCAGGCACAGGCCACACTGAGCGCCAGGCCGGTCACCGACCTCCGAACCCTGGTGGGTAAGGGCGCCCGCTTGGGCGCTCTGGAGAACGCCGGTTACCGCACCATCGCGAACGTGCTTCAGGCGAGCCCGAACCGGCTTCAAGCGGTTCCGCGCATCGGCCATCATACCGCGCATCAGGTCTCAACCGCCGCACGCCGACTCGCCAACGAAGTCCGGCAGGAAGCGCGGCTCCGGTTCGACCCTGACCGGCAGGACCCCGGACAGACCCAGCTCCTCGCCACGCTCGCGGCCGCCCGCCACGCGGACAGCGCCCGAACATCCCTTCAGGCACCGCTGGAGCAGTTCACCACGCTGGCCGCGGACCTCGTCAGGCAGGCGGAACCGACCACCAGCCGCGGCGCCATGTTCTTCAAGGGCCGAGCCAAGAAGCGGGCGGCGCTCGCGGCGCTGGCGCAACTCGACACCCTCCTCACCTCTCCACAGACGCTCGCGCTGTGGCAGACCGTGGAGGGGCAGGAAAGGGCCGCCGACCCCCGCTCGTACTCGTCGGCGTACCTGTGGCAGGAGTACGCCAACGATGCCGCGAGCTTCAACGCGTTGCTGTCGACGCTCACCGGACACGGTGACGCGGACGACAACGAGGCCGCACAGGGTTATCTGCCCGAAGAACTCCGGCAGGAGATCACGGCCGTCCCGCTCGACACCAGCCTGCTGAAAGCGACCCTGCGCGGATATCAGGTCTTCGGCGCGCAGTACGCGATCCACCAGAAACACTCGATCCTCGGCGACGAGATGGGCCTCGGCAAAACCGTGCAGGCCCTGGCCGTCGTGGCCCACATGGCAGCGAAGGGACAGACCCGCTTCCTCGTGGTCTGCCCCGCCAGCGTGCAGATCAACTGGATCAACGAGATCCGCAAACACACCACGCTCACCCCGCACAGCCTGCACGGCGCCGACCGGGACGCCGCCATGCGGCACTGGCGGCGCACCGGCGGCATCGCCGTCACCACGTTCACCACCCTCGGTCGGCTCAAGGGGATCGCCGACGACGGCATCGCGCTGCTGGTGGTGGACGAGGCCCACTACGTCAAGAACCCGGAATCACAACGCTCCAAAAACGTCGGCCGCGTCGTCTCCCAAGCGCAGCGGGCACTGTTCCTCACCGGCACACCGATGGAGAACCGCGTCGAGGAATTCCGCAACCTCGTCGCCTACCTGCAACCGCACATCGCGGGGAGACTGGACGCCACTGACGCCATTACAGGTGCTCGGCGTTTCCGTCGCGCGGTCGCGCCGGTCTACCTGCGCCGTAACCAGGAAGACGTGCTCACCGAACTGCCCGACAAGATCGAAGTCGAGGACTGGGTGCAGTTCACTCACGCCGACAACACCGCCTATGTGGAGGCAGTGCGGGCACGCAATCTCATGCGGATGCGCCAGGCCGCGTTCGAGGCGGCCGACTCGGCCAAACTCGAACGGCTCGCCGAGATCGTGGACGAGGCCCGCGAGGACAGCCTCAAGGTCGTGGTGTTCTCGTACTTCCTCAACGTGCTCGAGGCGATCCACGACAGGCTCGGCCAGGTTGTGGTGGGGCAGCTGACCGGTTCGGTGCAGCCCGCGGCTCGCCAGCAACTCGTCGACACCTTCACCCGGAGAAAAGGCCACGCCGTGCTCCTCAGCCAGATCGAGGCCGGCGGCGTCGGGTTGAACGTGCAGGCCGCGTCTGTGGTCGTCATCGCGGAACCGCAGTGGAAGCCGAGTACCGAGGAACAGGCCATCGCCCGTGCCTACCGGATGGGTCAGATTCGCAAGGTTCAGGTGCATCGACTGCTGGCCAAAGGCAGCGTCGACGAACGTCTGCGTGAGGTCCAGGAAAACAAGAAACTTCTTTTCGACGAGTTCGCGCGCAAGAGCGACGCGAAGGAAGCCGACCGTCGTGCCGTCGACACCAGTGAGTACCGGCCGGCCATCCTCGACGACGAAGCCGTACCACTCAAGGAACGCATCATCCTCGCCGAACAGCACCGGCTCGGCATTCATCGCTAGACCAAGGGGGAGATAACGTGGTCGTAGCACGCGAGACCAGCCTGCAGGAACTCCTGGAAGGCTCCAAGCAGTACCAGGTGCCGCTGTACCAGCGGACGTATTCGTGGACGAACACCCAGTTCCAGCGGTTGTGGGACGACATCAAGCAGCTCGCCGACGACCGTGCCGGTGACGCGGAACCGACCCACTTCATCGGCTCGGTGGTCCTCGCGCCCAGCCCCACGAACGGCCCGGCGGGAGTGCAGGAATTCCTGGTGATCGACGGCCAGCAGAGACTGACCACCCTGTCGATCCTGTTGTGCGCACTGCGAGACCACCGTGCCAAACACGAACACCCCGAACACCGCGAACGCATCGACCAGCAGTACCTCATCAACAAGTGGAAGCCGGACAACCAGCGGCTCAAGCTCGTGCCGACACAGGCCGACCGGGCCTCGTACCTGGCGTGCCTCAACGCCACACCGAAAGCCGGCGGAACCGACCGGATCGGTGCCGCGTACCGGTTCTTCTCCGCGCAACTCGTCGCCGCCGACGACCCCGACGACCCGAACGACATCGAACGCATCGAGGACGCCGTGATCTCCGGACTCGCGCTGGTGTCGGTGACCGCGCAGCGAGGAGACAACCCACACCGCATCTTCGAGTCGCTGAACAACACCGGGTTGAAACTCACCCAGGCCGACCTGCTCCGCAACTACCTGTTCATGCGACTGCCCACCCGCGGTGAGGCGGTCTACGAGTCGCTGTGGTTGCCGCTCCAGAAGAACCTCGACAACGACCAACTCGAACTGCTCTTCTGGCTCGACCTGGTGCAACGTGATCCGAGGATCAAGCAGACCGATACCTACGCGGGCCAGCAGCGGCGTCTGGACCGCATGCGCACCGAGGAAGAGATCGAGCAGGAAGTCGCCCGGTTCGGTCGGCTCGGCGAGCTACTCCGCACCATCCTGGAACCGTCGCGGGAGGACGACCCGGGCGTTCGGCACCGATTGCGGCGGCTGGGCGCATGGGGCACCACCACCGTCTACCCCGTGCTGCTCCACTTGCTCGACCTGCGCGCCCGCGAGCTGGCGGACTCGGCGGAGATCGCCAGGGCGATGCTGTATCTGGAAAGCTACTTCGTCCGTCGCCTGCTCATCGGCCGCGCCACAACAGGGATGAACCGAGTCATGCTTTCACTGGTGACCGAAGTGGACGCCGACCTCCCGATCGACGAGGCGGTTCGCCGCTACCTGTCGAGCGGACGCAAGTACTACGCCACCGACCGCGACATCCGGGAGGCAGTGCGGACGGTCCCGTACTACCTTAACGGGCGCCCCAACCAGCGAGCCCTGGTGCTGCGGTGGCTGGAGGAGAGTTACGGCAGTAAGGAGCCCGTAGACCTGTCCTCCCTCACCATCGAGCATGTCCTGCCGCAGAGCCCCACGGCCGAATGGAAGCAGGCTCTGGCACAGGACCTCGAACCCGGTGAGGAATTCGGGCAGGTACACGAAGCGCTCGTGCACACACTGGGCAACCTGACGCTCACCGGCTACAACTCCAAGCTCAGCAACAGCCCGTTCGAGGTGAAGCGGGAGCAGTTGGCGTCCAGCGGCGTGCGCATGAACCAGGAGATCGCGGGGCAGGAGCGTTGGGGACGGCCACAGATCCAGCACCGTGCCGATGCGCTGGCGGAACGGGTGATCTCCGAATGGCCCGGCCCCATCGCGCGAGACAACAGCTCGACAGGCCCTGCCTGGGACGTGTTGAACAGGGCTCTCGCCGAGCTTCCCGCGGGATCGTGGACCACCTACGGTGACCTCGCCGCGCTGATCGGCAGTCATGCCGTGGCCATCGGACAGCGGCTGGCCACCGTAGCCGCCCCGAACGCTCACCGGGTACTACAGTCCGACGGTAAGGTGTCGCCCAACTTCACCTGGATCGACCCGGAACGTACCGACGACCCACGGGAGCTGCTCGAAGCGGAAGGCGTGGTGTTCGACGCGCACGGGCGGGCCAATCCGGAGCAGCGCATCACCACCGAGGGGCTTGCCCTGCTTCTCGGCGCCGACGTGCCGGAGCTCGTACCCGAGCCAGACGCGGGACAGGATCCCAAACTGCGTGATCGGTTCCGCGAGCAGCTCATCGAACATCAGGGCCCCGATGTCGCCAATGCGGTGGTCATGATGCTCAACGCATGGACCGCGGCCGGTGGGTACCTCGAATACGGCGTCGAGGCGGAGACCTCCTGCTTCCTGCTCTCCCGGAGGAAGTCGGACCCGGGCGGCAACATCTGGCCCGCCGCCCTCTATCCGAGCGGCAAGTTTGAGATCGTGTTCCAGCACCTCCGCAGCCGTCCGCCGTTCGACGAACTGAGCAGACGCGAGGAGCTGCGTCAACGTCTGAACAAGATCAACGGTGTGGACCTGCCGGAATCGAAGATCGACCTGCGTCCCGGTTTCCCCCTAGACGTCCTGCTGGACGCGTCGAATCGGGAACAGCTCGTCGAGGCGCTCGAGTGGTTCCACACCCTCGCGCGTCACGAGGAGGGAAGCCAGTGATGAGTGTTCACACCGAGCAGGCGTTCGAGGATGCCATCGAAGCATCGCTGCTCGCCTCCGGATGGCAGCGCGGGCAGCGGGACGGCTACGACCGTGAGCTGGGGCTGGACACCGACCAGCTTTTCACCTTCATCGGCGCGACGCAGCAGGACGTGTGGGAACAGCTGCGGGGTTACTACGGCGACGACAGCGTGGAAGCGCAACGGGCATTCGCTCGCCACGTCGCGCGGGAAATCGACAAGCGCGGGGCAGTGGACGTGCTCCGCCACGGGGTGCGCGACCGGGGACATCTGATCCGCCTCGCGTACTTCCGGCCCGCTCACACGCTCGCCGACGACGCCCTCGTGCGGTACGAGCAGAACCGGTTATCGGTCACGCGGCAACTGGCGTACTCGGAGCGCGACCATGGTAAGGAACTCGACCTGGTGCTGTTCGTCAACGGCGTTCCGGTCGCCACCGCCGAGTTGAAGAACCCACTCACCGGCCAGACCGTGGAACACGCGAAGGAGCAGTACCGGCGGGACCGCGACCCGAAGGAACCGCTGTTCGCCAGACGGGCCCTGGTGCACTTCGCGGTCGACCCGGACCTGGTGTTCCTCACCACACGTCTCACCGGGAACACGACCCGCTTCTTGCCCTTCAACACCGGCTCCAACGGCCCCGGTGAAGATGGCGGAGCAGGCAATCCACCTGCGGCTCCCGGCCGGTATCGCACCTCCTACCTGTGGGAAGAGGTCTGGCAGCCCGAGGCGTGGCTGGACATCATCCGGCGCTTCGTGCACCTGGAAAAGGGCGAAGTACGGCGTGGTGGCCGCCGACCGGGCCCCCAAGCCCGCAATCTGATCTTCCCGCGCTACCACCAGTGGCATGCTGTCCGCAGCCTGGTCGCGCACGCCGCCGAACACGGATCGGGACACAACTACCTGGTGCAGCACTCGGCCGGCTCCGGCAAGTCGAACACGATCGCCTGGCTCGCCCACCGGTTGTCGAACCTGCATTCCGCCGACAACGAGCAGGTCTTCGACAAGGTCGTCGTGATCACCGATCGCTCCGTGCTCGACCGGCAACTCCAGGACACCATCTATCAGTTCGAGCATCGGGCCGGGGTGGTCACCAAGATCAGCGAGAAGAGTGAGGGGTCCAAGTCCGAGCAGGTCAGCGCCGCATTGGCAGGCGAGACGACCAAGATCCTCATCGTCACCCTCCAGACCTTTCCCTTCGTGTTGGAGAAGGTCGACGGCCTGCGAGGCAAGCGGTTTGCGATCGTCGTCGACGAAGCGCACTCCTCACAATCTGGTGAGTCCGCGGCAGCGCTCAAGCGGGTGCTGACCAAGCTCGGTAGCGACGACATCGACGAGGACAACGATCCGCTCACCGCGGCGGCGCTGGCGCGTGGCAGGCACGAGACTCTCTCCTACTTCGCGTTCACCGCGACCCCGAAGCCGAAAACCCTGGAGCTGTTCGGAACCCGGGTCGGTGAGACCGAGCGCCCGTTCCACATCTACTCGATGCGCCAGGCCATCGAGGAGGGTTTCATCCTCGACGTGCTGCGCAACTACGTCACCTACAAGACTTACTGGCGGCTCACCGGGGGAGACGACGGACGCGAGGTCGACGAACGGAAAGCCAGCGCAGCCCTGGCCCGCTTCGCCGAACTCAGTCCGGCAAGCCTGCAACAGCGGGCCGAGATCATCGTGGAGCACTTCATCAAGCACACCCGTGGACGTCTTGGCGGACGGGCCAAGGCGATGGTGGTGACACGCTCCCGCGAGCATGCGGTCAAGCTCTACCGCAAAATCAAGTCCTATGTGGACATGCGAGGCTACGACGGTTGCGGTGTTCTCGTCGCCTTCTCCGGAGAACTCAAGGTCGACAACCTCGACTCCGACACGGTCACCGAGTCGTCCCTGAACGGAATCGGTGAGGCGGCACTGCCCAAGGCGTTCGCCTACACCCGTGCCGACGACGAACACGCCGAGAGCAACCCCAAGCAGGAATACCGCATCCTCGTCGTGGCCGAGAAGTACCAGACGGGGTTCGACCAGCCACTGCTGACCACGATGTATGTGGACAAGCCGCTGAAGAGCGTGGCAGCGGTGCAGACCCTGTCCAGGCTCAACCGGACGCATCCGAGGAAGGGTCAGGACGATCTGTTCGTACTCGACTTCGCGAACGAGGCCGAGGAGATACAGGAGGCGTTCCGGCCGTTCTTCGAAGCGACGGTCACCACTCCGAGCGACCCGAACCTCATTTACGACGCCCAGCGAGCGGTGCTCGATCACCAGTTGCTCGTGGAGTCCGAGATGGAGGCCTTCACCGCGGAATACGTGCGAGCGCAGCGGGACGCTGGTGACCGGGTCACCTGGGACCGGGTGCACGCCGAGTTGTACCGGCTGACTGATCCGGCCCGCGACCGGTTCGCCCAGCTCCTTGATGAGGAGCCGGAACGCGCCGAGGAGTTCCGCTCGGACCTGCGTGACTACATCCGCAAGTACGGCTTTCTCGCCCAGGTCGTCGGTTTCGCCGAACGTTCCCTCGAACAGCTCTACGTCTACGGGAAGATGCTCCTTCCCCGATTGGCTCGGAGGCAGGACCCCGGTATAGACCTCGGTCAGGTCGATCTGACTCACCTGCGGATCGGCAAGACCGGCGACCATGATCTGGCACTGACGCCCGAGGGTGAGCAGGTCCTCCCAGGATTCAGCGGCGACGGCCCCGGTGGACAGCACGAGCGCCCTCGCACCTCGCTGGCCGAGCTGATCGCCGAGCTCAACGAGCGGTTCGGCAGCAACCTCGGCGAGGGTGACATCGTGCGCGGCTCGGCGGAGGCCGCGATGGCCGAGCCGCAGGTGCGGGCCGCCGCGTTCGCCAACGACGAGGAGAACTTCGGGCACGTCTTCGACGAGGTGTTCGAGGACAAGCTCTACGAGCGGATCGAGAACGACACCAAGGCGGTACAGAAGTTCGCCGACGACGCGGAGTTCAACTCCGAGTTGAAGAGCATCGCCCGCCGTTACGCCTACGAGTCGCTCCGGCGGGAAGTGGCCTGAGCCATGGCGGCACGGCGGACTCTGGCGCAGCGATACGACATCGTCTCCCCGATCGGACGTGGCGGAATGGGCGAGGTCTGGTCGGGCTTCGACAAGCGGCTCGACCGCGCTGTCGCCGTCAAACTGTTGCGCTCGGAGGCGCTCTCGCCGCGCTCGGAACACGACACGCTCGTGAAGCGATTCCTGCGCGAGGCTCGCTTGACCGCGCGAGTCGAGCATCCCGGGGTGCCCGCGGTGTTCGACGCTGGTACCGAAGGGGACGAGCTGTATCTCGTCATGCAGCTCGTCCCCGGGATCGACCTGGTCGACTTCCTGGCACAGCACCAGCCCGTGCCGCTGGAGTGGGCGGTCGCCGTGACAGCTCAGACGGCATCGGTACTGGCGGCGGCCCACGCCGTGTCCCTGGTGCACCGCGACCTGAAACCAAGCAACGTGATGATCAAGCCAGACGGCACGGTCACTGTCCTCGACTTCGGGGTCGCCGCGCTGCTCGAAGCGGACATCACCCGGCTCACGGCGACAGGTGAAGCCGTCGGCAGCCCGGCCTACATGTCGCCGGAACAGGTTCTCGGCGGTGTTCCCAGTCCACGCAGCGACCTGTACTCACTCGGCTGCATCCTGCATGAACTTCTCGCCGGTGAACGTCCTTTCACTGCGGAAGGCACGTATCCAGCCATGCGTCAGCACGTCGAGGAAGCACCGCCCCGGCTACGGCCACAACGTCGGGACACCCCAATCGCCATCGAAGAACTGGTACTCCAACTTCTCGCCAAGGAGCCGGAGAACCGGCCAGCCGACGCGCAGGAAGTGTATGAACGGCTGCTGCCGTTCCTGCCCCAGCCGGAATCTGGCACGACCGACGACGTGACGACGGCGTCCGACCCCACACGACCGTATAGGCGGCCGCTCGCTCCGCGTCGTCGGGCGGTATCTCAGCAGGCACAGCGAGTTTCCCCGGCAACTCTCGACATCCGGACCGTGCGCGACGAAGCCGCCGACCTGGCGGAGGCGGGACGGTTCACGCAGGCAGCAAGACTGCTCGAGGACCTACTGGCACAAGTGGGGGAGACCGACCGCGCACATCGCGGCGCGCGACTCCAGTTGGCCAACACGCTGCTTCTCGGTGGCGATTACGCACGCGCTCTCGTGCACTATGAACGGCTGGTCGAGCACGTGGCACCGGAGCGTTCGGCGGACGACTCCGACGTCCTGCACTGGAGGATGCAGATCGTGGTGTGCCATGCCGCTCTGGGGCGGGCGGCGGAAGCGTTGGAGCAGCTGGAGCCCGTGCTGGCCATGCGGTTGCGGCAGCACAACGCCAGGGACGACGAGGTGGTCGAGCTACGGCAACAGGTAGCCAGCCTGCGGGCGTCTGCAGGTGACGTGGCCGGTGCCGCCTCGCAAGTCCGGTCGATACTCGCCGACCTGAGCCCCACGGATTCGCGAGCCGAGACGTTACGGTCAATGCTGGCCCGCTACACGCGATGACGTCGGGCGGATGTCTGGCGGCTTATCCGTCGCACCGTTATCGGCGGTGCCCTCGGTCTCCCAGTTTGTCGGCGAGTTAGGGAAGTTGTTCATGGTTTTGTCCGTGGACGGCGCGCTGGCGTGCCCGGTGGGCTGGATAAGTACTGCGGTGATGGCTCCATGAACTGGAGGCGTCGATCGACGTGGACGGGGCAACATCAACGGGGAACACGACCACCAGAAGCCCACAACACCATGGCCGACTACTTCTTCAGCGACGGACCCGGAATCAGCGCCGTCATCATGGCCCTCGCGGATGCCTTCTACGAGGCCGCGATCGATCAGCGGACGGACGGGTGAGCAGCCGGCCCAGGAAAGGGACCACGCACGTGCTCGCGGGCCGCGTTGCGAGCCTGCTGCGTGCAGGTCAGGCGCGCAGCAGGCGGTGAGCCAGCACCACGACAACGCCGTTGTACACGACGAGCACGGCGGGCACGAGGATCTCCACGAAGGCCGTCGGCGCACCGATCGGCTCCGGTGCGGCGGTGACACCCACGCCGAGAGCGAGCCAGCCCAGGCATGCCATGAGCAGGCCGAGGTTCCACAGGACGAGCAGGTTCCGGCGGACCGCGTTGGCGGATCGCAGTTCGAGCCGTCGAGCCGAGACCGTGTTGCGCATGGACATCGTGACGATGCCGAAGAGCGCGGCGATGAGCGCCTGCGCCCCATGCGCGCCCACAGTCATCGCCAGCAGCGGGACCTTCGTCGCCCACCCCACCGCCAGGTACACCGCACTCCCGGTAAGCGCCGTGGCCAGCGAGAACGATCCGAGCGCGAGTGGCGCAGCGCTCGCGCTGATGCGCCGCGCACGGGTCGGATCGATCGCGCGATAGTCACGGCGACGTCCCCGATCGCGACGGCGCACGGAGTCAACCCGTGGGGAGCACACGGCGCATGACGGCCGACGTGAAACCGGCGCAGATCACCGTGATCGCCGCCGTGGCGAACGCGACGGCCAACGTGCTCGTGCTCAGCGGTGTACTACCTCGGCCGCCCGCGATCGCGAGCAACACCAGGACGCCGAGCGCGTCGGCGACCACGGTACACAACCACATGGCGAGCACCAGCCTGCGAATCCCCTGGAAGGACCGGAAATCAGCGGAGGTGGAGGCACGCGATCGGGCGGCCGTCGCTCCGACCCCGGCCAACAGCAAGCCCATCGCTCCGCCACCGAGGAAAATCAGTCCAAAGTAGAATAGCGGATGGGTGTCGGTGGGCGCCGCGACACCGAGCCAGATCAGTGCCGTCAGCGCGAGTACGGCGACACCGATCGCCGTACTCGCGACAGATCGTGCCGTGGACTGGACGAGCGTCATCGCGCTTCCCAATCGGACTCCTCCTGCATGGCGCCGATGTTCGACTTCGCCCACTCGTCCCCCAGGTCGTGCACCTTCTGCGCGATGGAGGTCTGTTCGGTGGAGATGGTGTTCGTCAGCGACTGCAACGACAGGATCGCGGTCGTGACGAGTCCGATCGAAACCCCTGCCGCGGTGGCGATGGCGGCGATGGCAGCAGGAATGCCTACCACGGTGCACGCGGCAGCGATCGCAGCGACAGCGCCGACGACGAACACGCCGGTCGCGACAGCCATCGCCGTCCAGAACGTCTCGATGCCGTTGCCGAGGCTGTCCAGCGAACTCCGCAGCTGGTCCGCCAGATCCTTGACTGAATTCAGCCCGTCAACCTGTGCGGGCACCGTGGCCTTGAATGCTTCGGCGCCGCGACCCTCCCAGTCCAGATTTGTCTGCATCTTGTCGAGGCCGACATCGCCCGCGATATCGCCGATGACGTTGCCGACCTTGTTGGCCCAGTCTTCGGCTACCTCGTGCAGGCGGGTCGGGCTGCCAGGCTGGTCAATCAGCTGGTTGACCCGGTCCCAGAACTCCTTGATTTTCTGCCGAAGCGCGTCCAGACCTTGCTGAATCTGGTCCAACAGGTAGGCGAGGGAATCGGGAACCCAGCTCAGTACGTCGTTGACCTTGTCGAAAAACTCGTTGATCTTCTCCTTGAGCTCTTGGAACTTGGCGTCAGCCTGCTGGATAGCGGGGCTCGTCATGCCAGATCACCCAAGCCTTCTCAGTCGCCTGCGGCGCTTTGAATGTTCTCGTAGTTGTCGGCCTCGGTCTGGTCGTACATGTCCGCGGCGCGCCGCAACGCACCCGCGAGATCACGAAAGTTTTGCGCCGCCTGCCCCAACATGTTCGCCAGTGAGCTCTGAGCGCCGGAGTAGGTAGTGTCGATTCCCGCGTCAACGCCATACATCGACACGTCGTGGCCGGTCAACCCCAGTGAGCCGATCGTCTGTATCGGCGCGTCCAAATCGGTTGCCGCACCGTCCCAGATGTCCGCGTCGGCCCGCAGTGCGGCGACTGCGGCTTTGATGTCAGCCATGTCCTACCCCTCCCCAGTGGGCTCGGTGGGCGCCGGCATGCCGAGCCGTCGCATGAGCAGGCGCGGGTTCGCGGCCAGCCCCATCAATTCGGAGATCGCGCTGCCGCGCGGCCCCGCGGACATCTCCTGCGGAGTGCTGGCCTCGTGCAGGCCCCGTAGTACCTCGGTGAGTTCCGTTTCGATCTCCGTGTGCCGGGCTTGCCCGGCCCACGCGCTGTCGATGTCCAGCGCGAGCACCTGGCCGCGTTGCGCCGAGCCCTGCACATGCCCGCCGGAACTTCGCACCTGCGCCGGCTGATCCACAATCGCCGAGAGCCGCGCGGTGAACTGGCGCAACTCCTCTTCGACCGTATCGAGCAACCGCTGCACATCCCGGGTTGTCAATGCCGACTCGTCCGCGCCGGCGTTCTCCGGCGGCGTGCCGTCCGCCGCGAGATCAGCGTGCTCGACGCTGCGAGCCAGCGCGCTGACCGTCGCGGCGTTCGCGGCGGAGAGCACGCTCGTGTGCAGCGCCCGCGGATCGACCACCTGACGCCACTGCGGCGACAACCGCACGGCGACGACATCCGCCTCAGGCGACACGACCACCTGGACCACCTGGTCGGCGTCCTGCCCGACCAGCGTTTCCTCCGGTTCTGCGACTGGGGCCGGCAGACCACCGGACTTCTCATACTCCCAGTCCTCGGCCTCTTCGAAACCCCATCTCCGGTCATTCACGCTGGCGGACTCTACGTCAGCCTCCCCATGGGCGCAGGCATTTCGCACACATTACGCCTGTTTTGACCATTGAGTTCACGAGCTCCACTTCGAGTAGTCGGCCCCACACAGCGAGGTCCACCTGCGCTGGGTTTCCGCTATCCTTTCGCCTGCTGACGCTCACCGACTGGGAACGGGGACGCTCTTGCGCGACTCGACGCCCAGTTTTGGACGGCGTAGGCGGCCTCACGCAGACTCCCGCGAAGATCCCGTTCCTCGGTCGCTTCCGCAGCTTCGAGCAAACGCTGGTTGCCCGAAGAAAGCCAATATCCCGAGAACCGACCCCGCGATCCCGAGATCCGTCGCTAACTTGTGCGAGCCAGAACCGTCGCGCACCTCTGTGCCCCTCGTGACCTGCCAACGACGAGTAGCTGAGCTTAGGGAAAGATCGGCAGTCGCACACTGAACCGACCATTCCCCCTGGTCATCGGCACCGGCCAATCCTGGCCGCCTCATGGCCTCGTCCGTGCTTCCCGGTGCCCATAGTGTCATCGCCGCATCGCATCGGGGCCCGCGAGAAGGCGCGGACCTCCATCCAGAAGGGGGTAACGGGAATGACAACGACAAGCAACCGACAGCGCCTCACCGGGCTCGCGGGCGGCGCTGCGCTGGCCGTGACGACGGTGATCGCGCCGGTGGCGGAGGCGCAGGAAGACGATCACGCCGAGACCCAGGCCGTGTTGAACCAGTACCAGTCGATCGCCGGACCGGGAGCAGCGGTGTTCGCTGGAGATGCCGACGAGGCGTGGACGCTGACCGCGGGGACGGCAGAGTTCGGCAAGAATCGGCCGATCACCGCGCAGGACCATTTCCGCAGCGGCAGCCAGACGAAAACGTTCGTGGCGGCAGTGGTACTCCAGCTTGTGGACGAAGGACGTGTCGAACTCGACGCTCCGATCGAGAAGTACCTTCCCGGTGTCGTGACCGGCAACTACGACGGCAATGTCATCACCGTGCGCCAGTTGCTCCAGCACACCAGCGGGCTGGCCCGGTTCCCCAGCGACGCCAATCCCGGTCCTGACGGCACCTACGTGCTCGCCGACCTGGTTCGGGCGGCGATGGACGAGCCGCCCGTGGCCGGACCCGGTGAGAAAAGTGTCTACTCCAACACCGGCTATCAGGTGCTCGGCATGCTCATCGAGGAGATCACCGGCCAGTACGCGGGCGACGCGATCACCGAGCGGATCATCGAGCCGCTTGGTCTTGAGGGCACTTCGTTTCCCGCGCCAGGCGAGCGGGCGCTGGCGGAGCCGTTCGTCCACGGCTACGCGGGTGGCCGAATCCCTCCATTTTACCTGTGGATAGACAACACGACCGGAGTGGAGCTGTCGATCTACTCCACGGCGGGGGCGATGGAATCCACGTTGCAGGATTCGGTGACGTTCTTCCGCGCACTGGCCGACGGTGAGGTCGTGTCGGACGCCGCGTGGGCGGAAATGCACAAGACCGTGCCAGGGAACATCGGTGGCGTGGGGCTCGGAATCAACGAGATCCCGCTGTCGTGCGGGGGCACGTACTGGGCGAAGAACGGTGGTGTGGAAACCGGGCACGTCTCCACGACGGGCGTTACCGACGACGGTCGCTTCGCGTCGGTCGTCACGAACACCTTCAGTACGGCGGTGGCCGAGAAGTCTTTCGACGTCCTCGACTCCGCCCTCTGTGAGTAGCGAAGTTCTTCGTTGTCGTCGCCTCATGCGCGGCTGTTCTACGGGGTGCCTGCGCCGGAGATGCGCGGGCACCCCGCCGCAGCGTGGTAACGAGAATGTCTTTGGTCGCGCCCTCACCGCGGGCGCGACCGACATCTCGTGAGCCTCTTCTCGGCGAGTCAGGTGCACTCGGGACGCTTCCCAGTCGCCGCTATCTCTTCCCGGAACTCATCGGAGTCCACGAACCCGGCCGGATCACGCACGACGAAATGTGGGGCGGCTGCATCCAGCTCAGCCGGTGTCGCGCGCCCGATCCGTATGAGGTTCCGTCTTCGCGGACAGTCATCGGCGGCCGGCCCCTCGCGGAGCGCTGGCACCACGGCGAGAAGGTGATCGTTGCCGCCGAACGTAGTCGCCCATTGCGGAATCGACCGGCCACGATCCTCCCTCGTGGCACCGTCTGCGCCGGGTGGTGTGGATCATGTAAGGTTCGCCGCCTCGTCGCGCGTATGCGCGGCGCGCAAACACGTACTGAGGGGACAATCATGACGGTTGTGTGGATTGTGGTCGGCGTTGTCGCCGTCCTGGTGGTCGGCGGTGTTCTGTGGTGGCGCTTTCGCGATCCGTTGAGGGGTGAGGACTTCTACCGGTTCCACGCCGAGCAGAAGTGGGCCTGGGAGCGGCAACTCGACGAGGAGGCGGAAAAAGCGTTCATGGCCGGGCTCGAAGCCTACGACGATGAACACAGCAGCGTCTTCCTCCACCGGGAGGAAGGCGTTCTGCGAGTCTCCGAGCCGCCGATGCTGATCTCTTTGTATCTGCTGACGGCCCGGTTCAGGGATATGGGCGAGGCCGCGATCGCCGATCCGGTCACCGCCGTGCGGCAGCTCATCGACGACGCCGACCACAAGGAGACCGGAGGCGTGCTGCACTTGCGGAGCCGGTGGCTGCCTGACGGCGAGATCGACGGGATGGACAAGTACGAGATCACCAGCCAGATGATGTCGGCAACGCACGCGCAGGGCGTGACCAACCACGCCGTCGGCGGCTACGGCGACGAGGACTACGGCTACGGCGTCTGCGCCGTCCTGCCCGAGCTTCCCGAGCACGTGCGCGAGATGGAGGACGAGGCCTTCGCGCATTCCAACAGCTCCCCGATCGAGAACCGCCTCGACGTCATCAAGGCGGTGGTCCAGGAACCCGAGCCCGAATTCGTGGCCGGGCTGGAGAAGGCCGACGCCGAGAAGAGCAAATACACCAACGCGTTCATGTACGACTACGGTCGCGTGTTGCTGGAATACCAGGTGCTCCGGCACCGGATGCCGGGGGCGCAGGCGTCCGATGTGTTCGGTGCTGCCATGGCACGGATGCTCCTCGATCAGGAGCCCGGCATCACGTGGACCCGCCCGCCGTCGCGGGCGCAGTTCGACCTCGCTGTCGCGCTGCTCTCGACCCGGGGCTGAGGCCGCCACACCCAGGCGGCGCCTCGCTCTCGTCTGCGGGCCGACGACGTTCCGTGTGGCGGGCGCCGGATCACCTCCGTGAGACGGGTGCCGCCGGGGAGGATTCTTGTCCGGTAGGGGAGCGAGCCCTCGCGTTGAGGCCGCCACACTGAGGCCGTCGCAGGAGCCCGACGTGCCGGAGGCTGCCAAGGCGGGCCACCAAGGGTGCGCGACCGTGGCTCGTCGTGGTGGAAGGCGAACGGAGCCTTCCACCACGACCGACGGTCCAGCGCGCGCCGCTTCGTCAACGCCGCCGCAGTGGATTGAATCCGCCCGTGACGACTCGGACGTCGCCGGCGTTTCCCACGAGTTCGCGCGTCCACCTCAGCACGGTCTTGCGCGACGGCTCCGGCGGGTGGTAGGCGTTGGTCGCCGACCACCAGAATCGTTTCTCCTTCGGCGGTTCGCTCGCGAGCCCGGCGACGGCCAAGGTGCTCGGATGTGAAGTCCGTTCCCAGAGCGCCTCCCACTGGTCGTATCGCAGGTTGAGGTAGAGCAGCGAGGGAAGCTCGCCGAGTACCTCGATGTCCGGAATGTCGGTCGCCTCGGACAGGTCGAGCAGGTAAAGCCGAGGGCACGACCGCAGCGGCGCGAGGTCGAGCGGGGCATCCGTGCGCACCGTCAGGCTCCGCACAACCGGATGCCCCTCGAGACCACTCAGGTCCACGGTGTCCAGTGCGAGATCGAGAACCTCTACCGGTGTCCGCGCCAGCGGGGACAGGTCGGCCGCCGGACAGTTCCGCATCGTCACCCGCGTCAGTGCGGGCGTTCCGGCGACCGGCCCCAGATCGACGAATGGGGCGTCACTCACCTCAAGCGCTTCCACGTCGGGGCCCAGTTCCAGGCGCATGGCCGTACCACCGGTGACACGCATGGTGCGGAAGGCGAAGCGCTGACGCCGCGCGGGCCTGAACTCGGCAAGGTCGATCCAGAACTCGCCGTCCACGCACTCGTAAGCGCCGGTCTCCAGCGCGGTGACGTGCTCGCGCAGCAGGCTCGTCACGGAGTCGGCGACATAGGTGGGGCCATCGTTGTGGTGGAGGCCGATCCTGATCACCTGTCCCGGACGGCCACGCGGGCCCGGACTCATGTCCACCGCCAGGAAATCACCGCCGGTGCTCGTGGCGAACGGGATCCACGCGGGGCAGTCGATCATCCGCCGCACGGTCAACGGCGGGCCGACGGTGGTCACGAAAGGCCTGCTCAGGTACTGCTGCCACTCACGCGAGACCCACCACCGGTTGTCCGGGCGGCTGAGAGCTTCGACCTCGTCGAGACCGAACCAGGGATGCCGGGCGAGCAGCCCCTCCCCTCCGTCGCCGTCGATCACGCTGTACAGCGCGCGCAGATCGGGAGGGAGGGCGGCGGGAAGCCCCTTTTCGATCCTGGCGCGTTGTCTGGCAGGCAGCGCGGCGGGTGGGGCGTAGCGGTCGGGGTTCAGGATGCGGTCGCGGAGCCGGAGGTAGGAACCCAGCAGAGCGACCGCCTCGTCGGGGTCTCCTGCGGGAGTGGGATCGGCCGGCCCATCCTGGAGCTCACCCGGATCCGGCGGAAGCGTGTCGTGGTCGAGAACATAGACGACACTGTGCTGGTTCTCCGCGCTGTCCAACCGCTCACTCAGAATTGCCTCGAACCGGCCCCATGCCCACACCACCACGTCGATCGTGAGGCGGCGGCTGGTGCCGGCCAGGTCAGCGATACGGCGCAGTTCCTCGTGCACGTCGATGTCGTTGCTGCCGTACTGGTTGAGCCGGGAGGGCTCGAATGAGAAACCACGGTGGCCGGAGCCTGCGCCGTCGGCGTAACCGTGAAGTTCGGCGCGACGCCACCCCGATGGAGCCCCAGCGGCGATTTTCCCGGCTAGTGCGCGGAGCGCGCGCTCGACAGGCGGGTCTTCTCGGCCGTTCATGAACGAAGTTCCTTGCATCTCGACGATGATCACGCATGTGTAGCAGGCCGACGAGCACCGGCTGGAGTGGGCGATGCGGCTTGCGCGTTCGGGCCGGGCGTCGCTGTCCGCTGTTGCCACACCGAGAGCGAGGCGAACTCCGAGGAGTGCGATCACCACTCGCGAGAGCGAGGTGCGGTCGATCGGCTCGGCGAAAGGCGGCACACGGCGGGCGAGCTGGTGGCCAGGTCGGCCACGGTCGATGACGACCAAACCGCCTTAGCCGAGCCCCGAGCCACCCACCGTCACGGGCTTCCCGCCACGGTGGGTGGCCGCTGCGCCTGGCGCGTCGCGTCGCGCTCAGTTCCCGGTGGCCGCGATCAGACGGGCACCGGCGCGTCGTCGCGGCGAGGCATGATCTGTCCTGACAAAACGATCGCCACGCTGCACCCGACGAGCACCAGCAGGGCATGAGGCAGCGTTGTGGCATCGGCGAGGTAGCCGATCAGCGGCGGCCCGGCGAGAAACCCGACATACCCCACTGTGGACAGTGCGCTCACCGCGACGGCTGGCTGGGCTTCCCTGCGTGAGACCACACTGATGACCGTCGGGAACACGACCGCCAGGCCGATGCCGAGGACCGCGAACCCCACCATGGCAAGCCAGGCCGCCTGTGCGACAACGATGATCGCCGAACCCGCCACGGCGGCGCATCCGGCCAGTCGCACGGTGCTCCGTGGCCCGAGCCTGCCGACCACGACGTCCCCGCAGAATCGCATGGCCGCCATGGACAGCGCGAACGCCGTGTAGCCGAGGCCGACGAGTCCGGGGGAGACGTCGCGGGCGTCGCGAAGCAGCACCGCGCTCCAATCGGACACCGCACCCTCGCACAGCAGGCCGCAGAAGGCGACAAGACCGAACAGGGCGATTCTCCTGTCGGGCAGCGCGAGAACACTGCTGCTGTGCCGGGGAAGGTCGTGAATCAGGAACCGGGCTGCCCCCAGCACCAGTGACGTGAGTACGGCGGCGACGCAGGCCAGATGGACCGCCGCGCTCATGCCCGCCCCGCCAGCCCAGCCCGCGACCAGCGAGCCGAGCAGGCCGCCGACACTGAACACCCCGTGGAAGGATGCCAGAACCAGCCTGCCGGTGTCCCGCTCGAACAGCGCGCCTTGCGCGTTCATGGTGGCCCCGAGCGCGCCGTTGCCCACACCCAGCACGAACAGCGCGGCGATGAGAAGCCCGAGGTCAGGCGCGACAGCGGGCAACGCCAGCGACATCGTGAACACCACGGCAGTGCTCGTGGTGAGCACGGCGGCATCGACGCGGGTGCTGAGGTAGCCGACCAGCGGCATCCCGATCAGTGCACCGACCGATGCCGCCAGCAGGGCGGTGCCCAGCGTTCCGTGAGACAGCCCCAGCTGATGCTGTACGTCGGGAATGCGGACCACCCAGCTTCCGAATCCGGCGCCCAGCGCGAAGAACAACGTCGCGATCGCCACGCGCGTCGATGCCGATCGCCGCGAAGAGCCGAGCGTGCTCGTCACCGCCCGCTCCCCGCGTGCACCAACTCGCCCTCGCGTGTGTTCGTCGCTTCGATCCGGGTGCGAGCAACGGGTGTCAGGAGAGAGAACTTCATCGACCCCGCCGTGCCGTAGCCGGCGAAGGCACGCCGGACCGCGTCCTCGTCGCCGAAGTCGATGTGGTCGCTGACGACCGGACCGACGTCGATGACACCCGTGTCGATCAGCGTCATCGCCACCTGGGCCACGTGTGCCGATCGCTGCATGGGGAAGAGCCGGACGTCGAACGGGGTGGCCCGCAGATGCAGGCCCTTGGCCAGGATGAGCCAGGTGCTGATGTGCTGGGGAACCTCGGTGGCGCCGTAGATGACGTAGAGCCCGCCGGGCCGCAGCAATCCCATCGCCAGTTCGCGGACATCCTTGCCCTGATCGCCGACGGCCACGTTGGGCAGGGCGTCGAATACGTAGTCCGCGAACTCGTCCTGATGGTCGTGGACGAACTGCTCCAGCGCGGGGCCGTCGGTCGTGGTGTTGAACGTCAATCGGGCACCGTTGTGGCGGGACAGCGCCAATCGCGGGTCCACGCGGTCCACAGCGGTGACCGAACCGGCGCCGAGGACCTTGGTCAGGACCTGGATGGCGAGCTGCGCGCTGGGACCGCAGCCGAGGACGACGCAGGAATCGCCCGGTCTCGGCGGGTTGATCAGCAGCGAACGCAGTACCGAGGTCAGCGGTTCGACGATGGTGGCGGCGGTGGAGTCCATCGTGTCCGGCACCGCCACGGCAGCCGCTTGATCGGCGTCGTAGAAGTTCCGGGTCGTGTACCAGGAGGTCTCCCGTGCCGCGACGTCGTGGGCGAAAATGGGACGAATCGCCCGCAGCTCCGCCATTCCTCCGAAATCGGTCTGCCCCCAGTAGGTGATGCGCTGACCGACGCCGACTCTGCCGGTGAGCGACGAACCGACCTCGACGACCTCGCCGACGTACTCGTGTCCCGGGATGATGGGCCACGACGTCGGGAACAGGTGACCTTTGAAATAGGAAATGTCGGTGGAGCACACCGAGACCGCTTCGGTGGCGAGCAGGATTTCGTCCGGTCCGCACACCGGATCGTCAACCGTGGACAAACGGATACGTCCGGGACCGTCCATCACATAAGCGCGCACGACCAACCCCCAATTCCATCCATGGGTGTTCACGTCAGATTTCGTGTCGGGCATGCCTTGCCAACCACAGACGTCGTTGTCCCCCAGTTGCGCACCGCAGTGCCATACGAGAGTGGAACAGACAACCGGCAGGGGACGCAACCACCGATCGGCGCGAGTGGTACCGCTCGGTTACGCGAAATTTCCCGTACCTGGGAATCCGGCGATGGAGAATCGCCCGGACGGGCGCTAGAAACGATCTTCAATACAATCCGTGACGGGCGCGAGTGGTGATCGTGACTCGAATGCAGTGCCCACCCCGCCCGCCTGCGCTGTGATGGCCCTCACGTCACGAGGGGTGGTGTGCTGTGGTGAGGTCGGCCCCGCGCTTCCTGTGCACGCGGCGGCCGTGGTCGTTCGGTGGCGGTTCGGCGAGCGTTCAACGGACGTTCGCCAGAGGGCTGAGGGGTGGGTGGCCACCGGACGGCTTTCCCTTGACGCGTCAGCGATCCCGGTGCTCCTCCGGAGCGGCTGAACGGTGCGGGCGGACGGCGGAGGGGAGGGGTGGTGCGCCGCTCGGCCGCCGATCGCCGGAGGCGGACCGAGGAGCGCTGACCGCGAACGCCACGCTCTTCTGTGCCTGCCCGGGCCTCGGTTTTTGTGGCTGCCGGACCTCGGTCACGGGGACGTCGTGCCGATCGGCGGGCGACTTCCGCTCGCTTCCGGGTTCACCGATCGCCGCAGGCCGGTCCCCGGGCCAAGGTTCCTCAGGTCCCGCCTGACAAGAAACGCATTCCGTGATGGTGATCCGGCGGCGGAATAAACCGGGATCGGGCCGCCGAGGTGTCCTTCCTCGTCTCGTTGTACGCGAGTGCGGAAATGCGGTGTTCGCCTTGAGAAAAACCCGCCTGAAGGCCGATCGGCAGATCGTTCTCCTGGTAAACTGGTGCGGTAGGAAGAGTTCGGCGCCGTTGAAAGTCCCGCGGCAACGGGAACCCTGTTTCGCGAGGCTTTCGGCGGCGCTCCGTGCGGCGAACGGAGTGGTTCGATGAAACCCACTGCCCGTACCGTTTTCATCGGTGGACTCCAATGGTTGGATTACGTTCACGCGGGTCCACGGAAGTCCATGTCACTGGTGGCCGAGCAGAAACGCCGGTATCTCGACCCCGGCCGGTACGCCTGGTCTGCCTACGGTCCGTTGCTCTCGGCTTTCCGGAGGTCCTTGAATTCTGTTGACCGGCACGGCGAACTCGATCGCGTTGTGGCGCGAGCCGAGGAGAAGAACGACTGGCGCGCGGAGGCGTATCGCGATGCCGTGGCGGGATTCTCGAAAACCGTTCCGAAGCGGGCGACCGGCGTTCAAGTCGGTGAAGCCACGTGGGCGGAGGGAAATCTGCGGATCGTCTTCCGTCACCTGCTGGGTGTTCGCCTGCATGACAAGAACGACACGAGGTGGCTCGTGCTCCCGTACTGCAAGGGCGCGGCACTCAATCAGGGCAGTGCCGACATCGTGTTGCAGATGATGGAGACCTTCACCGGCCTGGCGCTTCCCGGGGCCACGCCGGTGGTGCTCGACAGCAGACACGGCAAGCTCTACCGGCTGCGCGCCAACACCAACAGGGAAAACATCGACGCCTGCGTGCGCGGGCTCGCCGTCGCCTACGAACGGCAGTGGTCGCTGGCCGCGTGACCAGGCCCGGAGGCGGCCGGGCCGGGTTGAGTCGTGCCCGGCCGCCTCCGGCGAGGTGATATGCACGCTGGAGACGCGGCTGTCGTTCGCCCCTGATCACCCGGCTCGCCGGACTTCCACAGCGCCGTGGCAGGGCCGCCCCCGAACGACCTGGTGAGCATTTCCGTGACAGCGCAGCAAAACGGAGGTTTCATTTCCGGCGAACGACTACAGCGGCTGCTGGAGCTGGCAACACTCAAAGAAAAACCGGAAACGAGTTGGTTCCCCTGATCGTGTGTCGATAATCTCGGAACAGGCAGCACCTGACGACACACGGTCACAGGGGGCGGCGTGCGGTTGACGGTACTCGGACGATTGCGCCTGCGGGCCGACGACGACACGGAAGTCGCGATTCCTCGCGGTAAGGCCGCGACGTTGCTGTTGCTGCTGGCAGGCCATCACAGCCGCACGGTCACCATCGACCGGCTGATGCAGGCGCTGTGGGGCGAGAACCCGCCGCGAACGGCGATGGCCGGTCTGCACAACCACGTCTGGGCGCTGCGGTCGGCGCTCGGGCACGCACGGCAAGGCGCAGAGGACCGGCTCCAGCGCACTGCCGACGGCTACCAGCTCGATCTCCGGCCCGGCGAATGCGACCTGATCGAGTTCGAGCAGCTCGTCAGGGAGGGCAGGGACGCCGCACGACGTGGTGATCACGAGCGCGTGGCGGGTGCGCTGCGGTTGGCTGTCGCGCTGTGGCAGGGGCAGCCGTCCTCACAAGGTACGACCGCGTCCCCACCGGTGGCCGACCTGCTCAGGGCATGGGAACACGCACGGATCACCGCGCATGAGGACTGCCTCGCCGCGGAGATCGAACTCGGCCGCCACGACGACGTGGTTCCCGAACTGCACACGCTGCTCGCCGAGCACCCGTTGCGGGAGGAACTCGCCGGGCTGCTGATGCGAGCACTGTGGCTGGGCGGGAACCGGGCAGGCGCACTGGAGGTCTACACCGCGACGAGGTCGGCCCTCATCGATGCGCTCGGCGTCGAGCCGGGAGCCGAGCTGCGCGACCTCCAGTCGCGCATCCTCCGGGGGGAACGCGCACCGGAAGGGGGTGCGACACCGCCGCCGTTGTCCGAGCCGCCGAGGCAGCTTCCCGCAGACACGGCGGACTTCACCGGCAGGGACGACGTGCTGACCAGGATCGTGGAGGGACTCGACCCTGAGAAGACCGACGGCGCCGTCCGGGTGGTGGTGGTCAGCGGGCAGCCAGGGGCAGGCAAGACCACGGTGGCCATCCGGGCGGCGCACCGGCTCGCGGACCGCTTTCCCGGCGGGCAGCTCTACGCGTCTCTCGGCGGGGGCTCCGGCTCGCCCCGGTCGCCGGAGGATGTGCTCGCCGATCTGTTGCGCGGTCTCGGCGTTCCGGATGTGGCCATCCCCGCCGGTGCCGAGCAACGCGCCGCCAGCTACCGCACCAGGCTCGCCCGGCGGCGCGTGCTCGTGGTGCTCGACGACGCCGCCGATATGGGGCAGGTCCGCCCGCTGCTGCCGGGAACCTCGGGGGCCTCGGTGCTGGTGACCAGTCGAAGACGTCTGGTGGGACCGCCAGGCGTGATCTCGTTGCCACTCGCGCCGTTGACGCATGAGGAAGGAGTGCTGCTCCTGACCAGGGTGATCGGCCGCGAGCGCGTCGAGGCCGAGCCGGAGGCCGCGGGGGAGCTGGTGGATCTGTGCGGGCGGCTGCCGCTCGCGATCAGAGTGGTGGTGGCGAGGCTGGTGACCAGACCGTCGTGGTCGTTGGCTCGCCTGCTGGCGAAGATGCGTGATCGGAGACTCGTACTCGACGAGCTGGCGGTCGCCGAACTCGACGTGCGGGCGGGGTTCACCGTCTCGCATGACGCGCTCGGTGAGCTGGAGCGGCGGGTGTTCCGGCGCTTCGCTCTCGTGGGGACTCCCGATCTGTCGCCGTGGGCGCTCGCCGCGCTCGTGGACGACGACGCCTGCGTGGACCAGGCGCTGCACAACCTGCTGGAAAGCCATCTGGTCGAACCGGCTTCGGTGCGGGCGGAGCGCTACACGATGCACGATCTGGTGCGGGTCTTCGCCTCGGAGCAGGGCCGCGCGCTGGACGGCGACCCCGAGATCGAGGGGACGGCGGCGAGAGCGGCCTTCCGACGTGTGTTCGACCGGTGCCGGATGCTGATCGAGCTGGCCCATCGCGACCTGCCCCCGCCCGCGGGGTGGCTGGCCCCGGTCGGTCCGCCCCCTTCGGAGACCTTCCAGGCTCTCTCACCGCTGCCGCAGGAGATGGCAGCGGTCGTGTCCAGAGACCCGACGGCGTGGTGTGCCGCGGAGTGTGAGACGTTGCTGGACATCCTGATCAGGGGCGCGGAACTGGGCTGGTATCGCGACGCCCTCGACGCGGCGGAACGGCTGAGCAGCTTCCTCGCCATGAAACACCGCAGGAGTGAGATCGACCGCGTGTACTCGGCGGTGGCGCGGGCCGCTGCGGGAGATGCGCTGGTGTCGGCGCGAGCGGAGTTCGGCAGGGCCCACGCCGCGGCCATGGGCGGCCTGCTCGGCGATGCCGCCGCCATTCTGACGTCGTGCGCCGAGGTTTTCGCCCGTGCCGGAGAGAACCCGGCGTTGATGAACACCCTGGTTCTGCTGAGCTTCTGCCGGATGCAACTCGGTGATCTCGCCGCCGCCGAGCAGCTCGCCCGCGACGCCCTGGACCTCAGAGCGCTCACCGAGGACCTCCGGTGCGAGGCACGGGCGTTGCGGCAGCTGGGCAACGTGCGGATCAGCGCGGGCGATCCGCACAGCGCGGTGAGCCCGCTGCGGCGCGCGCTCGCCGTGGCCGAGCGGATCGGGGAGGCCGACCTTGAGGCCGTGGTACTGAGCAGCCTGGCCAAGGCCCTCATCGCACTCGGGGAGCTGGGCGCGGCCGACGACGTGTGCCGAAGGGCGCTCACCCTGCTCGACGAACTGGATCAGCCGGTGGGGCACGCCTACGTGCGGCTGTCTCACAGCCGCATCGTCGAGTACCGGGGAGGCCACCGCGAGGCCATCGGGCTCATCGAGAAAGCGTTGCGGGTCTTCACCGAGTTCGCCGACCGCAGAGGCGAGGTCGAGGCGCGGCACCGGCTCGCCGTGAACCTTCTCGCGCTGGGCCAGACCGATCAAGCGGCGGAACTGGCCGGGTCGGCGCTCACGCTGGCCAGGGAGCTGGGCATGCACCGCAAGACGGAGGAGCTGGATCGGACACTCGCGGCGGCGCGGGCCGTCACAACTCGATGAGTTCGTCCGAGCCGACGCCCGGCTCGGACAGCACCCTGATCCCCGGGGCGGCCTCACGCTTCGGACGTCGCGCCGGCTCATGGCCGTCCGCGGCGACCCTCGCGTACTCGGCAGGATCGTGGAAGCCCGATCCTGCGGCTGGTCGGGCACATACGTGCTCGGCAACCGTTTGTTCCACCGCACGACCGTCGCGACCAGGTTTTCGCTCAGCGGTAGGACGTCGGTGATCTCCCCGGCCGGGTGCAAGGGGAGTCCCGAGGGGAGTTCGGCCGTGCTTCGCACGTTGAGTTCGCGGTAGACGCGGGTGAGGTGCTGTTCCACCGTGCTCACGATGATGCCAAGTTCTCGGCTGATCGTGCGATTGGTGGTCCGCCTCACCCGGCGGCTGCCACGGTGCGGCGTTCACTCGAGCGCCACGGTGTTGGAGCTGCTTACGCAGCCATTACGGGGAAACGGGTCGGTAGGCCCGCACATAGTGGAGGGAGAAGCCGAGGTCGCCGCTCGTGACCGAGGTGAAACCCGCGTCCTGGGCCATCGGGGCGAGGCGGTCGATCGGATTGTGTCGCATGTCGTTGCCTGCCAACACTCCGGCGAGATGCTGACCCAGGCGACCCTGCGGTGGTCGGAAATCGACTACCACGGCGCAGCCTCCTGGACGCAGCACCCGGTACATCTCCGATATGGCCTTGGCGCGTGCGGCTTCGGGTCCATGGTGCAGAGCCAAACTCGAGAGTACGACGTCGAACGAGGCGTCGGGGGCAGTCAGCGCCTCGGCCTTGCCGAGTTCGAAGGAGCAATTGCCGTGGCCCCGGACCTGCCGGGCGCGGTCGATCATCGGTTCTGACGGGTCGATTCCCACGGCATCTCCCTCGGATGCCACAGCACCGGCGGCCAGTGCGGTCAGATACCCGGGCCCGCATCCGACATCGAGCACGCGGTCACCGGGCTGCGCCCCGCTGAGTTCGACGATCCTGCCGTAGACGCGCCGTCGGTGTCGGTTGAATACGACCAGGGACATCAGATCGTAGAGCCGAGCTTGCCGAAGCGCGCCCGGCGCGTCCGCCTGTGCCCGCCCGCGCAGGAGATGTCTGAAGACCATGAGAACCCTCACTAACTTAGTGGCGACTAAGGACGAGTTGAGCTTAGTCGTCACTAAGTTAATGGGCAAGCGTGGATACGATGCGGACATGACCGAACAGCAGGGGCCGTCGGGCCGCGCGATGGCGGGGCGTTCCCGGATGACAGGACCGCAGCGCCGCGAATCGATCCTGGTGGCGGCGACCGAGGTGTTCGCCGAGGTTGGCTACCAGCGTGCGAGGACGGCTGCGGTAGCGCGACGGATCGGCGTGAGTGAGCCGGTGATCTTTCAGAACTTCGGCACCAAGGCCGAGCTGTTCGCGGCGGCGGTGCGCCGGCGCGCGGATCAGATCTGCGCCTGGTTGGCGGACTTCGTGGCACGGCAGGAGTCGGTGTCGGCGCTGCTAGCCACTGTCCTGGACCCTGTGCACCTGCAGCGTGTGCACACTCCGGGGTCGATCGGCGCACTCTTCGCCGATGCCTCCGCCATCACCGGCGAGCCCGTGATCGAGGCGGCCTCACAAGATGCGACCCGCCGCATCGCCGTTGCACTCGCGGCCGTGCTCGAGCACGGCCGCTGCGCCGGAGAGCTGCGGGCCGATCTGGACGTCGAGGCCGGCGCATGGTGGCTGCTATCCCTGACGGCGTCGCAGAAGTTCCGCCGTGCCACCGCACCCGATTCCGTAGACGTCGAATCCCGTCTTGCCGAGACCGTATTGGACTTCCTTGTCGGCCAACGCCGTCATGACTGAGAGGGTGACTTGGAGTCGGATAATCACTCGTGGAGGGGCGCCGAGCCTGTCGAAGCCCATCTCGGTGACGAAAGCTTCCGAGTGCGCCCACCCGGGCAGGAGAAGCTGGGAGGGCTTGACCAATGGCCGTGGTATCTCACAGTCACCCTCAGCACTGGGCGGCCGGGGCACGCCGGTGCAGGGCGGTGATCGGCCCCTCCTCCCGGTCGCTCGCCGCGATCGTGGGTACCGGGTGCAGCGGGAGACCCGAGGGGAGTTCGGCCCTGCTTCGCACGTTGAGTTTGCGGTAGACGCGGGTGAGGTGCTGTTCCACCGTGCTCACGGTGATGCCGAGCTTGCGGCTGATCGTGCGGTTGGTGTGTCCCAGCCCGGCCAGCGCCGCGACCCTGCGCTCGGCCTTGGTGAGCGAGGCGACTCCATCGGTCTCCCGGGACGCACCACCGTGCTCGCCCGAGGCCTCGCCGCTGGACACCAGTTGCTGGTGCAGGGCCGTCGCATGGCAGCCTCGCGCGAGTTCCACCGCGCGCTCCAGCGTCTCGCGCGCCTTGGCCTGGTCCCCGTCGGCGCGGCTGGCTTCGGCGAGTGCGCCCAGTGTGGCCGCGAGTTCGAGCTGATCGCCGGATTCCAGCAGCAGCTTCGTGGACTCCTCCAGCTGGTGCGTCCGCAGCGCCGGCGGCGACGACGCGGCGAGCAGCCGCAGCGAGACGCCCCTCGTGCGCGCACCGGCGCCGGGTAGCGCCATCTGGTCCACAAGGGACTGCCTGGACTGTCCTGCTCGGCCGAGCAGCAGCTGTACCTGTGCCACGCCGCTGCGCCACGGCGCGATCGCGGGATGGTCGATGTTCCACTCGGTCATCAGCGCACCGCACTGCCGGAAGTCGTTCAGCGCCGCGGTGGGGCGGCCCGTTGCCAGGAAGTACTGGCCCCGCGCGTAGAGGTAGGGCGGCCCGAACCAGGTGGTGAACATGTCCGAGGGAACCGGGTGCTTCAGCAACGAGGCCGCCTCGGCGAAGTCACCCATGGCCGTGGTCGCGAGGAGCAAGGTGGACAGTGGCGTGCCGATGCCGGCACCCCATTCCTTCGCGCTCAGCTGATCGAGCGCGGCCCTGGCATGTTCGGCGGCGAGAAGCGGATCGCCGAGCCGCATCGCGATGTCGGACCTGACGGTGCGCAACTGCGTCCGCCATGCCGTGGCGCGCCGGTGGTCCGCTTCGGCCAGCAACGAGTCGCAGAGCACAGCGGCGCGGTCGGACCTCTCCGCGTAGACCAGTGTCAGCAGGGCGTGGAGCAGCGTGTCCAGCGACCGGTCGGTCATCGCGCAGGTCTGCAGGATGTGTTCCGCCGCGTCAACGGCGGTGTCGAGCGGTCCCCGCGTCAGCACGGCACCCAGTGCCGCCGCGGCTCGCCGCCCTGGTGCCTCGGCAGGGGGTAACGCGCCGTCGCCGACCACATCGAAGCCCACGTCGGAATGCCTGGGGAAGTGCGGAGGGTGGGAGAACGTCAACAGCAGGTAGGCTAGCTGGAGTTCACCCCGCTCGCCGGGGTCCTGCCGGCGCAACAGCGAGCGCAGCGTCGCGGCGGCCTCGTCCGCCTTCCCGTGCCACAGAAGGTACTTGACCAGCGTCAGCGAGCCGGTGTCGCTCAGGTAGCCGTCCCGCAGCGCTTTCTTCAGCCCGTTGATGCGGTGGCCCGCGGTGGCGGGGCGAGAACGCCATTCCGCTCTGGCGAGTAGCTCGGTGAGCATCGCGCGGTCCCGCTCGTCGGCGCATTCGCGCTGGGCGAGTTCGAGGCACGCGGCGGCCAGCATCTCCTCGTCGTGTTCCAGCGCGAGTTCGGCGGCTTCCCTGAGCACGGTCACGGCCCATCGGCCGTCGGCGCGGTTCGCCGCGATGAGGTGGCCTGCCACCGTTGTCGCCGATTCCCCGTCCTGGTTGAGCAGTTCGGCGGCGTGCGCGTGCAGTGCCGAACGCTCGTCGGGCGGGAAATCCCGCAGCACGGCCGCTCTGGCACCGGGATGCCGGAAACCGCCGTTCTCCACGAGACCCGCCATGGTGAGCACGTCGAGCACCTGCGCGGCCGAGTCCGCCGTCATCCCGAGCAGCCGTCCCAGCCGGTGCGGCGAGCCGTGTTCGCCGAGCAGCGCCAGGCCGCGCGCGACCTGGAAGAGCGTGAGTTCCCACCGTTGCAGGCAGGCGAGGACGGCCTGCGCGAACGCGTCCCCCACCACCGGCGCCGCTCGCGACTCCGGGGACACCGGGTGTTCGGAGCTGAGGTAGTCCTCGATCAGCGCGTGCAGCAGCAACGGATTCCCGCCGCTGGCCTGGTAGTAGGGAGGCGCGAGCTGGCGGACCGTCACAGGGTCGAAGCGCTGGGCGAGAAGCTCCGCGACACCGGCCTGCGACAGGGGGGCGAGCCGGAGCCTGCTGAAGTAGGGCAGGCGGGCGATCTCGATGTGGAACGGCAGTTGCCTCGGGCGCGGCTGGGACCACTCGGTGAGGATCAGCAGGACGGGCGCCGAACGCATCCGGCGTTGCAGGTGCAGGAGTACCTGAAGGGACTGGCTGTCGGCGAACTGCACATCGTCCACGCCGAGCACGAGCGGCCGGTCGGACGCGAGTCCGAGCAGCGTGGCCGACAACTCGCGAATCACCTGCGGATGTGGCGGCGGGTCGCCGTCGGTGTCCTGAGGTGCGGACATCCCGTTCTCTTCGATCGAAAGGGCGAGGTTCCCCGCCACTTCCCTCGACAATGTCGCCTGTTGCAGTAATTGGTCAACGACGCCCAATCGAATTATTTGCTCCGCTCTTGACGCGGTCGCGGTGAGAACGATAGCTCCGCTCTCGGAGGCGATATCGGCGAACGTGTTCAACAACTTCGTCTTTCCGCTGGCGACACCGCCGGTGAGCAAGGCGACCTGACCGTGCCCCCGCTGGGACCGGGCGAACAGTTCCCGCAGCGCGGCGATTTCCCGATGCCGTTCCACCACGTCGATGTTCGCCCGTTCTCCCGGTGTTGCCCGGATCGGTGCCGCATGCCGTCGTGACTCGCTGTGATCGATCAGCGTCCCTGCATCCCTCTCCACGGGATCAAATCTACCGTCGGAATATTCGTCTCGTAAAGATATTACGGACTGTGCACGAAGGGTGGTGTTCTTTAACGCGTTCGCCGGTAAGGTCGGTATCGAACTTCGCATTCAGTGATCATCTTCGGCCGCGAAGGAACGGACTTTGTCAGGTCGTAGTCGTTTGTGGACGCATTACGTCCTGTTCGAGTCCGATACTCGTCCCGATCAGGTTCTCCCTCTATCGTGATCCTATGGCGAATCAGATCGAATATTCCCCCGAGTTGCTCGACTACGTTCGGGACGTGTCCCTCAGGGACGACGAGATCTTGCGTGACCTCCGGCACGAGACAGCCCAGCTGCCGATGGGCGAGGCCATGCAGGTGATGGCGGAGGAGGGCCAGTTCCTGGCGCTGCTGGTGAGCCTTGTCGGGGCGCGGGAGGTACTCGAAGTGGGCACCTTCACGGGATACAGCACGCTGTGCATGGCCAGGGCTCTCCCGGCGGACGGCAGGCTGGTGACATGCGACATCAGTACGAAGTGGCCGGACATCGCACGGCCCTACTGGGAACGCGCGCAGGTCGCCGACCGCATCGACGTGCGCATCGGTGAGGGTTCCGCCACGCTCGCCGCGCTGGAGGCCGAGCGAGGGCCGGGAAGTTTCGATCTCGTGTTCATCGACGCCGACAAGAGCGGATACCGCGCGTACTACGAGGCCGCCCTGACTCTGGTTCGCCAGGGCGGCCTCATCGTGCTCGACAACACGCTGTTCTTCGGCAGGGTGATCGACCCCGGGATCCAGGACCCCGACACGGTCGCCCTGCGTGAACTGAACACGTTCATCCGCGACGACGACAGGGTGGAGATGGCCCTGCTCCCCAGCGCTGACGGGATCACGCTGGCGCGCAAGAAGACCGGGTGAGGCGTCAACCTCAAGGCGTGGCCGCCACCGCGTGGTCGGCGGCCAGGTCCGGGGCGGTCAGCCGCATCGTCGTCGGCGCGCTGCGAGGCGCGGGAAGCAGGTGCAGTCGCTGCACCGCCTCGGGCGCGGTCACCAGCTCGTCGAGGCAGGCGCAGGACTGCTCGCCGTACCCCGCGAACCGGTAGGCGACCTCCATCATGCGATTGCGGTCGGTGCGGCGGAAATCGGCGACGAGATGCACCCCGGCGCGGGCGGCCTGGTCGGTGAGCCAGTTCAGCAGCACAGCGCCCGCACCGAAGGAGACCACCCGGCACGAGGTCGCCAGCAACTTCAGATGCCAGACCCCGGGATGGAAGCGCAGCAGCAGAACGCCGACGGCCCCGTGCGGGCCGAAGCGGTCGCGCAGGGAGGTCACCAGCACCTCGTGCGCGGGGTCGTCCAGCAGCCCGCGCAAGGTCTCGTCCGAGTAGTGCACGCCGGTGGCGTTCATCTGGCTGGTGCGCACCGTGAGTTCCTCGACCCGGCTCACGTCTTCCTGACTCGCCCTGCCGATCTCCATTTCGAGGTGCAGCGAGCGCAGGAACTCCTCGTCGGGCCCGGTGAACGCGGCCTGTTCGGCCTCCCTCCGGAACCCGGCCTGGTACATCTGCCTGCGCCTGCGCGAATCCGTGGTCACCGTGGCGGGACTGAACTCGGGCAGGGCAGGCAGGGAGAGCACCTGTTCGGCGGTGTAGCAGCGGACGTCGGGCAGGTGGTACAGCACCTCGGCCCGCTCCGCGGGCTGGTCGTCGATGAACGCCATGGTGCTCTGTTTGAACTTCAGCTTCTCGGCGATCTCGCGGACGGCGTCGGACTTGCGGCCCCAGCCGATCCTCGGCAGCACGAAGTACTCGGCGATGCCCAGCTCGTCGAGTCGGGCCAGCGCGAGGTCCTGGTCGTTCTTGCTGGACACCGATTGCAGGATGCCGCGTGAGTCGAGTGTGGTGACCACCTCGCGGACCGCGTCGGCGAGCCGGACCTCGCGATCCTCCAGCAGCGTTCCCTGCCACAGTGTGTTGTCGAGATCCCAGACCAGGCACTTCACCAGATTCTGCGGGTCGGGCACGATCCCTCCTCGATGAAATCAACGTGAGGCGCCTGCGACGGCGTGCTCGGCGAGCAGCAGCTGGCAGATCTCGTTACTGCCCTCGATGAGTTCCATCAGCTTCGCGTCCCGGTAGGCGCGCGCGACGACATGGCCGTCCCGTGCTCCTGCCGAGGCGAGTACCTGCACGGCCCTCGCCGCCCCTCGTGCGGCGTTCCGCGCGCTGACGTGCTTGGCGAGCACGGTGGCGATGACCAGGTCCGGCGACGCCTCGTCCCAGCAGCGGCTGGCTCTTTCGCAGGCCAGCGCCGCAGTCCGTTCGTCGGCGACCAGTTCGGCCAGGTGCCGGGCCACCAGCTGGTGCCCCGCGAGAGGAACGCCGGACTGGGTCCGGTTCGCGGCATGCGCCGCCGCCGAGGCGAGACAGGCGCGCAGGATGCCGACACACCCCCACGCGACGGAGAACCGCCCGTAGGCCAGCGCGGTGGTGAGCAGCAGTGGCAGTGACTGGCCGACGCCGCCGAGAACACTGGAGGCGGGCAGCCGCACCTCGTCGAGTTCGACCTCCGCGTGTCCCGCCGCGCGGCAGCCGAGTGGGTCGGCGACCTTGCGCACCCTGACGCCGTCGGCCGACGACGGCACCACCACCGCGGCCGCGCCGCCGTCGAACCGGCCGACGACGATCAAAAGGTCGGCGTAGCAGGCGGCGGTCATCCACACCTTGTGCCCTGTCACCACCACGGTGTCGCCCTCGGCACGGATCTCGGTGCGGATGGCGGAGAGGTCGCTTCCGGCTTCCGGCTCGGAGAAGCCGACGGCGGCGAGGTGGCCGCTGGTGAGCTGGGCGAGCAGCGTGTCCCTCTGGCTCCGGTCGCCGAACCGCTGCACCGTCCACGCTGCCATGCCCTGCGAGGTCATCACGCTACGCAGCGAGCTGCACCGGCTGCCGACATGGGCGGTGAACTCGCCGTTGTCCGCGCTGGTGAGGCCGCGACCGCCATGGGCGGTGGGAACCTGAGCGCACAGCAGACCGGCGGTGCCGAGTTCGCGCAGGACCTCCGCCGGGATACGACCCGCGAGGTCCCACGTCTCGGCGTTCTCCGCGACGAGCGAATCGACGAGGGCTCGCTCGGCAGCGAGGTGATCAGGCACCGGAGTGGGCCGTCGAGTCGTCGCGCAGACGCAGGACGAGGTCGGTCATCTTCGCGACGGTCTGGAAGTTGTCCAGCTTCAGATCCGGCCCCGTGATGGAGATCCCGTAGTTTTGTTCCAAGTGGACGATCAGCTCCATGGCGAACATGGACGAGACCAGCCCCGAGGAGAACAACTCCTGGTCGCGGTCGAGCTTCGTCTTGGTGCGCCCTTCGAGCAGGTCGAGCAACGCGGCCTCGATGGCCGCCGCGTCCGGCACGTTGTCGGTCGTGGTCACGGCTTCGTCCTCCCGTAGTCGTAGAAGCCCCTGCCGCTCTTGCGGCCGAGGTCACCGTCGCGGACCTTCGCCAGCAGCGTGTCGCACGGGCGGGCGCCCTCGTCGCCCGTGCGCTCGTAGATGGCCTGGAGAGAGTCCGCGAGGTTGTCGAGGCCGATGAGATCGGCCGTGCGCAGCGGTCCGGTGGGATGCCCGAGGCAGCCTTCCATCAGCGCGTCCACCGCCTCCGCTGTGGCCGTCCCGCCGCCGACCAGCCGGGCCGCGTCGTTGATCATCGGGTGCAGCAGCCTGCTGGTGACGAAACCGGGCGAGTCGCCGACCACGACAGGGCGGCGGTCGAGCGCGGTGAGCAACGCGGTGATGGCGGCCATCGTCTCGTCGCCGGTGCGCGGACCCCGCACCACCTCCACCATCCGGATCAGATACGCCGGATTCATGAAATGTGTGCCGGCGAGTTCGGCGGGCCGTGCCACCCAGTTCGCCATTTCATCGACAGGTATTCCCGAGGTGTTCGAGATGATCGGCGTTCCGGGGCGAACGAGCCCGGAATACTCGCCGAGTACTTTCGCCTTCACCTCGGTCGATTCGGTCACCGCCTCGATGACGGCCGTCACCCCGGCCACCTCCTCGGGGACGGTGGTGGTGACCAGGTCGCCGAGTGGCACTCCTGCTGGCTGGGCTCCCAGCAGCCTGGCGTGCCGGAGCATGCCGTAGATCGAGGATCTGGCCTGGTCAAGGACAGTGTCGCCGAGGTCGGTGAGGATCACAGGGACGCCGTGCCCGAGAATCATCGTGGCGATGTTGGTGCCCATCACCCCGGCTCCCACGACGGCAACGCGGTGGGCGTTGTGGGTCGTCATCGAACCTCCGCAGATGTCGCCGCGCCGCCGTAGCACGAATTCGGAACGGAAATCACCGGAAAAGACCGCGGAAATCAACTCCGGGGCAGAACCGGTGAGAACTCGGCGAACACGAGGCTATTGACGCGCGAGTTGCCCGGTCAAGCCCCTAATACCGGAGGGAAGAAAGTGGGTCCCCTAAACGGACTTTGTCAGGTCGGTTCTCACCATTCGCCGCCTTCCTGCCTCGCGCGCCGCCGGGAGACGTCGTGTTAGGCGGCTGTTAGAGCCGTTCGGGACGCTGGTCCTCAAGGCGCACGCTGGAGCTCAGGACAGGGGTGACCGAGGCGTGGACGACGTGGGTGAGCGCGACCGCTTGACCAGATTCACGGCGGAGGTCTTCGCCTCGCTGGCGAGGTCGGACCAGCGCGCGAAGGCGGAACTGTACCTGAGGGGACTCCTGCTGGACGGCGGGCGCAAATCGATGCTTCCGATGGCGCGCCGCCTCGGCATCGATCACCAGGTGCTCCAGCAGTTCGTCACGTCCTCGACGTGGGAGCTGATGCCGGTCAGGGCGCGGTTGGCGCGGTGGGCCAGCCGGCTCGTGCGACCGGTCGCCTGGGTGATCGGCGATCTCGCGTTTCCCAAGGACGGCACCGGGTCCGCCTGCGTGGCGCGGCAGTACGCCCCCGGTCTGGGGAAAGTCACGAACTGCCAGGTCGGTGCCAGCATGCACCTGGTCGGTGACAGCGTCGCCGCGACGGTGAACTGGCGGCTGTTCGTGCCGCTGGAATGGAACCGCGAAGGACCGGTCGCCGAGACCTCGCGGCGGCGCCACCGCTGCGGCGTCCCGCGCACCGAAACCCACCGTCCACTGTGGGTGCTCGCGGTGGAGATGCTCGACGACCTCGTCGGCTGGGGGCTTCGCCCGCCCGTCGTGGTGGCGGGCGACGGATACGGCGACAGCGACGGGTTCAGGGCGGCACTGGACCGGCGCGGGCTGCCCTACGTGGTGCGGGTCGGCGGCGAGGTGGTGGCAGGCACGGTCATCCGCCCCACGGAGATCAGGCGGCGCATGGAACAGGGCAGGCAGGAACTGGTGGAGCGCTTCGGCCTTGGTCATTTCGAGGGGAGATCGTGGATCGGCTGGCACCGGCACGTCACACTCGCCTCGGCCGCGCAGGTGTTCTCGAACGCCGAGCGGCTCGCCTACGCCGAGGACGGCAGGGAGACGGCCTGATCCGACCCCGGATCCGACCCCGGATCGGGCACTGGATCGGGCACTGGATCGGGCGAGGTCAGGTCCCTCTGGCCCCTCTCACCCCTCAGACTCCGCTGACCCCTCAGTCCCCAGTCCACACCGGAGGGCGTTTCTCCACGAACGCCAGCGGTCCTTCGCGGGCGTCGCGGCTGTGCATCCGCCTGTCCTCCCACGTGTAGCGAGTGGCGAAAGCCTGGTCCAGCGGCAGCGCCACCGATGCCGCCGCGGCCTCCTTGACGGCCCGCACGGACAGCGGAGCGCAGCGCAGGATGTCCCGCACCCACCCTGCCACGCAGTCGTCCAGCTGGTCGGCGGGCACCACGTCGTTGACGAGACCGAGGTGCAGTGCGCGGTCGGCGGAAAGGCGCCGTCCCGTCATCAGATGGCCGAGCGCGGTGCGAAACGGTAGCTGCCTCGCCAGCCGGAACACCCCGCCCGCGCCGGGAACGAGGCCGAGGCGGGCTTCGGGAAGCGCGAAGGTGGCGTGCTCGGCCGCCACGATGATGTCGCAGGCCAGCGCCAGTTCGAACCCTCCGCCGAGCGCGTAGCCGTTGACCCTGGCGATCAGCGGTTTCGACAGGTCGAACCGTTCGGTGAGCCGGGGCCAGCCCGGCCGCCCGCGACTGCCGAAACTCGAAGGGCCCTCGCCACCCTCGACCCTGGCGACGAGTTCCTTGAGGTCCTGGCCCACCGAGAAGGCCCGATCGCCAGCCCCGGTCAGCACGCCGAGCCAGATCGTGTCGTCGCGGTCGAAGTCGTCCCAGACCTCGGCCAGTTCGACGTGCATCCGCAGGTCCATCGCGTTGAGGACCTCCGGCCGGTCGAGCGTGACGTAGGCGACGTGCCCCTCCTTGCGGTAGCGGACGCGTGGCTTCTCGTCCGGCATCGGGCCTCCCTGTCGAGTTCGGCGATCAGAACGGGTAGAGCGGGGCGGTGCCGCGCACGGTGAGCCACTGCCACTGGGTGAACTCGTCCCAGCTGTGCGGGGCGCCGTGGCGGCTTCCGTTGCCGGAGGCGCCTCGCCCTCCGAAGGGGACGTAGGCGTTGTCGTCGATGGTCTGGCCGTTGACATGCACGATCCCGGTGTGAAGGCGGGCGGCCATCGCGACACCGCGTTCGGCCGAACCGGTCTGCACGGCGGCGGAGAGGCCGTACTCGGTGCGGTTGGCCACCTCGACGGCCTCGTCCTCGTCCCGCACGACGATCACTGGCGCCACCGGGCCGAAAACCTCCTCGGTGAACGCGGGCATGTCCCCGGTGACGCCGGAGAGTACCGTCGGAGGGTAGAACAGTCCTCGTGGCTCTCCTCCCGCACACAGGTGCGCTCCCGCCGCGACGCTCTCCCGCACGATTCGATCCACTCTGGACAGTTGTGTGGTGTTGATGAGCGGACCGAGTGCGACCTTCCCGGTCCACGGGTCACCGACGGTGAGGCCCCGTGCTCGCGTGGCGAGGCGCTCCACGTAGTCGCCTGCCACCGACTCGACCACGATGTGCCTGCCCACCGCCATGCAGATCTGGCCCTGGTGCAGGAAGGAGCCCCAGGCGCCTGCCGAACTCGCCGCGTCGAGGTCGGCGTCCTCCAGCACGATCAGCGCGTTGTTCCCGCCGAGTTCCAGCGAGACCCGCTTGAGTGACCGTCCCGCCACGGCGCCCACCTCGCGACCGGCCGTGGTGGAGCCGGTGAAGGCGATCATGCCGACGGCCGGGTGCTCGGTCAGCGCCCTGCCGGGCCCCGCGTCACCGGGAAGGACGTGCAGGACGTCGCGGGGCAGACCCGCCAGCTCGAAGAGACGGGCGATCACCACGCCGCCGGACACCGGTGTGTGCACATCCGGTTTGAGCACGACGGCGTTGCCGAGCGCCAGCGCGGGCGCCACCGCCCGCAACGCGAGGACCAGCGGGAAGTTCCACGGGCTGATGACACCGACCACGCCGAGCGGAACCCTGCGCCCGACGCTGTGGTGACCGGGGTCGGCCGGCAGCAGGCAGCCGTGAGGCTGGGTCGGCAACGCAGCCGCCGCCCACAACTCGTCGATGGCCGAGCGGATCTCGAACTCCGCCTTCGCCGCGACCGCTCCGCCCTCCCGGATCAACCAGGCCGCGACGTCCTCGCGGTGTGTTTCGAGCAGCGACGCGGCTTCGCGCAGCACAGCCGCGCGGTCGGCGGGAGCCAGCGCGGCCCAGGAAGGCTGCGCCAGCTCGGCCGATCGGACGGCGGAACGGATGTCGTCGGCGTCGGCGATCCCGGTGACCGTGAGAACCGCGCCGGTGGCGGGTTCGGTGACCTCGACACTGCCGCCGCCCGCCTCCCGCCAGCCCGAGCTGAACACCTGACCGCGCACGGATTCCACGTCGAACACGGCGGCGCGTTCCTCCCAGCCGCGTGTCATGAGCCCTCGCCGGGCGAGCGCGGATGCGGGAGGCGGGCACGGCGGCCTAACGAGCCCATGACCGCCGCACCTTGTCGAGGACGTCCTCACCGTAGAGCCGAAGGGACTGCTCGGCGGCGAACTCGGCGAAGTACTCGCGGAAGGCGTCAGGCGATTCGTCGGCGAGGTTGAGCATCCGGCGGTTGGCCACGACGGCGGAATTGTCGAGCAGCTCGCGGGCGGCCTCCACCGCCGCGTCCATGTCGCGCGGATCAACCACCTCGTCGCAGAGCAGCCGAGCCTCCGGCTCGTGCGCCCAGATCTTGCGCCCCGACAGGATCACCTGCCTGGCGAGCCGGGGCCCTCCGGAGCGGGTGAGCCGGAAATTGCCCGCACCGGGCACGATGCCCTCCTGTGCGGCGGGGAGGCTGAAGTAGGAGTCGGCCGCCGCGATGACGTGGTCGAAGACCAGCATCAGCTGTGCGCCGCCCCCGATAGCGAACGAGTCGATCGCGGCGATCCACGGCTTGTCGCGGTAACGTCGTGGCCACGCGCCGGGGTGGTCGTCGATCAGCAGTCCGCGCACCAGCTTGGCGATGTAGCCGAGTTCCCGCCGCAGCAGGAAATCCACAAGGGAGATCTGTCCCGAGTGGAGTTTGGAGAGGTTGATTCCCGCGCTGAACACGCGCCTGCCCGCGTACCGGGGATGGGTCATCTCCCCTCCGCGCAGGATGCCGACCCTGACCTCCTCGTCGAGGAGCGCCAGGTCGATGGCGGTCTCCATGGCGTCGATCAGCTCGTTGTCCTCGGCGTTGAGCGCGGAGGTGTTGCACACGGTCAGATAGGCGGCGCCGCTGCGGCGTTCCAGCCGAAGCGGTCCCAGATCGACCTGCCCGCTCGCCGCGAACTCCGGGAGGAGCTCCTGCGCCCGTGCCGTCGGCAGCAGCATCGTGTCCAGCAGGTGCGGGCCCGCGATCCGGTCGCGCAGCATCGCGCGGAAGAACACGCCCTGGTCGATCTCGCGCCCTTCCTTCTCGTCCTGCCGCAGGCGCAGTTCGTCGGCGATCTGCCGCTCTGTCGGGACAAGGCCGGGAAACGCCGTGGCGGCGGCGTAGACCAGCTCCCGAAGGCGGAGGCGCTCGGTGAGGTCACCGGTCAGTCTGCGATACACGCTCTCGGCGTGTGTGACGAGGAACCGGGTGCGAAGCCGCCGTGCCGTGTCGTGCAGGCCGTCGGCGAGGGACTGCTGCGCGGTGGAGCGTTCACGTTTGGGCGGCAGGCCGGCGAGAGCGGCCTCGCAGTCACCGATCTGCGCGGTGAGTGCCGCCGCGTCGGTGTCGAGGGAGTTTCCGAGCTGGGCCGTGGGCAGGTCGGTCGCGGTCATCGGGCACCTCCGGTCAGAGCGGCGACCGGGGCCGGTTCCGGCTCGGCGAGGCGCCGCGCGTAGCGCAGCGCGCGGTCACAGGCGGCGAGATGCACGCCGAGCGCGTCGTCGAAGGCGCTGGTCGGTGCGTCGAGCACCAGGCGCCGCCGCACCGCGAACTCGGGGCCCGCGACACCGCCGAACTCGTGTGCCCGTGCCGCCGACACACCGTCGATGTCGTCGGTGACCTCGTCGAGCAGGCCCAGCTCGGCGGAGCGCGCCGCGGTCAGTTCGCCCGCGCGCAGCAGCAGCCTGCGGGTGCGGGCCACACCGATCTGCGTGACCAGCCGGTGCAGTGCCATGCCGGGCCAGAAATGCCCCGCGTCGATCGGCGGAGCCAGCGTGGCGCCGGTGGCAGCGATCCGATAGTCGGCGGTCAGCACCAGGTCGAGAGCGGGGCCCGCGCACCGTCCGGTGAGCACCACGACGGTGACCGCGGCGAGCCGTTCCATCCGGCGAAGGGCGCGTTCCCAGCGGTTGACCAGCCGGATACCGCCGTCGCCACCGGGCCACGACCCCGTGGCACCGTTCTCACCTCCGTGCAGGCGGACCATGGCGACGGCGGCGGAATCCGAGTTCTCCGCGTGGTCCTCGACACGATCGCAGAACTCGTTGACCGTGCGCACCAGCTCGGGGGAGAGCGGACCTTCGGCCGCCAGATCGAGCACGAGCGTGCCCTTCTCGGTCGGGGGCATCTGAGTCACCAATCTGCTAGTCGGGAAACTACCTGCGACCGGGCTCGTCGCCGGGACGCCACTGGATCAGGGCCGTCTCGATGGTGGAACCGGGGCCCATGGTCATCAGCACGCCGTAGTCGCCGGGGCGCACGACGCCCTCGTCAACGAGCGCGCTGTAGGAGAACAGGAACGACCCGCTGGAGAGGTTCCCGTAGTCGCGCAGCACCGACGTGGTGTGCCGGACGTCCCTTTTGGTCAGTCCGAGATTGACCATCACGGAGTCAACGACCTTCTTGCCGCCGGAGTGCACGATCCAGTGTGAGATGTCGTCCCTGCGAAGGCCGGTGCCCGCGAGCAGGCCACCGATGATCGTCTCGGCGTGTGCTCCCACCACGTAGGGCACGTCCTGGTCGAGGTAGAAGCTGAACTTGCCCGCGTCGTCGTCCCAGTCGTACCGCATGGCGTCGATCGCTTCCGGCACGATGCAGCTGTTGAACTTGAGGATCGCGGGCCCCTCGCGGTCGTCCTCGCCCGCGAGCACGGCCACCGAGGAGGAACCGTCGCCGAAGAGGCTGTTGACCACCGACGTTCGCATGGTGCCGTCGAAGACGTAGGCCGCCGAGCACGCTTCGATGCACAGCAGGACGGCGAGCTTGCCGGGGTGCGCCCTCGCCCAGCCGGACACCGCACCGAGGCCGTTGAGACCGGCGTTGCAGCCCATGCCCACCACGTCGAGGCGGGCGCAGTCGGATCGAAGGCCCAGCTCGCGGATGACCAGCGCGCTGAAGCCCGGGGTCAGAAAGCCGGTGGAGGAGACACAGCACAGGTAGCTGACGTCGTCGAGATCGGCCTCGGCCTGCTTGAGGCACGCCTGGAGCGACCGCGCGCCCATCTCGATGCCGTGGGTGCGGTGCTTCTTGAGCAGCTCGCCCTGGGTCTCCATGTGCCGGGTCCCGTCGGGCAGCTTGGGAGGAAGGTTGAGGAAGCGGCGCTCGATCGCACTGTTGAGGAACACCGACCTCACGCGGGGGTCGGTGATGCCGAAGATGTCGAGTAGTTCCCGCTGCGAGTAGGAGAAGGCGGGCACCGCCGTGCCGACGCCGATGATGCGCGCGTTGCCCGCACCGGGGTCGCCGGCCACGGACGAAACGTGCGGAAGCGGCTGTGTCTGTGTCATCAGTACTCCGCGAGAACTGTCGGGGCAGCCGATTGTTCCGAGTGAAAGACGTTCGTCGAAAATTGACTCACTCGGCAGGATATTAGGCGTGTGGGAGAGTGGATGGCAAGGCGTTCTCGATGATTGTCAAGTCGGCGGTACTTTGTCGGGTCGAGCCGTGTCCCTGGTTCTCCTCTCTGCCGAGGATCTGAGTAAAACCGCTGGCAGGGGTGGCATGAGGGGTGATCCCGAAGGGCACTGGGGGAGGCGTAGGGGGTGCTTTTCCGGGGTCGTACCTGAGAGCTACTCGGGGTTGAACCCAGGTCTGACGGCTGGCTAGCATGGCGTCATTAGCAGGCGATAACCGAGTCTTCCGGTAATTGTCTTTCGGCAATTCCTGACCGCCGTTGATTCTTTTTGTGCGGACGGCTTGTGATCGAGGTCCGCGGCGATTGACGTGATTCCAGGAGGCGAATCCATGGCGCGATCCGAGCTGATCCGGCCGTTGTCCGAGTTGCTGCGAGCACACGCCGGACGGCGCGGGGAGAAGGTCGCGTATTCGGACGCGCGGCGGTCGGTCACCTACGCGGAGCTGGAGCAGCGGACCGCCCGGCTGGCAGGCCACCTCGCCGATCGGGGTCTGTCCCGTGGCGGGCGGGTGCTGATCTGGTTCAACAACAGCGTCGAGATGGTCGAGGGCTACCTCACCTCGGTGCGAGCAGGTGGCGTCGGGGTGCCGGTTCACCCTCGCGCCTCCGACGACGAACTCGCCTACCTGATCGAGGACAGCGGAGCCGAGGTGGTCCTCACCGATGCGGCGCACCTGGAGCAGCTGCACCGGGTCAGCGGCGACGCGGACCTCGTGGTGGTCGCCGCGGGACTGGCGAAGCCGGCCGCTGCGGACAGCGGCGTGGCGTCGTTCGAGGAACTGGCCACCACCGCACCGGCGAGCCCGGCCCGTGACGACACCGGGCTCGACGACCTCGCCTGGATGCTCTACACCTCGGGCACCACGGGCAGGCCCAAGGGAGTGCTCTCCACCCAGGGCAGCTGCCTGTGGTCGGTCGCCGCCTGCTACGTGCCTCTGCTGGGACTGTCTCCCGAGGACCGGGTGCTGTGGCCGCTGCCGATGTCGCACTCGCTGGCGCACATCCTCGGCGTCCACGGTGTCATCGCCGCGGGCGCGAGCGCCCACATCACCGACGGCTTCGCGGGCGGCGAGATCGCCAGGCTGATGCGGGAGGAGCCCTACACCTTCCTCGTCGGCGTGCCCACGATGTACCACGACCTGCTGAGGCACGCGCGGACCGAGGGACTGGACGCCGACTCGCTACGGGTGTGCATGGTCACCGGTGCCGTCACCTCCGCCTCCCTCAGCCGGTCCTTCGAGGACACCTTCGGCGTCCGGCTGATCGACAGCTACGGCAGCACCGAAACCTGTGGCGCGATCACGATGAACCGCCCCACGGGGCCGCTGGTCGCCGGTTCCTGCGGGTCGCCGGTACCCGGTCTGAAGGTGCGGACCGTGGAGCCCGGCACGGGCAAGGAGGTGGAGCCCGGCGTCGAGGGCGAGGTGTGGGTCAAGGGCCCCACCGTGATGCTCGGCTACCACAACCAGCCGGAGGCCACCGCCGCCGCGCTGCGGGACGGCTGGTACCGCACGGGGGATCTCGCCGTCAGGGACGAGCTGGGGTATCTGACCATCACGGGCCGGATCAAGGAACTGATCATCCGGGGTGGGGAGAACATCCATCCCGCCGAGATCGAGGACGTCGTGCGCACCGTCTCCGGTGTCGCCGACGCGGCCGCCGTGGGCAGGCCGGACGCCGAACTCGGCGAGGTGCCCGTGGTGTACGTGGTCGCCGAGGTCCCCGGTGAGGTGGACGCCGAGGCGATCGTCATGGCGTGCCGCAGGCACCTGTCCTACTACAAGGTGCCCTCGGCGGTGTACGAGGTGGAGGCCATCCCGCGCAGGGCATCGGGGAAGGTGGCCCGCCGCATGCTGCTCGGCACCCAAGCCAGGGAACACAGCACGGGCAGCACGGTGCTCGCCGGGCTGTCCCGGATCGACTGGACACCGATCGCGGGCGGGCCGTCCCGTCGTCCCGAGCCGGGGGAGTGGGCGATTCTCGGTGTGGACGAGTTCGGCTTCGCGGCCGACGGCATCCCGGTCTCGGCGTATGCCGATCTGGCGGCGCTCGGCGACGCTGTCGAAGCGGGAACGCCCGTGCCACGAACGGTCCTGACCGGCGCCCCGGCATCGGTGGAGCACGCCCGTGCGCTGGTGGAGTCGTGGCTGGGCGCCGAGCGGTTCGCCGCCACGCGACTGGTCGTGGTGACCAGGTTCGCGGTGGGCACCGGCTCCGAGGCCGCCATCGATCCGTCCGGCGCGCCCGCCTGGGGTGTGGTCAGGGCGGCCGGTGACACCGACCGGCTCGGGCTGGTGGACCGGGGTGAGGCCACGCTCGCCGAGCTGATCACGGCCGTGTGTGCCGGGAAACCCGAGCTGGCCGTGCGCGACGGGGTGCTGCGCGTCCCGAGGCTCGCACCGGTCCGGATGCGGTCCACGCCAACCGAACCCGCTGCCGGCACGGCGATGGTCGTCGGCGACGAGGCCGGGATCGTGGCAGCGCACCTCGCCTCTCGTGGGTTCGGCGCTGTCGTCACGGTGGACGAGGACGAGATCGCCGACGCGCTCACGCAGGTGCCTGGTGAGCATCCTCTGCACACCGTGGTGTACGCCGTCGAGGGTGACCCCGCAGAGCGGATGGCCGGTGCGCGCCTGCTGCACGAGGTCACCCGTGACTCCGCACCCGCGGCGTTCGTGCTGCTCTGCCCGGTGGAGTCGCTCCTCGGACGCGGCACCGAACCCGGCGAAGCCGCCGCAGGTGCCTTCCTGTCGGCCCTCACCCAGCAGCGCAGAGCGGAGGGACTGGCCTCCATCACACTCGGCGTCCCGGCCAATCAGTCCACACAGGACTTCGCCGCACTGCTCGACATTACGCAGGCCACCGACGAAGCCGTGCTGCTCGCGGTGGAGGACGACGCGCTCACCGAAGCCTCCGCCCCGGCGAAGAGCGAAAGCTCACAGCCACAGGCAGGCACCCTGCGTGAACGGCTCACCGGCCTGACCCGCCAGGAACAGGACCGCCTCCTGCTCGCACTGGTACGCACCGAGACCGCCGGTGTGCTCGGCTACGGAAACCTCGCTCGCATACCCGCCCGGCGCGCCTTCAAGGAACTGGGCTTCGACTCGAAGACGGCGGTCGAGCTGCGGACCCGGCTCGCCTCGGCCACGGGACTCGACCTGCCTGCCACGGTGGTGTTCGACCGGCCGAGTGCGGCCGAGCTGGCCGAGCACCTGCGTGCCGAGCTCCTCGGACTGCGAACCGAAGCCACCCGGGTCCACGATCCCAGCGAAAGCGCAGGCCGTACCGACGACCCCATCGCGATCGTCGGTATGGCCTGCCGTCTTCCCGGCGGCGTGAACACCCCCGCCGAGCTGTGGAAGCTCGCCGCCGACGGTGTCGATGCGTTGTCGGGTTTTCCGGTGGATCGGGGTTGGGATCTGTCGGGGTTGTTCGATGACGATCCGGATCGGGCTGGGACGTCGTATGTGCGTGAGGGTGGGTTTCTTCACGATGTGGCGGGGTTCGATGCGGGGTTCTTCGGGATCTCTCCGCGTGAGGCGCTGGCGATGGATCCGCAGCAGCGGTTGTTGCTTGAGGTGTCGTGGGAGGCGCTGGAACACGCGGGCATCGACCCGCAGTCCCTGAGGGAAACCGACACCGGTGTCTTCGCCGGGATGATGTTCCACGACTACGGCGGCGACCGCACCAGGGCACCGGAGGACCTGGAAGGCTATCTCGGCACAGGCAACGCGGGCAGTGTGCTGTCGGGCCGGGTGTCCTACGTCCTGGGACTTCACGGCCCTTCGGTGACTGTGGACACGGCCTGCTCCTCCTCGCTCGTCGCGCTGCACCTCGCCGCCCAGTCGCTGCGTTCCGGCGAATGCTCGCTGGCGCTGGCCGGTGGTGTGGCCGTGATGGCGACGCCGTCGGTGTTCGTCGAGTTCAGCAGGCAGCGCGGTCTGGCTCCGGACGGGCGCTGCAAATCGTTCGCCGACGCCGCCGACGGCACCGGCTGGAGCGAGGGCGTGAGCCTGCTCGTGGTGGAGCGGCTGTCCGACGCCATGCGGCACGGCCACCGCGTGCTGGCCGTCGTGCGTGGCTCCGCCGTCAACTCCGACGGAGCCAGCAACGGACTGACCGCGCCGAACGGGCCGTCCCAGGTTCGTGTCATCCGGAAAGCACTGGAAAGCGGTGGTTTGCGACCGTCTGATGTGGATGTGGTGGAGGCGCATGGGACGGGGACTCGGTTGGGTGATCCGATTGAGGCTGGTGCGTTGGTGGAGGTGTTCGGCTCTGGGCGGCGGGGTGTTCCGTTGTTGTTGGGGTCGGTGAAGTCGAATGTTGGTCATACGCAGGCTGCGGCTGGTGTGGCTGGTGTGATCAAGATGGTGGAGTCGTTGCGGCGTGGTGTTGTGCCGGGGACTTTGCATGTTGATGCGCCGTCGTCGCGGGTGGATTGGTCGTCGGGTGCGGTGGAGTTGGTGACCTCGACGACCGAGTGGCCAGAAGTGGATCGTCCTCGCAGGGCTGGGGTGTCGTCGTTCGGGGTCAGCGGAACCAACGCCCACGTCATCCTCGAACAAGCACCGGAGCCACCCGAAGCACCCGAACCCGGCGCGGCCCCCACCATCTGGACGGTGTCGGGGCGCAGCGAGAAGGCCGTCCGCGCGCAGGCCAGCCGCCTGCTCTCCGCTGTGGACACACTCAACCCCGTTGACGTCGGCTACTCACTGGCGACCACCAGGGCCGCACTCGACTTCCGCGCGTTCGCCGCCGGTGACAACCGCGACGATCTGCTCGAACAACTGCGCGCCATCGCACTCGGAACAACCCCCGTCCTTCCCGCCGACGTCGAACAGGGCCCCGTTTTTGTTTTTCCGGGGCAGGGTTCGCAGTGGGTGGGGATGGTGTTGGGGTTGTTGGAGTCGTCTTCGGTTTTTGCGGAGGCGTTTGGTGAGGTTGCGGGTGTGGTGGAGGGGTTGGTTGATTGGTGTGTTGTTGAGGAGTTGGGGGGTGGGTTGGATCGGGTTGATGTGGTTCAGCCTGTGTTGTTTGTGGTGTTGGTGTCGTTGGCTCGGTTGTGGGAGTCGTGTGGGGTTGTTCCTGTGGGTGTGGTGGGGCATTCGCAGGGTGAGATTGCGGCGGCGTGTGTTGCGGGTGGGTTGTCGGTGGAGGATGCGGCGCGGGTTGTGGTGTTGCGTTCTCGGTTGATTGCGGGGGTGTTGGCTGGTCGGGGTGGGATGGTGTCGGTGGGTTTGTCGGTGGGGGAGGTGGTGTCGCGGCTTCCGGTGGGGGTGGGGGTTGCGGCGGTGAATGGTCCTTCTTCGGTGGTGGTGTCGGGTGATGTGGGGGGTTTGGAGGGGTTTGTTGCGGGGTGTGAGCGTGATGGTGTTCGGGTGCGGTGGGTGGCGGTGGATTATGCGTCGCATTCGGATCAGGTGGGGTTGGTTCGGGATGAGTTGTTGAGTGTTTTGTCGTCGGTGGTGCCTCGGTCGTCGTCGGTTCCGTTTTTTTCGACGGTGACGGGTGGTTGGTTGGATACGGCGGAGTTGGGTGCGGAGTATTGGTATCGGAATTTGCGGGAGACGGTCCGGTTTTCCGACGCGATCGAGACGCTTGAGGCGGAGGGTTTCAAGTCTTTCATCGAGGTCAGTCCGCATCCGGTGCTGACGATGAGTATCGAAGAGTCCGTCGTGGACGGTGCTGTGGTCGGCACGTTGCGGCGTGACGACGGCGGGTTTGACCGGTTCCTGCGCTCCCTCGGCGAGGCCCACGCCCGTGGCGTCGAGGTCGATTGGTCCGCCGTGTTCGACGGGAGTGGCGCGAGGCGCGTCGATCTGCCCACCTATGCCTTCCAGCACGAACGCTACTGGCTCGAATCCGCACCGGCCGCCGGAGACCCGGCAGACCTCGGGTTGGCCTCGGCCGGGCACCCGCTGCTCGGCGCGGCAGTCGATCTCGCAGGCGGTGACGGCCTTGTGCTGACCGGACGCCTCACCACCGCGACGCAGCCGTGGCTCGCCGATCACTCCGTGCACGGCACGGTGATCGTGCCCGGTTCGGCGTTCGTGGAACTCGCGCTGCGTGCCGGCCGCGAACTCGGCCACGACCGCATCGACGAACTCACCCTCGAAGCCCCCCTCGTGCTCGACGACACGGACACGATCGTGCAGGTCGTCGTCGCCCCTGACGGCCGAGGAGTGAGCATCCACTCCCGTCACACCGGCGATCAGACCTGGACCCGGCACGCCCAGGGTGTGCTGGCCTCCGGAGCGGAGCCGGTGTCCGATCCCCTCGCCGACTTCCGGAACTGGCCTCCCGCTGAGGCGCAGCCGCTTGCGGTGGAGGACTTCTACGAGCGGCTCGCCGAAACCGGGCTGGCCTACGGTCCCGCCTTCCAGGGTTTGCGCGCCGCCTGGCGGCACGGCAACGAGGTGTTCGCCGAGATCCGCCTTCCCGAACCGGCGGCGGACGCGGGTGAGTTCTCCGTGCATCCCGCCCTGCTCGACGCCGCCGTGCACGGCGTGGACCTCGGTGTGCTCGAACCGGGCGAGCGGCGTCTCGCCTTCGCCTTCAGCGGCGTGACCCTGCACGCGGTGGGTGCCCGTGTGCTGCGGGTGCACCTCGCTCCGGCAGGTCAGGACGCGGTGTCGCTGACAGCCGCCGACGAGACCGGCGCGCTCGTGGTGTCCGTGGACACCCTGGTGTTGCGGCACACCGCAGGCCCACCACGCAGGCGTGTGGCCGCGCGGTCGATGTACACGCTCGACTGGACGGCTCCACAGTCCCCGGCGCCGGAGCCCACTCGGTGGGCTGTGCTCGACTCCGGTGAGCACAGCGCAATCGGCTGGCTCACCGCGTCGGGCCGGTGCGCGGGCAGCTATGCCGATCTCGACGCACTGGCCGGTGCGGTCGCGCAGGGCGAGCCCGTGCCCGATGTGCTCGTCGCCGCGGGCACGCCGGGTGCGGACAACCCCGGTTCGGCGGCACGGGAACTGCTCGCCGAGGTCTCCGCGACGGTCAGGGCATGGCTCGCCGATGCGCGGTTCGGCGATTCCCGGCTCGTGCTGCTGACCTCCAACGCCGTGGCGACCGGCTCCGAAGGGGCCGCCCCCGACCTGGTGCAAGCGCCGCTGTGGGGACTGCTCCGCTCGGCGGTCTCGGAGCACCCCGGCCGGTTCGCCCTCGTGGACCTCGACGGGGAGGACAGCTCCTTCCTCGCACTTCCCGACGCCCTCGCGCTGCGCGAACCGCAGGTCGCGATCCGGTCGGGCCGAGTCCTGGCGCCCAGGCTCGCCAGGGCGGACGCCACGGCCGCGCCGCGCTGGAACGCCGAGGGCACCGTGCTGATCACCGGAGCCACGGGCGGTCTCGGCCGCCTCGTCGCGCGACACCTGGCGACCGAACACGGTGTGCGGCACCTGCTGCTTCTCGCCAGGAGCGCCCCGAGTGCCGAGGTGGCGGCCGAGTTCGGCGATCTCGACGCGGAGGTGACGTTCGCCGAATGCGACGTGGCCGATCGCGCGGCACTCGCCGATGTGCTCTCCGGCATCGATGACGCGCATCCGCTCACCGGTGTGGTCCACACCGCGGGTGTCGTGGACGACGGCATCGTCGAAGCGCTCACCGGCGAGCAGTTCGACCGCGTGCTCTCGCCCAAATTGGACGGTGCGCTCGCTCTGCACGAACTGACCCAGGACATGGACCTTTCGGCGTTCGTCCTCTTCTCCTCGGCTGCGGGCATCCTCGGCACACCAGGACAGGGCAACTACGCCGCCGCGAACGTCTTCCTCGACGCACTCGCCGCGCATCGCCGCCGCAGCGGCCTGCCCGGGGTGTCCCTGGCCTGGGGAGTGTGGGCCGAATCCGCCGGGATGGGCGGGCGACTCGCCGAGACCGACCTCGCCAGGATGGCGCGGGGTGGCACGGTGGCACTGAGCGCCGCCGAGGCGCTGGCCCTGCTGGACGCCGCGACCGGATCGGACGCCCCGGCGCTGGTGCCCATGGGACTGGACACGACGGTGCTGGCCGCGCAGGACGACGTGCCGGAGTTGTTCCGGGGGCTCGTGCGCGCACAGCCGCGCCGCGCGGCGCGAGCCGAACCCGAGGATGGTCTCCCGCTGGCGAGGCGGCTCGCGCCGCTGCCGGTGGAGGAGCGGGAACGGATGCTGAGCGAGCTGGTCCTCACCCACGCCGCCGCCGTGCTCGGCCACGGCTCGGGCAGCGACCTCGACGGGGGGCGCAGCTTCAAGGAGCTGGGTTTCGACTCGCTGACCGCCGTCGAGTTCCGCAACCGGCTCTCCAGCGCGACCGGGCTCCGCCTGCCACCGACCCTGATCTTCAACCACCCGACCCCCGGCGCGCTCGCCGCCCACCTCGCCGAGGAACTGCTCGGCACCGCGAACGAGTCCGGCGAACCCGCCGCGTCGGTGGCCATGTCCGCGTCCACCGAGGACGACCCGGTGGTGATCGTGGCGATGAGCTGCCGCTTCCCCGGCGGGGTCGATTCGCCGGAACGGCTGTGGCAGGTGGTGGCCGACGAGGTGGACACGATCGGCCCCATGCCGGAGGACCGGGGCTGGGAACCGGACCGGCTCTACGATCCCGACCCCGAACAGCCCGGCAAGACCTACCTGGTCGAGGGTGGCTTCATCGAAGGGCTCGGCCGGTTCGACGCGGAGTTCTTCGGCATCAACCCGCGCGAGGCCCTCGCGATGGACCCGCAGCAGCGGCTGTTGCTGGAGACGGCGTGGGAGGTCTTCGAACGCGCGGGCATCGACCCTCGGTCGCTGCGAGGGGCGCAGGTCGGTGTCTTCACCGGAACCCACGGCCAGGACTACGGCGCCCTGCTCGACGGCGCCCCGCCGGATCTGGAGGGCTACAAAGCCACGGGTACGGCGGGCAGCGTGGTGTCGGGACGCCTGTCGTACACCTTCGGGTTCGAGGGGCCCTCGATGACCGTGGACACCGCGTGCTCGGCCTCGCTGGTGGCGCTGCACCAGGCCGCGAACGCGCTGCGTGGCGGTGAATGCTCGATGGCACTGGTGGGCGCTGCGTCGGTGATGTCAACACCCGAGCCGTTCGTCATGTTCAGCAGGCAGCGGGTGCTCGCGAGGGACGGGCGGTGCAAGTCGTTCGCCGCCGCCGCCGACGGCACCGGCATGTCCGAGGGCGTCGGCATGCTGCTGGTGGAGCGGCTCTCCGACGCGCGCCGCCTCGGCCATCCCGTGCTGGCGATCGTGCGGGGTTCCGCCGTGAACTCCGACGGCGCGAGCAACGGCCTCACGGCACCGCACGGCCCTTCCCAGGAACGCGTCATCCGGCAGGCGCTCGCCGACGCGGGGCTCACGGGCGGGGACGTGGACGTGGTCGAGGCACACGGAACCGGCACCGCACTCGGCGACCCCATCGAGGCGCACGCGCTGCTGGCCACCTACGGTCGCGACCGCTCGCCGGAACACCCGCTGTGGCTCGGCTCGGTGAAGTCGAACCTCGGCCACACGCAGTCCGCGGCCGGGCTCGCCGGTGTGATCAAGATGGTGCTGGCGATGGAGCACGCCACGCTGCCGAAGACGCTACACGTGGACGCGCCGACACCGCATGTTGACTGGGAGCTCGGCGGGGTCCGCGTCCTGTCCGACGCCCGCGAGTGGCCGAGCAACGGCCATCCCCGCCGCGCCGGGGTCTCCTCGTTCGGCATCAGCGGAACCAACGCGCACGTCGTGCTCGAACAACCGCCTTCCGAGGCGCCTTCGGCCTCACCCGCGACCCCGGCGCCACTGACCTCGGCGCTGCCGTGGGTGCTGTCGGCCAAGACCGAGGACGCGCTGCGGGCGCAGGCCGAGCGCCTGCGCGAGCACGTGGAGAACCTGGCCGAGGTGGATGTGGCCTCGATCGGCCTCTCCCTCGCCACGAGCCGCACCGCGCACCCGCATCGCGCCGCCGTGATCGGCCGCGAGATCCCGGAGTTCATGGCCGGGCTCGACTCCATCGTGCAGGGCGCCGACGCGCCGAATCTGGTGCGCGCCCTCGCCACACCGGGCAAGGTGGCCTTCGTCTTCCCCGGCCAGGGATCGCAGTGGCCTGAGATGGCCACCGACCTGCTGGCCACCTCGCCGGTGTTCGCCGACCGGCTCCGTGACTGCGACGAGGCGCTGCGGGAGTTCGTGGACTTCTCCGTGCTGGCCGTGTTGCGCGGTGAGCAGGGCGCCCCCGCCCTCGACCGCCTCCGCGTGGTGCAGCCGGTGTTGTTCTCGGTGATGGTGGCGCTGGCCGAGCTCTGGCGCTCGCGCGGTGTCCATCCCGCCGCGGTCGTCGGGCATTCCCAGGGTGAGGTCGCCGCGGCCTGCGTCGCGGGCGCACTGTCCCTTGAGGACGCGGCGAGAGTGGTGGCTCTGCGCTCGCGCCTGATCGACGAGGAACTGTCGGGCAAGGGTGGTGTCGTGTCGGTGGCACTCGCGGCGGACGAGCTGGCACCACGGCTCGCGCGCTTTGGTGAGAAGCTCTCGATCGCGGCGGTCAACAGCCCCACCGCGGTCGCCGTCGCGGGAGACCCCGAGGCGCTCGACGAGCTGATGGCCGAACTGGAGGCCGACCAGATCCGCGCCCGCCGCATCCGGGGCGCGCACGCGGCGGGACACACTGCGCAGATCGACCGGCTGCGCGAGCGGCTGCTGGAGGAACTGGCCCCGGTCACGCCGAGGGCCGACGCCGTCCCGTTCTACTCGACGGTCACCGGCGCTGCCGTCGATCCGTCCACGTTGGACGCCGAGTACTGGTACCGCAACGCCCGTGAGCCGGTGTTGTTCGAGAAGGCCGTCCGCGCGCTCTCCGCCGAGGGGCACACGGCCTTCGTCGAGTCGAGCCCCCATCCGGTGCTCCTCGGTGCCATTCAGGAGACCGTCGAGGACGCCGCGGTGATCGGCACGCTGCGCCGCGACGACGGCGGGCAGGACAGGGTCGTCACCTCGCTGGCCGAAGCGCACGTCCGCGGCGTGGTCGTGGACTGGGCGGCGGTGTTCCCCTCCGGCGCGAGGAAGGTGAGTCTTCCCACCTACGCCTTCCAGCGAAGGCACTTCTGGCTCGACCGCTCCACGGTGGCCTCCGACGTCACCTCCGCTGGCCTGAATCCGGCCGGGCACCCGCTGCTCGGCGCGGCGGTGCCGGTGCCGCAGTTCGGCGGGTTCCTCTGCACAGGACGGCTCTCCGCACACGCCCAGCCGTGGCTGACCGAGCATCCGTCGGGCGTGAATATCGTCGCCCCGGCCGTCTTCGTGGAACTCGCACTGAGGGCGGGCGAGGAGTTCGGTTGTGACCGGCTCGCCGACCTGACGGTCGAGGCCCCGCTCGCACTGCCCGAACAGGGCGGGGTCCGGGTGCAGGTCACCGTGGGTGGCCCTGACGGCGAAGGGCGGCGCGCCGTCGCCGTGTACGCGCAACCCGACACCGACGCGGGCCGGGAGTGGACCCTGCACGCCTCGGCGACGCTGACCGCCCGCGAGGGCACGCAGCCCGCACCGCTGGCCGTCTGGCCGCCCGAGGGTGCGACCGAACTGGACCGCGACGCCGCCACCGACGTGCGGCGCGCCTGGCAGCGCGACGGTGACCTGTTCGCCGAGATCGTGGTGCCAGAGGAGTCCGCAACCGGTGAGTTCGGCCTGCATCCGATGCTGCTGGAGACCGCCGTGCACTGTGCGGGCCCGCTGCGAGGGCGACCGGCAGGCACGGTGGCCGCGCGCTGGCGGGACGTCACGCTGCACGCCACGGGCGCTCGTGCGCTCCGGGTCCACCTCAGCGAGCGTGAACCGGACGCGCTGAGCCTGGCCGCGTACGACGAGACCGGGTCCCCGGTGCTGTCCGCCACCGTGGAGACACGGCCGGTGGACGGATTCCGGGCCGCTCTCGGCCACGGTGACGCCCTCTTCCGTCTTCTGTGGACGAAGCTGTCGCTGCCGGACACCGAGCCGGGCAACGGGATGGTGCTCGGCGAGGACCACGCCGATCCGGCCGAGCTGGCCTCGGCGATCGCAGGCGGCGCACCGGTGCCGGACTATGTCGTCGTCCCCGCCGACCCCGGTACCGGCAGTACCGAGAACGCCGAGAACACGGCCGAGGCGGCCGGTGCCTGCGCCCTGCGTGTGCTGACACTGCTGCGGGAGTGGCTCGCCGAGGAGCGGCTGGCCCCGGTAACGCTCGTGGTGCTCACCACGGGCGCTGTCGCCACCGGGGCTGACGAGGACGTACCAGGGCTGGCGCAGTCGTCGATCTGGGGGCTCGTGCGCTCGGCGCAGACCGAGAACCCCGGCAGGGTCGTGCTCGTCGATGTGGACACCCACGAGGCGCCCGCTCACCTGCTGCCCGGGGTGGTCGCCTCCGGTGAACCGCAGGCGGCGATCCGTGCGGGCACGGTCCTCGTGCCGAGGCTGGCGCGGACCCGGCCCGCCGAGCAACCGGTCGCGCCCGCGTTCGACGCGGAGGGCACGGTCCTCATCACCGGGGGAACCGGTGCACTCGGGGCGCTGCTGGCCGAACATCTCGTGACCGCGCACGGTGTCCGCCACCTGCTGCTGACCAGCCGCACCGGCAACCGGTCCTCCAGCGCGGCGCGACTGTGCGACAGGCTCGGCGCGCTCGGGGCCACGGTGACCGTCGAATCCTGCGACGTCGCCGACCGCGCCGCGCTGGAGAGCCTGCTCTCCCGCATCCCCTCGGCGCATCCGCTCACCGCCGTCGTCCACGCGGCCGGTGTGATCGACGACGGCGTCCTCGACTCGATCACCCCCGAACGGCTCGACGCCGTGCTGCGGCCGAAGGTCGCCGGGGCGCTGAACCTGCACGAACTGACCGAGGGGCTGCCGCTGTCGGCGTTCGTCCTGTTCTCCTCGGGAGCGGGGATCTTCGGCTCCCCGGGGCAGGCCAACTACGCCGCCGCCAACACCGTCCTCGACGCGCTCGCCCACCACCGGCGGCATCGGGGACTGCCCGCGCGGTCGCTGGCCTGGGGCCTGTGGGCCGAACGCGGTGACCAGTCCAGCGGGCTCGGCGAGACGGATCTGGCCCGCCTCGCCCGCACCGGAACGGTGGAGATCCCGGCCGAGCACGGCCTCGCCCTCTTCGACGCGGCACACGCCGTTGACGACGCGCTCGTGGTGCCGACCAGGCTGGACTTCGCGGCGCTGCGGGCACAGGCCCGCGCCGGTTCCCTGCCCCACCTGCTGCGGGGGCTCGTCCGCGCCGCCGCGAAGACGGCCTCCGCCGAACTGGAGGGTTCGTCGCTCGCCGCGCGTCTTTCCACCTCGTCCTCGGCCGAGCGCAGGGAAACCGTGCTCCAACTCGTGCGCTCCACGGCCGCGGCGGTGCTCGGGCACACCGGTCTCGACACGATCGGTGCGCGCCGCGCCTTCCGTGAGGTCGGCTTCGACTCGCTCACCGCCGTCGAGTTCCGCAACCGGCTCCAGGCGGGTGCGGGCCTGCGACTGCCCGCGACGCTGGTGTTCGACCACCCGACCCCGCAGGCGGTGACCGACCATCTGCTGTCGGAACTGTTCGGCGACCCCGGCTCCGATGCCGGGCCGAGTGCGGTCGCCATCGAACGCGCGGACTCGGCGACCGAGCCGATCGCGATCGTGGCGATGAGCTGCCGGTTCCCCGGAGGCGTCCGGTCGCCTGAGGAGCTGTGGCGATTGCTCGAAGCCGGTGGCGACGCGATCACCGAGTTGCCGTCCGATCGTGGCTGGGACCTGCAAAGCCTGTACCACCCCGATGCGGACCAGCCGGGAACGAGCTACGTCCGTGAGGGCGGGTTCCTGCACGACGCCGCCGAGTTCGACGCCGGGTTCTTCGGGATCAGCCCCCGCGAGGCGGTGGCGATGGACCCGCAGCAGCGGTTGTTGCTGGAGACCTGCTGGGAGGTGCTGGAGCGCGCGGGCATCGACCCGACCTCGCTGCGCGGCAGCCGGACCGGGATCTTCACCGGGACGACCGGCCAGGACTACGCGGCGCTGGCGGAGCATCTGCCGCAGTCGGACGAGGGCTTCCTCGTGACGAGCACCGGCGCGAGCGTGCTGTCCGGTCGCGTGTCCTACACGCTCGGGCTCGTCGGGCCCGCCATGACGGTGGACACGGCGTGCTCGTCCTCCCTGGTGGCGCTGCACCTCGCCGCGCAGGCGCTGCGGTCGGGCGAGTGCACGCTCGCGCTGGCCGGTGGTGCCACCGTGCTGGCCACCCCGCGCACGCTCGTCGCGGCGAGCAGGCAGCGGGGACTGTCGCCCGACGGCCGCTGCAAGGCGTTCTCCGACGACGCCGACGGCTTCGGCATGGCCGAGGGCGCTGGCATCCTGCTGCTGGAGAAGCTGTCCGACGCCCGGCGCAACGGGCATCCGGTTCTGGCGGTGCTGAGCGGGTCCTCGGTGAACCAGGACGGCGCCAGCAACGGGCTCACCGCGCCGAACGGCCCCTCCCAGCAGCGGGTGATCAGGGAGGCTCTCGACGCGGCCGGACTGACCGCGGCCGAGGTCGATGTCGTCGAGGCACACGGCACCGGCACCTCGCTCGGTGACCCGATCGAAGCGCAGGCCGTCCTCGCCACGTACGGCAGGGAACACGGCAACGACAACCCGCTGTGGCTGGGTTCGGTGAAGTCGAACATCGGGCACACGCTCGGCGCGGCCGGTGTGGCCGGGGTGATGAAGATGGTGCTGGCCATCCAGCACGGGGTGATCCCGAAGACCCTGCACGCCGAGACGCCGTCAACCCACGTCGATTGGACCGAGGGAGCGGTGGCCCTGGCCGGGGAGGCCGTGCCGTGGCCGGACACGGGCCGTCCCCGCCGCGCCGGGGTCTCCTCGTTCGGCATCAGCGGCACCAACGCGCATGCGATCGTGGAACAGGCACCGGACACCGAGGTGATCGAGCCCGAGCGGACCGTCCCGAGGGGACGGGTGCCCGTGGTGGTGTCGGCCAGGAGCGCGGCGGCGCTGGCGGGCCAGGCGAAGCGGCTCACGGACTGGCTCGCCGAGCGCAGTGACCTCACCGACCTCACCGACCTCACCGATCTGGCCTTCTCGACGGTGACCTCAAGGGCCGCTCTCGAACACCGCGCGGTGATCACCGCTGAGAGCCGTGACGAGCTGATGCGCGCGCTCGGGGCACTGGCCGACGGCGGGGTGGCCTCGAACCTGGTGCGCGGCGAACAGCGCGACGAGGTCACGTGCGCGTTCGTCTTCTCAGGTCAGGGATCACAACGCCCCGGTATGGGACGCGAACTGCACGAGACGTACCCGGTCTTCGCGCGGGCGTTCGACGAGGTGTGCGCGAGGCTCGACGCCCGGCTGGACGGGTATGCAGACCACCCGGTGCGTGAGGTGGTGTTCGCCGAGACCCCGGACGGTGCGGAGCTGCTCGACCAGACCGTCTACACCCAGGCGGGGCTCTTCGCCTTCGAGGTGGCGCTGTTCCGGCTGCTGACCCACTGGGGATTGCGCCCCGGCTACGTGCTCGGCCACTCCATCGGCGAGGTGGCCGCGGCACACGTCGCCGGTGTGCTGGATCTCGACGACGCCGCGACGCTGGTCGCCGCACGGGGGCGGCTGATGCAGGCCCTTCCCTCCGGTGGCGCGATGGTCGCGGTGGAAGCGTCCGAAAAGGACGTTCTCCCGCTGCTGGACGGCGCGGGAACGGTCGGCATCGCGGCGGTCAACGGACCGAAGGCGACCGTGCTCTCCGGCGAGGAGGACGCCGTGCTCGCCGTCGCCGCCGCCCTCGCGTCCCGAGGGGCGAAGACCAAGCGGCTGCGGGTCAGTCACGCGTTCCACTCGCCGCTCATGGACGGCATGCTCGACGAGTTCACCACGATCGCCGAGAAGCTGACCTACCGCGCACCGGTCATTCCGCTGGTGTCCAACCTGACAGGGCAGCTCGCCACCGACGAGATCCGCTCGGCGGGCTACTGGGCCCGGCACGTCTCCGAGGCTGTCCGCTTCGGCGACAGCGTGTGCCGCCTCGCCGATCAGGGCACCGCTGTGTTCGTCGAACTCGGACCTGACGGCGTGGCCAGCGCCATGGCCGCCGACAGCGCGGGTGAGCAGGCGCTGACGGTCGCCATGTGCCGCAAGGACCGGCCGGAACCGGTGACGCTGATCGGCGCGCTGGCCAGGCTGCACGCGAACGGCGTGAGCCCGGACTGGGCGGCGTTCTTCTCCGGTACGGGCGCTACCAGGATAGAACTGCCGACCTACGCCTTCCAGCGCCGTCGCTACTGGCTGGACGCACCCGGCAGGCCCGCCGAGGCGGAGCAGTCCTGGCGCTACCGCATGGACTGGCAGCCGATCCCCACGACCGGTGCGCCGGTGCTGCAGGGCCACTGGCTGCTGGTGCTGCCCGACGACGCCATCGACGACGCCCCCGCCGACGACTGGAGGGCGACCCTGCTCGAAGGCAGCGGCGCCCAGGTGAGCATCGTCCGCCTCGACCCAGCCGGTGATCGCGGCAGCGCGGCCGAGCGCATCCGCGCGGCGGTGGGCGACTCGGCGATCACCGGGGTGCTCTCCCTGCTGGGACTCGACGACCGAGCGCACCCGGCCCATCCCTCCGCCTCACTCGGCCTCTCGGCCACCGTGCTCCTGCTCCAGGCGCTCGGCGATGCCGCCATCGACTCACCGCTGTGGTGTGTCACCCAGGGCGCCGTCGCCATCGAGCCGGGCGAGGCCGTCACCAGCCTGACGCAGGCGCAGCTGTGGGGACTCGGCCGCGTGGCCGCCCTCGAATACCCCGGACGCTGGGGTGGACTGATCGACCTGCCGCCGTCGCCCGAGACCGCCCGGCACCACGTGATCGCGGTACTGGCCGACGCGCGAGGCGAGGACCAGCTCGCCGTCCGCGAGGCAGGCGTGCTCGCGCGGCGGCTGGTCAGGGCGGAACCGGTGGAAGGCGGAACCGAGTGGGTCCCCTCCGGCACGGTGCTGATCACCGGAGGCACCGGGGCACTGGGAGGTCACGTCGCACGGCGGCTGGCCGCCGAGGGAGCCGAGCACCTGCTGCTGGTCAGCCGCAGGGGACCGGACGCCCCCGGCGCCGCCGCGCTGGCCGAGGAACTGACCGGCCTCGGTGCCCGCGTGTCCGTCGTCGCCTGCGACATCGCCGACCGCGACGGCGTCGCCGCGCTGCTCGCGGACATCCCTGACCAGCACCCGCTGACCGCCGTCGTGCACACGGCGGGTGTGGTGTCCGACGGCGTCCTCGACACGATGACACCGGAGAAGATCGCGGAGGTCATGCGGCCCAAGGCCGACGCCGCACTGCACCTGCACGAGCTGACCCGGCACCTCGACCTCTCCGCGTTCGTGCTCTACGCCGCCATGGCAGGCGCGGTCGGCAGCCCAGGCCAGGGCAACTACGCCGCGGCCAACGCCTTCCTCGACGCGCTGGCCGAACGCCGCCGCGCCGAGGGGCTGCCCGCGCTGTCGGTGTCGTGGGGCTGGTGGGAAGGCGACGGCATGGCCAAGCTCGACGGTGTCGATCAGAGCCGCCTCCGCCGCAACGGCCTGCTGCCGATGGCACCCGAACGCGCGGTCGCCGAATTGTTCGACGCGCTGCGCACCGACGACGCGACCCTGCTGGTGACCAATGTGGACTGGCCGAGGTTCGTGCCCGCCTTCACCACCACCCGGTCGAGCGCGCTGCTGGAACCCGTCACCGTGCGCGTCGCGGCTCCCGCCGCCACGCAGGCGGTCACCACGGTGGCCGACGAGCCGGACGCCGTGTCGGATCTCCTCGGGCGACTCGCCGGGGCCGACGCGACCGAACGCGCTCGCCTGATGCTGGATCTGGTCTGCTCGCACGTGGCCGAGGTCCTCGGCTACGACTCCTCGGACACGGTCGAGGTCTCCAGGGGCTTCCTCGAACTGGGCTTCGACTCACTCACGGCGGTGGAACTGCGCAACCAGCTGACCGCGCGGACCGGACTGCGGCTGCCACCCACGTTGATCTTCGACTATCCGAGCCCTTCCGCGCTGGCGGACTGGCTGACCACCCAGGTGCTCGGCGGGTCCGGCAACGGTGGCGACTCGAGGGAGGCCGAGGTCAGGGGGCTGCTCGCCTCGATCCCGCTCACCCGGCTCGACGAAGCAGGTCTGCTCGACGACCTCCTCAAGCTCGGCAGGAGCGACGAGAACACGGACGAAGGACAGGCCAACGGCGAGGCCGAGCAGCTCGACGACCTGGATGTCGCCGACCTCGTCCGGCTCGCAAGGGAAGACCTCGACCGATGACGGAGCAGAGCATGAGCCAGACGTCGCAGACTGAAATCGTCGAAGCGCTGCGGGACTCGTTGAAGGAGGTCAAGCGCCTCCGCAAGCAGAACCGCAAGCTCAGCGACGAGGCGAGGGAACCGATCGCGATCGTCGGCATCGGCTGCCGCCTTCCCGGCGGTGTCGGCTCACCCGGCGAGCTGTGGGACCTGCTCGAATCCGGCACGGACGCGTTGTCGGGTTTTCCGGTGGATCGGGGTTGGGATCTGTCGGGGTTGTTCGATGACGATCCGGATCGGGCTGGGACGTCGTATGTGCGTGAGGGTGGGTTTCTTCATGATGTGGCGGGGTTCGATGCGGGGTTCTTCGGGATCTCTCCGCGTGAGGCGCTGGCGATGGATCCGCAGCAGCGGTTGTTGCTTGAGGTGTCGTGGGAGGCGCTGGAACACGCGGGCATCGACCCGCAGTCGCTGAAGGGCACCGGCACCGGTGTCTTCGCCGGCACCAACGGGCGCGATTACCCGACCCTGCTGGCCGACGCGCCCGACGAGCTGGAAGGCCACATCGGGATCGGCAACGCGGGCAGTGTGCTGTCGGGCCGGGTGTCCTACGTCCTCGGCCTCGAAGGGCCAGCCGTGACCGTGGACACCGCCTGCTCCTCCTCGCTTGTCGCGCTGCACCTCGCCATGCGGGCACTGCGGGCGGGGGAGTGCGCACTCGCGCTCGCCTCCGGAGTCTCCGTCATGTCCACACCGGAGGGTTTCGTCAGCTTCAGCAGGCAGCGCGGTCTGGCTCCGGACGGGCGCTGCAAGGCCTTCGCCGACGCCGCCGACGGCACCGGCTGGGGAGAGGGAGCCGGTGTGGTGGTGCTGGAGCGGCTGTCCGACGCCGTGCGCAACCGGCGCCGCATTCTCGCGGTGGTACGCGGCTCGGCCGTGAACCAGGACGGTGCGAGCAGCGGCCTGACCGCACCGAACGGCCCCTCGCAGGTCCGCGTGATCCGCGACGCGCTCTCCTCCGCAGGGCTCACACCGTCTGATGTGGATGTGGTGGAGGCGCATGGGACGGGGACTCGGTTGGGTGATCCGATTGAGGCTGGTGCGTTGGTGGAGGTGTTCGGCTCTGGGCGGCGGGGTGTTCCGTTGTTGTTGGGGTCGGTGAAGTCGAATGTTGGTCATACGCAGGCTGCGGCTGGTGTGGCTGGTGTGATCAAGATGGTGGAGTCGTTGCGGCGTGGTGTTGTGCCGGGGACTTTGCATGTTGATGCGCCGTCGTCGCGGGTGGATTGGTCGTCGGGTGCGGTGGAGTTGGTGACCTCGACGACCGAGTGGCCAGAAGTGGATCGTCCTCGCAGGGCTGGGGTGTCGTCGTTCGGGGTCAGCGGAACCAACGCCCACGTCATCCTCGAACAAGCACCCGAGACACCCCAGCCCGAGACCGGCGCGAGTACCGGGAACCCGGTCCCGCTGCTCCTGTCCGCGAAAACCGGCGACGCGCTGCGTGCCCAGGCTTCCCGCCTGCTGTCCTTCCTGGAACGCGACCCCACGGCAAGCCCCTGCCAGGTCGCGCACGCCCTGTCCACCACCCGTTCCACCTTCGACACCCGAGCCGTTCTCGTCGGCGACACGCGCGAATCACTGCGCTCCGCGCTCGGCGCGCTGCGCCGGGGCGAACCCGATCCGGCCGTTGTGCAGGGCGACCTCGTTCGCGGAACCGAACGTCCCGTTTTTGTTTTTCCGGGGCAGGGTTCGCAGTGGGTGGGGATGGTGTTGGGGTTGTTGGAGTCGTCTTCGGTTTTTGCGGAGGCGTTTGGTGAGGTTGCGGGTGTGGTGGAGGGGTTGGTTGATTGGTGTGTTGTTGAGGAGTTGGGGGGTGGGTTGGATCGGGTTGATGTGGTTCAGCCTGTGTTGTTTTGTGGTGTTGGTGTCGTTGGCTCGGTTGTGGGAGTCGTGGGGGGTTGTTCCTGTGGGTGTGGTGGGGCATTCGCAGGGTGAGATTGCGGCGGCGTGTGTTGCTCTCCTGTCCTCGATAACGGATGACGCGCTGGGTGCCCAGGTTTGCTGCCGGTTGTCCTTCCTGGAACGGGACCGTCAGGGGTGGGATGGTGTCGGTGGTTCATGCCTTGTCCACCACCCGTTCCACCTTCCACTCGGGGTGGGGGTTGCGGCGGTGAATGGTCCTTCTTCGGTGGTGGTGTCGGGTGATGTGGGGGGTTTGGAGGGGTTTGTTGCGGGGTGTGAGCGTGATGGTGTTCGGGTGCGGTGGGTGGCGGTGGATTATGCGTCGCATTCGGATCAGGTGGGGTTGGTTCGGGATGAGTTGTTGAGTGTTTTGTCGTCGGTGGTGCCTCGGTCGTCGTCGGTTCCGTTTTTTTCGACGGTGACGGGTGGTTGGTTGGATACGGCGGAGTTGGGTGCGGAGTATTGGTATCGGAATTTGCGGGAGACGGTCCGGTTTTCCGACGCGATCGAGACGCTCACCGCGCAAGGTCACCGTTCTTTTGTGGAATGCAGTCCGCATCCCGTTCTCACCATGGCGATCCAGGAGACCTCGGAGGACGCCGTCGCGCTGGGCACGTTGCGGCGTGATGACGGCGACCTCGACCGGTTCCTGCGCTCCCTCGGCGAGGCACACACCCGGGGCGTCGAGGTCGATTGGTCCGCCGTGATCGGTGACCCCGGCGGTCCCGCGATCAGCTTGCCCACCTATGCCTTCCAACACGAACGCTACTGGCCGCAGCCGACGACGCGCCCCGGCGATCCGGCGGGCCTCGGGCAGATCGCGGCAGGACATCCGCTGCTCGGTGCCACCGTGCACCCCGCAGACGGCGGCGGGCGCATCCTCACCGGTTCACTCTCGGCGGCGACACACCCGTGGCTCGCCGATCACTCCGTGCTGGACACCGTGATCGTGCCCGGTTCGGCGTTCGTGGAACTCGCGCTGCGTGCCGGCCGCGAACTCGGCCACGACCGCATCGACGAACTCACCCTCGAAGCCCCCCTCGTGCTCGAAGGAGACACCGCCTACGACCTCCAGGTGAGCGTCACCGGCGAGTCCGGCACGAGCGAGGTGAGCATCCACTCCCGTCCCTCGGGCGCGGTGGAGGAGAACTGGACCCGGCACGCGAGCGCGACACTGACCCACGGAACCGAACCGGCGGCGTCCCCGGAAGGGCAGTGGCCACCCCAAGGGGCCGTCCCCCTTGCCGCCGAGGACCTCTACCAGCGCCTCGCGGACTCGGGCATCGACTACGGCCCCGCCTTCCAAGGACTGCGCGCCGCCTGGCAGCTCGGTGACGCGGAGATCCTCGCCGACGTCCAGCTCCCCGAGAGCGAGGCCGCGGACGCCGGACGATACGGGCTGCACCCCGCCCTGCTCGACGCGGCACTGCACGGCATGGGCCTCGGTTCGGTGTTCACCACACCCGAGGACACCTCCTCCGGCGGCAGCGTCGCGTTCAGCTGGAGCGGGGTGAGCCTGCACGCCTCGGGTGCCACGTCGGTGCGGGTCCGGCTCGCTCCGGCCGGGGACAACGCGGTGTCGGTGCGGATCGCCGACGCGGCAGGCGCCGCCGTGGCCTCCGTCGAATCATTGGTGATGCGTCCTGTCTCCGCCGACCAGCTCGGCGGCGGCGGACGCCTTCCGAGGAACTCGCTCTTCCGGCTCACCTGGCCCGAACAACCCCTGCCGGCCGACGCCTTCCACCGGATCGCGCTGGTGGGGCCGGACACCTGGAACTGGGCGCCGTGGCTTTCCACCGGCGAGCACAGTGGCGTGTTCCCCACACCGGGTGCGCTGGCCGACGCCGTCGCGGCCGGAACGGCGCAGCGGCCCGACATCATCGTGACCACCGTGACCACCGTGCCCGGCGACCCCGCGTCCTCCGGCGACGACGTGCCCGCCGAGGTGCGTGACGCGCTCGCGGACGTGCTCGGCACCGTGCGCGCCTGGCTGAGCGACGACCGGCTCGCCGACACGCGCCTCGCGGTGGTGACCCGGCGGGCGATCCCGGCGGGACCGGAGGCCGAACCGGAGCTTCCCGCCGCGTCGGTCTGGGGCCTTCTGCGCAGCGCGCAGTCAGAGCATCCCGACCGGATCGTCGTGGTGGACATCGAGGACGAGAAGTCCGACATCGGCCTTCTCCCCGCCGCCGTCGCCGGTGCGGAGCCGCAGCTCGCGATCAGGGCGGGCCGCCTACTGGCGCCCCGGCTCACCAGGGCTGAGCCAGCCGAGGCGACCGGGTTCGGTTTCACCGAGCACGACACCGTGCTGATCACCGGCGCATCCGGCGGGCTCGGCCGCCTCGTCGCGCGGCACCTGGCCACCGCACACGGCGTGCGCCATCTGGTGTTGCTGTCGCGGCGCGGTGACCAGGCGGAGGGAGCGGGTGAACTGGCCGCCGACCTCGTCGAGGCAGGCGCGGAGGTGACCTTCGCCGCCTGCGACGTCGCCGATCCCGCCGCCGTGGCGGCAGTGCTCGACGCCATCCCCGCCGACCGCCCGCTGGCCGGCGTGGTGCACACGGCCGGCGTGGTGGACGACGGGCTGGTCGAATCGCTCGGCACCGGCCAGGTGGATCGGGTGCTGCGCCCCAAGGCTGACGGCGCGTGGAACCTGCACCGGCTGACCGGCGAACTCGATCTCAAGGCGTTCATCCTGTTCTCGTCGGGTGCCACCACCTTCGGCGGCCCAGGCCAGGGCGCCTACGCCGCGGCCAACGCCTTCCTCGACGCACTCGCCGTCCTCCGCAGGGCGCGCGGCCTCAGCGCGACGTCGCTCGCCTGGGGAGTGTGGAGCGAGTCGAACGGCATGGGCAGCAGGCTCGACGAAACGGCGCTGGCACGCATGGCGCGCAACGGTGCGCTGCCCCTGTCGGTGGCCGAAGGGCTCGCGTTACTCGACGCCACACACGGCCTCGACCATGCGGCGCTTGTGCCTGTCCGACTCGACCTCGCGGCCCTGCGGGAACTCGGCGACACCCTGCCGCCGATGGTGCGCGAACTCGTTCCCACCCCGGCTCGCAAGACGGCCGCGGGCGACAGTGCGACGCTCCTCCGGACGCTGGCCGCACTCGGGGAGGCCGATCGGCGGCGGGAACTGCTGGACACGGTGCGCGCCAACGCCGCAGCGGTGCTGGGACACGCCTCGGCCTCCGCCGTCGATCCCGAACGGTCCTTTTTGGAACAGGGCTTCGACTCGCTGACGGCGGTGGAGCTGCGCAACCGGGTCACCCGGATCACCGGAGCACGGCTGCGCGCGACGTTGATCTTCGACTTCCCGACGCCGTCACGGCTGACGGAACACCTGCTGGAGCAGCTCGACCTGGACAGCGCTTCCGTTCCGGCACCGAGCATGTCAGGCACTGACACCGAGGACACGGTGCTGGACCAGCTCGACCGGCTGAGCCGGGCCCTGCCTTCCGCCGTGTCCGACGACGACTCCCGGCGCAGGGTGGCCGCACGGCTTCGGGACCTGCTGCGGTCCTGCGGCGAGCCGTCCGGTTCGGGCGGCGACCTCGACACCGCGAGCGACGACGAGCTGTTCGCGCTGGTCGATAACGAGTTCGAACGAGGAGTGGAGATCGCGTGACCGAGGAGACCAAGCTCCGCGAGTACCTCAAACGAGCCATCAACGACGCTCGCGAGACCAGGGCACGGCTACGGGAACGCGAGGACGCCGACCACGAACCGATCGCGATCGTGGGGATGGCGTGCCGGTTCCCCGGTGGCGTCGCGTCCCCCGGCGACCTCTGGCGGCTCGTGCTGACCGGCGGCGACGGCGTGTCCGCGTTCCCTGCCGACCGGGGCTGGGACATCGAAGCGCTCTTCCACCCCGACCCCGACCACCCCGGCACCACCTACGTCCGCGAGGGCGGGTTCCTGCACGAGGCAAGCGAGTTCGATCCCGGGTTCTTCGGCATCTCACCGCGTGAGGCGCTGGCGATGGACCCGCAACAGCGCCTGCTGCTGGAGACCTCGTGGGAGGCCGTCGAACGCGCGGGCATCGACCCCGTGTCGCTGCGGGGCTCCCGCACCGGGGTGTTCGCCGGAATCAGCAGCATGGACTATGGGGCCGCGCTGGCCGACACCCCGCGGGGGCGGGACGGCACGCTGTCGATGAGCACGGGAGGCAGCCTGGTCTCCGGCCGCGTGGCCTACACCCTCGGGCTTGAAGGCCCCGCGCTCACCGTGGACACCGCGTGCTCCTCGTCGCTGGTGGCACTGCACCTCGCGGCCAAGGCTCTGCGCTCAGGCGAATGCGCACTGGCGCTGGCCGGCGGAGTCACGGTGATGTCGATGCCGGACCCGTTCGTGACCTTCAGCAGGCAACGCGGCCTCGCCCGCGACGGCCGGTGCAAACCCTTCGCCGCGGCCGCCGACGGTTTCACTCTCGCCGAGGGAGTCGGCGTGCTGCTGGTGGAGAAACTCTCGGCGGCGCGTGAACTCGGTCATCCCGTGCTCGCGGTGGTGCGCGGCTCCGCCGTCAACTCCGACGGCGCCAGCAGCGGATTCTCCGCACCGAACGGTCCCTCGCAGGAGAACGTGATTCGCCAGGCACTCGCGAACGCCCGGCTGGAGCCTTCCGAGGTCGATGTCGTCGAGGCACACGGAACCGGCACCACGCTCGGCGATCCGATCGAGGCACACGCGCTGCTCGCCACCTACGGCGCGCGCCGCGAGCGGCCACTGTGGCTCGGCTCGGTGAAGTCGAACATCGCGCACACGCAGGCGGCGGCCGGGGTCGCCGGAGTGATCAAGATGGTGGAGTCACTGCGCCACGGCGTGCTGCCGTCGTCGCTGCACGTCGATGAGCCGTCGCCGCACGTTGACTGGGACCTCGGCGAGGTGGAGCTGCTCACCGAGGCGAGGGAGTGGCCGGACCTCGACAGGCCCCGGCGAGCCGGGGTGTCCTCGTTCGGCATCAGCGGCACCAACGCCCACGTGATCCTCGAACAGGCTCCCGCGCGGGAGCGGGACGAGACCACCGAGCCCGCTGTGCCCGCGGAAACCGGAGAAGGACCCGTCCCGTGGCTGCTCTCCGGCAAGACAGCCGAGGCACTTCGGGCGCAGGCCGGAAAGCTCGTGTCCCATGTGGAGGATAAACCGGAAACGCGTACCGCCGACATCGGTTTCTCCCTCGCGACGGCGAGGACCGCGCTGGAGCACCGCGCGGTCGTGGTGGGAGCCGACCGCGCCGAGCTGATCGCCGGGCTGCGGTCGCTTGCCGAGGGCGAACCCGGCGCGAACGTCGTGCGAGGGACGGTGGCCGCCGACGACAGGGTGGTGTTCGTCTTCCCCGGCCAGGGTTCGCAGTGGCCCGGGATGGCCTCGGAGCTGGTGCGGGAGGCACCGGTGTTCGCCGACCGGCTTGCCGAGTGCTCGCGCGCCCTCGACGAGTACCTGGACTTCTCGGTGATCGACGTGCTGCGTGGCGAGCCGGGCGCGCCCAGCCTCGACCGTGTGGACGTGGTCCAGCCGGTGCTGTTCGCGGTTCTCGTGTCGCTGGCGCGGCTGTGGCGCTCGTACGGTGTCGAACCCGCCGCCGTGATCGGCCACTCGCAGGGCGAGATCGCGGCTGCTTGTGTCGCGGGCGCCCTTTCGCTGCCGGACGCGGCCCGCGTGGTGGCCCTGCGGTCCCGCCTGATCGCCGAGGAACTGTCCGGCAAGGGCGGGATGGCGCTGGTCGTCGCGACGGCAGGCGATGTCCGCGCGCGGATCGCGCGCTGGGAAGGACGGATCTCCGTCGCCGCGACGAACAGCCCCGCCTCGGTGGTGGTTTCGGGAGAGCCCGCCGCGCTCGACGAGTTCCTCGCCGAGTGCCGCCGTGACGGCGTGGCGGCCAAGCGGATCTCCGTGGACTACGCCTCGCATTCGGCGCAGGTCGCACAGATCCGCGACCGGCTGGTGGCGGTGCTGGCCGACCTGGCACCGGTGGAGACCACGATTCCGTTCTTCTCGACGGTCACCGGCGACTGGCTCGACACGACGAGGCTCGACGCCGGCTACTGGTACACGAACCTGCGCGAGACCGTCGGTTTCGAACCCGCTGTGGCCGCGCTCGCGGAACGCGGATTCGGGATCTTCGTGGAGATCAGCCCGCATCCGGTGCTGGCGATGGCCGTGCAGGAGATCGACGAGGACGCCGTCGCCGTCGGCACGCTGCGCAGGGGCGAGGGCGGGCTCACCCGGTTCCTGCTCTCCCTCGGTGAGGTCTGCGCGGCGGGTGTGCGTCCCGAATGGACAGCGGTGTTCGGCGACTCCGCGACGGTGGTGGAGCTGCCGACCTACGCCTTCCAGCACAGGAGGTTCTGGCCGGAGAAGGCGCAGGGCCAGGCCGGTGACGTCGCCTCCGTCGGCCTGTCGCCGACCGGTCACCCCCTTGCCGGTGCTGCCGTGCCGCTGCCGGGAACGGACGGCTTCCTGCTGACCGGTGCGCTGTCCGTGCGCACTCACCCGTGGCTGGCGCAGCACACGGTGCTGGACACGGTGATCCTGCCGGGCACCGCGTTCCTCGACCTCGCCGTCAGGGCGGGGGAGGAGGCCGGACTCGGCAGGGTTGAGGAGTTAACACTCGAAGCGCCGCTCGTGCTGCCCGGCGAGGCGATCGTGCAGGTGCAGGTGGAAGTCGGCGCGCCGGACGACGCGGGGTCGAGGCCGCTGAGCGTGCGATCCCGGCTCGAAGGGGAGCCGTGGACCCGGCACGCCACCGGCACGCTCGCCGCCGCGACACCGGTGCGGGACGACGTCGTGGCAGGGCCGCAGGACGGCACCGAACTCGACATCGGCGAGATCTACGTCAGGCTGGACGAAGCCGGGATCGCCTACGGACCGCTCTTCCGGGGGTTGCGGCGGGCGTGGCTGGACGGCGATGCGGTGATCGCCGACGTGCGCCTTCCCGACGACGCGGACCCCGCCGGTTACGGCGTCCATCCCGCACTGCTGGACTCCGCCCTGCACCCGGCCGATCCGGTGCTCGACCGCGAGGACGACGGCGCGCGACTGCCGTTCAGCTGGCGCGGGGTGAGCGTGCATCGCACCGGGGCGCGAGCGCTACGGGTGCGGGTGTCCTCGTCGGGCCCCGACACACTGTCCCTCGCTGCCTACGACGAGTCCGGCGAGCCCGTGCTCACCGTCGAGTCGCTGGTGCTGCGACCGGTGAGCGGCGATGGGCTCGGCTCGGCCCGGTTCCGCAACTCGCTGTTCCGGCCGGACTGGGAACCGGTCACCGAGGCCACCGCAGGCAAGAGCACCGACCTGGTGGCGCTCCCCTGTCCCGACACCGGGGAACTGCGCGAGACGCTGACCGAGGTCGTGACCGTGCTCCGGTCCTGGCTGGCCGACGACCGCCCCGAGCGGCTCGCACTCGTCACCACGGGCGCCGTCGCCGTCGGCGAGGAGCGAGCGCCTGCCAACCCCGACCAGGCGGCGGTGTGGGGGCTCGTGCGCAGCGCACAGTCCGAGCACCCCGGCCGCTTCGTGCTGATCGATGTGGATCGGCCGGGTGCGCCGCTGCCGGACGGCTCCGAACCGCAGTACGCCGTCCGCGACGGCGAGTACTACGCCCCGAGACTGGTCAGGGCGGTCGCGAACGAGGCTGGCGAGCCGGTGTTCGATCCCGAAGGCACCGTCTTGATCACGGGTGGCTCCGGCACACTGGCCGGGCTCGTCGCCCGCCACCTGGTGACCGCGCACGGCGTGCGCAGGATCGTGCTGGCCAGCCGCAGCGGCGCCGCCGACCCGGTGACCGACGGCCTTCCCGCCGAGATCCTGCCCGTGGTGTGCGACGTGGCCGACCGGGAGTCGGTCGCCCTGCTGCTCGACTCGATCCCGGCCCGGCATCCGCTGACCGGCGTCGTGCACACGGCAGGGGTACTCGACGACGCCACCGTGGACTCGCTCGACGCCGATCGGATCGACAGGGTGCTGCGGCCCAAAGTGGACGGTGCTCGCGTGCTGGACGAACTCACCGCGGGGCAAGATCTCGCGGCGTTCGTGCTGTTCTCCTCGGGCGCCACCACGTTCGGCGCACCGGGACAGGGCAACTACGCGGCGGCCAACGCCTGGCTCGACGCGCTCGCCGCACACCGCAGGGCCCGTGGACTCGCGGGCGTCTCCCTCGCGTGGGGACTCTGGGCTGAACGCAGTGGGCTGACCAAGGGGCTGTCCGGCAGCGATGTCGCGAGGATGGCGCGCAGCGGTTCGGAAGCCATGGCCACCGACGACGCGCTCGCTCTGTTCGACGCCGGGCTCGGCTCGGCCGAACCGGTGCTGGTGCCAGTGCACCTCGACCCGCGTTCGCTGCGCGAGCAGGCGGTGTCCGACACGCTTCCCGCGCTGCTGCGCGGCCTCGTCAGCATGCCGGCGAGCACGTCGGCGAATGCCGGATCGTCCGCCGTGGCGGAGGACCTGGCCACCGTGCCGGGTCCCGAACGGCTCAGGCGGCTTCTGGCGCTGGTCCGCACGCACGCCGCGACCGTGCTCGGGCACGACAGCAGCGACGCCATCCTGCCGGAGGCGGCGCTCAAGGAGCTGGGTTTCGACTCGCTGACCGCCGTCGAGCTGCGCAACAGGCTGAGCACCGCGACCGGCCTGAGGCTGAGGGCCACCCTGGTCTTCGACCACCCGACACCCGTGGCGCTGGCCGCGCACCTCGACTCCTTCTTCGGCGAGGAGCGGAGCGGGACCGACACGATCCTGGCCGAACTCGACCGGATCGAGGCGCGCCTCGCAGAGCTGGACGACGCGGGCAGCGAGCGTGTGGCGCGCCGCCTCGAAGCGCTCGCGGCGCGACGAAACGGGCCGAGGGACGAGGGCGCGGACATGCGCCTCGACTCCGCGACCGACGACGAGATGTTCGCCTTCATCGACCGTGAACTCGGTGTCTGAACCACCGCAAGAGCTGAAGGGCAGCTGGATGTCGAACGAGGACAGGCTTCGCGATTACCTGCGGCGAGTGTCGGCCGAACTGCGCGACACCAAGGCGCGGTTGCGACAAGCCGATGATCGGTCGCACGAACCGGTGGCGATCGTCGGGATGAGCTGCCGGTTCCCCGGTGGCGTCCGCACACCCGACGACCTGTGGGACCTCGTGGCCGAAGGACGGGATGCGGTGGGACCGTTCCCGGACGATCGGGGCTGGGACGTCGAGGGCCTTCACGACCCCGACCCGGACCACCCCGGCACGACCTACGCCGCCGAGGGCGGCTTCCTCGACGACGCAGGCCATTTCGACGCGGCTTTCTTCGGCATCAGCCCGCGTGAGGCGCTGGCCATGGACCCGCAGCACCGGCTCCTTCTGGAGTCGGCGTGGGAGGCGGCCGAGCACGCCGGGCTCGACCCGGCCACGCTGCGCGGATCGCGGACGGGCGTCTTCGCGGGGGCCATGTACCACGACTACGGCGTCCGGCTCAGCCCCGTGCCCAAGGGGCCGGGCAGCTACCTGACCAACGACAGCGTCGGCAGCGCGGTGTCCGGCAGGATCGCCTACTCGCTCGGGCTCGAAGGTCCCGCGGTGACGGTGGACACGGCGTGCTCGTCGTCGCTGGTGGCGCTGCACCTCGCCGCGCAGTCGCTGCGATCCGGCGAATGCTCGCTGGCGCTCGCCGGGGGTGTGGCCGTGATGGCGACGCCGTGGTTGTTCGTCGAGATGAGCAGGCAGCGCGGCCTCGCCTCCGACGGTCGGTGCAAGGCGTTCGCCGCCTCCAGCGACGGTGCGGGCTTCTCCGAGGGCGCTGGCCTGGTGATGCTGGAGCGGCTCAGTGACGCCGAACGCAACGGGCACCGCGTCCTCGCCGTGATCCGGGGTACGGCGGTGAACTCCGACGGCGCGAGCAACGGGTTCACCGCGCCGAACGGCCCCTCGCAGGAACGGGTCATCCACGAGGCCCTCGCGGCTGCCCGGCTGGGCGCCAAGGACATCGACGTGGTGGAGGCGCACGGCACGGGCACGTCGCTCGGCGACCCGATCGAGGCCAACGCGCTGCTGTCGGCCTACGGGCGCGACCGCGCGCACGGACGTCCGCTGTGGCTGGGCTCGATCAAGTCGAACATCGCCCACGCGCAGGCGGCGGCCGGGATCGCCGGTGTGATCAAGATGGTCCAGGCGATGCGCAACGGGACACTGCCGCGCACCCTCCACGTCGATCAGCCGTCACCGAAAATCGACTGGTCTTCCGGCGCGGTGGAACTGCTCACCGAAGCCAGGCAGTGGCCGAGGACGGGGCAGCCGAGAAGGGCGGGAGTGTCCTCGTTCGGCATCAGCGGGACCAACGCCCACGTCATCCTGGAACAGGCGCCGCCGGAGGAGGAACCCGAAGCGGACGACCGCCCCTGCGGACCCGCGCTGTGGACAGTGTCCGGCCGGAGCAAGGCCGCGCTGCGGGCGCAGGCAGCCACCTTACTGGCCTTTACAGACGATCATCCTGACGTGGACCCCGCCGATCTCGGGCACGCACTGGCCACCACGCGCACACCGTTCGAGCATCGCGCGGCGATGGTCGGCGGCAACCGTGAACAGCTCAGGTCGGCACTCGCCGCGCTCGCCGAGGACCGGCCCTCGGCAGGGCTCGTCGAAGGGGTAGCCCCGGGCGAGGCCCGGGTGGTGTTCGTGTTCCCCGGGCAGGGCACTCACTGGGCAGGCATGGCGAGACAACTGCTGGACACCTGCCCTGTCTTCGCCGAGTCGATCCGAGCCTGCGCGCGAGAGCTGTCCCGCTTCACCGACTGGGATCCGCTCGCGGTGCTGCGGGGCGAGCCGGACGCTCCACCACTGGAGCGGGTGGACGTTCTCCAGCCGGTGTCGTTCGCGATGATGGTGTCGCTGGCCCGGCTGTGGGAGTCGCGAGGGGTGCGCGCCGACGCGGTGATCGGGCATTCCCAGGGCGAGATCGCGGCTGCCCACGTGGCGGGGGCACTCTCGCTGGCCGACGCCTGCCGTGTCGTCGCTCTGCGCAGCCGCGAACTGCTGGCCCTGGCGGGCCGGGGCGGCATGATCTCGGTGGAGCGGCCCTTCGACGAGGTCACGCGATGGCTTAAACCGTGGGGAGATCGCCTGGCGATCGCGGCGGTGAACGGCCCCACCTCGGTGGTGGTCTCCGGGGACGCGGACGCGCTCGCCGAGTTCGGGCGCATGCTGTCCGCCGAAGGCGCGCTGCGCTGGCAGCTTCCCGGCGTCGATTTCGCCGCGCACTCGCCGAGGATCGACGCACTCGCCGAGGCACTGCACGACGTGCTGGCCCCGGTGCGGCCCGGCACGGCCGAGATTCCCTTCTTCTCGTCAACGGACGGCCGGTGGGTCGAGGGCACCGAGTTGGACGCCGCGTACTGGTACCGGAACCTGCGCGGGACGGTGTGGTTCGAACCGGCCGTCGCGACGCTGCTGGACGAGGGCCACTCGGTGTTCATCGAGGTCAGCGCGCATCCGGTGCTCACCATGGGCATCACGGCGACGGCCGAGCAGCGCGACACCCGCGTCCGCACCGCGGGCACGCTGCGCAGGGGTGAGGGCGGCCTCGACCGGTTCCTGCTCTCGCTCGGCGAGGCGCACGTCCACGGTGTTCGCCCCGACTGGCCTTCGGTGTTCGGGCTCGCGCGACCGAAGCGGGTGGAGCTGCCCACCTACGCCTTCCAGCGCGAGCGGTACTGGGGCGGCCCTTCCGGGGAGACGGCCGACGCCGGGAGCCTCGGCCTGGCCGCCACCGACCACGCGATTCTCGGGGCCGCCGTGCCGTTGGCCGACACCGGCGGGTTCCTGCTCAGCGGACGGCTGTCCCGCCGTACGCACCCCTGGCTTGCCGACCACGCCGTGGCGGACACGGTGATCCTGCCCGGCACGGCGTTTCTGGAGCTGGCCCTGCGCGCCGCCGACGAGGCGGGCTGCGAGGTGATCGACGAACTGGTCGTCGAGGCACCGCTCGTGCTGCCCGAACAGGGCGGCGTCGCGGTGCAGGTCCTCGTCGGCGCCGCCGACGAGTCGGGCGCGCGGGAGGTGAGTGTGCACGCCCGCCCCGAATCGGGGGAGCGGCCGTGGACCCGCCACGCCGTCGGAATCCTCACCGGCACACCGGCGGCACCCGCAGGCGATCTGACGACGTGGCCGCCGCAGGGTGCGGAGCCGATCGATCTCGACGGTTTCTACGACCGCATCAACGACACGACCCTCTACTACGGACCGGCTTTCCAGGGGTTGCGCGCCGCGTGGCGGCTGGGCAGGGACGTCTATGCCGAGGTGGCACTCCCCGAGGCGGTCGCGAACGAGGTGGCCGGATACGGCCTGCACCCGGCGTTGCTGGACGCCGCGCTGCACGGCCTCGGTCTCGGTTCGCTGCTGAAAGGCGGGCAGGACCCCGGCAGTGTGCCGCTGCCGTTCTCCTGGACCGGACTTCGGGTGGCCGCCACCGGCGCCACAGCGCTCCGAGTGCGGCTGTCCCCCGCGGAGCGGGACGATGAGATCGCTGTGTTCGCCGCCGACGAGAGCGGGGCACCGGTGGCCTCCGTGGCCTCGCTGGCCGTCCGCCCGGTCTCGGGAGAGCAGCTGCGGGCCGCCCGCGACGACGACGGCGGCGCGCTGTACCGCCTCGACTGGATTCCCACGCCGCCGAGCAGCGAGGCACCGCGGTGCGTGCTGGCAGGGCCGGATCCGTTCGGGCTCGACCTCGCCGAGCGGGTCGCCGAGCTGGCCTCCGTCCCCGATCCGGTGCCGGATGCCGTCGTGGTCGCCGTCGCTCCGGTGAACGCCCGTGACGGTGAGGCCGCTGCTGACACCGTGCTGGAGCACGTCAACGCGGTGCTGGCGCTGGCACAGAACTGGCTCGACGACGACAGGTTCGCCGACTCCCGGCTGGTTCTCGTCACCCGTGGAGCGGTCGCCACGTCCGGTGACGACGGCGAAGGCGATACCGTCCACAGTGCACTGTGGGGTCTGCTGCGCTCGGCCCAGTCGGAGAACCCCGGCCGGTTCGTGCTCGTGGACCTCGACGCGCACGCCGATTCCCCGGCCAGCCTCGCCGCCGCCGTGGCCACCGGTGAACCGCAACTGGCGATCCGCGCCGGTGGGCTCCTGCGCGCCAGGCTCGGCGTCGCCGAGGCGAGCGAGGCGCTCGCACCACCGGACGCCGCTGCCTGGCGACTGGACATCCCGGTCACCGGCACGTTCGACAACCTGACTCTCACGGAGTGTCCCGAGGTGCTCGAACCGCTCGGGCCGGGGCAGGTCAGGGTCGAGGTGCGCGCGGCGGGACTGAACTTCCGCGACGTGCTGTACGGGCTTGGTCTCTCCCTCGGCGAAGGCTCCTTCGGCGGGGAAGCGGCCGGTGTGGTGCTGGAAACCGGGCCCGGCGTCACCGGGCTCGCCCCCGGTGACCGGGTGATGGGGGCGATCGCGGGCTCGTTCGGGCCGATCGCGGTGGCCGACCATCGCATGATGACCCGGATTCCGGCCGGGTTGAGTTTCGCCGAGGCGGCCACGGTGCCGATCGCCTTTCTCACCGCGTACTACGGTCTCGTCGATCTCGCGGGGCTCACGCGGGGTGAGTCGGTGCTCGTGCACGCCGCCGCAGGCGGTGTCGGCATGGCCGCCGTGCAGATCGCCCGGCACCTCGGGGCCGAGGTGCACGGCACCGCCAGTGAAGGTAAGTGGCCCGCGCTGCGCGCGACCGGATTCACCGACGACCACATCGCCTCCTCGCGGTCGCTCGACTTCGCGGAGCGGTTCCTCGGCGAGACCGGAGGCCGGGGTGTCGATGTGGTGCTCAACTCGCTCGCGGGCGAGTTCGTGGATACCTCACTGGAACTGCTGCCGAGGGGCGGCCGGTTCCTGGAGATGGGCAAGACCGACAAGCGCGAGCCCGGCGAGGTCGCCTCGGCTCACCCTGGTGTGGAGTACACGGCCTACGACCTTCAGGAGGCCGGTCTCGGCCGGATCAAGGCCATGCTCGACGAGCTGAGTGCCTTGTTCGAGCGCGGGGTTCTCCGCCCGCTGCCGCATCGGGCGTGGGACGTCCGCAACGCGCCGTCGGCCTTCCGTTTCCTGAGCCAGGCCAAGCACGTGGGCAAACTCGTGCTGACCGTGCCGAGACGGAGCAGGCAGGACACGGTGCTGGTCACCGGTGGGACCGGAACCCTCGGCGGGCTGGTCGCCCGGCACCTCGTGGCCGAGCACGGCGCCCGGCACGTCGTGCTGGCGAGCCGCAGCGGGCGCCGCGACCCGGACCTGGCGACCGAACTGGCCGAGCTGGGTGCCGAGGTCACCTTCGCCGCCTGCGACGTTGCCGACCGCGACGCGCTCGCCGCGCTGCTCGCGACCATTCCCGCCGACCGGCCGCTGACGGGCGTGGTGCATGCCGCAGGGGTGCTCGACGACGCCGTGATCGGCTCACTCACTCCCGAGCGGGTGGAGCGGGTGTTGCGGCCCAAGGTGCGCGGCGCGCTGAACCTTCACGAGCTGACCCGCGACGCCGACCTGTCGATGTTCGTGCTCTTCTCCTCAGGCGCGGCCACCTTCGGCTCGCCGGGACAGGGCAACTACGCGGCGGCGAACGCGTTCCTCGACGCGCTGGCCGCACACCGCCGAATCAGGGGGCTGCCCGCCGTGTCGCTGGCCTGGGGACTCTGGGCGCAGCGCAGCGCACTGACCGAGGGCCTCGACGACATCGACCTCGGGCGCATGGCACGGGGCGGAGCCGCCGCACTGTCCACAGAGGATGCGCTGCGGCTCTTCGACACCGCGCTCGGCAGGGACGAGGCAGTACTCGTGCCCGTGCGGATCGACACCGCGGCGATGCGGGCCGAAGGAGACTCCCTGCCGCCCCTGTTCCACAATCTCGTCAAGGGAAGGCTACGGCGTGCCATGGTGACGGCCGGAGCGGTGGCCGGAGCGGCGAACGACCGGTCGCTGCTCACGCGGCTGCCCGCGATGACCTCGGCCGAACGCCGCGCGGCGCTGCTGGAGCTGGTGTGCCTGCACGCGGCGGCGGTGCTGGGACACGGCTCCGCCGACGGGATCGAGGCGGAACGGGCGTTCAAGGACCTCGGGTTCGACTCGCTGACCTCACTGGAACTGCGCAACCGGCTCACCTCGGCCACCGGTCTGAAGCTGAGGGCCACGCTGATCTTCGATCACCCCACCCCGGTGGAGCTGGCGCAGCGGTTGCTCACCGACCTGGTGCCCGACAGCGCCGACAGTGGCGACGGTGGCGACACCGAAATCGGCGCAGCCGACGCGGTGACCGTCGAACACAGCGACGCCGAGATCGAACGGCTGCTGGCCACGATCCCGGCGCACCGGGTCAGGGAGGCCGGACTGGTGGAGGCGCTGGCCCGGCTCGCGGTGACGTCACCGGACGGCGAGGGCGGCGAGGGTGGCGACACCGCTGACGCCGCAGGCCCACCCGAGGCCGAGGGCGCCCTCGACGAATTGGACGTGCAGGGCCTCCTGCTCAAAGCACAGCAGAGCCTCGGCTCCTGACCACAGGCTTCTTCCGGGAGGACACCATGAACGCACCCGCCGAGAAGGTCGTCGAAGCCCTGCGCGACTCGCTCAGGGAGATCGACCGCCTTCGCGCGCGCAACCGGAGGCTCGCCGACGCGGCGAGCGAACCGATCGCGATCATCGGCATGAGCTGCCGCTTCCCCGGTGGCGTGCGGTCACCGGAGGATCTGTGGCACCTGGTCGCCTCGGGCACCGACGCGATCTCGGAGTTCCCCACCGACCGGGGCTGGCCCGAGCAGGGCAGCGGCGGATTCCTGCCCGACGCGGGCGAGTTCGACGCGGACTTCTTCGGCATCAGCCCGCGCGAGGCGCTGGCCATGGACCCGCAACAGCGGCAGTTGCTGGAAACCTCCTGGGAGGCGCTGGAACGGGCAGGCATCGAGCCGAAAGCACTGCGCGGCACCCGCACCGGTGTGTTCGTCGGCAGCCACGGTCAGGACTACCTCGGCCTGCTGACCAGTTCGAAAACCAGCGACGGCTACCTGGCCACCAGTACCAGCGCCAGCATCATGTCCGGCAGGCTGGCCTACACCTTCGGCTTCGAGGGCCCCGCCGTCACCGTGGACACGGCGTGCTCCGCCTCGCTGGTGGCCCTGCACCTCGCCGTGCGGTCGCTGCGGTCCGGTGAATGCTCCCTCGGCCTCGTCGGCGGTGTGTCCGTGATCTGCATGCCCGACGGGCTCGCGGCGTTCCGGAAGCAGGGCGGCATGGCCCCCGACTACCGCTGCAAGGCGTTCGCCGAGGGCGCCGACGGCACCGGGTTCGCCGAGGGCGTGGGGGTGCTGCTGGTGGAGCGGCTGTCCGACGCGCGGCGCAACGGGCACAGGGTGCTCGCGGTGGTGCGCGGCTCGGCGGTCAACTCCGACGGCGCGTCGAACGGCCTCTCCGCCCCGAACGGACGCGCACAGGAGGCCGTGATCCGGCAGGCACTCGCCGACGCGCGGCTCTCGGCGTCCGATGTGGACGCCGTCGAGGCGCACGGGACGGGCACTTCGCTGGGCGATCCGATCGAGGCACACGCGCTGCTGGCGACCTACGGCCAGGACCGCGACCGCCCACTGTGGCTGGGGTCGCTCAAATCGAACATCGGGCACGCGCAGGCCGCGGCCGGGGTCGGCGGCGTGATCAAGACCGTGCAGGCGTTGCGGCACGCGACGCTGCCGAAGACTTTGCACGTGGACCGGCCTTCCTCGCACATCGACTGGTCGGCGGGGTCGGTGGAGCTGCTGACCGGTGCGCAGCCGTGGCCGGAGACCGGGCGGCCGAGGCGGGCAGGGGTGTCCGGATTCGGCATCAGCGGGACCAACGCCCACGTGATCCTGGAGCAGGCGCCGGAGAACGACGCGGAAGCTCCGCCCGCACCGGCTGGCCCCGCCGCCAGCTCCGCCGAGGCTTGCGGCCCCGTGCCGTGGCTGGTGTCGGCGCGCACCCCGGACGCCCTGAGGGAACAGGCGCGGCGGCTGCTGACCGAGACCGTGGACGCTCTGGCCGCCGAGGCGCCTGAGAAGGCCGAAGCGGCGGTGCCCGAGGTTTTCTCGGCTGCTGACGTCGCGTGGTCGCTCGCGACGACCCGGACCCATTTCGAGCACCGCGCCGTGATCGTCGGCCGGACCCGTGACCAGCTTCGGGACGGGCTCGCGGCGCTGGCCGCCGGTGACCCTGCCGCGAATGTCGTCCTCGGCAGGGTGCGTCCGGGGCCGACGGCGGTGTTGTTCTCGGGACAGGGCTGCCAGCGCACCGGCATGGGACGCGGGCTCGCCGCGGAGTTCCCGGTGTTCGCCGACGCGTTCGGTGACGTGGTGGCGGAGCTGGACCGCCACCTCGACCGGCCGCTGGACACCGTGCTCGGTACCGACCTCGTGCACAGCACCGCCTACACCCAGGCCTCGCTGTTCGCGTTCGAGGTCGCGCTGTACCGGCTGGTGGAGCACTGGGGGGTGCGTCCGGCGTTCCTGCTGGGGCACTCGATCGGCGAGCTGGTCGCCGCACACGTCGCCGGGGTGCTCACCCTGCCCGACGCGGCGCGGCTGGTGACCGCGCGGGGACGGCTCATGCAGGCCCTTCCCTCAGGCGGAGCCATGGCGTCGGTCCAGGCGAGCGAGGAGGAGGTGCTGCCGCTGCTGGGCGACCGGTTGTCGATCGCGGCGCTGAACGGTCCTCGCGCGACCGTGGTCTCCGGTGAGGAAGCCGACGTCGCCGCGTTCACCGAGCGGTGGTCGGAGCAGGGCAGGAAGGTCAAGCGGCTCACGGTCTCCCACGCCTTCCACTCGACGCTGATGGAGCCGATGCTCGGCGAGTTCCGCCGCGTGGCCGAGAGTGTCACGCACCGTCCACCCCGGATTCCGGTGGTGGCCAACCTGACCGGTGAGCCCGTCACGGAGTTCACCGCCGACCACTGGGTCCGCCACGTCCGCGAGGCCGTGCGGTTCCACGACGGCGTGCGCAGGCTGCGTGCCGACGGGGTGCGGACCTTCCTCGAACTGGGCCCGGACGCCGTGCTCACCGCGATGGCCAAGGATTGCCTCGACGACGGGGAACCGGCGGTGCTGGCTCCCGCGTGCCGCCGGGGTCGCGACGAACCGGCCACCCTGCTGGCGGCCCTCGGCAGGCTGCACTCCTGCGGGGTGGCCGTGGACTGGCGGACGGTGCTCGACGGCTCACCGCACCGCGCCGTGGATCTGCCGACCTATGCCTTCCAGCGCAAGCGGTTCTGGCCCGGCCCTCCGATGCCGCGCGGCGCCGACGCGGTGACAGACATGACCGAGGCGGAGCCCACCGCAACAACCGACACAGCCGACACAGCCGACACGAAGGACATGGCGGGCGCCGCCCCCGCTGCGTTCCGTCTGCCCGAAGGTGATCGGGAACGCACGCTGCTGGACCTCGTTCGCCGCAGCGCCGCCACCGTGCTCGGCCACGACTCGCCGTCGGACATCGACCAGGACCGTCCTTTCGAGGAACTCGGCTTCGATTCGATGACGGCGGTGGAGTTCCGCGATCTGCTGGGGCAGGCGCTCGACATCGCGCTTCCGGCGACGCTGGTGTTCGACTACCCCGCCCCGGCCGTCCTCGCGCGGCATCTGCGGGCGGTGCTCTCCGGTGAGGAACGGCAGGTGGCTGTCACCTCGGCCACCGCGAGCGACGAACCGATCGCGATCATCGGCATGAGCTGCCGGTATCCCGGCGGTGTGCACTCGCCGGAGGACCTGTGGCGGCTGGTGGCGACCGGCACCGACGCGATCACCGAGTTCCCTGCCGATCGCGGCTGGGACGTCGAGGGCTCCTACGACCCCGACCCGGAGAAGGTGGGGACGAGCTACACGCGGCACGGCGGGTTCGTGCTCGACGCTGCGGAGTTCGACAGCGGCTTCTTCGGCATAGGGCCGCGCGAGGCACTGGCGATGGACCCGCAGCAGCGGCTGCTGCTGGAGACCTCGTGGGAGGCGATCGAACGCGCCGGTCTCGACCCGACGTCGTTGCGCGGAAGCAGGACCGGGGTCTTCGCCGGTGTGGTGTCCAACGACTACGCGAGCAGGCTGCGCGTCGTGCCGGCCGAGCTGGCGGGATACCTGGGCAACGGCAGCGCCGCGAGCGTGCTCTCCGGCAGGGTCGCCTACACACTCGGGCTGGAGGGTCCGACCCTGACGGTGGACACGGCGTGTTCGTCGTCGCTCGTCGCCCTGCATCTGGCGGCGCAGGCGTTGCGGGCAGGGGAATGCGACCTCGCGCTGGCCGGTGGTGTGACGATCATGTCAACGCCGTCGGCGTTCATCGAGTTCAGCCGCCAGCGCGGGCTGGCGGCCGACGGGCGGTGCAAGTCGTTCGCGGCGGCCGCTGACGGCACGAGCTGGGGCGAAGGCGTCGGTGTCCTCGCGGTGCGGCGGCTTTCCGACGCCCGGCGCGACGGCAACCGGGTGCTGGCTGTGCTGCGAGGCTCCGCCGTCAACTCCGACGGGGCGTCCAACGGGCTGTCCGCACCGAACGGCCCCTCGCAGCAGCGGGTGATCCGCCAGGCACTGGCCAACGCGCGGTTGACGCCGCAGGAGATCGACCTGATCGAGGCTCACGGCACCGGCACCACCCTGGGTGATCCGATCGAGGCGCAGGCTTTGCTCGCGACCTACGGCAGGGACCGGACGGAACCGGTGGCGCTGGGCTCCCTCAAATCCAACATCGGCCACACGCTCGGCGCCGCAGGGGTGGGCGGGGTGATCAAGGCTGTTCAGGCGCTGCGGCACGGGATACAGCCCAAGACCCTGCACGTGGACGAGCCCTCGCCGCACATCGACTGGTCGGAAGGGTCGGTGGAGCTGCTGACCGAGGCCAGGCAGTGGCCTGAGCTCGACCGGCCTCGCAGGGCTGCGGTCTCGTCCTTCGGTGTGAGCGGCACCAACGCCCATGTGGTGCTGGAGCAGGCACCCGACCCCGAACCGGACGCACGCGACACCTCCGATGCGACGGAGGCGGCCGAAGCGCCCGAAGCGGCCGAAGTGGCCGAGGTGGCCGTGTGGCCGCTGTCCGCCAAGAACGCCGAGGCGCTGCGAGCGCAGGCCGCGCGCCTTCGCGCGCACGTCGCGAGCCACCCCGGCCTGCGCAGCGCCGACATCGGTCTCTCACTGGCCACCACCCGTACCCACTTCCCCGTGCGGGCCAGCCTCGCCGGTGATCGCGAGACCCTGCTCGCGGGCCTGGACGCGGTCGCCGAAGGCCGGATCGCCGGGCGCACCGCCACACCGGGCACGCTCGCGTTCCTGTTTTCCGGTCAGGGATCGCAGCGGGCGAGGATGGGCGCCGAGCTGCACGAGACGTTCCCGGTGTTCGCGCGGTCCTTCGACGCCGCCACCCAGGCTCTCGACGCCGAACTCGACGGCCACACCGCCCACCCGGTCGGCGCGGTCGTTTTCGGCAGTGCCGGTGAGGACGCGCTGATCGACCAGACCGTCTACACCCAGGCCGGGTTGTTCGCCTTCGAGGTCGCGGTGTTCCGGCTGTTCGAGAGCTGGGGCGTCGTGCCGGACCACGTTCTCGGCCATTCCATCGGCGAGCTGGCCGCCGCGCACGTCGCCGGGGTGCTGACCCTGCCCGACGCCGCCAAGCTGGTGGCCGCGCGGGGCCGCCTCATGCAGAGCCTGCCCACCGGCGGGGCGATGGTGTCGATCAACGCCGCGGAGGAGATCGTGCTGCCGCTGCTGGGCGATCGGGTCGCCGTCGCCGCCGTCAACGGTCCCGAGGCCACGGTGATCTCCGGCGACGATGACGCCGTGATCGCCGTCGCCGAGGTGATGCGCGCCGAGGGACACAAGGTCAAACGGCTCACCGTGTCCCACGCGTTCCACTCGCCCCGGATGGCGGGAATGGTGGAGGACTTCCGCGCGGTGGCGGAGTCGGTGACCCACGCCGAGCCGGTGATCCCCGTCGTGTCCAACCTCGCTGGTGAGCCCGTGACGTTCGACGCCGGGCACTGGGTCAAGCACATCGTGGACGGTGTCCGCTTCGCGCAGGGGATGCGCTGGCTGCTGGAGAACGGCACGACCCGGTTCGTGGAGCTGGGACCGGACGGCGTGCTCAGCGCGATGGCCCGAGACTGCGGCGCCGAGGAGGCTTTGCCGGTCTGCCGTCGTGGACGGCCCGAGGTGCGCACACTGCTCGGCGCGCTCGCCCGCCTGCACGACGGCGGGTCCGGCCCGCACTGGCCGTCGGTCTTCGCCGGTACGCGAGCGCGGCGGGTGGACCTGCCCACCTACGCGTTCCAGCGGCAGCGGTACTGGCTTCACGACACCGCTGCCGCCCCTGCCTCGACGTCGGGACACCCGCTGCTCGGCAACGCCGTCGTGCTGGCCGGTGGCGACGGCGCCGTGCTGACAGGGGAGCTGTCCTCCCAGGCCCAGCCCTGGCTGGCCGACCACGAGGGTTCGGTCGTCGCGGAGCTGGCTCTGCGTGCGGGGCAGGAGGTGGGCTGCGACCGCATCGAGTCGCTGACCACCGACCTCCCGTTGCGCGCGGTGGAGGGCCGGACGGCGATCCAGGTTCGGGTGGGTGAGGAGGAATCCGGGCGGCGACCGGTAAGCATTCACAGCCGCAGGGACGACGACGCACCCTGGACCCACCACGCCACGGGCGTGCTCACCGCGGGGCCGGTGCCACCGGCCGAGCAGGGCGAGTGGCCGCCTTCCGGCGCCACGGAGTCCGGCCTCGACGGTGCCGAACGCGCCTGGACGCGCGACGGCGACACCTTCGCGGAGTTCCGGCTTCCTGACGAATGCCCCGTCGAGGGCTTCGGTGTCCATCCCGCCCTGCTCGATGCGGTCGTGCTCGCGCTCGGCGGTGACCTGGACGACCTGGTGCCGCTGACCTGGCGCGGTGTCACGCTGTGGGCCACCGGAGCGCGCACGGTCAGAGCGCGACTGTCCACGATGGACGGCCGCTCGCTGACCGCCGAGCTGTGGGACGAGACGGGAGCGCCGGTGCTGGCCGCCGAGGCGATCACACTCGGCGAACCGCCGAGGCAGCGAGCGGCCTCCGCGCTGCGTCTCGCGTGGCGGGCCGTGGGCACGGGCGGCACCACTCAGCCGGACCGGCTGGCCGTCGCCGGTGCCGACGAGCTCAAGATCGGTGTCCACCTCGAATCGGCCGGTGTGGCCGTGACGTCGTGCTCCGGCCTCGCCGAGGTGCCCGAACCGGTGCCGGACGTGGTCGTGGTGCCCTGCGGCCCGTGGGCGGGCGAGGTGCGTTCCGCCGTGCGCGAGGCGACGGCGTGGGTGCTGAACCTGCTGCGGGAGTGGGTCGCCGAGCCCAGATTCGCCGGGTCGCGTCTCGCGCTGGTGACTCGTGAGGCGAGCACCGACCCGGCCTGCGCCGCTGTCGGCGGCCTTGTCAGGTCGGCGCAACTGGAGCACCCCGGCCGGTTCGTGCTGATCGACACCGACGACGCGGCGGCGCCCTCGGCGCTGCTGCACGCCTGCGCGAGTGCCGAACCGCAGTCCCGCGTCCGGGGCGAGGAGGTGTCCGTTCCGCGTCTGCTCACCGCCACCGCGGCGGCCACGGACGCTGGGAGCGCGGCGACAGTCTTCGATCCCGAAGGAACCGTCCTGGTCACCGGGGCCACCGGGGGACTCGGCCGCAGGCTGATCCGGCACCTGGTCACCGAGCACGGCGTCCGGCACCTCCTCCTGCTCTCCCGAACGGCGACGACCGGCGACCCCGACTCCTTCGACGCCTCCGCCGACGACACCGGTCCTGCCGAGGCCGAGATCACGTGGGTGGCCTGCGACGTCGCCGACCGGGCCGCTCTCGCCAGGGCGCTCGGCGGCATCCCCGCGTCGCGCCCGCTACGCGGCGTGGTGCACCTCGCAGGCGTGGTGGATGACGGACTCCTCGACTCGCTCACCCCGGAGAAGTTCGACGCCGTCCTGCGCGCCAAGGCGGATGGGGCGCTCAACCTGCACGAGCTCACCGAGGGTCTCGACCTCACCGCGTTCGTGATGTTCTCCTCGGCGGGGGCGACGGTGGGAAGCCCTGGACAGGGCAACTACGCCGCGGCCAACGCGGTACTCGACGCGCTCGCGCGGCGCCGCCGCGACCTCGGGCTCCCCGCCACCGCGCTCGCGTGGGCACCGTGGAAAGAGCCGGGCGGCATCACGGGCAGGCTCGCCGACAAGGATCGCGCCAGGATCACCCGTGGCGGTGCCGTCCCGTGGGAGACCGGCGACGCGCTGTCGGCCTTCACGGCGGCGTGCGGTGGTGAGGACCCCGTTCCGGTGCTGATGCGCGTGGACCGAGGGGTGCTGGCTGAGCAGGCGCGGGCAGGCAGCCTGCCACCGGTGCTGTCCGCGCTCGTGCGCACCCGCAGAGCCGCCAGGGCCACGGAGGCGAGTGCCGGTGCCTCGCTGCTCGACGATTTGGCCGCGATGTCCGGTCCCGACCGCGAGTCCGCGCTGCTCGACCTTGTGCGAGCACACGCGGCCACCGCGCTGGGGCATACCTCCGGCGCTGCGGTGGAACCCCACACCGCGTTCCTTGAACAGGGTTTCGACTCGCTGTCCGCGATGGAACTGCGCAACCACCTCACCACCGCCACCGGTCTGCCGCTGCCCGCCACGTTGGTCTTCGACTTCGAGAACCCCGCCGTGCTGGCCGCGCACCTCGCGGAACAGGTCACCGCGGCAAGCGACCCCACACCGGTGCTTCCTTCGGCCACACTCGACTCCGACGCGGCCGGGCCGCTGGCCGCCCTGTACTGGCAGGCGTGCGAACTGGGCAAGATCGAGGAGTCGGTCAAGCTGCTCGAAGCGGCCTCGCGCCTGCGCCCGGCATTCACTGTGGACGATCTCGACGAGGCTCCGCCCACGGTCCGGCTCGCGCAGGGCGGGGAAGGGCCGCTGCTGATCTGTTTCCCTTCGTTCGCGCCGGTCGCCGGTCCTCACGAGTTCGCCCGGTTCGCCGCGAGTTTCGAGCACCCGCGCGAGGTCTGGGCCATCCCCGAACCCGGTTTCATGAAGGGGCAGCGGCTTCCGGACACCATCGAGGCGCTCGCGCTCATGCATGCCGACGCCGTGCGGCAGCGCGCGGGCGATCGTGAGTTCGTGCTCGTCGGCAGGTCGGCGAGCGGCTGGCTCGCCCAGGAGATCGCCTACCAGCTCGAACGACGGGGCGACATCGCACCGGTTGCCGTCGTGCTGATGGACAGCTCCTCGCCGGAACACATGGCGAAAACGGGCGTCGCGAACGCGATGGGCGGCGCGATGGCCGACCGCGAAAGCGGGTTCGACCTGCTCAGCGACATCCGACTGGCCGCGATGGGCGGCTACTCGCGGATCTTCGACGGGTGGCGGCCGAAGCCGATCGACACACCCACCGTGCTGCTGAGCGCGCTCGACCCGTTCTCCCCTGACCTGCTGGACGAGGAGAACCCCCATCACACCGACTGGCGCTCCTTCTGGGAGTTGCCGCACCACGCCGTGGACGTTCCCGGCGATCACTTCTCAATCCTGGAAAAACACGCCGACACCACGGCGAGCGCGGTCGAAACGTGGCTGCGCGAGTCGCACCGGACGGCACGAACGGAAGGTTCGCGGACATGAAGGTCGTCATCATCGGTGCCGGTTTCGGCGGTATGGCCGCTGCGATCTGGCTGGCCGAAGCGGGACACGAGATCGAACTGTACGAGCAGGCTCCCCAGATCCGCGCCAGCGGCAACGGTGTGCTGCTCCTGCCCAACGGCACCGGCCTGCTGCGGGAACTCGGCGTTGACCTCGACGGACTCGGCGCGAGGATGGACTCCGTCGATGGGTTGTTCCGCGACGGGTCGCGGGCGATCCGGGTCAAGTTGTCGAAGATCGCGCAACGCCACGGAGCGCCCGTGCTCGTCGGTTCGCGCGGCCGGGTCGCCCAGCGCCTCGCCGCACGGCTTCCCGAGGGCGCATTGCGAGTGAACATGCGGTGTACCGGGATCGAGTACACCGAAGACGGTCCGGTGGCGGTGTCCTTCGCCGACGGCACCGAGACCAAGGCAGACCTCGTGATCGGCGCCGACGGGCAACGCTCGGTGGTGCGGACGGCGTTGTTCGGCGAGGACCCAGCCGTGTACCTCGGGGACGCCACCTGGCATGGGATCACCCGGCTGCCAGGGGCTTTCGCCGAGGGACACGCCGTGCACAGCGTCTTCGGCGACGAGGGCATCTGCGTCATGCATCCCGTCGGCGACGGCGAGGTGTACTGGGCGTTCGAACTGCCCTTCTCCGACGGCGACGTCCTCCCTCCCGGCGCGCCGGGCGACACCGGCTCGCTCGCCGGCGAAGGCTCGGCCGTGGCCAACCTGCGGGCGCGGTTCGGGTCGTGGACGGCACCGGGACTCCCGGAACTGCTGGCCGCGATGCGGGACGAGGACGTCAGCGTCTTCCCGCACATCATCCACCGCGAACTCACCCAGTGGGGCAAGGGAGCGGTGACCCTCGTCGGCGACGCCGCACACGTGGTGCCGCCCCGCGTCGGCATGGGCCTGAGCCAGGCACTGGAGGACGCCTGGGTGCTCAGTAGGGCGGTCGCGGGCTCCGATGACGTCGTCGCCCGAATCCGCGCCTACGAGCAGGCCCGCATCCGGCGCGTGCGGGGCATGCAGAAGGCCGCCAGGATGCTCGGGCGTAAAACCGTTCCGATGCCGCCGTGGCTGCTGAGGCGCGTCGGCAAGCTGCTCCCGGTGACCAAGTTCAACGAGGCGCAGGTCCGCAACTCCAGCAACTACCTCAACAACGACCTGGCCGAGCCCGCCGATCTGGTCACGGTCGCGGGAGGGCGGCGTTGATGTACGCGGCTGTGCTGCACGAGTTCGGTGGCATCCCCCGGTTCGACACCTTCCCCGAGCCGGAACCGCGCGACGGTGAGGTGCTGGTCGAGGTCACGGCGGCGGCGCTCACCCCGCTGGCGCGCTGGGTGGCGTCGGACCGGGACTTCAGCCGTGGCAGGGAGGTGCCGTTCATCTGCGGGACGGAGGGGATCGGCAGGCGAGAGGACGGAAGCCGGATCTCCTTTGGCGTGAGCCGCGCGCCGTTCGGCACGATGGCGCAGTACGCCGTCGCGCCCGAGCGGTTCTGCACCCCGATCCCCGACGAGATCGACGACGTGACAGCGGCCGCCGTGATGAACCCCGGTCTCTCCGCGTGGAGCGCGCTGACCTGGGGCACCAAGCTGGCGCCTGGGGAGACCGTGCTCGTGCTCGGCGCCACCGGCGTGGCGGGAAGGACCGCGATCCAGGTCGCGAAGCTGCTCGGTGCGGGCAGGATCGTGGCAGCGGGAAGGGACGAGGCGGCCCTCGCGACGCTGGGAGAGTACGGTGCCGACCTCACCATCGCACTCGGACAGTCCGATGAGGACCTTGGCGACGCTTTCCGTGAGGCGGCGGGAGATGCCGGGTTCGACATCGTGCTCGACTACCTGTGGGGCCGCCCCGCACAGGTCCTCCTCGACGCGCTGCCCCGGCGGTTCATGATCTCCTCGGAGACCCGCTACCTCCAGCTGGGCAACAGCGCCGGCAAGGAGATCACGTTGCAGGCCGGTGCGCTGCGCCGCACCGGGGTGACGATGGGCGCGGGAACGCCCCCGCCCATCGAGTTCATCTGCGACCTGCACGCGACCGTACTGGGCCACGCCGCGAGTGGGCTGGTGCGCGTGGACACCGAACCGGTGCCGCTGGCCGACATCTCCCCGGCGTGGCGGCGCGAGGTGCGTGGCAGGCGCCTCGTCGTCATTCCCTGAAACCAGCGAAAGAGAGAAGGTAGTCATGGACGTTCTTGCCGAAGCCGCCCTGCACGGTGCCTCCCCCGAGGACCTCGAACGCCTCCCCGTTCCCGACACCTACCTGGCCGCCCACACCCGGGTCGAGGACATCGACATGTTCAAGGGTGTCGAGGACAAGGACGTCCGCAAGTCGCTGCGGGTGGGCGAGGTGCCGATGCCCGAACTCGCGCCCGACGAGGTACTGATCGCGGTGATGGCCAGCTCCGTCAACTACAACACCGTGTGGTCCGGCACCTTCGAGCCGGTGCCGACCTTCAGCTTCCTGAAAGCGTACGGAAAGCGCGGGCGCTGGGAGGCACGGCACGACCAGCCGTACCACGTGCTGGGCTCCGACGCCGCGGGCGTCATCGTGCGCACCGGGGTCGGCGTGCGGCGCTGGCAGCCGGGCGATCACGTGCTGGCCAGCCCGATCCAGGTGGACGATCAGGAGGCCGTCACCCACGCCGACGGCATGCTCGGCGAGGGACAGAAGGCGTGGGGTTACGAGACGAACTTCGGCGGCCTCGCGCACTACGCGGTGGTGCGGGCGAGCCAGCTCATCCCTAAGCCCGCACACCTGACGTGGGAGGAGGCGGCCAGCACGCCCGCCTGCGCGGGCACCGCGTACCGGATGCTGGTCAGCGACCGTGGCGCGCGGATGAAGCAGGGCGACGTGGTGCTGATCTGGGGTGCCGCGGGAGGGCTCGGCGTCTACGCCACCCAGCTCGTCAAGCAGGGCGGCGGCATCCCGGTCGGGGTCGTCGGGTCCGAGGAGAAGGCCGAAAGCCTGCGCAGACTCGGCTGCGACGTGGTGATCAACCGCTCCGAGATCGGGATCGGTGACGACCTCACCGACCCGGCGAGCGTCGTCGCGGCTGGCAAGCGGCTCGGCGCGATCATCCGGAGGGAGACCGGCGAGGACCCGCACATCGTGTTCGAGTACGTCGGGCGCGCCACCTTCGGTATCTCGATGTTCGTCGTCCGCAGGGGTGGTGTGGTGGTGACCTGCGGGTCGAGCACCGGCTACCGTCACGAGTACGACAACCGGTACCTGTGGATGAAGCTGAAGCGGCTGATCGGCAGCCACGCGGCGAACCTTCAGGAGCAGTGGGAGAGCAACCGGCTCATCGACCTCGGGCGGATCATGCCCGTGCTGTCCACTGTGTACCCGCTCGGCGAGATCGGCGAGGCGGGCCGCCTCGTGCAGGCCAACCGCCACATCGGCAAGGTCGGCGTGCTCTGCGTCGCGCCAGAGCGTGGGCTCGGGGTCACCGACCCGGTCAAGCGCGCCAGGATCGGTGAGGACCGGCTCAACCCGTTGGGGGTGATGGCGCGGTGATCGCCCCAGCGGCCGGGATACTCGCCACCGGCTCCTCCGTCCCCGCGACCGAGGTCACCAACGACGACCTCGCCCCCCGATTCGACGTGACCCCCGACTGGATCGAACGCAAGACGATGATCCGTTCCCGCCGGTACGCGGCGCAGGGGGAGGCGACCTCGGACCTCGCCATCGCGGCGGCGACCGAGGCACTGGAACGGATGGGCCTTCCCGCCGAATGGCTCGACTACGTCATCGTGGCCACCTCGACACCGGACGCCCCGCTGCCACCGACCTCGTGCCTCGTGCAGCGGGCGCTCGGCGCGCATCACGCGGCGTGTTTCGACATCAACATCGCGTGCAGCGGGTTCGTCTACGCACTTGCCGTGGCCAGGGGTCTGCTGTCGAGCAGGCCGGGCGCCTACGCGCTCGTGGTGGGCGCGGATGTGTGGTCACGTTTCATCGACCCGCACGACCGGAGTACCACGGTGCTGCTGTCCGACGGGGCGGGCGCGGCCGTGCTCGGGCCCGTCCCCGGCCCCTACGGCATCGTCGAGACGGACCTGATCAGCCACGGTGAACTGTCCGACCTGCTGGTCGTGGAGGCTGGCGGCAGCAGGCGCCCCGCCTCGCACGAGACGGTGGACGAGGTCGGGCACGTCCTGCGCATGAGGGGAAGGGACGTGACCGAGTTCGCACTCGGCACCGTGCCGCAGACGGTGAAGGAACTGCTCGCGCGAGCCGGGGTCAGGGCCGAGGAGATCGACCACTTCGTGCCGCATCAAGCCAACGGTGTGCTGCTCGGCAAGCTCGGCGAGCGGCTCGGCCTCGACAACGCGACCACACACCTGACCGTCGGCGAGTACGGCAACTCCGGTGCGGCGTCGATGGCGGTCACGCTCGACCACGCCGCGCGCTCCGGCGGCCTCAAGGACGGGGAACTGGTGCTGTTGACGGGATTCGGCGGGGGAATGGCGGTGGGCAACTGCCTGCTGCGGTGGACGACGGAGGTGACCGCGTGAGCGACATCAGCAGGGTCGGCATCGTCGGCTGCGGCCTGATGGGGTCAGGGCTGGCCGAGGTGTGCGCCAGACCGGGTATCGACGTCCTCGTCGCGGTCAGCTCGGACGACTCGGCGCGGCGAGGAAGGGACAGGCTCACCGGTTCGCTCGACCGCGCGGTGCGCAAGGGACGGACGAGCGAGAAGGACAAGGACGGTGTGCTCGGCCGGATCACCTTCACCACCGAGCTGGCCGACCTCGCCGACCGCGAACTGGTGATCGAGGCCGTCACCGAGGACGAGCCGCTCAAACTCGGCCTCTTCGCCAGGCTCGACCGGATCGTCGAGGACCCCGAGGCGATCCTCGCGACCAACACCTCCTCGCTTCCGGTGATGAAACTGGCCAGGGCGACGGCGAGGCCGGAACAGGTGCTCGGAACACACTTCTTCAGCCCGGTGCCCGCGATGCCGCTGGTCGAGCTGACCGGGTCGCTGCTCACCTCGGAGAGCACCGTCGATCGCGTCGAGGCGTTCGCGGTGAAGGTGCTGGACAAGGAGGTCATCCGCTCCCCGGACCGCGCCGGTTTCGTGGTCAACGCGCTGCTCGTGCCCTACCTGCTGGCCGCGATGCGCATGGTGGAATCCGGTTTCGCGCTCGTCGAGGATGTGGACAAGGGCATGATGCTGGGCTGCGCGCACCCGATGGGCCCGCTCCGGCTGGCCGACCTGATCGGACTCGACACGCTCGCGGCGGTCGCCGCCGGGCTCTACGACGAGTTCAGGGAACCGCACTACGCAGCTCCGCCCCTGCTCGCTCGCATGGTGGACGGCGGGTTGCTCGGCAAGAAGTCCGGCAGGGGCTTCTACTCCTACGAGGGATGAACACGATGCAGAGCACGAAAGTCCGGCAGCGCCGGATCGCGCGAGCGCAGCGGCCCGGTGGCCCCGAGGTGATCGAGGTCGCCGTCGAGGACCTGCCCGAACCAGGGCCGGGTGAGGCGCTCGTCCGCGTGGAGGCAGCCGGACTCAACCACGCCGACAGCCTCATCCGCTCCGGCGGGTACGTGGTGACGATGCCGTTCCCGCTCGCCGTCGGCGTCGAGGCGGCGGGAACCGTGGTCGCGGCCGGTGACGGCGCCGGGGTCGCGCTGGGGTCCCGTGTGTGCGGCACCGGCTGGCTCGGCTCGTGCGCGGACCACGTGGTCGTCCCGGTCGAGCGGCTGGTCCCGATCCCCGACGGCCTCGGGTTCGAGGAGGCGGCGTCGGTCGCGCACGCCGGAGCGGCGGCAGGTGCGCTGACGAGGGTATGGCCGCTCACGGGAAGGCGCGCGGCGGTGTGGGGCGCGGCGGGCGCGGTGGGGCGGTTGCTGGTCGCCTGGCTGTCCCGCAACGGGACGGAGGTCATCGGCATCGCCGGGGGCGACCGGGTGGACATCCCGGCGCTCCTCGGGGCCGCGCACATCGTGGACCGCACGGCCGGGGACGTGGCGGTCCAGGTCCGCGAGGCCACAGGAGGACGCGGCGTTGACGCCGTCTTCGACCCCGTGGCAGGCTCCACGTTCCGCACGAGCCTCGCCATGCTCGCGCCACGAGGCTGTCTCATCAATTACGGGCAGCTCAGCGGCGCGGTCGCGGGCACCGAGTTCGCCGACCTGTTCAACGCGGGAGGGGTGTTCGTCACCAAGTTCAACGCCGGAGCCTATGTGGACGACTACGCCGATGTGACCGCGCTCATCGGCGAGGCGCTGCACCTCGCCGTGGAGCGACCGGAGGTGCTCTCGCCCGTGGCGGCCAGATTCCCTCTCACCGAGGCCGCCGCCGCCTACCGGGCTCTGGAATCCGGCGCGGCAGGCAAGGTGCTCGTCGTCCCCGGACTGTCGCAGGGGGACGGGTGACACCGGCCGGGAGGGTACCGCAGGGCGCCGGATGGTCTCGAACAGCACGGAATGATGCCGTTCGGCGGCTCCGGCCGCACCGGTCGTGACAGTGTGTGAGGAAGACGGTGAGCGGCGCGGCCGAGCGCCGCCCGCCTCCGGCGCCGTGATGCGCCGGTCGCCGCGGTGTCACGGCCTGACCGGCAGCCGCGCGGCGGAGTGTTGATCAGTTGTCGAGTTGGGGGGATTCATGCCGACCAGTACCGTTGCCGCGCCGCCGAAAGGTGCTGGCCCTCACCGGGCCCGGTGAGGCCCTGTGATCGTCGGATTCCCCCGAAGGCCGGGCGCGCGGGCCCGGCTGGTGTGCTTTCCCGGCTCGGAGTCTCCCGAGGAGTTCCACCGCGCGGCCAGCCGCATGATGGCCCCCGAGGTGGAAGTCCTCGCGGTGAAGTTCCCCCACGACGCACTGGCCGAGGGCGATGTGCGGGCACTGGCCGTCCATGCACTGCCATCGGTGCGATCTCTCACCGGCCTGCCGATGCGCCTGTTCGGGCACGGCCCCGGTGCGTTCGTCGCCTTCGAGGTCGCCAGGCTGCTGGAAGCGAAGGGCGGCGTCCTCGAAGGACTGATCGTGGCCTGTGACGATGCCCGGCCCGCTTGCGACGAGATCGGCTACAAAGGACCGATTCGGAGACGGTCGAGCCCGCCGCTCGACCACTACGACCTCGCCTATCTGCGCTGGTTCTCGCAGCAGACAGGAAAACCGGAGACGACGCTGACCTGCCCGATTCTCGCCCTCATCGGCGACGACGATCCCGGCACCTCGATCGAGCGCATGTCGGCGCTGCGGCAGCGCACCAGCGGTGAGTTCGTCCTTGAGGTCTTCGGCGGGGGACCCGGTTTCCTGGAAAGCTGTGCGGCCACCGTGGTCACCACCATCCGTGACCGGATCATCCCACCCCCTACCTGAGTACTACCGGCGAAGTGAGTTCCCGAGGGGGACGCGGGCCACCCGCAGCCGGCCGTAGCGTTCGAGTCAGTACCGGCTCAGCACGCGAGGAGAGGTGTCATGACCGGACCACGCGACCTCACCGACGTCACCGATCTCACCGGCCTGAGCGCCGAATCGGCCGTGCAGCTCTACGACAGGTATCTCGACTCACTCCTCGCCGTGCGCGACGAGCAGCGCGAGGAGCACGAGCGGGGCCTGATCGCGCAGCTCGACGATATCGAGGCCGAACTGCTCTACCTGCGAATCCGGCGACTCCGCCCGGCGAGGGTGGTGGAGATCGGCGCTCTGCACGGCTGGTCAACCATGTGGATTCTGCGCGCGCTGCGCGACAACGGGGAAGGCAGGCTGCTCAGCATGGACCTGCTCGACGCCGCCCCGTACACCGTGCCGCGCGAGCTGGCGCGGCGCTGGACCTTCCGCAAGGGCGACGCGCGGACCCTGTGCCGGGATTGGGTGAGCGACGTGGATTACCTGCTCATCGACGCCGAACACACCGGCAGGTTCGCGCGATGGTACCTGTCCGAGGTCATGCCGGGGCTGAGATGCGGCGTCGAGGTGGCCGTGCACGACGTGTTCCACCGCCGTCGCCCGCTGCCGTGGAGCGAGGGCGCGGTGCTGCTCTCCTGGCTCGAACGGCGGCGCTTTCCTCAGTTCACCGCCTCCCGCGCCGCGGCCCCGGACGTCCACGAGCGGATCTCGCAGTTCCGGCGGAAGGCGGGACTCACCCGGCCACTGCATCGCGGCCACCGCAATCCGATGGTGTTCTTCAGGATCGGTCCCGGTGCGCCACATGGCCGTTCCCACTGATCCATCGACGGTGGTCGCGCCGTGGCGGTGACGACCCGGCCTGCGGCAGACTGGCCCCGACCGTTGCACCCCGACCATCGAGGACACCACATGCCGGTGCGTCGTTCGCCGACAGCGCGGGTCGTCGCGGCCGTGACGACGGTGGCGCGTGATCTGAACCCGGTGTCGCGGGACCGGTCGCAGGGCACTGTCCGATGGCCGTTCGTGACCGCGGGCACGGCACGCTGGCTGCCGTGGTCGCTGGCCGGTCTGCTCGCCGTCATTCTCGCCGCGTTCGGAGCGGCCCACGGCGTGGAGTCGATGCAGGCCGTGCCCGTCGCGGGAGCGGTGGTGTTCGGCGCGTTGCACGCGGCCCCTCTGCTGCTGTGCCTGCCCTACCCGATCGCGGGTATGTGGTCGTCCCTTCTCGTGCTCGTGCTGACGAGCACACCCGTCGGCGGAGGCGAGGAAACACAACTGTGGCCCGAGGCGAGCGTGCTCACCCACCTGTGCGTGCTGGGGTTCGTCGGCCTGCGAGTGCGGCCGAGGGTGCTCGTGGAGATGTGGGTGCTGACACTGGCCGCCGGAGTGATCGTGGTGGGACGCATGCCACCCGGTGATCACATCCCGGCCGTCGAGGAGCTGGGCATGCTGTCTGCGGTGGTCCTCGTCGCCGCGGGTGCGGTGCGCGGTCGCGCCGAGGCGTCGCGGCGCCTCGAGGCGCAGCGGGCGCTCACCGCGGCCGAGCAGCAGCGGCGTGCCGTGCTGGAGGAACGAAGCCGAATCGCCCGCGAGTTGCACGACGTGCTGGCACACCACATGTCGGTCATCGCGATTCAGGCCGAGGCCGCGCCCTACCGCGTCGCCGATCCGCCGGAGCGGCTCACCGAGAGCTTCGCGACCATCAGAACCCACGCCCAGGACGCGCTGACGGAACTGCGCAGGGTGCTCGGTGTCCTGCGCTCGGGAGGTGACGATGCCGACTCCGCGCCGCAGCCCACGCTGAGCAGGGTCGCTGACCTCGTCGCGGGGGTCAGAAATGCCGGGTTGCGCGTGACCACGGTGGTCTCCGGTGATCCGGTCACGCTGCCCTCGGGGCTGGAGTTGTCCGCCTACCGGATCGTCCAGGAAGGCCTGAACAACGTCCTGCGGCACGCTCCGGGAGCCGACGTCGGAATCGAGATCGAATACCGGCCGTCGCGGCTGCGGCTGCGGGTGGCCAACGGACCGGCGGTGACGCGTCCTTCCCGGAACGCGGCGAGGGGGAACGGGCACGGGATCGTCGGGATGCGAGAGCGGGTGGGCATGCTGAACGGAGAGTTGACCGTGGGTGCGACGCCGGACGGCGGATACGCCATCGAGGCCGTGCTGCCGTTGAGCGGCGGTGACCGGTGATGGCTGTCAGGGTGCTGATCGCCGACGATCAGGAACTGGTCAGGGAAGGACTGACGGTGCTGCTGTCCTCCCAGCAGGACATCGAGGTGGCCGGTGAGGCGGTGGATGGCAGCGACGCCGTGCGCAAGGTCGCCGAGTTGCGGCCCGACGTCGTGTTGATGGACGTGCGCATGCCCGTGCTGGACGGTATCGAGGCCACCCGGGTGATCGCCGGTGACGGCGACGCGGAGACCAAGGTGCTGGTGCTCACCACCTTCGATCTCGACGAGTACGTGTTCCAGGCGCTGCGGGCCGGCGCGAGCGGTTTCCTGCTGAAGGACTCCTCAGCCGCGACGCTGGCCAACGCGGTGCGGGTGGTCGCTTCGGGCGACGCCATGCTGTCACCGGCGATGACCAAACGGCTGGTGGCCGAGTTCGCCCGGCTCGGCGCGCCCCGGTTCCCGCCGCGCGTGCGCCTCGACGAGCTGACCGACCGCGAGACCGAGGTGCTGACCCTGTTGGCGCGCGGGCACTCCAACGCCGAGGTCGCCGACCGCCTCGTCATCGCCGAGCAGACCGTGAAGACCCACGTGAGCCGCATACTCGCCAAGCTCGGCCTTCGCGACCGCACCCAGGCGGTGATCTTCGCCTACGAGGTCGGTCTCGTCCGCCCACCGGGCTGACCTCGGGTGCGGGGTCGTCAGCTACTGGACGTCAGGAACTCCACACACGAGTCGAAGGTCTCCAGCCTGAGGTAGTCGTCCTCGGTGATGTCCCTGCCCGTGTCCCCGGCCAGCCTTCGCACGAAGGTGAGGAAGTCCAGTGAGTCCAGCTCCAGCGCCTGCCGGAGGTTCTCGTCGGGACGCAGGTCGTCCAGTTCGGCGTCGGGCACGATCCCGAGCAGCGCGGCGCGCACGGCTTCGCGAGCCTGGTCGGGCGACAGTGGTGCCGGCGGTGTCGGTGGTGTCGGCGGTGTCGTGCTCATCGCAGGTCCTCCGGCCGTTGCAGCAGATGGTCGAGGGTGTCGAGGAAGCGGGCTCCGGTCGCGCCGTCGCTCGCCCTGTGGTCGGCGGCCAGCGTCGCGGTGACCACAGGCCGCACCCCGAGCAGGTCGCCCACCGCCCAGGGCCGCCGGACGATCGCCCCGAAACCCACCAGCGCCACCTGCGGCGGGTAGATGACTCCCTGCACCGATTCCGCGCCCTCACCGAGGTTGGTCACGGTGAGCGAGGCCGGTTCGAGGTCCGACGACCGCAGCCGACCGCCGCGTGCCCTGGCCACGACGTCGGTGAGCATGCGCATCACCTCGTCCAGCGGCCTCGCGCCGGGGTCATCGATGCCGGGCACCAGGAGCCCCCCGCCACGCAGCGACACCGCGACCCCCAGCCGCACCACCGTCGAGGGCCGGAACCGCCCTTCGATCCAGTGCCCGTTGAGCGCGGGAACAGCGCTCGCGGCGCGCGACGTCGCCTTGAACAGCAACGCGGCCGGGATGATCCGGTCGTCAACCCCGGCATGCCGGTTGCGTTCGTGCAGCCAGTCCAGTGCCGTGCCCAGGTCAATGGTGGTGGCGAGGTAGTAGTGCGGAATCTCCTTCTTGGACCGTGACATCAGCGCCGCGATCGCCTCGCGTGCCGCGGCTCGCGGGGCCCGCTCGGCGGGTGCCTTCCCAGCGGGCTCGCCCTCGGCAGTCGCGCTTTCGGCGGCCTGAACGTCCCTGCCGTGGATCACCGGCCCGGGCACCGTGGCCAGGTCGATGTTCTTCTCACGGGCGAGCCGCCTGGCGTAGGGGGAGATTCTGGCCCCGGTGCCGGGCTGTGGCGGCCGTGCCGGTGCCGTCCTGTCGATGTCGGCGCGGGTGATCGCACCGCCCCTGCCGGTGCCCCGCACGTCGGCGAGATCGACTCCCGCGCGTTTGGCGTAGGCACGCACCGGCGGGGAGGCGGGCACCTTCGCCGCGGGTGCCTGCGTGGGCGGCGCGGACGGCGGCGTGCGCGGCGAAGGTGTCGGTGGTGGTGTGGGTGCTGACGGTGGCGCGGGTGCCGGAGTGGGCTGGGGCTTCGGGGTGGGCGGTGGCGGCGGTGGCGCTGGTGCTGGTGCGCTGCCGGTCGTCGGCGTGGGCGAAGGCTCCGGCGCGGGTGGCGGCACGGGCGGTGCTGCGGGGGCGGGCGGTGCTGCGGGTGTCGGCGGGGGCACGGGCGTGGGCGGCGGCGCTGGGGCCTCGGCCCGTTCCGGTTCCTCTCGCGCCGGGGCCTTCCCCCCGGGCTCACCGGTGCCGATCATCGCGAGCGGCGTACCGACCGGAACCGTGCGCCCCACCGGAACGAGCAGTCTCTCGATCGTCCCCGAGTCGAAGCATTCGACGTCCACCGCCGACTTGCTGGTATCCACCACCGCGACGATGTCGCCCTTGCGCACGACGTCGCCGGGCGCCACGAGCCATTCGAGGACCGTTCCATCGTCCATGTCCGCCCCGAGGGAGGGCATCCGGAACTCGGCCACCTCAGCCCACCGCCCTCCGCACGGCCGCCACGACGCCGTCGGGGCTGGGAAGGGCGGCGTCCTCCAGGTGCTTGGCGTAGGGGATGGGAACCTCCTCGGTGCAGACGCGTTCGATCGGCGCGTCCAGGTCGTAGAGGGCGATCTCGGCGGCGCGCGCGGCGATCTCGGCGGAGAGGCTGCCCGTGCGCCAGCCCTCGTCCACCACCACCAGCCGATGCGTGCGGCGCAGCGAGTCGAGGACGGTGCCGAAGTCGAGCGGGCGCAGAGTCCGCAGGTCGATGACCTCGGCGTCGATGCCGTCGCCTGCCAGCCGTTCGGCCGCGGCGAGCGCGGTGCGCACCGTCCCGCCGTACGCGACGAGGGTGACGTCGGAGCCGGGCCGCCGGATCGCCGCCGAGTCGATGTCCACCGCACCGGCTCCCTCGTCCAGTTCCTCCGCGACGGGGTAGAGCGCGATGTGCTCGAACAGCAGCACGGGATCGGGGTTCTCCAGCGCCGTCCACAGCATGCCTCTCGCGTCGGCCACCGTGGCGGGGACGACGATCCGCAACCCGGGGATGTGCGCGTACCAGCCTTCGAGGCTGTGGGAGTGCTGCGCGGCGAGTTGCCGTCCCGCCCCGGTGGTCATCCTGATCACGAGGGGGACGCCGAGCTGGCCGCCTGACATGTGCCGCAACGTCGCGGCGTTGTTCATGATCTGATCGAGCGCGAGCAGGCTGAAGTTGACTGTCATGATCTCGACGATGGGGCGGAGTCCACCGAGCGCCGCGCCGATACCGGCCCCCACGAACGCGGATTCCGACATCGGGGTGTCGCGGACGCGCTCGGGCCCGAACTCCTCCAGCAGGCCGAGACTCACGCCGAAGCAGCCGCCGTAGGCGCCGACGTCCTCTCCCATGAGGAAGACCCGGTCGTCGGCGGCGAGCGCCTCCCGAAGACCCTCCCGCAACGCCTCCCGGTAGGTGATCACGACTGCCGCTCCGTGTAGACGTGACGGGTGAGCTGCTCCACGGGTTCCAGCTCACCGGCTTCGGCCGCCGCGACAGCGGCCTCGACCTCCGCCGACACCTCGGCCTCGATCTCCGCCAACCGGGCTTCGTCCACCTCACCCTCCTCACGCAGCACCTCGGCGAGCCGGGGAATGGGGTCACGCTGCTTCCACTGCTCCACTTCGGACTTCTCGCGGTAGCGCTCCGCGTCGTACATCGAATGCGCCCTGAACCGGTAGGTGCGCAGTTCGAGGAAGCAGGGACCGGAGCCGCCGCGCACCGAGGCGACGGCGCGCCGGGCTGCGTCGGCGACGGTGAGTGCGTCCATACCGTCAACAGGCCAGGCCGTGACGCCGTACGACGCGGCGCGCAACGCCAGGTCGGTCTGCGCCTGCTCCTTCCGCAGGGCTGTGCCCATGGCGTAGTAGTTGTTCTCGCAGCAGAACAGCACGGGAAGCCGCCACAGCGCGGCGAGGTTGAGGCTTTCGTGGAACTCGCCCTCGGCGAGGGCGCCTTCACCGAACAGGCACACCGTGATCGACGACTCGCCGCGCATCGTGTCGGCGAGCGCGAGCCCTGTCGCCACGGGAAGCCCTCCACCGACGATGGCGTTGCCGCCGTAGAAGCGCCGCCCCGCGTCGAAAAGGTGCATCGACCCGCCGCGCCCCCCGCTGCATCCGCTGGTGCGCCAGAACATCTCGGCGAGAACGGCCTCCATCGGGATACCGGCGGCGAGGGCGTGGCCGTGCTCTCGGTAGGTGGACACGACGGCGTCGCCGGGTCGCAACGCCTGCAACACACCCGTGGCGACCGCCTCCTCCCCGATGTAGAGGTGCATGAAGCCGCGGATCCTCGCCGCGCTGTACAGCTCGACACAGCGCTCCTCGAAGCGGCGGATGCGGATCATCTGCCGCAGCAGCCACTCGCGATCCGTTCCGGTCATCGCGCGGCGTCCGCCGTTTCCAATGTGGATAGATCGCCTTCGGGAAGGTTCAGCTCCCGTGCCTTGAGCAACCTGCGCATGACCTTCCCACTGCGGGTGTGCGGGAGCTGCGTGGCGAACTCGATCTCCTTCGGAGCCACCGCGCCGAGCGCCCTCCGCCCGAAAGCCAGAATCTCCGAGGCCAGCTCGCTGGTGGCATCGTGGCCCGGATTCAACGCGACGAACGCCTTCACCAGCTCGCCCGCGACGGGGTCGGGTTTGCCGATCACCCCGGCTTCCGCGACGGCGGGGTGAGCCAGCAGCGTGCTCTCCACCTCGAACGGCCCCACGAGATGCCCCGCCGACTTGATCACGTCGTCGGCCCTGCCCACGAACCAGTAGTAGCCGTCGGCGTCGCGTCTGGCGACGTCGCCGCTCAAGTACCAGCCGTCCGCGAACGTCTTCGCATACCTGCCCGGCTCGTTCCAGTAGGCCCGGAACATCGAAGGCCAGCCCGGCCGCAGCGCCAGTTCGCCGTCCTCGCCGGGTTCGGTCACCTGCTGCACCCGCCCCTCGGTGACCAGCGCGCGGCCGTCGGGACCCCGGCGGAGCAGACCCGTCTCGATGCCGGGCAGCGGCCGTCCCATGGAGCCGGGCCTGATGTCCTCACCCGCGAAGTTGCTGATCATGATGGCGCCGGTCTCGGTCTGCCACCAGTTGTCGTGCACCGGCAGCCCGAGCGCCTCCTCGCCCCACACCACCACCTCCGGGTTGAGCGGCTCCCCGACACTCGCGATGAACCGCAGCGCCGAGAGGTCGTAGCGGTCGGCGAGGCCGCCGTGCCGCATCAGCATCCGCAGCGCGGTGGGCGCGGTGTACCAGACGGTGACGCGCTGCTGCTCCAGCACGCGATACCACCGGTGTGCCTCGAAGTCGCCCTCGTCGCTCACCAGTGTCGCGCCGTGGGTGAGCGGCGCGATCAGGCCGTAGGAGGTGCCGGTGACCCACCCCGGATCGGCCGTGCACCAGAACATGTCGCCTGCTCGCAGGTCCAGCGCGTACGCGGCCGTGACATGGTGGGCCACCACGGCGTCGTGGACATGCAGCGCACCCTTCGGAGCCCCCGTGGTGCCGCTGGTGAAGTGCAGCAGCGCCGGGTCCTCCGGCGCGGTGCGAGCGATCTGCGCCTCGGGGGAACTCGCGGCGAGCAGCGGGTCCAGCGCGGGCGGGTCGCCCTCACCGGCGGCGCCGCTCAGCAGCACGTGCCGCAGGCTCGGCACCCGATCACGGATGGGCCGCACCTTGCGCCGATACAGCGACGACGTCGTGACCAGGACAGTCGCCTCGCCGAGGGCGAGCCGCTGCCGCACGGGCTCGGGACCGAAAGCCGAGAACAGCGGCGAGACCACACAGCCCGCCTTCAGCGACCCGAGCACCGCGACGTAGAGGTCCGGAACCCGGCCCAGCAGCGTGAACACCCGCTCACCCTGGCGCACGCCGAGGTCGCGCACCATCGCAGCGAACCGGTTGGTGCGCTCGGCGAGGTCGGCGTAGGTGAACTCGGTGACCCCGCCCGCGGTGTCGATCCAGCGCAGCGCCGCCTGCCCAGCCCTGGGTCCCTCGGCGTGCCGGTCCACCGCCTCGTACGCGATGTTCAGCCCGCCGCCGGGCAGGCCGGACACGGCCGACCGCGCCGTGGTCCAGTCGAAGTCGCGGCACGCCGTCGCGTAGTCACGCAGGTTCGCTCTCGCGCGAACCTCGGGCGGTTTGCGGATCGGTGCCCAGTCCATGTCCGCACACGATCCTGCGGATCGCCGCGCCGTGGCAGGGCTGAACGGAGCCGGGTTCCGGGGCACAAAGTCACCGAAGTCCCCGCGCTCGACACGGCGCGACGGGTGATCGATCCCGGACCAAGGTCCCTGCCCTCGGGGACCTCCGCCGGTATCGCGAGCGGTGTCGCGCTCCTAGACTCGGGTCATCCTTGAGAAATCGAATGATTGGGGGCGGAATGCCTGCTCGGGACATCCCGGAAGGCCCGCTGGTGGTCGGTACCGACGGCTCGGAGGACTCGCTGGACGCGGTGCGCTGGGCCGCTGACCTGGCGGCGCGGCGCAACAGGGCACTGCGCATCGTCCACGCCTACACCATCGTGATCGGCTATGCCACGGAACTGCCGCCGACCCAGGAAGTGCGCGACAGCATCGAGGCGGAGGCGAAACAGTTCGTCGCCGCCGCCGAGCAGGAAGCGAAGCTCACCGCACCCGGCGTCAGGGTCGAGACGGCGCTGATCGACAACGACGCCGTCCCCGCGCTGGTGAGGGAATCGGCGTCGGCGTGCATGGTGGTGCTGGGTGCGTCGGGGCGCGGTGGCTTCCTCGGCAGGCTCATCGGCTCGACGGCGGTGGCGGTGACGAGCCACGCCGAATGCCCCGTGGCGGTCATCCGCCGCAGGGAGGACGGCACCACGGCTCCGCTCGACGGCCCCGTGGTGGTGGGCGTTGACGGAAGTCCGGTGAGCGAGGAGGCCATCGCGGTCGCCTTCCGTGAGGCGGCGCTGCGGGGTGTGCCGCTGGTGGCGGTCAACGCCTGGCTGGACGTCGAGTACGACAGCACGTTCACCCAGCGCGTCTATGTCGAGGACGGCCCTCAGGAACAGGAGCAGCAGCGCATGCTGGCCGAGCGGCTCGCGGGCTGGCAGGAGCACTATCCCGACGTCGAGGTGGAGCGCGTGACGGTGCTGGACCGGCCGCGCCATCAGCTGCTGGAGCGCTCGCAGACCGCGTCGCTGGTGGTGGTGGGCAGCAGGGGCCGTGGCGGTTTCCGAGGACTGCTGCTGGGCTCCACCAGCCAGGCGCTGATCTATCACGCGCAGTGCCCCGTTCTGGTGGTCCGCAACACCTGAGCCGGACCCTGGACCGGACGGGGCTTTCGGCCCACGCCCCGGATGCCGTGTCCCGGTCACCATGGAGGCGGACCTGACCCGCCGTGGCCGCCACGGCGGGACCCAGCGGGACCATGGCGGGAAGGGAACGCGATGACCGGCACGGACGTGATCGCCGCGGGCGTGGACGGCTCCGCGTCCGCGCTGCACGCGGTCGCGTGGGCCGCCGCCGAGGCGGCACGGGCTGGCGCCGTGCTGCGACTGGTGCACGCCTACCGGGTGCCGGAACACGGTGACGCCGCAGGGCGGATCGTGGCGGGTGAGGTCGGGACCGCGCTGCGGCGGCAGGGCGAAGGGTGGCTTCGGGAAGCGGGGAAGGTTGCCGAAGCCACCGCGCCCGGGGTCGAGGTGCAGGCCGTGCTCACGGAGGAATCCCCGGCCACCGCCCTGCTCGACCAATCCCGGCATGCCGCGACGGTGGTGGTGGGCGCGCGCGGTCTCGGCGGCTACGAGGGGCTGCTCGTCGGCTCGGTGGCGGTCGCGCTCGCCGCGCACGGCGAATGCCCTGTCGTGGTCGTGCGCGGCAGGCGCCCCCACGACCCACCACCGGCCGAGGGCCCGGTGGTGGTCGGCGTGGACGACTCGGAGGCCGGTGTCGCGGCGGTGGAGTTCGCGTTCACCGAGGCGGAGCGGCGCCGGGTTCCGGTGGTGGCGGTCCACGTGTGGGGCGATGTCGTTCTCGACGTCGTTCTCGACACCACCGCGCACCGCCACCCGGTGTCCGCCGACCCTGCCGAGATCGCGGAGAAGGAGCGCGCCGTGCTCGACGAGCGGCTGGCTGGGTGCCGCCGCCGTCACCCCGGCGTCGAGGTGGAGGCGATCGTCGAGCGCGGCCGCCCCGTCAGAGCCCTGCTCGCGCACGGCCAGCGGGCACAACTGGTGGTCGTCGGCAGCAGAGGCCTCGGCGGCATCCCCGGCATGCTGCTGGGTTCGACGAGCAGAACGCTGGTCGTCCACGCGCCGTGTCCCGTCGCGGTGACCCGGCCGCGACAGCGAACAACCCGCCCGCACGGAGGGGAGACGCCGCCGTGACCTTCATCTGGCTGATCGTCTGGCTCATCCAGGGAACCCCGGACGTGGCGTCCTGGGGCCCGTGGAACAGCTGGGGCATCGCGCTGTTCGTGTGCCTGGCCATCGACGTGATCGGTGCCCTCGGCGCGGGCTCCCGGCGCGCGGGCAAACGAGCATGACGCCGGGCGGCGTCACCGCGCCGACCCCACGCCGAGCCGTGGGTGAACCGGGGAGGCGCGGGGCGTCGGCGGACCGATCTCCGCGCACGCGGGCGGACAGGCCGGGTCGGGAGTGAAACCCGCGCGGACCATCCCGTGTGCGTGGGGCCGACTCTTCGTTACGATCGATCCTCTAGCTCGGCGAGGAAAGCCTGGCTGGGATTGTCAACCAGCACCGCTCCGCCTTCGGGCGCGGTGCTCGCGCCGATGACCCGGGCCGTACCTCCCTTGGCGTAGGGGAAAGCCGAGACGATCATCACGACGAATCCGGCCATCGCCACTGCGGCCAGCGACCGCACGGTGCCGTGTTCCGCGAGTGCTCCAGCGACCAGGGAACCGGCAAAGGTCAGCAGGCCGCCGACAGCCAAAACGGCGGCGATGGCGAGCCACACCGTTCTGGTACGCGCTCAGATCTCGCACAACGGCCATCCTTTGAGGTGGGTCACCCGTACCTTGCGCGCGTGCTGCCCGAGACGTTCGGCCATGCCCAGCGCACCGAAAATGCCGACCTGGCTGGCGCGGCTGCCTTCGATGTGAACCGTGGACTGCAAGGCGAAGTCGGCGCGCCGAACCGCTGGGCGGCCATGCCGGGCGCAGTGAGACGGAAGTTCTCCCCGTTCCGCCAGTTCCGCCGGAATCCTGACAACGCCGGACTCCACTGACATGAGAACTTCCTCCTGGATGTCTCGAAAAGCCGTCCGCCGCCGAAGCCTAGTCGATACGATGCGGCCGCGCGGGAGAAATGTGGCGACACGTCACTGAAGGAAGGGGGAGCAGTGGGATTCAAAGCGGAGCCCGGAAGCATCCGGCAGTTCGGTGAACGAATCGACGAATTGAAGGAGACGACGAGGACTTCAGCGACCGAAGCTGGCTGGGATAGCGCTGGGGCTGCGGGGCGGAAGACCAGTGTGAGGGTGAGTAGCTAGTGAGTCTCCGCAGGAGTTCTTCCGGAATGCGCTGGGTTTGCTACATCCCGTTGCGCCGACCCGAGCAAGAACAACGCGGCGACGATCGTGACGGCGCGCCGGGCGCGGATGGTGGCGATCAACGCGTTGATCGGCGGGCACGTGGGCGGGAGAGTTAGGGTGCGAGCCGAGCCTCGGCGCTACTCACCGGAAGGCGGAGACATGGAGATCTGGATCAATCCGGCCTGCTCGAAATGCCGGTCCGCGCTGTCGCTGCTGGACGCCGAGAAGGCCGAGTACACGGTCCGGTACTACCTGGAGGACCCGCCGACGGTCGAGGAACTCCATGCGGTACTGACGAAGCTGGGTCTGGAACCGTGGGACATAGCCCGGCTCGGCGAACCCGAGGCCGACACGCTGGGGCTGGCTTCGTGGGCGAGGGACGAGACCCAGCGCGATCGCTGGCTGGAGGCCCTCGCCGCGCACCCCGCACTCATCCAGCGGCCCATCATCACAGCCGACGACGGAACAGCTGTGATCGGCCGTTCCCCTGACGCGGTCAGGTCGATCCTGCCGTAGCGGGAGGAACGCACACGGGGATGGTCGCGCCGGTGCCGCGGAACAGGGCGGTCACGGTGGCCGATCTGCACTCGTGGGCGATCCGAATCTCACGGTGACATGTGTCGTGCCCTGTGAGGCGGCCCCGCGCATACGGGGATGGTTTCCATCGTCGGTGACGCGCTCGCCGCCGACGGAGCGTCAGTTCGCCTGTGGCGGTGTCGGGTCGTCGATGTCGATGGTGCTGCCCGTGCCTCGCAGCACAATAGCCGACGAGAAGTGCCCCTCGCCGAGCAATCGCCCGGTTGTGCCCTTCATCCGGACGACCTCCTGACCGCGCATGAACACGTGGATGTTGCCCTCGGCGTCGAACCCGTACTCGGAGTCCGGCAGCGGCGCACCCACCTCACGCTCGACCCATTCCTCAGTGTGAGGGCCGAGAATGATGTGGACACTGGTCCAGTCGCCAGGGACCAGATCCTTGAGCGGCTTGTTTTGTGCGCCGTCGCGCAGCGCGCGCAGTTGTCCGGAGAATTTCTTGTCGTAGTCCATCGACTCGCGTCCCCCTTCCGAGCCACAGCTGTTCAGCGTGGCAAGCAGCACGAACATGAAAACAACGACTCGCACGAAAGATCCATTATTAGTAACCGCGCTCCAGGTAAGCCGAAGGAACCTCCGTTGTGGCAAGCCAGATTCGTTCCGGGTTGTCGGTTCTCCAGCCAGTCGTTGCGGGCGTGATTTGCGGAGTTCTGCCAAAATCTGCTCACCGCGAACATGTTTGTCAGCCAGGTCCCGGAGGGGGCCGCGCTGCCGCGCCGTGCTCGACACGTCATTGATCGTGGTCGTGATCGACGAGGATGTTGTGGATCACCTGGCGAGCGGTGATGGATTGTTCCGGGTCGGTGGTGAGGGATCGCGAGAGGGTGAGTGCGGCCTTCCACAGAGCCCAGCCTCGTGCGCGTGCCCAAGTGGTCTTGTCCTGATCGACGGCTTGCCGGAATGCCTGACGGCTGTCTCCCGAGAAGGTCGTCCACGCGACCGTGAGGTCGCACGCCGGGTCGCCGACTCCGCAGCAGCCGAAGTCGATGACCGCGGTGAGCTGTCCATCCGCGACGAGGAGGTTCCCAGGGGCGATGTCGCCGTGGAACCACACGGGTTTCCCGCGCCACTCGGCAGCCAGGGCCGCCTCCCAAACGGCGGTGGCCCGAGCGGTATCGATGTGCTCGGTCAAACCGGCCAGGCAGTGGCGGGTTTGCTCGTCGTAGTGGGCTGGGGAAGCCCCACGGTAGAAGCTGTGTTGCCCGGCGAGTGGACCACCACTGGGGTCGCAACGCTGAATAGCGCGGATGAACCGGGCTACCGATAGCGCGAATCGCGGCATGTCGTCGATGTGCGCTCGGTCCGCGGTGTCGCCGGGAATCCAGCGCCGTATCGACCACGGAAACGGATATTCCTCTCCTGGGACGCCGTGCCCGAGGATCTGCGGCACCGCGACCGGCAGCGAGGGCGCCAACCGCGGCAACCACGAATTCTCCTTGGCCACGGCGGGGGCGTAAGCGGCGGCAGTTGGCAGCCGAACCGTCATCGTCCTGCCGAGGCGGAAAGTCCGGTTGTCCCACCCTTGAGGCTCGACCGGAGTCACCGGGAGGTCGCACCACTGCGGGAACTGTGCGGCAAGAAGTCGCCTGACGAGGGCGGCATCGATTCTCGCTCGACCATCAGGCGGAGTCGGCATCATCCAACATGATCACCCCTCAACGCGAGGCACTCGACTATATGGGGCCGCTGTCGAGCCTCGTAGCACCGACTGTCTGACGACGTGGCAGCCCTGACCTTGTCCGCGTTGCAGGCTCGGCAATGGGCGGTGGGGTGTGGGGTTGCACGCCGCTGAGACCGGTATGGGAGGTCGTCGATCAGCTTGGTGAGCTGCTCGGGCGTGGATTTGATCCGTCGGGCCATCTATTTGATCACGTCGGCACACCAAGCATGTCGGCAATCTACCGGCGAGTTCGAACTTGTTGTTGCAGTGTCAACCAAAGTCATCCGTCGATCTAGGGGCCTGACGGTGAAAACCCACTCGCGGGTCGATGGGTTGTGTTACCGTCGGCGTGTTTGAAGGTTCGGCGTGTACCAATCGCCTTATGTTGGAAAGCGAGTGCACGAAGGGGGACCGGCCTTGCCTGATTTGAAACGACAGCACCCGGAGGGTGGAACACCGCTGCCAGCTATGTTCCCTCCAGTGCTGTACGTTCCGGCCGCAGAAGATCATCCTCATGATGGCAATCTCACGATACAGTTGCGCAATACTCGCGATGGTCGCATTGCATTGCTGGTTTATTCTGCATTGGATCGCTTGGTGCGATGTTGTGGTGAGGGGCAGCCGTGGGTCATTATTCCCACACCTAATTTGGGGAAAGTTTGGAAAGTTCAGCGGTTTGATCTGGTTCTCCTTGATGTGGAAATCCCTGAGGTGTATCGGTGCGGGGGGATTGAATATGGCTGACCGTATCGACTACGGGTTGCTCGAAACCATTGCTTCCGCTCTCCGATCTGTAAGTTCGGATATCGACTCTTTGGCGGACTCGCTGCCATCTTCCCCTGACGCCGGCAACGGAACCGCTGCGATCGTCGTCATCCTTTCGAAATTTGCCGAAAATGCTGGGAACTTGGTGGTCGGCGCGGCTGCCGCTGCGGAAGCGGTGATGTCCGCGAAAGTTGCATATCAGGAGAATGATCTCATGTCCGCGGACCTGATCACGCGTACTGGTATCAAGGCGGTGTGACAGGTGCCCATAAACGCGACGATACGTGGTAATCCGGCAAGTGTCTCTGGCGTTGCTGAGTGGCTACGCTCCCGATTCTCCGATGCGGTCACGGCTGGCGCATCACAGATATATGCCGCGCGTAACGACGCGGAAGCTGGGTGGAACAGTTCGGCAGGCGAAGATTTCAGGCAGAAGATGACCGAAGGAGCACGAAAAACCGATGATCTGGCGGTCGCGGCAACGAACTCTGCACAGAGTCTTGACGACTATGCAGTCGGGTTGCGGCGTTTGCGTGACGACATGGAACGCATACGAGCGCAAGCCGCCGCGGCTGGGCTTGAGGTTGACGGCGGGATAATCCGGGACCCAGGTCCAGCGCCACCTGACCCTGGACGGCCGCCCGTTGGCCCTGCGGCCACAGAGGTGGTTGTCGTCGCTCACCGTCAGGCGACTGCGGAGTGGAACGCGTATGCGAATCGGATTCGGGCATACGCGGAAGCTGAGACGCAAGTAGCGCAGGTCCGTCGAGCGCAGGAGTTTCTCGATGACACGCTGCAGAACGCGTGGAACGATGTGAAATCCAAGTGGTTCATCACAATCGGCGACCTCGCCAATGGTGCGGTAGAGAGTCTGCGGGCCGTTCATTCGTCGATCTTGCTGCGGGAGTCTGGACGTCTGGCTGACGACGCGGCCAGGTTCATGGCCCAGGCGACGTCTACGTCTGGGGTCACGCCTGATGTGGTGTATCGCGATGTTGATACCGCGAGGACCATGGCGAACCAAGCCGACGATCTCGCGCGAGAATCCGCGGACGCTAAGGCGGCGGCGGGAAGGTTGGCACTCAAGACGAGTGGAGCGCTTGCGGCAGCCGGCGTTGTGTACGACATCGCCGTCGCGGACAAGCCGGTGGGCCAGGCCTTCGTCTCCGGCGCGGGTGGCTTCGCCGCCTCTGTTGGAGCGGGAGTGGCAACCGGTGCCCTAGTGGGGTCGGCAATACCGGTTCCAGGGGTTGGCACTGTGGCTGGCGCGGTTGTCGGTGCTGTGGTTGGCGTGTTCACCTCCGGCGCCATCGATTCGCTCTACCAGAACGGAATTGGAGCCCTGGGGGACGCTGTAGAGGCAGGCGCGGAGGCGGTCGGGGACACGGTGGAAGCCATCGGAGACGCTGCGGGTGCTGTCGGTGACGCGATCGGAGATGCGTGGGATGCGGTCTTCTAGTCAGGTTCCGTGGCCCCAGCAGTGGCGGAATACAGGTCGGCTCAAGTGGATCCTGGGTATGGTGTGGTTGGCGTCGCTGGCGACAGTTGCGTTCGTCAGCGCGTTCGTCGTATCGTCTGGCGAAAGATCGGGCGCCGTGAAGTATTTTATCTTGTTCGGATTGTTTTTGTCAGTTGTCATCGCGGTAGGGTGCAACAGTCGGATCAATGTGCGAAAAAATGGCTCCAAGGCGGCCATGGTTCTTCCTTCAAAGGGTTTGGTTATACCCTATTCTCGATTGGCTTTCGCTGGATCTATCACTCTGGTAGTGCTGATGGTTTCGATGTTCTCGCTCGCATCCTACGATCTCGTGCGAATGTCGGGTGGGGAAGCCTCGGCGCCAGTGGTGGCCGCCGCGGTATTCGGTTTGATCGGTCTCTTTGTCGCAACCTACCTGGTCAATGTGGTGACGGGCCGGATCGCGCTCGGAAAAGTCGTTCTCAGCCCTGATGGGATCGAGCACAGATCCTGGGGATATCGGTCGCGGGTTCCCTGGGAAGGAGTCATGCATGTATCGCCGATCGGAGTCGAATCCCCTGAGATCTGGGTCCGAACCCACTCCAACATGATCGAAACCGAGGTCTACTCCGGCAGATGGGGTGGGAGACCTCCCAGATCGGACGGTCTGGCGATACAGGCGAAGAATCTCGGAGTGGACCCGGCCCTTGTCTATCACCTGATAGATTTTTATGTCGCAAACGCTGCCGCGCGGGGCGAGTTGAGCGACGAATCCGCGCTACACCGTCTGAGGACTGCGTCGTTCGCGTAGTTGTCGGCTGTCACGGCGAGGGAGCGACGGGCCACAAGGGGCGGCCTGATCGTTTCCGGTCGAGCCGCAGGGCCGATCGCTTGTGCCGCTGGGCCGACCAGATGCGCCATCTCCGTCTGGCCTGTTCACTAGTCTGTCCGAAGGACGCAGCACACCGCCATGCCGCGCAACCACGGGAAAACGCCGAACCAGGCGTGAAAAACTACAGGTCAACAAGTCTCGGCCCCGCGCACGCGGGGATTGGTCCTCTAGACGGCAAAGAGGGTGTCTTGTCAACGACGTCGGCCCCGCGCGTGCGGGGATGGTCCGCTGACATGCTCGACAGTAGGCTGGCCACCGATGTCGGCCCTCCGCACGGGACGGCTTGGCAAGCGACCCGGCGTCGGCGTTCGGGCTCGCTCCGCGCACGCAGGGTTCGCTCCCCGACACGCAGCAGCCCGCCCACCGCACGCTCCACGTTCGTGCGGTGCCTGCTTCCCCTCCGTACGCTGGAGGGGTGCGGATGAGACCGAGCCTGACCTGGACCCCGACCGGCGTGGCCGCGCCGTGCACGACGGAGTTGACGGAGGTCGTCCGGGTGGTCGGCGAAGGCGGTGTCGTGGTGCTCAGCGGGGCCGGGTTGTCCACCGAATCCGGCATTCCCGACTATCGGGGCGAGGGCGGCACGCTGCGCCGCCAGGCTCCCATGACCCACCAGGAATTCGTGAACAGCGAGGACGGCAGGCGCCGGTACTGGGCGCGCAGCCACCTCGGCTGGGACGTGTTCTCGCGCGCCCGGCCCAACGACGGGCATCGCGCGGTGGCCGCGTTGCGGCGTCGTGGTCACCTGCTCGGCGTGATCACGCAGAACGTTGACGGCCTGCACCAGGCGGCGGGCGCCGACGGCGTCGTCGAGTTGCACGGCAGTCTCGGGCGCGTCGTCTGCCTCGACTGCGGCCACAACAGTTCCCGCTGGGCGCTTCAGCAGCGTTTGCGCGCGGCCAACCCCGGTTTCTCGGCCGACGTCACTCAGCTCAACCCCGACGGCGACGTGGAGCTGCCCGAGCCGCTCGTGCGTGAGTTCCGCGTGGTCTCCTGCGCAGCGTGCGGCACCGGGGTGTTGAAGCCGGACGTCGTGTTCTTCGGCGACTCCGTGCCACGCCGCAGGGTCGAGCGGTGCCGCCGCCTGATCGACGACGCCGCCGCCGTGCTCGTGCTCGGTTCGTCGCTGGCCGTCATGTCCGGGCTGCGTTTCGTGCGGCAGGCCGCGAGCGCGGGGAAGCCCGTGCTGATCGTCAACAGGGGTGAGACGCGGGGCGACGCCCACGCCGTGCTGCGCGTCGATCGCCCGCTGGGCGCCGCGCTGATCGAGCTGGCCGAGCGGCTCGGGTGTCCGGTGGCCGACGCTGATGTGTGCGCTGAGTGAGGATGCGGGGCGCGGCGGTGAGCGGGTGGCTGCCGAGGGCAACCGCCGTGTCCGCACTTCCCGCACGTGTGTTGGCACTTCCCGCACGTGGGTCCGGACTGTGAGGTGCAAACACTCGTGCACAGACTGCGGACACGACACCCTGCGTCTCGTGTCCGCACTTCCCGCACGTGTGTTGGCACCTCCCGCACGGCTGTCCGCACTCGTCCCCAGCCTGCTTCCCCGGCCCGCGTCGCCGCGCGAGGCCGGGGGTTCGCCCGTCAGCCGCGCCGGATTCCGGGCGTTCCGGCCTCCACCTTGAACGACGCCAGGGTGCGAACCCCGGACTCGGGGCGCTCGACGGTGTCCACCACCCGGTAGTCCGCTCGAAGCTCCACATCGGACATCGAGAGCCGCACATAGCCCCGGTCGCCGGAGTTCTCGAACTTGATGTGCGGGTTGGCGGGGTCGGGGTCGTAGCGGGTGACGCTCGTGCCGTCGCCGCCCGAGCTGATGGACGTGCCCACGAACTCGCTGCCCACGGCAGGTGCGGCGGGATCGTCCCAGTCGAGCTTCAGGTCGGCGGCGAAGTTCTTGTGCACGTCGCCGGTGAGCACCACCGGGTTGCCCACCCGCTCCTCGGCGAAGACGTCGAGCAGGCGGGCGCGGGAGGCGCGGTAGCCTTCCCACTTGTCCGAGGGCTGCCCCACATTCGGGTCCTCGAACAGCGGCACCTGCTGGGCGAGCACGTTCCAGCGGGTCCGCGACTCGCGCAGCCGCGCGAACAGCCAGGATTCCTGCTCGTCGCCGAGCATGGTGCGGGCCGGGTCGAAGGCGTCGGCGCAGTCGGCTTGCTTGCAGGCCACCTGGTCGCTGCGGTACTGGCGGGTGTCGAGCACGCTGAACGTGGCCAGCGCGCCGAAGGTGAAACCACGGTAGAGGGTCATGTGCGGCCCCTGAGGCGCCCGGTTCGCGCGGATCGGCATGTGCTCCCAGTACGCCTTGAACGCACGGGCGCGTCGCGCGAGGAACTCCTCGACGGGGCTGTCCGGGTCGGAGTCGTCGCCTGCCCAGTTGTTCTCGACCTCGTGGTCGTCCCAGGTCACGACCCACGGGAAGGCGGCGTGAACGGCCTGGAGGTTGTCGTCCGTGCGGTACTGGGCGTGGCGCACACGGTAGTCGGCCAGCGACCTGATCTCGTGGTTCGGCACGTGCCCGCGCCCCAGCTTGCCCTGCCCGCCGCCCTCGTAGATGTAGTCGCCGAGGTGGAAGGCGACGTCGAGGTCCTCTCGCGCGAGGTTGGCGTGCGCGGTGTAGTAGCCGGCGGGATAGTTCTGGCAGCTCGCGAACGCGAAGTTCAGCCGGTTGACCGCCGCACCCGGGGCGGGCGCCGTGCGCGTCCGGCCGACGGGGCTCAGCTCCGACCCCGACCGGAACCGGTAGTAGTACCAGCGCGCCGGTTCGAGCCCCGCCACGTCCACGTGCACGCTGTGGGCATCGGCGGGGTCCGCCATCGTGGCCCCCGCCCGCACGACCTGCGTGAACGACTCGTCGCGGGACACCTGCCACTGCACGGGAACACGCCGGTCGGGCATGCCGCCGAGGCCGTCGAGGGCCAGCGGCTGCGGCGCGAGCCGCGTCCACAGCACCACGCGGTCGGGCAGCGGATCACCCGAGGCCACTCCCAGCCGGAACACGCCGTCGGGCACAGGGCCGCTGTGCACGGGGGTGTCGGTGGAGGCACTCGCCCAGTGGCTCGCTGTGAGGGCCGCCGCGGCGGTGCCGCCCCCGAGTGCGAGGAATCGGCGCCGGTCCAAGGGTGTGTTCATCGATCACTCCTGATCTCGTGTGGCGGGGCCGCGGGGCACGAAACCAGGTGAAGGTGACCAGCACGATACGTCCGCGCGACGGGGCGGAGAACGAAAGGCCGCGCCGGAACACGTAGGGCAAAGCTGTCCTTTGTGGAAGAGGATGCGTGGGGCACTGGAATACCGTCGCGCGATGTCGAACGGCGACGCGGCCTCGATCCCGACCCCCGTGCCATCAACCAACGAGCGCGTCGCGGCCACGCCAGGGAACTGCCCGAGAAACCGGGCCACGTCCAGGCGGCCGGCCCCTCGGCAAAACCCGAAAGCGACACTGTCGGCGGGCAGCTCCGCCTGTCGCGGCACGACAGCCACGCGCAGCTGACCGGCCTGCTAGCTCGATGCGCCGGTTCGCGGAAGTGCTTCGAGCCGTTCCATGTGCTCCTCGCCCCACTGACCGAGAGGTTCCAGCGCAACCCGCAGGGATTGACCGAACTCGGTCAGCGAGTATTCCACCTTGGGTGGCACCTGGTGGTGAACCTCGCGATGCACAAGGCCACTTGTCTGCATTTCCCGTAGTTGGAGGATGAGCATCCGTTCGCTGATCCCGGCCACCGTCCGGCGTAGTTCGCCGAACCGGAGTGGCCCCTCGCCGAGCCAGAACAGAATCAGACCTTTCCACTTGCCGCCCATGACATCGATGGCGGCGTCGAGTCCGCAGGTGTATTCCCTCTTTTTCATCGCGACTCCTCCTCACAGGATTGTCGGTACCGAACAAGAATGTCGGTACTTGTGGTGACTTCGGTGTCCTTGCAGGATGGCAGGTGCGAATCGATTCCTTCCCTCGAAACGGTACGTCCTCAGCGACGCCGTGATCTCCCTTGACCCGACAGCAATCAGGAGCGCAGCGTATGACCGAGTATTCCCGCACGCCCGTGACCGTCATCGGGCTCGGCTCGATGGGCAGTGCGCTGGCCGAGACCTTCGTCGCGGCAGGACATCCCACCACCGTGTGGAACCGCACCGCGGCCAAGGCGGCACCACTGGTGGAGAGAGGGGCGCGGCACGCGGCGACCGTGGACGAGGCCGTGGCCGCAGGCCCTCTGGTCGTCACCTGCCTCATGACGTACGACGACACGCGCGAGGTGCTCGCCCCCGCCGCCTCGGTGCTGAAGGACCGGGCTCTGATCACGTTGAACAGCGGCTCGCCGGCCGGGGCCAGGGACATGGCCGACTGGGCGATCGGCCACGGTGCTCGGTTCCTCGACGGCGCGATCAAGAACGTTCCTTCCGCGGTGGGCGCGGCGGACACCCTGCTGTACTACGCCGGAGACCGTGGCGTCTTCGACGAGCATCGCGAGACGTTGACGACCCTCGGCGGCGACACCGTCCACCTCGGCGACGAGCCGGACCTCGCCGCTCTCTACGAGATGGCGGTGGGCGGCACCCTGTTGCCCGCCCTCGTCGGATTCTTCCAGGGGGCCGCGCTCGTCCAAGCACGCGGCCTGCCCGCGAGCACACTGGTGCGGTTCACGGTCAAGTGGTTCGAAATGATCAACTCAGTGTTGCCGGTGTTCGCGAGCGAAATCGACAGCGGCGACTACTCGGAACCGGCTTCCTCCGTGAACGCCTTCGTCGCGGGCATCCCCTACGACGAGGAACTCGGCAGGGAGGCGAATCTCGACGTCTCGTGGCATGCGCCCTTGCACGAGCTTTTGCGCAAGGCCGTCGCGGCGGGGTACGGCGAGCACAGCGTCTCGGCCTTGACGGAAGTGCTCAGAAAGCCCGAACCGGCCGCCTGACGTCCTGGCGCCCGCCGACTCCGCCCCGCCTGCCTCGCCCGCCGGGCAGTGGCGTCCCGGAACGCCGGTCGCGTACGAAGGCATCGAGGCCGGGGCGTCGCCGGGGGGCCGGGGGCGTCCTGCCTGCCGGCGGATGCCGGATTGGATAATGCTCGTGCGGGTCCGCCTCACGCGGCGGGACCGGGCTGGAGAGAGGACGCGCGCACATGACCCACGACACCCTCGGCGGGACGTTCACGATGGCCGGAGGCCCCACCGTGCACCGGATGGGCTTCGGCGCGATGCAGTTGGCCGGGCCGGGTGTGTTCGGGCCGCCGAAGGACCGCGACGAGGCGATCTCCGTGCTGCGCACCGCCGTCGAGCTGGGTGTCGATCACATCGACACCGCCGACTTCTACGGCCCGCACGTGACGAACGAGCTGATCCGCGAGGCCCTCTCGCCCTACCCCGAGGGCCTGCACATCGTCACCAAGGTGGGCGCGGTGCGCGACGAGCAGGGCGGCTGGCCGCACGCGCGCTCGCCCGAACAGCTGCGCACGCAGGTGGAGTCGAACCTTCGCACGCTCGGTGTCGAGGCGCTCGACGTCGTCAACTTGCGGGTCGGTGGTGGACCCGACGGTCACTCGCCGGTGCCCGGCTCGCTCGCCGAGCCGTTCGGCGCGCTGGCCGACATGCGCGAGCAAGGGCTGATCCGCCACCTCGGGGTCAGCGTCGTGGATGCCGAACAGGTCCGCGAGGCGCAGTCGATCGCGCCGATCGTGACCGTGCAGAACTGGTACAACGTCGAACACAGGGGCGACGAGCAGCTCATCGCGTCGCTGGCGGAACAGGGCGTCTCGTATGTGCCGTTCTGGCCGCTGGGCGGGTTCAGCCCGATCCGCTCCGCCACGCTGGAGGCCGTGGCGACCGACCTCGGCGCGTCGCCGCAGGCGGTGGCACTGGCGTGGTTGCTGCACCAGTCGCCGAACATCCTGCTCATCCCCGGCACGTCGTCCGTGGCGCACCTGCGCGAGAACGTGGCGGCGGCCACTCTTGAGCTGCCGTCCGAGGCACTCACCGCGCTCGATGCCCTCGGCGGCTGACCGCACCCGGCCGTCACACAGCGGAGGCGCGACAGCGGGGTGCGGCTAGGCTTCTCGGCGTGGCAGGCACGACCAGGGCGGAGAAGACGCGGCAGACCCGGCTGCGCATGCTGGAGGCGGCGAGGGAGCAGTTCGTCGCACACGGATACGGCGCCACCAAACTCCAGGAGATCGCCGACCGCGCCGGTGTGTCGGTGCAGACGATCTACTTCACGTTCGGCAACAAGCGCACGGTGCTCAAGGAACTGCTCGATCACGAGGTGGCGGGGGACGACAGTCCCGTCGCGACACTTCAGCGCCCGTGGTTCCAGGCGGTGCTGGACGCGCCGACGGCGCGTGAGCAGCTCGCCGCGCACGTCGAGGGCGTGTGCGAGGTGTCGGCCAGGGTCGCCCCCGTCGTGGAGGTGCTGCGCGTGGCCGCCGCGACCGACCCTGAACTGACCGACTTGTGGCGTGCCAATGTGGACGCTCGCGCCACGGTGCAGGACGCGGCGGCGACGGCGCTGGTGCGCAAACCCGGCGCCCGTGCGGGGCTGAGCGTCCCGCACGTCGCCGACGTGCTTTTCGGGCTGCTCAGCCCCGAACTGTATCTGGTGCTGGTGCGGGACCGAGGCTGGTCACCGGAGCGCTGGCGGGGGTGGACCCTCGACACGCTCGCCGCTCAGCTCCTCACCGGGTGAGCGGCGCCAGAGGGTGATGCCCTCGCCGGTCAGCCGCTGGGGCAGGTCGGCGAGCCGGTCGAGCTGTTCGGGGACGTGGACGCCCGGTGGCAGGTTCCCGCCGAGCAGGTCGGCGAGCACCTGGTCGGCGATCACGGCGGTGGCCCTGCTCTGGCCGTGTCCGGTGGCCGCGACGGCGGCATGGCGCCGTCCCCGCCACGCGTCGGCGCGCACGCAGAACACGTCACCGCCGAACCCGCCAGGCAACCGGTCCGGATTCACCCGGCAGGCGAGGCCGGTCAGCCGCAACACGGCCAGCCCGGCGTTCGCGACGCGCGAGTCGAGGCCCAGCCGGGTCGTCGCCCTCGCACCGAGTGACCGGCTCAGGGAGTGCTGGTCGGCGAACCCGAACGGGATCGCCCTGCGGTAACCGATGCCGGGGAAGTAGACCCTCCTCGCCTGGCCGCCGGGCCTCTCGGCGAGCCGGTCGATCGTCCATCGAACGGCCTGGGCTCCGTGGGCCTCTCCTGCCCCGAGGAGAACGCTGACGGCGATGTCGTCCACGCCGCCGAGCGCGTCGGCCGCCGTGCGCGCGAGCACGTTGGTCAGTCCGGGTGCGAGCCCGACGCCGAGGACAAGACTCGCCGCCGCGCCGGTCGCGACGTCGTGGAGGCGAGCGTGTTCGGTGGGGGACAGCAGCGGGTCCGCGCCGAGATCAACCACGTGAACGCCGCGCTGGGCGCACGTGGCGAACACCGTGGCGTCCGGCGCCTGCACGCTGAGCACGACAGTGCCGACGCGGTGGGTGTCGAGCACCCTGGCCACGCTCTCCTGGTCGCGCACGTCGATCCGCACGGTGCCGGGCGCGGCCGGTGGGGTGCGTCCCCCGACGAGCACGCGGGCGGAATCACGCCGCCGCAGCAGGTCGGTGAGCTGGGCTCCGACGGTGCCGTAGCCGCCGACGACGAGAACCGTGTGTGACATGGAACCTCCTTGACTAAAGCTGGACTTTAGTGAAATCTCACTATAGTTCAACTCTAATGAAAGGGATTGGTCCATGCTGAATGCTGGAGTGATCTGGCTGCTCGCCGTGGTCGAGCTTGTGGTGTTCCTCGACACGACGGTGATCAACGTGGCGCTCCCGTCGATCGGCGCAGACCTCGGACTCACCGAGGCGGGCCTCGGCTGGGTCGTCAACGCCTACCTGCTGGCCTTCGGCGGTTTCCTGTTGATCGGAGGCAGAGCGGCCGACGTGTTCGGCGCCCGGCGGGCCTTCGTGGCCGGCCTGCTTCTCTTCACCATCGCCTCGGCCGCGGCGGGATTCGCGCAGACGGCGTGGTTTCTCGTGGCCGCGCGAGCGGCGCAGGGAATCGGCGCGGCCGTGGTGATCCCGGCGCAGCTCGCCCTCATCGCGCGCACCTACCCGGACCCGGAGGACAACCGGAAGGCGTTCGGCATCTGGAGTGCCATGGGAGCGGCAGGCGCGGCGCTCGGCACGGCGGCGGGAGGACCGCTGACCGAGTTCCTCGGCTGGCCGTCGATCTTTTTGATCAACATTCCCGTCGGGGTCGTCGCGCTGGCGTTGTCCTCGCCGGTGCTGTCGGCGGACCCACCGGTGCGGGCCGTGCGGCTCGACATCGCCGGTGCGATCACCGGCACGGCAGGGCTGCTCCTCGCGGGCTACGCCATCGGCGAGTTCGCGGTTCCGGGACGGGCGCCGACCGCGTGGCTGCTGGTGGCGCTCGCCGTGGTGCTGCTGGCCGTGTTCGTCGCGCTCCAGCGCAGGAACGTCGAGCCGCTGATGCCCCTGCGCCTGTTCCGGGTCCGCGCGCTGACCGGGTCAACGGTGGTCAACGTCCTCGTGGGCGCGGCCCACGTCCCCGTGTTCGCGCTGCTCGCGCTGTATTTGCAGGGAAGCCAGGACTACGGGCCGACCGAGGCGGGGCTCGCGGTGCTTCCGGTGGCGCTGGTCAACGTCACGGCGTCCAGGACCGTGATCCCCGCCGTGGTCAAGGCTTGGGGGCACGCGGGCACGCTCGCGGCGGGGCTGGCCGCGCAGGCCGCGGCGATGGTGTGGCTGGCGCGGCTTCCCGAGGACACGACCTATTTCGCCGACGTGCTCCCCGCCGCCCTGCTCTTCGGGATCGGCCTGCCTGCCGCGTTCGTCGGCGTCACCGCGCCCGCGGTCAACGCCGTCGCCGAGGCTGACAGGGGAGTGGCGGCCGGCGTGGTCAACACGGCGCAGCGGGTGGGGTCGGGCATCGGCGTCTCGGCGCTGCTCGCCCTCGCCGGGGTCATCGGCGGCACGACGGGACTGCGGGTGTCCTTCGCCGTCGCGGCGGGACTGGCGGTGCTGGGATGTGTGCTCACCCTCGTCATGCTGCGGGGGCCGGAGCGGGCGACTACCGAGGCGAACGCCGGATAGCTCGCAAGCACCTCCACGACGGCGGGCACGGCCATCACAGGCCGGGACCGTGGCCGCGCGGCGGTGTTCTCGACGCTGGGGTCCGTGCCACGCTGTGATCAGCCGGACCCGGAGGCCGAGATGCGTTACGAGACGACGGTGGCGATCGACGCGGACGTGGAGGAGGTGTGGAGGGTGCTCAGCGCGGTGGGGAACTGGCCGGACTGGACACCCACCGTCCTCGCGGCCCGCAAGTGCGACGACGGGCCGCTGCGCGTCGGCGGCAGAGTGGAGTTGCGTCAGCCGGGACAGCCGTCTCGCGTGTGGACGGTGACGGAGCTGGTGCCGTCCCGGTCCTTCACCTGGACCAGCACGGCACCCGGACTGCGCCTCACCGCGGGCCACCGGCTCCGCGCGGACGGCTCCGGCACCCTCGCAGGCTTCGACTTCACCGTCGAGGGAGCACTGTCACCGCTGGCCAGGGTCGCCGCGCGCACGATCCGGCGCTTTGTGGACACCGAGGCGCACTCGTTGAAGTCCCACTGCGAGCGGCAGGCCCGACCACGCTGATCCCCGCAGATCCCCGCCGAGTCTCACTGAGTCTCGCTTGAGTCCCACCGAGCCGTCACACGGAGCTACCGCACTGGATCGCGCTGGGCTGCGCCGAGCCGCCGCTGACGTGACGAGCCGCTGACGCGCAGGGCCGTCAGAGTGCGGTCGGCGACTCGGCGGCGTAGGCGTCGTGCAGCATCCCGGCCAGCGTGGACGAGCTGGGCAGCTCCACCGTGTCGATCCGGCTCACGGGCACGCCGGGAGTCCACGAGTTCAGCACGACGGCACCGGCGAACCCGGCGACGTCGGCGAGTGTGACCTCCCGGACCCGCTGGTTCACACCGAGCCCGTCGAGGTGCCTGCGCACGATGCCCATCGTGACACCGGCGAGCACGTCGGCCGACGGCCATACCACCGTGTCGCCGTCGAGGAACGCCAGGTTCCAGATCGTGGCCTCACTGAGCCTGCCCTTGCGGTCGGTGAAGACGGCGTCGTCGAACCCGCGTTCCTTCGCCCCGCGGAGCAGGTGCGTCTTCGCCACTTCGCCGACGTGCTTGACCTCGGGAAGGAAGCGTTCGTGCTCGACGGGCATGAGCGTGAGCGGACCTTCGGGCGGTGAGGCCGCGGGCCCCGTGCGCACGAGCACGTCGAGACCGGGTGCCGCCTCCGCCGTGAACTCGCCGACCGGCGACGACACGGTCGCGGTCAGCGACACGTCGGCGGGACCGGACTCCAGCGCCGCGCGGAGGTAGGAGCGCACCTGCTCGTCGGGAAGCGCCTGCCCGAACAGCGTCAGCGACGCGTCGCGCAGTCGCCGCAGGTGCAGGTCGAGCCCGCGCACGCGGCCGTCGCGAACCTGCATGGCCGTGAAGTGGGCGTGGCCGGCGAACGCCAGCGGTGCGAGATCGTCGGCCGTGGCGGGGCGGCCGTTGCGGTGGACGGCGAAGAAAGTCATGGCGCGACCGTAGGGCCTGACATCGGTGGCAAGGTCAAGCCGGACTCGCGTCCCCCGTTCCGGTGATGCCGGGTGAAGTCCGCACGCCCGCGCCCGCGCTGTCCCATGATCAGCCCCGTGGCGCAGCGGCGAAGGGGGAAAGGCGCTCATGGGTTACGAGACGCAACCACGGGATTCCCGGGGACGCTGGACGAAGCGCTCGGGCGCTCTGGTGGCCTCGACGACACTGGCGATCACCGTGGCGTACGGCCCTGCTGGAGTCACCGGGGTCACCGGAGTCTCGGGCGGCAGCGGTGTGGCGTCGATGCAGTCGTCATTGAGCCAGGTGGTGCGCACCAAACTCGCCAAGGGCAAGCGATCAGCGGCGAAGGGACACCGCAACACGACGTGGAAGCGGCTGGACCTCGAACGGATCGACGAGAAACTCGACAGGGCGGGCGGCTGCGCCCTCCACTCCTACGGGCAGGTGCAGCGATTCCTCACCAGAACTCCCTGCCATTCGCTGCGGAGGATGCTGTTCCTCCTCGGCGACGGCCACGGCAATCGCATCGTCGTCTCGGTGTCCTGGGTGCGGATGCGCGGGACGGCCGCCGCGCGGGAGTTGCGAGGACTGGCCGATGTGGACGGAACGGGCAACATCACGCCGTTGCCCGGCGCGATCGTCGGAGCCGGGACGATCCGCTGGACCGGAAGGTACTACGACTCCCGCCGGTCGGGAAGCCTCGTGGTGATCGCGGAAACCGAGCCCGTGCGCGGCAACCCGCATCCAGGCTTCCTCGACGGCGTCGCCGACGTCGCGGCGGAGCTGCCGCGTCCGTAGTGCGGAGTCGGGCCGCCCCCGGATCGTTCGACCGGCAGACGAGTCCCTATCGGCACGCGTTCGGCGACACGTGTCGTGCAGCAACGACGTCGTCCAGCATCCCGGCCCGGAGCCACCGGGATCGGGCGTGGCGGGTTCCCTTACCGTGCCACGGCGCCGAGCGGAACCGACGGGTCGGCCAGGCGCGCGGGGTCCACGGCAGCCCTGCTGCGGATGAGTTGTTTGGCCGGTTCGATGCCGTCGTCCCACATGTTGACGTGCAGGCCGGCCACGACCTGATCGTCGGCGAGCCAGAACGCGTGGAAGGCGTCGTCCTCCCGCGCGCCCCTGGTGACCACTGTGTACGGTCGGCCTGGTTCGAGCAGCCCGATGAACTCCATGCCGATGTCGTACTGGTCGGTGTAGAAGAAGGGCAATTCGTCGTAGGGACGCCCTCGGCCGATCAGCGATCGCGCTGCGGCAGGGCCCGCGTTCAAGGCGCCTGCCCAGTGCTCGACGCGCACGTGCCTTTCGTAGAAGGGGTGGAAGGCGGAGGCGACATCACCGGCGGCGGCGATCGTGGGATCGGCCGTGCGCAGGTACTCGTCCACGACGATCCCGTTGTCCACGGTGAGACCACCGCCACGGGCGAGTGCGGTGTTGGGTTTCACGCCGATGCCGACCACCACCGTGCCTGCCTCGATCTCCTCGCCCGCGTCGGTGGAGATACCCACGACCCTGCCGGAGCCGATCAGGGCGTTCGGGCGGCACCCGGTGAGAATCCTGACGCCGTGGCGCCGATGGACGTCGGCGAAGTAGCCGCCCAGTTCCGGTCCCAGCGTGGCCAGCAGCGGAGCGTCCTGCGGCTCCACCACCGTGACGTCGCAGCCGTACTGCCGGGCCGCCGCCGCCACTTCGAGACCGATCCAGCCCGCGCCGACGACGGCCACCGGACCACCCGCGCGTAACGCGTCGCGAAGGCGTTCCGAATCGCCCAGCTCGCGCAGGTAGTGCACACCGTCCAGCTCAGCGCCGGGAACCGACAGCCGCCGGGGGCTCGCGCCCGTGGTGAGCAGCAGGTGCGTGTACCGGACGCGCCGCCCGTCGGCCAGTTCGACGTCGCGGGTGTCGCGGTGGATGTCCACCGCCGCCGTTCCGAGGAGCAACTCGACGTCGTTGCCGGTGTACCAGCCGGGGTCGTGGACGGCGGTGCTCGCCCTGTCCGCGTTGCCGAGCAGGTAATCCTTCGACAGCGGCGGACGCTCGTACGGCGGCTCGCCCTCGGCCCCGATCAGCACGATGGACCCGGTGAACCCCTCCTCACGCAGTGCCTCGGCGGCCTTCGCGCCCGCGAGTCCCGCGCCGACGATCACGACGGTGTCTTTCCCGTCTTTCCCCTCTGTCCCCATGCCTCTCGCCGCCTTCGTGCCGGGTGCCGGTGGTGGGACGGATACCCACCGCGAGCGCCCGTTACCCGCCGGGCAGGTGATGATCGCGCCGCCGTGGCGTGGACGGCCCGGCCGAGTCGTCACCGAGGCGGGTGGCGGGTCAGGCGGCGTGCCCGCCGACTCTCGCCGTGAGTTCGGCGGCCGAGGCCCGCACCTCGGCCGCCTGCTCCGGCCAGTCCTGCCCGCACTCCCGTTCCCTGTCGCACTCGTGCCGGAACGTCACGCTGACAGCCGCGATCGGGGTGCCGGTGGGGCCGAACACCGGCGCGGCGACCGAGGCGAACCCCTCGGTGACGTAGCCGTCCTCGACGGCCCAGCCCCTCCGGCGCTGCGCGGCGAGAAGGCGGCGCAGCCCCGGCAGGTCGGAAGGCCCCCTGCCGGTCCGGCGCACGAAGCTCCCCGCTCTGGGGAACAGCGCCCGCACCTGCGGCGACGGCAGATGCGCGAGGATCGCCCTCCCCGACGCGGGCAGGTGCGCAGGCAGCCGCACGCCGATCTCGGTCACCAGCCCGAGCGGCCATTTCGGCTGTTCCCGCACCAGATACAGCGTCTCGGCGCCGTGCAGCACCCCGAGGTGAGCGGTCAGCTCGACGCGGGCGGTCAACTCGCGCAGCAGTGGCCGGGCCAGCGCCTCCAGCGGGTCGTGGCGCAGATACGCCGAACCGACCTCGAACGCCGCCACGCCGAGCCCGTACCGGCGCTGGTCGGGAAGGTGGGTCGCGAATCCGGCCGCCACCAGTTCGGACAGCAGGTGGTACGTCGTCGAGCGCGGCAATCCCAGCTCGCGAGCCACCGAGGCCGCCGTCACCGGCTCAGCCTTCGCGGCCAGCAGCCGCAGAACCGCGAGCCCGCGCCGCAACGCGGGCACGTCACTGCTCCGGCCCATCCCGCACCTCCCAGCTGTCTGGTATCCGAGACAGTGTCGCCCGCCGAGGTCTCGCTCGCGAGCCCTGCGCGAGGTGAGATGGGGGTATGCGAGCTGTTCCCATCGGACTCACGCCACTGTCGCGTGAGCAGGTCGTCGCCGTCGCCCGCGAGGGCGCACCCGTCGAGGTGGCGCCGGAGGCGGTGAAGGCCACCACCACGGCGAGGACCCACATCGACGCGCTCGCCGCGTCCGAACGCGCTGTCTACGGCGTGTCCACCGGCTTCGGGGCGCTGGCCGTGAAGTACATCCCGGAGGACCGGCGCGCGCAGCTCCAGCGTTCGCTGGTGCGGTCGCATGCCGCCGGTGCCGGTCCTGAGGTGGAGCGGGAGGTGGTGCGTGCGCTGACGTTGCTGCGGCTGCGCACCCTCGCGAGCGGCCACACCGGTGTGCGGCCTGCGACGGTGCTGGCCATGGCCAGCCTGCTCAACGCCGGGATCACGCCCGTGGTGCGCGAATACGGCTCGCTCGGCTGCTCCGGTGATCTCGCGCCGCTGGCCTCCGTCGCGCTCGCGCTCATGGGAGAGGGCGAGGTCAGGGACGCCACGGGCAGCGTGCGCGCCGCGGCCGAGGCGCTGGCCGACGCGGGCGTCGAACCCGTGGAGCTGGCGGAGAAGGAAGGGCTCGCCCTCATCAACGGCACCGACGGCATGCTCGGCATGCTCGTGCTGGCTCTCGCCGACCTGCGCCGCCTCCTCGACACCGCAGACCTGACCGCGGCGATGAGCGTGGAGAGCCTGCTCGGCACGGACAGGGCGTTCGCCGCCGACCTCCAGGAACTCCGCCCGCACCCCGGCCAGGCCGTCTCGGCGGCGCGCATGCGGCGGTTCCTCGCGTCGTCCGGCATCGTCGCAAGCCACCGTGGCCCCGACTGCACGCGGGTGCAGGACGCCTACTCACTGCGCTGCGCCCCGCAGGTGCACGGCGCGGCACGTGACACGGTGGCCCACGCCGAGGCCGTCGCAGACAGAGAACTCGTCGCCGTGGTGGACAACCCCGTCGTGCTCGCCGACGGGCGCGTGGAGTCGAGCGGCAACTTCCACGGCGCGCCGCTGGCCTACGTGCTCGACTTTCTCGCCATCGCCGTGGCGGACGTGGCGAGCATGGCCGAGCGGCGCACCGACCGCCTGCTCGATGTCGCGCGCTCGCAGGGGTTGCCGCCGTTCCTCGCAGCCGACCCCGGCGTCGATTCCGGCCACATGATCGCCCACTACACGCAGGCGTCGGTGGTGTCCGAGCTGAAACGTCTCGCGGTGCCAGCCTCCGTTGACTCGATCCCTACCAGCGCCATGCAGGAGGACCACGTCTCGATGGGCTGGGCCTCGGCCCGCAAGCTCCGCAGGGCCGTCGAGGGATTGACCACCGTGCTCGCCGTGGAACTGCTGACCGCGGCCCGCGCTCTCGATTTGCGCACACCGCTGGCCCCCGCCCCCGCCACGGCGGCGGCCCTCGCCGTGCTGCGCGAGCACGTGCCGGGCCCCGGCCCCGATCGCCACCTCGCTCCCGAGATCACCGCCGCCATCGACCTGGTCCGATCCGGCACCGCACTGCGCGCTGCCGAGAACTGTGGGGAGGAATCATGAACGCACCCGTCCGAGCGGCTCGCGGCACCGCGCTCACCGCGCGGTCGTGGGCCACCGAGGCGCCGCTGCGCATGCTGCACAACAACCTCGACCCCGAGGTCGCGGAACGGCCCGGCGACCTCGTCGTCTACGGCGGAACCGGCAAGGCGGCCCGCGACTGGCCGAGTTTCCACGCCATCACCGCCGAACTCGCCGACCTGCACGACGACGAGACACTCCTCGTGCAGTCGGGACGGCCGGTGGGTGTGCTGCGCACCCACGAGTGGGCGCCGAGGGTGCTGATCGCCAACTCGAACCTCGTGCCGGACTGGGCGAGCTGGCCTGAGTTCCGGCGCCTCGACGCGCTCGGGCTAACGATGTACGGGCAGATGACCGCGGGGTCGTGGATCTACATTGGAACGCAGGGCATCCTCCAGGGCACGTACGAGACGTTCGCCGCCGTGGCGGCCAAGCGGTTCGGCGGCTCGCTGCGCGGCACCCTCACCGTCACCGCAGGGCTCGGCGGGATGGGTGGGGCTCAGCCGCTGGCCGTCACCATGAACGAAGGCGTCGCGCTCGTGGTGGAGTGCGACGCCGAACGAGCACACCGCAGGGTGGCCACGCGCTACCTCGACGAGGTGGCCACCGATGTGGACAGTGCGATCAGGACGGTCGAGCAGGCGAAGCGGGAGGGCAGGGCACTGTCGGTCGCCGTCATCGGCAACGCGGCCGAGGTGCTGCCCGAGCTGCTGCGCCGGGGCGTCGAGATCGACGTCGTCACGGACCAGACCTCGGCCCACGACCCGCTGTCGTACTTGCCGAAGGGCGTCGCCGTGGAGGACTGGGGCGACTACGCCGCCGCCAAGCCCGACGAGTTCACCGACCGCGCCCGCGAGTCGATGGCCGAGCACGTTGACGCGATGGTGGGCTTCCTCGACGCGGGTGCCGAGGTGTTCGACTACGGCAACTCCCTGCGCGGCGAGGCGAAACTCGGCGGCTGCGAGCGCGCGTTCGACTACCCCGGGTTCGTTCCCGCGTACATCAGGCCGCTGTTCTGCGAGGGCAAGGGCCCGTTCCGCTGGGCCGCGCTGTCGGGGGAGGCGTCCGACATCGCCGCCACCGACCGCGCCGTGCTGGACCTCTTCGGCGGTGACGACCGCCTTGCCCGCTGGATCCGCCTCGCGGGCGAGCGCGTGGCGTTCCAGGGATTGCCCGCGCGCATCTGCTGGCTCGGCTACGGCGAGCGGGAACTCGCGGGCGCCCGGTTCAACGAGATGGTGGCGAGCGGCGAACTCGCCGCCCCCGTCGTGATCGGGCGCGACCACCTCGACTGCGGTTCCGTGGCCTCGCCGTACCGGGAGACCGAGGGCATGGCCGACGGCTCCGACGCGATCGCCGACTGGCCGCTGCTCAACGCGCTGGTCAACACCGCGTCGGGCGCCACGTGGGTGTCGATCCACCACGGCGGAGGAGTGGGCATGGGCCGCTCCGTGCACGCGGGGCAGGTCACCGTGGCCGACGGCACGGATCTGGCGGCCCGCAAGATCGAGCGCGTGCTCACCAACGACCCCGCCATGGGCGTGCTGCGCCACGCTGACGCCGGGTACGAGCGAGCGGTCGAGGTGGCGGACGAGCGCGGACTGCGTGTCCCCATGCGCGACACCGGCACCGGCACAGGGGTCACGCCGCGTCCGGGAGCGTCGGCATGAGCGGCGCGACCTCGTTGCTCGATGCCATCGCAGGCGTGGGCACCGACCGCAGGGGCGGCTACTCGCGGCACGGTTTCGATCGCGCCGAGGCGGAACTGCGCGAGTGGTTCACCGCCGAGGCCACCGCGAGGGGCCTCGACGTGCACACCGACCGCAACGGCAACCTGTGGGCGTGGTGGGGCGAGCCGGGCCCGGACGCGGTGGTGACGGGAAGCCATCTCGACTCGGTGCCCGGCGGTGGTGCCTTCGACGGCCCACTCGGCGTGGCCTCGGCGCTCGCCGCCGTGGACCTGCTGCGCGCCGAGGGGTTCACGCGGTCGCGCCCGCTCGCCGTCGCGGTGTTCGCGGAGGAGGAGGGCGGGCGGTTCGGCGTGCCCTGCCTCGGTTCGCGGCTGCTCGCCGGCACACTCGACACGGACACGGCGCGCACCCTTCGCGACACCGACGGCGTCACGCTCGCCGAGGCCGTCAGGGCCCGGGGAGTGGCTCCCGAGCACCTCGGACCCGACCCCGAGACGCTGGGCCGCATCGGTTGTTTCGTCGAGCTGCACGTGGAGCAGGGCCGGGGTCTCGTGGACCTGGGCAGGCCCGTGGGCCTCGCGAGTTCGATCCTCGCGCACGGTCGCTGGCGGCTGAGCTTCTCCGGCGAGGGAAACCACGCCGGGGCCACGGCGCTGGCCGACCGCAGGGACCCGATGCTGCCTGCCGCGTCGCTCGTGCTGGCCGCGCGCCGCGCCGCCGCGTCGGTTCCCGGTGCGCGAGCCACCGTGGGCAGGCTGGTGCCCACACCGGGCGGCACGAACGTCATCCCGTCCACTGTGGACGTCTGGCTCGACGCTCGCGCGAGCGGGGACGGCGAGACCCGGCACGTCGTCGCCGAGATCACCGAAGCGGCGCGCGAGGCGGCCGAGGCCGAGGGCTGCACCGTCGCCGTGCGCGAGGAGTCGTACACCGGCACGGTCACCTTCGACAGCGCGTTGCGCGACGAGCTGGCCGGTGTGCTCGGCGGGGCGCCCGCGCTGGCGACGGGCGCGGGACACGACGCGGGCGTGCTCGCGCACCACGTGCCCACCGCGATGCTGTTCGTGCGCAACCCCACCGGAGTCAGCCACGCCCCGGCCGAGCACGCCGAGGCGGACGACTGCGAGGCCGGGGCCGCCGCCCTCGCCCGCGTCCTCGCCCACCTCGCGGGGGTACCGTGCTGAGCTACTGGTGCGAACACGCGTGGCTGCCCGAGGGACTCACCTCTCGCGTGCTCGTGAGGGTGGGCGGCGACGGCACGATCACCGCCGTGGAACGCGCGCGTCCCGAACCGGGATCACACCGCCTGCCCGGCGTGGTGCTGCCCGGGTTCGCCAACGCGCATTCCCATGCGTTCCACCGGGCGCTGCGAGGCCGCACCCACGGTGGCGACGCGGCGGGCGGCACGTTCTGGACCTGGCGCGACACGATGTACCGGGTGGCGGAGCGGCTCGACCCCGACTCCTACTTCCGGCTCGCCAGAGCCGTCTACGCCGAGATGGTGGTGGCCGGGATCTCCTGCGTCGGAGAGTTCCACTACCTGCACCACGCGCAGGACGGCCGCCGCTACGCCGACCCGAACGCGATGGGCGAGGCGCTGCGGCAGGCCGCGGCCGAGGCGGGGCTACGCCTGACCATCCTGGACACGTGCTACCTCACGGGCGGCATCGGCGAGCCCCTCGACGGGGTTCAGCGCAGGTTCGGTGACGGTGATGTGGCGCGGTGGCGGGAGCGGGTCGAGGCCCTTGATCGCGACGGCACCGACGCCACCACCCGCGTCGGTGCCGCAGTGCACTCGGTGCGTGCCGTCGCCGCGCCTGACCTGCCCGAGGTGGCCGCCGCGCTGCCGGGCCGTCCCCTGCACGTCCACGTCTCCGAGCAACCCGCCGAGAACGCCGCGTGCCACGCCGCCTACGGGCGCACCCCGGTGGAGTTGCTGCACGAGACCGGGGTGCTGTCGGCGCGCACCACGGCCGTCCACGCCACCCACCTCAGTGCGGGCGACGTGGCGCTGCTCGGCGGAAGCGGCACGGCGGTGTGTGCCTGCCCGACCACCGAGGCCGACCTCGCCGACGGCCTCGGGCCGATGCGCGAGCTCGCCGACGCGGGTTGTTCACTCTGCCTCGGCAGCGATCAGCACGCCGTGGTGGACCCGCTGGGCGAGGCCAGGGCACTGGAGTACGGCGAACGACTGCGCTCCGGCCGCCGTGGCCGGTTCACACCTGCCGAGCTGCTGAAGACAGCCACGGCGGCGGGACACGCCACGCTCGGGTGGCCTGAAGCCGGAGTGATCGCACCGGGAGCGCCCGCCGACCTGGTGGCCGTACGTGACGACACACCGAGGACGGCCGGTGCGGCACCGGAGCAGGTGCCGCTGGTGGCCTCGGCAGCCGACGTGGCCGCGGTGGTCGTCGCCGGTCGTGTCGTGGCGTCGGAGGGACGGCACACCACCCTCGGCGACGTGGGAGCACTGCTGGCACGGGAGATCGAACGGCTGTGGGCATGACGACGACATCGACACTGATCACCGGGATCGGCGAGTTGACGACGAACGACGAGCACCTCGGCACGATCACCGACGCGGCGCTGGTGCTGTCGGGCCGTCGCGTGGAGTGGGTCGGCCCCGCGACGCGCGCGCCCGACGCGGACGAGCGCATCGACGTCGAAGGACGCGCTGCGCTGCCCGGCTGGGTGGACAGCCACACCCACCTGGTCTTCGCGGGCGACCGGTCCGCCGAGTTCGCCGCGCGCCTCGCCGGTCGCCCCTACGACGCGGGCGGTATCGCCGTGACCGTGGAGACCACGCGCGCCGCGTCGGACGACGCGCTCGCCGCCACCCTGCGGCGCCTCACCGAGGAGGCCGTGAACCAGGGAACGACCTGCCTCGAAACCAAGACCGGCTACGGCCTCACCGTGGCCGAGGAGACGAGAGCCGCGCGCCTCGCGGCCGGGTTCGTGGACGAGGTGACCTTCCTCGGCGCCCATGTGGTTCCACCCGGCTGGGACACCGACGACTACGTCGCCCTCGTGTGCGGCGAAATGCTCGACGCGGTGGCACCCCACGTGCGCTGGGCGGACGTGTTCTGCGAGCGTGGCGCGTTCGACGCCGACGCGGCGAGCGCGGTGCTCACCGCCGCCGCGAAGGCAGGACTCGGACTGCGGGTCCACGGCAACCAGCTCGGTGCAGGACCGGGTGTGCGGGTCGCGGTGGAGCACGGCGCGGCCAGTGTGGACCACTGCACGTATCTCACCGGTTCCGATGTGGACGCACTGGCGAACTCCGAGACCGTGGCGACGCTCCTGCCGGCCTGCGACCTCTCGACGCGCCAGCCGTTGCCGGACGCCCGCGCACTGCTCGACGCGGGCGCGACCGTGGCGCTGGCCTCCAACTGCAATCCCGGCTCGTCGTACACGACGTCCATGGCGTTCTGCGTCGCCACCGCCGTGTTGCAGATGAGGATGACCGTCGAGGAGGCCGTGCGCGCCGCGACCTGGGGCGGAGCGCGGGCACTGCGCAGGGAGTCGGGCGAGGGAGCCGTCGGCGTGCTGCGCCCCGGCGCGCGCGCCGACGTGCACGTGCTCGACGCGCCGTCGGCCGCCCACCTCGCCTACCGCCCGGGGGTCCCGCTGACGCACGCCGTGTGGCGAGAAGGCAGCCGAGCCCGCTGACGGGCGTGTCCGCACTTCCTGCACGTGCGTCCGCACTTCCTGCACGCGTGTCGGCACTTGCTGCACGGGTGTCGGCACTTGCTGTACGTGCGTCCGCGCCGCAAAGTGCAAACACCCGTACACAGACTGCGGACACGACACCCTGCGTCTCGTGTCCGCACTTCCTGCACGGGTGTCGGCACTTCCTGCACACACGCGGCAGCCCGCGTCCGCGTGTTCGCCATCGGCGGACGGTGACGATCCGCACCTGGCGCCGGTGACATGCGCCGGCTTACGGTTCCGCGGTGACGCGACCGACGACTGTGGACACCGCGAACCCACCACGCCGCCGCTGGCGGCGCGCGGTGGCGTGGTCGGGCACGGCACTGGCCGCGTACGCGACGACACTGTCCGTGGCGAGCGACACCGTGTACCTGCTGGCGATTCCGGGGATGGTATGCCTGCTGGTCCTGACGATCCTCGCGGTGAGGCGGGTGCAGCGGCGCAGGATCGGCCTTCCCGCCGACGCCGATCTGCGCCGACTGCTACGCCTGCACCGGGCCGTCGTGCTCCGCCGTTACGCGGCCTTGCTCGCGCTGTCGGCCGTGTTGTGCACGGTGCCGTTCGTGCTCGACGTCGGCGTGCTGTACCCGCTCGTGGGCGTCGGGATCGGTGTGACGAAGATCGTGCACTACTTCCTTTTCGGCCAACTCGCGCTGTTGCGGGCACAGTCCCGGGTACTGTCCGTCTACGCCCCGGAGTTCCGCGAGCCTGTGCGGATCGTGCTGGGGCTCGACAACGGCACGCTGAGTGTCCGCCTCGGGCAGGGGCAGCGGTGGCCGATGATGGTGGCGCGCGGTGTGGCCGACCACGACGCGGGTCAGCAGGGCATCGAGGGTGGGGGCTGGTTCGCCGGTGACGCCGAACTCGGGGGCGTTCTCGCGACTCAGGGTGGTGATCTGCTGCTGCTGGTGCCGCGGGACGGCAAGCAGCGAGCGAGCAGGCGAAGCCGCGCCGACGCCGCGCGCAGGGAGAAGGAGCGGCGTGCCGGGCTCGACCGGCTTCAGCCATAGGATGAGGGGGTGCGGTGATGAGACGTCGGCGTGGGTGGGCCGTGGCGATCGCTGTGGCAGGCGTGGTGGCGGCGTCGTTCGCGGTGACCGCGGGGCTGACACGCGAGCCGGCTCAGGACAGCGGGCGGGAACAGGTGGCGGAGCCGGTGGCGTTCGCCGCCGACGTCGTTGACGTCGTGCGCACGGGCGAGCGATCGGTGCGGGTGGTGGTGGAGCTGCCCTCGGGCGGGGAGGACTGCGGCGACGACGTGCGCGTCGAACACGTGCAGGACGCGTTGCCGGACCGGCCGGACACCGTCTACGCCAACGTCATGTACTCGGCGCCGATGCCGGACGTCGGCGCGTGCCGTGGGCGGCGCACGGCGGAGGTTCCGTTGACGGTGTCCGCTCCCCTCGGTGAGCGGATGTTGGTGTTCAACGCCGCCTTCCCCGCGTGGACACCCGACGGTGATCGCTATCGCCGGTGTGACGACCTCCTCGGCTGCCACCCGCCGGAGGACACCTGCGATCCCGTGTGGATCGACAAGGCCGTGTACCAGCTCGACGTTCCGGTGAAGCGCCTGCGCAGCGTGCGCGAGGTGCGCGCCTGTGACGGCACCTGGCTGATCCTCGACGTGAATCCGGCGGCGGGCAGGTGCGCTCCGGACGGCGGTGAGTGCGAGCCGGGCGGCGACGTCGCCCGATGGTTCCTGCGGTTCGACCGTGACCACTGGGAGACGGTGCTGCGCACGAGCGGCGCCGGATGCACTGGTCTGGACCGCGAGTTCACCGACCTTCCCACCGAACTCTGCGCGACGCTCCCCGCGCCGTGACAGCACACGCGAACCCCGCGAGGGTGGCGGCGGCAGCGCTCACGCGTTCTCCGGCAGCGGAGGGATGTCGTGGGCGGGAAAACCCGCGCGGACCCGCCATTCGCGGTCGCAGGCCCAGCAGGTGGGGTCGTGCCACCAGCCGGACAGCTCGACGAAGTCGTGTTCCCGTGGGATGACCTCCGCGCCGCACAACGCCTCGAACGCGATGCCGGGATGCGGTGTCGCGGTCTTCCACGCGTTGTAGGCGTGCCGCCGTCCTTCCGCCTGCTGCCAGCGAAATCGTTCCATCGTCGGACCCCCTGGATTCCGGTGTTCGCTGATCACAGTGGCTGTCTACAGGCTGTAGTTGCAATCTCCCGATCGTGTGACTGCTGCGCGAGGGTGATCTCTCGCTACGATCCGGCGCGTGCCATGGGACACCAGCGGGCTGACGACACGGGCCCGCGCGTTGACGGCGGCGATCCGCAGACTCGTGGATGCGTCCGGAATGAGCGGGAGAGAGATCTCGCAACGGCTGGGTTTCAGCCATGGCACCGTGTCCCACTGGGCGACGGGGCGGAGGCTGCCGAACCCCGAGGACACGGCGTCGCTGCTGACCCTGCTCGGCGTCACCGGTGAGGAGAAGCAGCGCCTCGTCGAGCTCGCCCGCCACGCCGCGGAACCGAACTGGCTCGTGGTGGGCATGCCGGGGATTCCGCAGCAGCTCGCGGGCGCCATCGAGTCGGAACGCCATGCCTCGGCGGTGGTCGAGTGGGCGCGGGACGTCGTACCCGGCCTGCTCCAGACCGCCGACTACGCCCGCGCGCTAGCCGGTGCCACCCAGCTTGAGCCGCACGAGGTGGACGCGCGGGTGATGCTGCGCGTCGGGCGTTCGGAGGTGGTCACCCGCCGCGATCCACTCCGGCTGCTCGCGCTCATCGCCGAGGACGCGGTGCGCGAGATCGTCGGGTCGCCTCCCGTGATGGCCGACCAGCTCCGGCATCTGGTCGCGATGGGTGGTCGCGACAACATCACTGTCCAGATCGTGCCGCCGCGTATCGGCTGGCATCCGGGCTGGGCTGGCCCTTTCGTGCTCTACGAATTCCCCGACGCGCCACCGGTGGTGCACTTCGAGCACTACAGCTCGGGCGCCTTCGTGCTCGACGAGGACGACGTGGAGGCGTACCGGAAGGCGGTGGAGATCATTCGTGGTCTCGCGAGAAGTCCCGCCGAATCGGCCGATCTGCTGAGGACGATCACAGAGGAACTGGAGGCAACGTGACACACGGTCTGTTGTGGAGGAAGAGCAGTTTCAGCAACCCCAACGGAAACTGCGTGGAATTCACCCCGGTGTGCGACGGCAGCGGGGATGTGCTGATCCGGCATTCGAAACGTCCCGACGACGCCACGATCCGCTACACGGCGGCGGAGTGGCGGGCTTTCGTGGCCGGGGTCAAGGCAGGCGAATTCGAGGTGTGACGAGGGAGAGGCGTCGCTCGGCGGAGACTTCGGGCACCGCTGCCCGATGCGGGGCGGCCGTGGCGCCGACGACCAGCCGGGTACGGGGCCGCACCGATGACCGGACACGGCATCCGCCGTGCGCCGGGGGCGCTCGTGGCCTGCTCGGGGCCCGTTGACGCGGACGCGTTGCGCAGCGGAGCCGCGACGCCGCGCGCCTGGGGGTTGCGGGTGCGGTCCACGCCAGGCAGCAGGCCGGGGCGGCGGTGTCACAGGAGGCGCACCGCATCCAGGACGAGCAGGAGCACCGGCAGCGCCACGGTGGCGAAGGCGAGGACGGCGCATCCGCCCTTGCGGGCGAGCGCCTTGTCCTCGTGCCGCCACTGCTTCAGAATCTCCTCGGACTCGCGCATCGTCTCCCGCGCGTACCGTTCGGACTCCACGTCGATCTCCCGGATGCAACGGTCACAGCACATGGAGGGAGCCGTGGTGTTCATCCGCCCGCAGCGATTACAGGGATACAGCATGAGGCGTCTCCTTCGCGGACAGGACGCTCCGGCAGCGGCGGCGTGCGCGAGATCCCGCGATCGTAGCGATCAGGGACGGCTTCAGGGGAGTTCTCTCGCCGGATTGCCGTAGCCGGAAGGCGGTCAGCGCGGCGGCGCGGGTACGTGGTCGCGTACGGCGATGGCGAGCAGGCGAGCCGCATCCCGCGTGGGGCGGGTCCCGGTGCGCCACACCGCGCGGAGGTTGCGGCCGAGTTCGAGCCCGATGGTGGGAACCTCGACGAGCACACCTCGGGCGAGTGCTCCGGCCACCACGAGTTCGCTGACGAGCGCGGGACCCGCTCCCGCGATCACGGCGCTGCGGACCGCCTCGCTTGAGCCGAGTTCGAGCAGCGGCGGCGCGAGCGTGGCGCCGTGGGCGGCCATGGCCTGCTCGACGGTGTCGCGGGTCCCCGAACCGCGTTCGCGGCTCACCAGCGGTGTCCGCGCGAGTTCGTGCGGGCCGACAGGACGCCGTCGGCCGGCCCACCCGTGGTCCGGCCGCACGGCGAGCACGAGCCGATCGCGGGCCACCGTGCGGTAGCGCAGCCCTCGCCTCGGCCGCGGTGTCTCCACGAAACCGAGATCGGCCGTTTTCGCCTCGACGAGTTCGCACACATGCGCCGAGTTCGTGACTTCCAACCCGACGTGCAGGCCGGGGTTCTCCCTGCGCAGCTCACCGAGCCAGGCGGGCAGCAGGTGTTCGGCCACCGTCAGGCTCGCCGCCACCACGAGGTTGGCGGTGTAATCGTGCCGCAGCGACGCGACGCCGTCCTCCAGCGCGCGGACCTCGTCCAGCACCCGCTGCGCCAGGCCACACACGAGTGTCCCGGCAGGAGTCAGTGCCGAGCCCCGCCGCGTGCGGTCGAGCAGTGTGATCTTCCAGCGCCGTTCCAGCGCGCTCATGCGCTTGCTCGCCGCGGGCTGGCTGATGCCGAGTTCGGCCGCGGCGGCGGTGAGGCTGCCCCGGTCGCGGACGAGCAGGAGCAGCCGGAGCGCGTCGAGATCGGACAACGATGGCATTCCCTCAGGTTATGACGTCAGACAAGATCGACGGCTACCGCGTCCGCGGTACGCCCGACACGCTCACGACATGGCACAACCAGAAGAGCGCGTCGGCTCCGGGTTCCACAGGGCCCGGTCGCTGGCGCCAGGACTGTCCGTGGCCGCGGCGGCGACCGCCGTCGCGCTGGCAGTGAACGCCGCGTTGCCGTCCGTGAGCGCGCTGACCGTCGCCGTCGTGCTGGGCGTACTGGCGGGGCCGCTGCTGCCCCCCGCGACACACGAGGGCGTGACCTTCGCGGCGAAGACGTTGCTGCGGATCGGCGTCGTGCTGCTCGGGCTGCGGCTGAGCGTGGCCGACGTCGTCGATCTCGGGGCGGGAACACTCCTCGCCGTGACCGTCACGGTGACGGCGTCGTTCGCGGCGATCCTGTTGCTCGGCAGGCTTCTCGGTCTGCCGAGAGGACTCGGGTTGCTGGTGGCGACCGGGACGTCGATCTGCGGTGCTTCCGCGATCGCCGCCATGGACAGCGTGAGCGATACCGAGAACGAGGACGTGGCAGGTGCCGTCGCGCTCGTCACCGTCTACGGCAGCGCCGCGATGGTGGCGGTTCCGCTGCTCGGCTCGTGGTGGGGCTGGTCGCCCGAGCGGATCGCGACGTGGGCGGGGCTGAGCGTCCACGAGGTGGCGCAGGTGGTCGTGGCGGCCTCACCGGTGGGCGCGGCGGCTGTCGCGGTGGCCGTGGTGGTGAAACTGACGCGCGTGGTGTTTCTCGCGCCGATGGTGGCCGGCGTCAGTGTCTGGCAGCGACGCCGCACGCCGCGCGACGGCGGTACCCGCAGGCCCCCGTTGATTCCGATGTTCGTGCTCGGGTTCTTGCTCATGATGGCCGCGCGCGGCACCGGCCTTGTTCCCGAAGGCGTGCTCGGCGCCGCCGAGGTGGCGACGACGGTGTTGTTCTCGGCGGCCCTTTTCGGTCTCGGGACGGCCGTGCGGCCCGGCGTCCTGCTACGCGGGGGATGGCGTGGCATCGCGTTCGGCGGTCTCGCGACAACGGTGGTGGCCGGTGTCGCCGCCGCCGTGCTTCCCCTGACGGGCACCTGACCCGCCACGGCCCGCCGGGCGGCGCGGCCTGGCGTACGGGAGGTGCGGACCCGCGTACGGGAGGTGCGGACACGAGACGCGGGGTGTCGTGTCCGCAGTCTGTGTACGGGTGTTTGCACTTTGCGGTGCGGGCATGGGTGCGGGAAGTGCAGACACAGATGCGGGAGGTGCGGACACGCGTACGGGAGGTGCGGACACGGGTGCGGGAAGTGCGGACACGGTGTGTGGCGGCAGCCCGGCATGCGGGGGCCGCCAGACCAGCACCACAGCACCCACAGCGCTGGCTGCACCCACAGCGCTGGCTGCACCCACAGCGCTGGCTGCACCCACAGCGCTGGCTGCACCCACAGCGCTCGCTGCGCCACGGCGCTCCCGCACCACAGCGCGGGCACCGCAGCGCGGGCACCGCAGCGCGGGCACCGCAGCGCGGGCACCGCAGCGCAGCGAGTGTGGGTGATCAGTTCTCTTCGCCCCTGTGGTGTTCGTGTTCCAGGCGTTCGGCTTCCTCCTGCGGGACGGTGATCGGGCGCAGCTTCGCCCACAGCACGAACAGCCCCGCGAAGATCAGCATGGCGACGCCGGTCCACAGGTTGATGTTGATGTCGGCTGCCTTGGCGATGTCCTCTTCGGTGGTGAAGCCGAGTCCCAGCACCGTCAGCACGGCGCCGTAGACGCCGATGAGGAGGGCGATCACGAGGCGGATGTCGAACGCCCTGGCACGGCGGGTTCCGGAGTTCGTCATGGTCTCGTCCTCCTAGAAGATGATGTTGAACAGGATGGTGACGGCCAGCACGATTCCGGCGAGCAAGCCGGGGCGGCGGTACCAGCCCGCGTCCTCGCCGCTGGTGGAGTGCCGCAGGCTTTCCTTCGGGGTCAGCGAGTAGACCAGCCCCACGAGCTGTGCTTCCGGCTTGGGTTGCGTGGCGTAGGTGACGGCGACACTCACCGCGATGTCCACCACGAAGGCCGCGCCCGCCCCGACGAACGACGCGCCCTGCCCCGGCAGGTCCCACACCCCGGTCTCGGCGAGCAGGAACACCCCGACCGCCGCCGCGGTACCGCTGACGAGGCCGGTCCAGCCCGCCGTCGGCGTCATCCGCTTCCAGAACATGCCGAGGATGAACGTGGCGAACAGCGGCGCGTTGAAGAACGAGAAGAGCTGTTGCAGGTAGTCCATCAGGTTGGAGTACGAGGCGGCGATGAACGCCGTCCCGATGGCCAGCACCGTGGCGACGACGGTGACGACCCTTCCCGCCCTGAGGTAGTAGCCGTCGGGGCGGTCCTTGACGACGTACGCCTGCCAGATGTCGTAGGTGAACACCGTGTTGAACGAGCTGAGGTTCGCGGCCATCCCCGCCATGAACGACGCCAGCAGGCCCGCGATCGCGATGCCGAGCATGCCGTTGGGCAGCAGGTCGCGCATCAGCAGCAGCAGCGCGTCGTTGAACGTCGCCCCGCTCGGGGCCGCTTCACCAGCCAGCAGCGCGGACTTGTTCTCACCGGCCAGCTCGGTGACGCTCACCCCGGCGACCATGCCGGGGATGATCACGATGAACGGCACCAGCATCTTCGGGAAGGCACCGATGATCGGCGTCCGGCGTGCGGCCGACATGCTCTTCGACGCCATCGCCCGCTGGACCTCGACGAAGTTGGTGGTCCAGTAGCCGAAGGACAGCACGAACCCGAGGCCGAACACCAGGCCGAGCACCGAGAGGAAGTTGCTGCCGAAACCGGTGAGCTGGTTGCCAGGCCACGAACTGAGCTGTTCGGCCCCTCCCGGTCCCGCCGACACCTTGTCAACGAGTCCCTGCCAGCCACCGACCTTGGCGAGCCCGACGATCGTGAGCGGGAGCAGCGCCGCCACGATGACGAAGAACTGGAGGACCTCGTTGTAGATCGCGGCGGAGAGTCCGCCGAGGGCGGTGTAGACGAGCACGATCACCGCGGCGAGGATCACCGAGAGCCAGATGGGCCAGCCGAGCAGGAGGTTGACCACCGTGGCGAGCAGGAAGAGGTTCGCGCCTGCGATGAGCACCTGAGCCAGCGCGAAGCTGATGCCGTTCACCAGGTGCGCGGGTTTGCCGAACCGGCGCAGCATGAACTCGGGAACGCTGCGCACCTTCGACCCGTAGTAGAACGGCATCATCACGATGCCGAGGAACAGCATCGCGGGAACGGCGCCGATCCAGAAGTAGTGGGCGGTCGGCATCCCGTACTGGGCGCCGTTGGCCGACATTCCCATGACCTCGATCGCGCCGAGGTTGGCGGCGACGAAGGCAAGGCCGGTCACCCAGGCGGGCAGCGAGCGGCCGGACAGGAAGAAGTCGAGACTTGTGGACACCTGCCTGCGGGCGAGGTATCCGATGCCGAGTACGAGCACGAAATAGAACGCGAGCAATACGTAGTCGATCGCCGCTGCGTCGAGGCGCAGGTCCGCTTCAGCGAGGACGTGCACGGCCCACCTCCGGTGGTCGGGGAGAAGTCATGGGGATTCGTCGGGCGAAGCCGGTGCGGACACGCGCGTGGGGCGTGGCCCGCGCCGGGACGAAGGATCGGGTCAGGTTCACGCCGCCGCTGTGAACAGCGACGTGGACACCGCTGTGAACAGCGACGTGGACACCGCTGTGAACAGCAGAGTGAACACTGTGGACACGGTGGACTGTGTGTCTTCCGGCTACACCTCCCTGAGCCTGCTGGCGACGTCTTCGGGCAGTACGTCGGTGATGAAGGCCCCCATTCCCGACTCCGAGCCGGCCAGGTACTTGAGCTTGTCGGCGGAGCGGCGGATCGAGAACAGTTGCAGGTGCAGGTGGCTCAACTCCTCGTCGTCGCAGGCAGGCGCCTGATGCCATGCGGAGATGTAGGGGAGGGGATCGCCGTAGAGGCGGTCCAGTCGCACAAGCAGGTCGAGGTAGAGCGTCGTGAAGTCGTCGCGCTCGGCGTCGCCGAGGTCGGCGATGGTGCGGACCTTGCGCAGGGGGTAGACGTGCACCTCGACCGGCCAGCGCGCCGCGGCGGGCACGAACGCCACCCAGTGCGCGGTCTCGGCGATCAGCCGCACTCCCGATTGCCTTTCGGCGGTCAGGATGTCGCGATGCAGGTCGCGGCCGGTGCGTTCGCGGTGGTGGCGCGCGACCTCCAGCATCCGCCGGGTCCTCGGTGTGACGAACGGGTAGGCGTAGATCTGCCCGTGCGGGTGCGGCAGGGTGACCCCGATCTCCTTGCCCCTGCTCTCGAAGCAGAATACCTGCTCGACACCGTCGAGTGTGGACAGTTCGGTGGTGCGATCGGCCAGTGCGTCGATGACCAGCCGCGCCCTGGACGGGGAGAGGTCGGCGAACCGGGCATGGTGGTCGCTGGTGAAGCAGACCACCTCGCAGCGCCCGAAGCCGGGCCGGACCTCGACCAGCGGATGCCGCACCTCGACGCCGTCGAGCCGCGCTTCGGTGGACAGGCTGGGAAAGCGGTTCTCGAAGATCGCGACGGCGTACCCAGGGGCAGGGATCTCGGTGTGCCTTCCCTCGCTCGACGGGCACAGCGGGCAGTCGTTCCGCGCCGGCATGAACGTGCGGTTCTGCCGGTGGGTCGCCATCATCACCCACTCGCCGAGCAGGGGGTCCCAGCGCAGTTGGGACGCGGTGCTGACGGCAGGGAGGTCTCTCGGGTCGGGCGGCGCGGGCACGGCCTCGTCGTCGGCCGCGAAGTAGAACAGCTCGCGGCCGTCGGCCAGAAACGTTCGTGTCCTCTTCACCGGCTGCCTCGTCCCTTCCTGCTCACGTGCCGAACGCAGGAATTCAACCACGAAGCAACAGAAACCAACAGGCTCGGGTGGTCACCAGCCGGTATCGGTCCGACTGGGCCGAACGGGGAGCTGTCACCCGAGTGCCTTTACTCCCCTGTACGCACGGTGGTGGCCTGCGGCATCGCTCTGTTCGGGCGATGTTGTGTTTGAACCTGGTCGATAGTGATTGCACATGTTGACACTCCGGGTTGTTGTGTGTGAAATGCTTCACGCCGGACATCATCCGCCACGAGCGCGGTCCGGCGTTCCCTGCGTCGGCGGCGATGGCCGACGCGGTCCCCTGCGAGGAGGGTGTTCGATGCTGTCACCCGCACCACCGCCCCGATCCCGTGACCGCCGCGTCCGGCGGCGCGGCGCGCTCGCCGCGATATCCGCGCTGCTGTTCGCGGCCCTCACCCCGGCGGCCACCGCCGAGCCCTCGGCCGAATGGACGATCGGCGAACCACCACTCGCGACGCCGTGGACGGGCGACGTGTCACCCGGGAATGCGCTGCCCGAGTACCCGAGGCCCCAGCTCACCCGTCCCGAATGGCGCAACCTCAACGGCGTCTGGGAGTTCACGGGCGCGACCGAGGGTGAGTCGCCGCCGTTCGGCGAGACGCTGCCCGAGCGCATCCTCGTGCCCTACCCGACGGAGTCGGCGCTGTCCGGAATCCAGCGGCGCGCCGACCACATGTGGTATCGCCGCACCGTCACCGTGCCGAGGAACTGGCGTATCGGCGAGCACAACCGCCTCCTCCTGCACTTCGGTGCCGTTGACTACGAGGCGACGGTGTACGTCAACGGGCACGAGGTCGCCTCGCACACCGGCGGCTACGACGCCTTCTCCGCCGACATCACCGACGCGCTACGGCCGGGCGGCGAGCAGGAGATCGTCGTGGGAGTCACCGACCTGACCGACGCCACCTGGCAGCCGGTGGGCAAGCAACGCAGGGTCCCCGATCGCGGCATCTTCTACGAGGGGGCCTCGGGCATCTGGCAGACCGTGTGGATGGAGCCGGTCGCCGAAACCCACATCACGACTCTGGACCTGGTTCCGGACATCGACACGGCCACGCTCGGCCTCACCGTGAACACCGAAGGTCCCTCCAGGGGCCTGACGGTGGAGGCCGTGGTGCGCGACGGCGAGCGCGTCATCAGCCGGGCGCGTGGCGAAGCCGGCCTGCCGCTGACCGTCGCCGTTCCGGACGCGCGACTGTGGTCGCCGGACTCGCCGTTCCTCTACGACCTCGACGTCGTGCTGAAGGATCGGGATGGGGTGGTGGACCGGGTGTCGTCCTACTTCGGCATGCGCGAGATCGGCATGACCGAGGGCGAGGACGGGAAACGGCGGATCACGCTCAACGGCGAGATCCTGTTTCTGATGTCCACACTGGACCAGGGCTACTGGCCGGACGGCATCTACACCGCGCCGACCGACGAGGCGCTGCGCTGGGACCTGGAGGCGCACAAGCGCCTCGGCTTCAACACCGTGCGCAAGCACATCAAGACCGAGCCCGACCGCTGGTATTACCACGCCGACCGGCTCGGCCTGCTCGTGTGGCAGGACATGCCGTCGATGCGCACCGGGGGCAGGCCGCCTGCGGACGCGGCGGCGCAGTTCGAGTCCGAGCTGCGGGAACTCGTGGCGGAGAAGAAGAACTGGACCTCGATCATCGGGTGGGTGCCGTTCAACGAGGGCTGGGGCGAGTGGGCACGGGAGGACACCGGCCGCATCGCCGAGGAGATCGCCGCCCAGGACCCGACCCGGCTCGTCAACGCCCACAGTGGAGTGAACTGCTGCGACTCACTCGGCGATTCGGGCAAGGGCCACGTCATCGACTGGCACGCCTACGTCGGGCCTGCCACGCCGGAACCGGACGCGCACCGCGTCGCCATCGACGGCGAGCACGGCGGGTTCGGTCTGGAAGTGGACGGTCACATGTGGTTCGGCGAGGGGCACGCCTATCACATGCTGCCCGACTCCGGGAGTCTGACGGCCGCCTACGTCGATAACCAGCGAACCGTGTTGAGAGCGGCGAGGTCGTGCGGCATCAGCGGCGCGGTCTACACGCAGCTCACCGATGTCGAACACGAGGTCAACGGCTTTTTCACCTACGACAGGATGGTGGAGAAGATGGACTTCGAGGCCGTCCGCCGCATCAACGAGGAGATCATCGAGAAGGCCGACGGCTCCGAGGGCGGACAGCCCGCTCCGTTGCCGGGAACACCTGGACTCGACGGCGTTCACGCCTACCTGTTCGACGAGGGAACGGGTTCCGTCGCCGAGGACGCCGTCGGCGACGCCGACGCGACGCTCACGGGCACCGAGTGGACGGACGGCGTTCGCGGCGGCGCGGCGTCGTTCGCCGGTGCGGGTGAGGCGGACACCGGCGCGGCGCTCGCCGACACCCGGGGCAGCTACTCGGTGTCGGCGTGGGTCCGGCTCGACGAGGCGGGAACCGGCTTCCAGACCGTCGTCAGCCAGGACACCGATGTCCACAGCGCGTTCTTCCTCCAGTACTCCGGACAGGACCAGAGGTGGGCGATGAGCTTCGCGGGGCTGCGCACCCTCTCGCCGGAGAAGCCGGAGCCCGGCCGGTGGTACCACCTGACGGGCGTTCGCGACGCCGAGGCCGGAACCCTGTCGCTCTACGTGGACGGGCAACACGCCGACACCAGAGGCGCGTGCCTCGCCGAGGGAGGTGACGGCAACACGGTGATCGGTCGAGCCCGGTACGGCGGTGCCGACGTGGACCACCTGCGCGGCGACGTGGACGAGGTCAGGATCTTCGACCGCGCCCTGTCTCGGGACGAGGTCGCCCTGCTCGCCTCCGGCGGGCGTTGACCAGTGCGGGGGCGGGGGTGGCTCGTTCCACCTCCGCGCTCAGCGGACCCGGTGGGCACCAGCCGACGGGGTGGCGGCGAAAGCCCTCGGTTCGGCGTAGCCCTCGGCGGCGAACGCGGTGCGCACGGCGTCGAGAACGGCGTCAACACGGTCGTCCGGCACCAGTGAGACCACGCAACCGCCGAACCCTCCTCCGGTCATGCGGGCGCCCAGCGCTCCGGCGCCGAGGGCGGCCTCCACAGCGGTGTCGAGTTCGCCGACGGTGACCTCGTAGTCGTCGCGCAGCGAGACATGGGACGCCGTCAGCGCGGGCCCTGTCCCGTCGAGGTCACCCTCGCGCAATCTGGCCACCACCTCGGTGACGCGGGCGTTCTCGGTGACCACGTGCCGCACCCTGCGCCGCTGCTCTTCACTGTCCATACGCGACAGCACCGATGGAAGGTCCTCGACGGCGATGTCGCGCAGCGCGCGCACACCCAGGGCCGCCACCGCGGCCTCGCAGGCGGCGCGGCGCCTGGCGTACTCGCCGTCCACGAGCCGGTGCGGCGCCCGCGTGTCGATCACGAGCAGGGTCCGGCCGTGGGCCGAGGGGTCGAATGGAACGTGCTCGGTGGCCATCGAGCGGGTGTCCAGGAAAAGCAGGTGACCTTCCTGGCAGGCGATGGAGGCCATCTGGTCCATCACACCGCAGGGCATGCCCACGAAGTCGTTCTCGGCGCGCTGAGCCGACAACGCGAGGTCGGCCCGCTCCATACCGAGGGCGAACAGGTCGTTGAGCGCACTCGCCACGGCGCATTCCAGTGCGGCCGACGACGACAGCCCCGCGCCTGCCGGGACGTCACCGTCCACGACGAGTTCGAGGCCGCCCACGTCGTGCCCCGCCTCGCGCAGACTCCACACCACGCCTGCGACGTAGGCGGGCCAGCCGGTGACCTCACGCGGCCCCGCGCCGAGCCGGACACTCACGTCGGCACCGGGTTCCTGAAGTGATCGCACGCGCACCAGCGCGCCGGATGCCCGCCGCGCCGCCACACGCACACCGTGCGGCAGCGCCATGGGAAGGACGAACCCGTCGTTGTAGTCGGTGTGCTCGCCGATGACGTTGACCCGGCCCGGCGCGCACCACACTCCCTCGGGCTCACCGCCGAAAGTCTCGGCGAATGCCGTGCTGACGGGGGAGGCGGGGGACACCGCGCCGAGGCCGGGCCGGACGGCGGACTCGTGGATCATGCGCCCGCCTCGCTGCCGGAATCGCCGCCTGCCGTGTCCTGCGCCGCCGCGTCCACCACGACGAGGTCACCGACGCGCTCGCGCAGAGCCCGCTGGTGCTCCTCGGCGAGCCCGGAGTCGGTGATCAGCACATCGGCGGCGTCGATGTCGGCGATGGTGCTGATGCCGAGCACGCCGTACTTCGTGTGGTCGGCCAGCACCACGAACCGCCTCGACGCCGCCACGAACGCGCGATCAGTCTCGGCTTCCATGAGGTTGGGTGTGGTGAAGCCGCTGTGCACGTCCATGCCGTGCACGCCCATGAACATGATGTCCAGGTTCACCGAGCGGATCGCGGACACGGCGAACGGGCCTACCAGCGCTTCCGACGGGGTGCGGATGCCGCCGGTGAGGACGACGGTCTGGTCGGTGCGCGGGCGCCGGGAGAACACGTCGGCGACCTGCACGGAGTTGGTGACCACCGTGATGTCGGGCGTCTCGCGCAGCAGGCTGGCGAACGTCCACGTCGTCGTGCCTGCCGACACGCCGACCGCCATTCCCGGCTCCACGAAGCGAACCGCCTCGCTGGCGATGGCGAGTTTCTCGGCGTTCTCCCGGCTGGATTTGGCGGCGAACCCGGGTTCCTCCGTGCTGCGCGCGCCGGGCAGGACGGCTCCGCCGTGCACCTTCTGTAGCTGGCCCTGCTGAGCCAGTACCTCCAGATCGCGGCGCACGGTCATATCCGAAACGCCGAGCCGCTCGACCAGCGTGCTCACCCGCACGGCGCCGGATCGGCGGATCTCCTCCAGAATCCGCGACCGGCGTTGGCTCGCCAGCATGGGCCGTCCTCCTCGCGTCGGTGGCGTCGCTGTGCCGCCGCCGGATGTCGCCCGATGAGCACAGGATCGCACAATTTCCCAAGCCTATCGAGCCGGGTGCTTCGCCGGCTCAGAGGCTCGGCGGAGGAAGTCTCGCAGGTCGTCCGGCACTTTGTGCTGCCGGACGCCTGCGCTGCTGACGCTGGCGGTGTTCGGATTCTTCCACAGTGGAACAGAATCCGACATCCGTCATCGGAGAGCGGGTTCGTCACCCATGCCGTCGAGGATGTTCCGCAGGCTCTCCCTGATCCGGCGGAGCCGGTACTCGATCTGCCCGATCGAGGCCGTCGTGTCGATGTTCTCCAGCTGTTCCGCGGTCTTGCGCAGGGCGTCGAGTCCCGCGAGCGTCAGCTCACCGTCCCGCGCCGCCTTCGCCTGCTCCACGGCGAGGAGCAGGTCGTTCAACTCCGACGACAGGTCCGTTTCGTGCGGGGGCAGGGTTCTCACCGCGCGAAGGCACCGGACGAAATAGTCGTGCTCGGTGGGCGATGGTTCTGGCGCGGCCCGGCTCGCCTCGCGTCCCGCGCGGTCGAGCACGGCGGTGGTCAGCACCATCGAGGCGTGGACGGCTGCGGCGACGACCACGCCCGCGACGACGCCCCACCAGCCCTGTTTCGTGGCGGTGACGACGCCACCCACGAGCCCGAACAGCAGCGGCAGGACGATCGGGTCAGAAATTGCTGAACGCACTGATGAACACCTGTTCGATGGTGTTGGGGTCGCTCGCGTCGTAGGACTGTGCCTTGGATGCGGCGGCGATCTCGGCGAGGGTGGCGCGGTCGGCGTCCTTTCCGTAGGCGATGGTGAAGACGCGGACCGACGTGTCGAGGTACTCGGCGTCGATGGCGTCGAGCAGTTCGGCGCGCGACATACCGTCACGTGTCGTGTCGTGGCCGTCGGTGAGCACGACGACGGCGTTGATGCGATCGGCGTCGAGGTTCTCCCGCATCGCCTCGTGCGCGGCGCGCGTGGCCTCGTAGAGGGCCGTGCGGTTTCCCCGTACCTCGAGGCCGTCCACGTGGGCGGTGAGTTCGTCACGGACCTTGTCCACCCTGCCCATCGGCACGACCTCCGTGAAGGCCGGTTCGGTAGCGAACGTCCACAGGGCCACCTCGTCGTCGTCGTCGAGCAGTTCGAGGCCGCGCAGCACAGCGGGCCTGAGCTTCTCCAGCTTCGACTCCACCTGCGTGGCTGCCGCGTCGGCGGTCTCCTTCATGGACTCCGACACGTCGAGCAGCAGCAGGACGCTGCCCCTGAGACGCACCTTCTCCCAGCTTTCGAGCATGGTGTGCACCATGGCCGTCTCGGGAAGGTCGATGGGTTTCGTGTCCCACCGGGTGCTGCTGCCCACGCTGGAGGCGACGGTCTCGTCCGTCTCTCCCTCGGCGTCGCGGAAACCGTCTTTGACGAAGGCCTGCTGCTGCTTCTCGGCGAGCAGGTACGTGCGGAAGTCCTCCGCGACGGCGCGTTTCTGCTCGCTGACGCCACGCAGCACGAGATACGGGTGATCGAGGAGCACGGTTCCGTCGTCGGGGTGGATCGCCACCAGCCGGTCGCGCGGTTTCGCTTTCGTTCCGAGGTCGGTCACCTCGCCTGCCAGCTCACCCTGGTTGTAGTGGTAGACCATCTGTTCCTGGATCGCGATCGCGCTGACGTACGGCCTGGGGCTGGCTTTCTGCTCCTCGGCGTAGAGGGTTTCGAGGAACACCACCGAATCCTTTTCGTAATGCAGTACCGACGACTCGATGTTGCGCGCGAACGTGAGCACGTCCCCGTTCTCGTCGAGGTTCTGCTCGGTGAAACCGCCGTGAGCGAGAGTGGCCGCGTGGTAGGTGGCGATGGTGGCGGCGAGGCCGGAGCTGGACAACCGAGGGTTGTCCTTGCCCATCCGGAAGCGACCCCACTCGGGATGCCCGTACTCGCTCCAGCCGGGGCCGTTCACGAGGTCCCTCAGGTCGGACCAGCCCAGCGACCTCTCCGGCCAGCCGAGCGCCTTCGCCATTCGCTCCGGCATGGCGATCACGAGGGGGCTCGTGATGATGGAGTCGTCCTCGCCGGACACCACGTCCTCGCCCCTGCGGTGTTCGAGGAGTCTGGCCCACAGCGATGTGCTCGGCAGCCAGACGTCCGGTTCGGAGACCTCCGAGGCCTGCTCGTTCCAGCCCCGTTCGAGATGCTCGGAGGCCGCCCCTGATGTCAGCTTCTCCACCTCGACCCTGCCGCACACCCCACCGACCACGCGCCGGTCTGCGTTGTACTGCTCGGCCAGTTTCTGAACGAGGTCGCCCTTTTCCGTTGACGAGTTCACCTTGATCTCGACGCAGTGGGAGAAATCGACCTCTGCCCCGTTCGACGGCAGCAGCAGCGTTCCTGTGACGAGTACGGCGCCCACCAGCGCGCCGACCGTCCTCGGCATCGTGCGGCGATCCATGGTCACGGCCATCCTCCCCCAGTCGGCCCGGAACTCGCAGGGCGCTGCCCCCGCCATCCGGCTTCGCCCGGCTTGTCGTCTCCGGCTTCGCCGGGCTTGTCACGGTGTCACCAGGTCGTGCGTGTCGAAACCGAATCGCGCGATGGTCCCGACCCAGTGCCGATACGTCTGGAGATCATCGACGATGTCGTCGCGCCATTCAAGTGGAAGGGCGGACGAGAAATCGTCGGTGGTGACGATCGCGACGAAAACGGAACGAGCCGACGCCGGGTCGGCCACCAGCAATCCGAGCAGGGTGAGCACGGCGCGATAGGGAAAGGCATCGAATTCGTCGTCGCGGATACCGACGCGAACGAGTCGATACAAATTCACCAGTTTCTTCACCGCGCGCGGAGTGGGCAGGCGCGGTGCGATGCGGTGAAGGTGGTCGCGTTCCTCCTGCCTGAGGTGGAGGCGTCCGGTGCGCAGTTCCCTGGCCTCCTGCCCGCGCACCCTGGCCTGCCGCGCGGAAGACTGCCGATCCGGTGGGGCCGGGTCGGGCGAGCCCGCCCCACCGGACGGCGCAGGCTGAGCGGGACGAACTGAATCGTCCCCCGGTGGAGGCACCATCGCGTCGATGAGCCCTGCCGTGCTCGTGCCCATGGGACGCAGGGCGTAGACGATCTGGAAGACCTTGTCGAGGTACTCCGGTGGCAGGCCGACCTCGTCGAGGCACCAGCGCAGCCATCGGGGGTCCACAGCCACGACCACGACGAACAGGGGCAGCGCGAGCAGCAGGTGCACGGCCGCGAGGACATCGACGACCTTGCGCGGCGAGCAGCGGTCGAGATCGTCGATGTAGAGCACGATGCGTTCCAGCGGTGGCGGGCCTTGTGAGCCCGCGAGCTGCCACTCCGCCTGCGCGGCGCGCATGTCCCTGTCCAGTACCCGCAGATCCTCGTGAACGCGGCCGAGCAACCCCCGGTACTGCCCGTACCGGCCCTGGCGCACCGCATCGACGAGTTCCCGCATCCGGTGGGCGGCATCGAGCTGGCTCAACCGCTCGCGCACGGCCCGGATCTCGGTGTCCAGCTCGTCCCTGCGGGCCCGCATCGTGTCGCGCACGCCGGAGGTGAGCGGGGCCACGGACGTGCGCACCGTGTCGAGCGCGCCTGCCACGGAGGCCACGGCCGTGATGACAGCGACGAGCGCGCCTGCCGCCGTGATCAGCCAGTTGCGCAGGAAGAACCACCCCGCCACGACCGCCGCGATCCCCAGTAAGCCCACCACAGCCGACACCACGGCGGCTTTGCGGCGCCTTCGCCGGGTCCCCGGGTCCACACCGGACTTCAACAGCCGCAGTGTGCGCAGGATCGGGGAGCGGTCGGCGTTGTCGCGCACCGTTTCGAGGTCGGCGAGCCTCGTCCTGAGTTCGTCGCGGGCCCTCGGCACGTCGCCGGGATCGTCGGCGAGGTCGGCGAACAACTGCTCCACCATGCCGACCCACAGCTCGTCGTCGTGGTAGTGCCAGGCGTTGAACCGCACCTGCCGCACGGTGGCGGCGAACACGCTGCGCCCCGGATTGTTGCGGGACAGATCGGCCAGCGTGTCAACCCGGTCGTGCAGCTGGCGCACGAAACTCGACTTACCGGAGCCCCACGGGCCGAGCAACGCCACGCACAGCGGCGGTTCGGTGGTGCGGTCGGCGATCATCGCGGCGAGTGTGCGGACGTCCTGCCGGAAGTTCAGCAGGTCCCGGGAGCTGGGTTCGTCGCTGGCCGGGGTCGGGCGGGGCGGCGGTGGCGCGGGCTCGGTGAACCCGGTGCCCGCGACCTGCTCACCGACGAGGTGATCCCACACGCGGATGGTGCCGTCCTCGCCGATGCTCACGACGTGCTCGCCGCCGGGAACGGAGGCGAGGGCGCGCACGCCGCCGATGTGTCCGTTGAGGACTGCCGGGTCGTGTGGTCTCGACGAATCCCACGCCAGCAGGGTGCCGTCCTCGGCCGCGGCGAAGACCTGGGTGTCGTCGTCCCCGAACGCCACCGACGACACGGGTGAGGTGTGCCCGGGGAATCGGACGAGCGGGGCGTTCTGGGCGGTGTCCCACAAGATCACGGCGCCGTCGGCGCCTCCGGTGAGCAGGTCGCCGTGGTGGGACTCGCGCACGGCGACGGCTGTGACGGTGCCGGTGCCCACGTGCCGCACCTCGCCAGGGCCCACGTCCACGACGTAGGCGCCCCTGTGCTCGACGCCGACAGCGACCCTGCCCGCCGACGGGGTGGTGGCGACGGCATCGACCCACACCCCCGTGGAGAGCAGTGTTCTGACCGAGCCTTCGGCCAGGTCGTGCAGGATCACGTCGCCGTTGGCGAGCCCGGCCACCACCGCACCCCTGCTCGCGGACGCCGGGGCGCACGCCGTGGTGGTGAGAGCCCACTGCGAGCGCACGGCACCCCGGTGCAGTGACTGGCCGAACGTGTAAGCCCAGGTACGTGCCTGCCCGGACTCGTCGCAGGTCACCATCGTGTCGCCGTGGACCGCCACCGCGCGGACGGGCCGCGAGTGTCCCGGCAGTTCCCTGCGCAGCCTGCCCGTGAACAGGTCCCATTCGCGGATCACGAGATCCTCGCCCGCCGTGACGACCCTGGTGCCGTTCGGTGAGACGGCCACGGCGTGGATGCCGCCCTCGTGTCCCGCGAAGCGCTCCATGGTGACCCAGTTCACCAGACCGGCCGAGGGGAGGGATCCGCCCGTGAGCGATGTGCTTCAGCTCACAGGCCGAGTCCCTCCCTTCGGCGGCCTCGCGCTACCGCGTTCAGCAGATGGTGCGCAGGTCGATGGCCTCGGCCATCGCGGCGAACCCCGCGTCGTTGGGGTGCAGGTGATCACCGATGTCGTAGGCGGGCAGGAAACGGGTCGGGTGCTCAGGATCGCGCACGGCGGCGTCGAGGTCCACGACGGCGTCGAACTCGCCCGAGGTCCTGATCCACTCGTTCACCGCCTGCCGGTCGGCCTCACCGGCCTCGGTGTAGTACCCGGCGCCCTCGAACGGGGTCAGCGTGGCCCCGATCACCTCGATACCCGCGTCGTGGGCTCTGGCGATGAACTGCCGGTAGACGGCGATGAGCTGCTCGGGCTCCACGGCACCTCGGCTGCCGCCGATGTCGTTGATGCCCTCCAGCAGCACCACCGACCGCACGCCCTGCCTGCTCACCACGTCGCGCTCGAAGCGGGAGAGCGCGGAGTCGCCCGACGACCCGGCGTCGGTCAGCAGGCGGTTGCCGCTGATGCCGCTGTTGAGCACACCGCATTCCTGCGGCTCGGGACGCTCCAGCAGCCGGTCGGCGACCTGGTCGGGGTAGCGCAGGTTCGCATCGACACTGGAGACGACGCCGTCGGTGATGGAGTCGCCGAAGAACACGACGGAGCCCTTGGCTCGTGCCGTGACATCGACCCCGCTGAGGAAGTAACGCGACGTGTCCAGTGCCGTGAACGCGGCACCGGGGTCGGTGGTGGCGTCACCGGTGGCGGTGAACGACGTCGCGTATCCCCGCGCGTGGAAGGTGGCTGGGCCGGTGGGGCCCGGCAGGTACAGGCTGACGGCCAGGTCGGAGTCGTCCGGCACGGTGACGTTGACCGGGTCGGAGACCCAGTCCGCGCCTGCCGGGACGGTCACCGACGTCCTGCCGCCGAAGGTGACGGGAACCAGGGCGCCGGCATCGACGTCCGGGGTGCCTGCGCCGCTGTCCGGCCTTGGGGCCACCGTGACGGAACCGACGACAAGCGGCGACTGGCCGTAGGCGTTGCTGAGCCGCACACGCACGGAATCGCCGCCCACGGACAGGTGCGCGACCTGGCGCAGGGTGGTGTCGGTGAACCCGTCGAGCGACGGCCCGCTGCGGGCAGGTCCGGTCATGGCGGCGTGCCAGCTGCCCACCCATCCGGCCTGCGGTGGAGGGGAGGGTTCTGCCGCGGCGGGAAGGGGAGCGATCAGTGCCAGTGAGGTGAAGGCGCTTACCACACTCGCCGCGATCCGGGATCGCGTTCGTGACATGGAAGGGTCCTCTCGTGTTCGACTGTGTCGCACCAACTGCCGGGCCTTCCATGCCAGCAGGCCGGTGATCGTCGTCACAAGTGATCGGCGATCAACGGCCGGTGATCGGGTCGAACGGTGTGTGCTCCGCGACGAACGGTGCCGCCGACCGGGTTGTGCGTGAGGGGGCGGCCCGCTGCTCCACGTTTGGGTGATGTGCGGGCCGGGTATGTCCGCAGTGGCCCGGTGAGCACCGGGCGGATGTGTGTGAATGGTCGGAGTGTCCATGGAATGGGAACTGGGATCCGCGGATCCTGTCGTGAGAGGCCTGCGGAACTACGTTCGCAATGTCGTGGAAACCCTGGGATACAGCGGTGATTCCTCGTTCGTGCAGTCGGAGCCGCTGAGCCTGTACCTCGCGGTGGACGGGCACTTTCCCGAGTTTCCCCACCGTGATGTCGCGCTGCTGTGGGACGAGGAGCGGGGCTGGGCGGGGGCGCTCGAAACCGGCTGCGGCGAGGACCTCATCGTCGTGAGCTACCTCGGCGACGACCCGCTGCCCAAACCCGAGGCGGTGGCGGCCTTCGCCGCAGCGCTGCTGCGCGGGGACTCGCCGGGGAAGGCGGAGCCGCCGCTGTTCCCTGCCGCGGAGGTGCGGCGCGGACTGCGCTGGATGGCCAGGACCCCTGGCCTCGCGGGTTCGGACCTTCCCACGGGTTCGGACCTTCCCGCAGCCAGGCCAAGGGCAGGGGTGCCCGCAGTCCGGGCAGCGGCGACGACTCCCGCAGCCGGTGCGGGGGCAACCGTGGTGGCCAGGACGAAGACGACCGTCGCGGCCAAAGCAAGCTGACTCGCGACGCGCGGCGGCCAACTCGAAACCCCGCCGCCGTGTCCGCACTTCCTGCACGGGCTTTGGCACCTCCTGTACGGGTGTCCGCACTTGTTGTACGCCCCACCGGCGCAGGGGTTTGAGATCGGTGCGCAGCGTGAGAAGACCCTGAACCTGAACTGCCAAGACCTGTTCGTAAGGTGCGGACACGCGTGCAGGAAGTACCAAGACCCGTACGTAAGGTGCGGACACGGCTGTCCGGGAAACCGGCTTCGTCGGCCTGGTCTGAACGTCTCGGCGCTGTCGGCGTGCCGGTCCGATCTGGACGCGAGGGGCGCGGTTACTCCCGTGTGGAGCCGGGGTGGTTGCCGTGATGGTCGATCAGAACGCGAAGTAGCCTGCTGAGCAGGCTGCGTTCCTCCGCCGACAGGGGCGCGAGCACGCGGTCCTGAATGCGGCGCACCGTGGTGTCGAGGCGGCGAAGGCGGCGCCGCCCCTCCGTGGTGAGGGTGACGACGTTGCGACGCCGGTCTGCGGGATCGGGATCACGGCGGACGTAGCCGCCGTCCTCGAGTTCGTTGATGGTGGCGACGAGGTCGCTGGCGTGGATTCCGCAGCGGCGGCCCAGCGTGTTCTGGCTGGCGGGCCCTTCCTCCGCCAGGGCCGCCAGCAACCGGTAGTGGTAGGCCCGCGCGCCGATCTCGCCCAGCCCCTCGCTCACCAGCCGATGGGCGTGCAGCGCCGATTGGCTGAGCAGCCAGCTGGGCAGCTCGACCATGTGGGAGGGGACGGGAGGCGTCGCCATGCCGCCGAGTCTAGCTGGCGGGGTGCCTGTTCCCTTGACCCTTGTTCGTTAGTGCGACTAACGTTAGTCGCACTAACGAACAAGGGATCTGACATGATCGAACCTTTCCGCGTCCACATCGACGACGAGGTACTCGACGACCTCCGGACGCGACTGGACGCGACGCGCTGGCCGGACGAACTTCCCGGCGCGGGACACGACTACGGCATTCCGCTGGCCAGGGTTCGCCAGCTGGCCGAGCACTGGCTCACCGGCTACGACTGGAGGGCCTGCGAGCGGGAACTCAACGCCATTCCCCAGTACGTCACGGAGATCGAGGGGCAGCGGGTGCATTTTCTCCACGCCCGTTCGTCGGCGCGGGACGCGTTGCCGCTGCTGCTGACTCACGGCTGGCCGGGCTCGGTGGTGGAGTTCCTCGACGTGCTGCCGTTGCTGACTCGCCGGTTCCACGTCGTCGTCCCGTCGATCCCCGGGTTCGGCTTCTCCGGCCCCACGACCCGGCGAGGCTGGGACACGACCAGGGTGGCGACGGCGTGGGCGGAGCTGATGGCCAGGCTCGGCTACCGCCGCTACGGCGTGCAGGGCGGCGACTGGGGCGCGGCGATCTCCCGGCTCGTGGCGCAGGCGGCGCCGGAGGCGGTGGTCGGCGTGCACCTCAACTACCTTCCGACCCCCGCTCTTGAGGCGGAGCTGCGCGAGCTGTCCCCCGCCGAGCGGGCGCGGGTCGAGCACACGAACGCCTTCGCCGCGAACCGGCCCGCCTACCAGCTCGTGCAGGCGCAGATGCCGCAGACTCTCGCCTTCGGGCTGACCGACTCGCCCGTGGGGCAACTCGCGTGGATCGCCTCGCGGTTCGACGAGTGGACAGACCCGCGTTCGGTGGTCGCCGACGACCGGATTCTCACCGACGTGATGATCTACTGGGTGACACGAACGGCGGCGTCGTCGGCGCGGCTGTACCGGGAGTCGGGGCCGCTCACCGGCACGTCCGGTACTCCGGTCGGAGTGGCTGTCTTCGCGCACGACCTGAATCTGCCGGCCCGGCCGATCGCGCAGCGCCGCCTCAACATCGTGCACTGGGCCGAGTACGACAGAGGCGGGCACTTCGCCGCGATGGAAGTGCCCGCCCTGTTCGCCGACGACGTCACGACCTTCTTCGAGGCCGTGCGCTGACGCCGTGTGTCCTAGGCTTCCTCCTCCGGCTGTTCCGGGTGCTTGCGCAGGCGCAGGATCGCCAATGCCAGCCCACCCCACACGAGTCCGATGGAGACGATGAGCATCACGATGGCGCTCGTTGACATCAGCCTTGCACCTCCTCTTCGGCGGTCTTCCCGCCACGCTTCCACGGCACGATCGACAGGATCACGCCGAGCACCAGTGCACCCAGCGCGACGCCCCAGCCCGCGCCCAGCAGGAAGGAGCCCTCGTAGTCGCCGTAGTTCTCCGACAGCTCCGTCTGGAGGCTGTCCCACATCATCCAGCCGAGTACGAGCGGGGTGATCACACCGAGGGTGATCCGCCACAGCAGGCCGAGCCTGATCGCGGACGTCGCGTTGGCGTGCTGCTCAAGGGGTTTGAGCTGGCGCAGCACCCACGCGACGACGATCACCGAGACCAGAGCCGCGACCACGATGCCGTACTGGTTGATGAAGTGATCGACGACGTCGAGCAGGTAGAGGCCGCCGGTGGTGGGGAACAGCAGGATCGAGACGAGCGCGGTGAAGCCACCGACGATCAGCACGGCGGGGATGCGCCGCAGGCCGGTGCGGTCGGCGACGGAACCCACGATGACCTGAACGATGCTGATCATGGAGGTCAGCCCGGCGATGGTGAGCGAGGCGAAGAACAGAACACCGAACAGCTCGCCCGCAGGCATGTTGGAGATGATCTGCGGGAACGCCACGAAGGCGAGGCCGATGCCGCTCGTGGCGAGTTCACCCACGGGGATACCGGCGTTCGCGGCCATGAAGCCGATCGTCGCGAAGACGCCGATGCCCGCGAGCAGTTCGAACGAGCTGTTGGCGAAGCCCGCCACCATGGCCGACCCGCTGAGGTCGGACCGGCGCCGCAGGTACGACGAGTAGGTGATCATGATGCCGAAGCCGATGGAGAGCGAGAAGAAGATCTGCCCGTAAGCCGCGACCCACACGCTTCCGTCGGTGATGGCCGACCAGTCGGGCTGGAAGAAGGCGTTGAGCCCGTCGGCGGCGCCGGGCAGGGTGATCGCCCTGATCACCAGCGCCACGAACATCATCAGCAGCAGCGGGATGAAGATCTTGTTCGCGCGCTCGATCCCCTTACGCACACCTGCGGCGAGCACACCGAGGGTGATGAGCCACACGGCGATGAGTGGCAGCAGGATGGTGCCGACGAACGAGGTGTCCATCGTCGGTGCGTCGGCGGCGTTGAGGACGTCGGAGAACAGGAACGTCTCGGGATCGTCGCCCCACGCCTCGGTGAACGAGTACCCCGTGTACATGACCGACCACGCGATGATGACGGCGTAGTAGGCCGCGATGACGAAGCAGATGAGGACCTGCCACCACCCGATGACCTGCGCGGGTTTGGAGAGCCTCAGAAACGCCGTCGGCGGCGTTCCCCGGTACTTGTGCCCGAGTGAGTACTCCATGATGAGCAACGGGATACCCGCTGTGAGAAGTGCGGCGAGGTAGGGAACCAGAAATGCGCCGCCGCCGTTCTCGTAGGCGATGTAGGGGAACCGCCAGATGTTGCCAAGGCCGATGGCCGAGCCGATGGCGGCCATGAGGAACCCCGCGCGGGTTCCCCATTGCTCACGGTGCTCTGCGTGCATGGCATCGTGTCCGAATCGTTGTCGTGCCGATGAGGGGTGTCTTTCAGCCTGCCCCTGCGAGGCCAGCCGAAACGTCGGCGGCTTCGCGGGCCTGCCCCGAGATGGTGACGCAACCTACCGTCGAGGGGAAGACCCTGTCGTGGCTGGGGCCGGTGCCGCAGGCCGCACCCGGCTGGGCCGAACGGAGTCTTTGTCCTCACTGGTCTGGACATCGTGCGGGCCTGGCGGTAGCTGTGAGTCGATCACCTCGACGCCGTCGTCGATGCCAAGGGGGGTTCGTGCGACTCGGATTCGCCGGTTTCCTCGCGCTGGTTTCCGCCGTCACCGCCGCTCTGTCGGCGACGGTCACCCCTGTCGGCGCGGGCGCGGCCGAGCCCGCGCCCGAGGTGGCCGGCCGTACCGTCTCCGACCTGCGCGCCATGCTCGACGACGGAGCCGTGACCTCGGTGCAGCTGGTCGAGGCCTACCTTCGCCGTATCGACGCCTACGACCGTGACCGCGATGGCCGTCCCGGATTACGGGCTGTGCTCACGATCGACCCCTCCGCGGTGGCGCAGGCGAGGCGACTGGACGCCGAGCGTGCACAAGGCCACGTGAGAGGGCCATTGCACGGCATCCCCGTCGTGGTGAAGGACAACATCGACACCGCGGGCCTGCCCACGACGAGCGGTTCGCTGGCGCTGCGCGGACTGCGCCCGCCCGACGACGCCACGCAGGTGGCCCGCCTGCGGGAGGCAGGCGCGATCGTGCTCGCCAAGACCAACCTGCACGAGTACGCCATGAGCATCTACACGACCTCCTCACTGGGCGGGCAGACCCGTAACCCGTACGATCCGGGCCGTCATCCCGGGGGGTCGAGCGGCGGAACGGCGGCGGCTGTGGCCGCGTCGTTCGCTCCCGCGGGTCTCGGCACGGACACGTGCGGATCGGTGCGCATCCCGGCCGCGCACAACAACCTCGTCGGCGTGCGACCCACGCTTGGACTGTCCAGTCGCGACGGTGTCGCCCCGCTGGCGGGCACGCAGGACACCGTGGGGCCGCTCACCACGTCGGTGGAGGACGCCGCGCTGCTGCTCGACGCCACGGTGGGCTACGATCCGGCCGATCCGGTCACCGAGGCGGCCGTCGGCGCGGTGCCCGGCTCCTACACCGGCGCGCTCCGGCGCGACGCGCTGGAGGGTGCTCGGCTGGGGATCGTCACCGACTACTTCGGCGCCGAGGGCAGGGAAGCCGACACCACCGCGCTCGTCCGCGCGGCCGTCGCCGACATGGAGGCGCTCGGGGCGGAGGTGGTGGAGCTGGGACCGCGACCGGAACTCATGGACACCGCCGACAGGGCCAATCGGGTGCGGCACGAATTCGAGCGCGACCTCAACGCCTATCTCGCCGGCTCCGCGCGGGGCAGGCCGGGCAGGCTCGCCCACCTCGCCGAACCCCGGGACGAACTCACGCTCGCCGACATCGTCGCCTCCGGTGAGGTGACCCCGAGCGTGCTGGACACCCTGCGGGCGTGGGTGAACAGTCCGGCGCTGCCCAACCCGGAGTACGACGAGGTGCTGCGCAGGCGCGATCTGCTGCGGGAGATGCTGTCCGGCCTGCTGGCCGCCAACGACCTCGACGCACTGGTCTACCCGGCCATCAGCGAGCCGCCGACTCCGATTGGGGTCCGGCAGTCGTACCGCAATTGCCGGCTCGCGGCTTTCAGCGGTTTCCCCGCCGTGAGCGTGCCGGCCGGGTTCACCTCCGACGGTCTGCCGGTGGGGGTGGAGCTGCTGGGAGCGCCCTTCTCGGAACCGGAGCTGCTCGGCTACGCCTACGCCTACGAACAGGCCACGGGACACCGCGCTCCCCCGGAGGGAACACCGCCACTGGGGTAGCTTTCCGTCATGAACGACGACGCCGTGACACTTCCTCCCGCACTGGCCGAGGCGCACCGGCTCGGTTTCGACTTCCGGGGCGGTGACGGGGTGGACTTCGAGCCGTACCCTCGGTTTCTCACCCCGGAGGAGACGGTGCGGTGGTTGCGGGACTGGACGGGTGATCCGGCCCCGGACGCAGCTGCCTTCCGCATCTTCGGGCAGGACGGGACCGGTGGGGTGGCGGCGTTCTGGTTCGTGCGCGACGGTGAACCGCTCACCCGGCAGCCCGTGGCGTTCCTGGGATCCGAGGGTGAGACCGGTGTGATCGCACCGGATTTGGACGGCTATCTCTGGTTGCTCGCGGCCGGGTTCGGTCCTCGCGAGGCGATGATGTACCCGGAGCACGAACACGAACCCCGCGAGGATGTCAGGCTGACGCGGATCGCGCAGAGCTGGGCGCCGTCGGCGCGACGGCCGGTGGCGGACATCATCGCCGAGGTGCGCGACCTGGCCGACCGGCTTGAGGCGTGGGCCGAGCAGTGGTGAGCGTGAGCCGGAGTCAGCGCTGCGGGCGCAGGGGGAACAGCACCTCCTGACCGATCGGGCGGTAGCCCGCCGCGAGCAGGGCTCGCAGCGACGCCGCGTTGCCCGGGGTGACCTGCGCGAACACGGGTTCTCCCCTGGGGACGCCTGCTCGCGCCGCGGACGCGAGCGCCCTGCCGAGGCCGCGGGCCCTGGAGTGAGGGACCACGTCCATGCTCATCTCCCACCGCCCGCCGAGGCCACGGCCCAGCACCAGCAGCCCGTCGCCCTCCACGGTGGTCCACGCCCGCACGTCGTCACGGAACCGGCGGGCCAGCTCCACCCGTGGATGCCCGTCGTCGAACGGCAACAGCCGCACCGGCGGCGCGAGCGACACGGCGGGGGAGGGCGGTGCCACCAGCACCGCGTCGTTCTCCCCCACGGTGGTGCCGAGGTGGTCGGCGAGGGCCAGCAGCACCCGGGGATGCAGGGGATCGGCGCTGCCCGCTCCGGCGAGGGTGCGCTCCCACCATGCGCGCTCCACAGGCGCGGACACCAGGAAGCATCCGGTGAAGGCCACCACCGCGGCGGCGGGTCCGCACAGCGGCGCCACGCGCACCGACGAGTCGGGGTCGGGGAACATGCCCTGCGCCGCGCGCGTGAACACGCCGGGGACCTCGTCGGCCGTCAGTGTGTCAAGGCGGGGACGAGGCCCGTTCATCCGGTGACACCCTCCAGAGGGCTTCCGTTCCCGCCACGCCGGAAGCGGCGTGTCACGACGACGGCGGCGATCACGGCGAGCCCTGCGAGCGACACCCACGGGCCGGGGTGGATGGCCGCGAGCCCGCCCGCGACCAGTGCCGCGCGCGGCAGCGTGCCGTCGTCCTGCGCGAAGCCGACGAGCCCCGCCGCCACCGCGATGATGCCCACGACGGCGGTGAGCAGCGTGACGGTGAACCCGGCGACGGTCGGGTCCTGCAACAGCAACTGGGGTTCGAGCACGAACACGTACGGCACGAGGAACGCGGGCACCGCGAGCTTGAACGCGGTCAGCCCTGTGCGCATCGGGTTCGCGCCCGCGAGACCGGCTCCCGCGTACGCGGCGAGGCACACCGGCGGCGTGATGTCGGCGACGATGCCGAAGTAAAAGACGAAGAAGTGCGCGGCCACGGTCGGCACGCCCAGCTGCACGAGGACGGGCGCGGCCACCGTGGCCGTGACCACGTAGTTCGCGGTCGTGGGTAAGCCCATGCCCAGCAGCAGGCACGCCACCATCGTGAGCACGAGCACGAGCGCGAAGAGGCCGCCCGACAACTCGACGATGCCACCGGCGAGCTTGCCGCCCAGGCCGGTGCGCGTGACGGTGCCCGCGATGATGCCCGCGCTCGCGCAAGCCGCGATCACCGGCAGTGCCGCACGCGCACCTGCCTCGAACAGCCGCGCGAACGCCACGGGCGACAGCCGGGTGTCGGCGCGGAAGACACTGACCAGCAGCGCGGTGAGGATGCCGAACAAGGCGGCGCTCGCCGGGGAGCGGCCTGCCATGAGCAGGCCGATGATGACCACCACCGGTGCGAGCAGGTAGCAACGGCCGAGCAGGCCGCGAAGGCGGGGCAGCGCCTCCTTCGGCGCGCCGCGCACACCCGTGCGCAGAGCCTCGAAGTGCACGCCGCTGAACACGCCGAGGTAGTACAGCGCGGCGGGGATCACCGCGTACAGGATCAGCTCGTTGTAGGGGACGCCGGTGTACTCGGCCATGATGAACACGGCCGCGCCCAGCACGGGCGGCACGAGCTGTCCTCCGGTGGAGGCGGTGGCCTCCACCGCACCCGCGACGTGGGGGCGGAACCCCGCCCGCTTCATCATCGGGATGGTGAACGACCCCGACGCCACCGTGTTGGCCACCGAACTGCCGGACACCATGCCCTGCAACCCGCTGGCCACCACCGCGGCCTTCGCCGTGCCACCGGTGTAGCGGCCGGTGAGCCCGAAGGCCAGATCGTTGAAGAACCGCGCGATGTTGGTCCTGACGAGGACGACCCCGAAGAACAGGAACAGGAAGATGAAGGTGGACGACACCTGCACGGGTGTGCCGAACACCGACGTCGAACTGTAGACGGACTCGGAGACCAGCGCGTCGAACGAGAAACCGGGGTGGGAGAACACCGGCATGGCCTGCCCGTAGTAGCCGTAGGCGAGCGCGGCCAGCGCGATCACGACGATGGGCAGGCCCACGCAGCGGCGCGTGGCCTCCAGGATCAGGAGGAGAGCGACGGTGGCCACGGCGACGTCGAACGGCGTGAAACCGAAGACCACCGCCCGCGTCGTCAGCCGCTCGTAGTCCAGCACGATGTAGCCGTTCGCGGCGAGCGCCAGCCCGCACAGGACCACGTCGTGGACCGGAACGCCCGGCCTGCCTGCCTGCGCCCTTCTGGCCGGATACAGCAGGTACACGAGGCTCAGCGCCATGCCGACGTGCACGGCGCCCTGGATCACCGAGGTGAACGTGCCGAACAACGCCGTGTAGAGCTGGAACAGCGTCAGTGCCGTGCCGAGTGCCGCGACGAGGTACTTCCACGGTCCCAGCCGGGTGCGGTGGCGGCTCTCCCTGTCGTGCGTGAGCGCCTGCTCACGCCGCTTGTCGTCGTGCGTGAGCGCCTGTTCACGCCGCTCGTCGCCGTCCTGCTCGGAGCCCGGACCGGACGCCGGGGCTGCCTGAGGAGGCGCGGTGTCGTCGGACATCGTGCGGTGTTCCTTCCCCTCGCGCCGGTCAGCCGATCAGCCCGTGCTCCGCGAAGTACTTGCGCGCGCCGGGATGCAGCGGCACGTCACCCTGCCCGACCGTGGCCTCCTCCAACGTGATCAGCTCCTTCTGCGCCAGCGTGAGCGAATCGGCCCGCTCGTACATCGCCTTGGTGAGCTCGTAGCCCAGTTCCTCGCTGACCTGCGTGGTTGACGCGTACATCGAGGCGAACACGGAGACGGTCGGGACCGGCTCGTCGAGGAAGTCGTAGGTGCCTGCCGGGATCTCGTACTTCTCGAAAGAGCTGTTGCCGACGACGGTGTCCAGTTCGGGGCCGTCGATCGGGACGAGCTTCACCTGCCCCGTCGTCGCGTGCAGCTCCTGAAGGCTCGCCGCGGGCACACCGAGGATCTCGATGGAGGCGTCGGCGTTGCCGTCCTGCAATTTCGCCTTCGCGTCGGCGAAGCCCTCCTCCAGCGCGGTGTAGGAGCCCTCGTCGAGGCCGTAGGCGGCGAGGATCTGCTCGGCGGCCTCGCGTGTGCCGCCGCCGGGCGGTCCGATGGCGACGGTCTTGCCGCGAAGGTCGGCCACCGAGTCGATGCCGGAGGACTCCAGGGTGATGATCTGCGCGGCCTCGGGGTAGAGCTTGCCGAGCAGCCCGACGTTCTCCACGGTCGCGCCCTCGAACTCCCCACGACCGTTCACGGCGTCCTGTGCGGTGTTGTGCTGGGCGATGGCGAGTTGCAGCTCGCCCCGCGCGATCTTGGCGAGGTTCTCGACGGACGCCCCGGTCTCCACCGCCGTGACGTTCAGGCCCTCGACCTCGATGGTGTCGGCGAAGATTCCGGCGTACTCCTGCCCCAGCGGGTAATAGACCCCTCCCGTGCTGCCGGTGCCGAGCTGGAGGTCGGTGGTGAACCCGTCGCCGCCGGAGCCGCCGCCGGAGCACGCCGCCGTGACGGCCACGGCCGCGAGCAGCGCCGTGATCGAACCCGCGCCACGTCCACGCCTTGCGTGTGTTGTCGTCCGCACGCTGTTCCCTCCTTCGCAGGGGAGTACTGGTCTATACCAAAGCTCCAGCACCGGGTGCTTTCCGGCCGAGGCGGGCGCACCGATCGTTATCCGTTCGCGATCTTTCGTGGGCGACCGCGTGCCTGGGTGCCGCGCGAACGGTGGAAGCGGATTCATCCGGGTGGAGCACGGTCGCGTGGCGGTCCGTCGTGGACGATGCTGGGAGAGTTCCGCATGCGACACCGGGAGGTGGCGATGTCCCCAGCGATTACGCGGTCACGTCGATCGAGAGCACTGGCGGGTCTGGCAGCGGTGGGCATGATCGCCGGTCTCACGACGGCCGCTCCGGCGAGCGCGGGCACCGAGCAGTGGTCACCGGAGACGGTCCCCGGCGCGACCGAGGGGAAGATCGCGGAGAAGAGAGCTGTCGCGATCGGTGCGGGCGGCGCGGTCAGCTCGGTGGACCCCGACGCCACCGCCGTGGGCATCGAGGTGCTGCGCCGGGGCGGTACCGCCGCCGACGCCGCTGTCGCGACCGCCGCCGCGCTGGGGGTCACCGAGCCGTACAGCGCGGGAATCGGTGGTGGTGGCTTCTTCGTCCACTACGACGCCGCGACCGGCGAGGTCGGGACCATCGACGGCAGGGAGACCGCGCCGAGCGCCATGCCCCACGATGCGTTCCTCGACCCCGAGACGGGGCAGCCCTACCCGTTCTTCCCCGACATGGTCACCAGCGGTGTGTCCGTCGGGGTGCCCGGCACACCCGCCACGTGGGAGGCCGCGCTGCGGGAGTGGGGGACGTACTCGCTCGCCGAGGCGCTGCGGCCGGCCACCCGGCTCGCCAGGCGCGGCTTCGTGGTGGACGAGGAGTTCCGCGAGCAGACGCTCGACAACGCCGAGCGCTTCTCGGCGATCACACCGACCGCCGAGCTGTTCCTCCCCGATGGGGACGCTCCCGAGGTGGGCTCGGTGTTCCGCAACCACGACCTCGCACGCACCTACGCCGAACTCGGCCGCAAGGGCACCAGCTGGTTCTACACGGGAGAGATCGCAGGGGAGATCGCGGACACCGTGCGGAACCCACCACGCAGCGGGCACACCGGCCTCCCGGTGCCGCCAGGGCAGCTGACCACCGGCGACATGGCGGCCTACGCCATCGCACGCCCCGAACCCACGCGCCACGACTACCGGGGCTACGAGATCGTGGGTATGGCGCCGCCGTCCAGCGGCGGCACCACCGTCGGTGAGCTGCTGAACATCCTCGAACGCTTCGACACCTCCGCGATGAGCACCGAGCAGGTTCTGCACCACTACCTCGAAGCGTCGGCGCTGGCCTACGCCGACCGGGCCCGCTACCTCGGCGACCCGGCCTTCGTCGAGGTTCCTGTCGGCGAGCTGCTGTCCGACGACTTCGCCGCCGAACGCGCCTGCGAGCTGAACCCACGATCGGCGGCGGACAAACCGGTCGCGGCGGGAACCGCTGACGGCGATTACGACCCCAGCTGTTCGGCAACCGGCACCGAGGTACCCCACCGGCAGAGCGAGGAGGGACTCTCCACAACCCATCTGTCTGTTGTGGACACATGGGGCAATGTCGTGGCGTACACGCTGACCATCGAGCAGACGGGCGGCAGCGGCATCACGGTGCCGGGACGCGGCTTCCTGCTGAACAACGAGCTGACCGACTTCAGCCACGTGTACGACCCGGATGACCCGAACCGCATCGAGGGGGGCAAGCGACCGCGTTCCTCGATGTCGCCGACGATCGTCCTGCGCGACGGCGAACCGTGGCTCGCGCTCGGCTCCCCGGGAGGCTCCACGATCATCACCACGGTGGCGCAGACGCTCGTCAACCGCATCGATCTCGGCATGGACCTTCCCACCGCGCTCGCGGCACCGAGGGCGACACAACGCAACACCGTCACGGTGTCGGCCGAAGCGGGGTTCCGCGGCGCTCACGGTGCGGCGCTGGAGGGCTATGGCCACCGGTTCTCCACCACACAGGAAATCGGTGCCGCCGCTGCTGTGGAGATCCTGCCGGACGGCACGGTGCAGGCCGTCGCCGAACCACACCGGCGAGGCGGCGGTGCCGCCGCCGTGGTGCTTCCGGCACCATGAATCGAGGACGGCCAGGTCGGTTGACAGATGTGTCCCCGACCCGGCTGCCCTTACGGTTCCCGCATGACCTCAAACACCACCCCCAGCGGTCCCGCGCCCCATCCCGTATTCCCGGACGTGCGGCGCGCCGACGCCGCTGTCGCCGTCATCGACACCATCACCGTGCGGGACGACGCGCGGCAGCACGAGGTGGCCGACGCGCTCCTGACGGCCGACCGGCCCTGGCACGCGGGCCTGGTGTCGGACACCGTGCTCCTCGGCGCCGACGGCATCACGGTTTTGCGGTACTCGCAGTGGACCGGCGAGCAGACCCTCGACGGCGCACCGGAACACGAGGCCGCCGAGACCACGAGTTCGGTGCGCCACGGCCTCTATCGCAGCGCCGTGCCGAGTGACCCCACCACGCCGGGCATCATCGTCGTCGTCACGTTCGACACCGCAGACGCCGAGACCGCGCGCCGCTTCGTCGATGCGCTGCTGGATCGCCACCCCGCCACCACCGGTGCCGCCTATCCCACCGGCATGGGCGGCAACCACTTCCACGTCGCCCTCGACGGCACGCAGATGCTCAACTGGGCCGAATTCGCCGACGAGGAGTCGCATCAGCGTGTGGTGGAGGAACAGTTGAGCGCCGACGACGACGTGCCGAGGCTCATCGCCGAGACTCCCGGCCTCACAGGGCGCGGCTTCCGCCGCTACCTGCCCTACGGCACGGCAACGCGAGAAGGAACAGCGCGCTGGTAATCCAGCGTGGCCATCAATCCGACAGCCTGCGCAGCAGCGCCTGCTTGGCCGTGGCGAACTCGGTCTCGTCGAGAACACCGTCGCGGTGCAGCTCACCCAGCTCGCGGATGCGCCGCAGGACCTCGTCCACGTCGGTGAGCCCGCCTTGGGGTGGCGTGGACTCCTGCCGCGCGTTCGCGGGTTCGGTCGGCGCGTTCGGGTGCGGAAGCCGCGCCGCGACGGCGGCGGCCACGAGCACCGTCAGCAACTCGTTCTCCGTGCCCCAGACCAGGCGCACGCAATGCGGGTCGCTCTCGGGAGGCAGCGTGACGGGGACACCTCGTGGACGCAGGCGCAGGAGCCCGTCGGTGAGCCCGGCCGACGGCCGCCAGTCAACGCCTTCGACGGTGTCGAGGGACAGTTCGGTGCGGCCGAGTTTGCGTTTCGCCTCGGCCGCCTGCCAGCCCCACTCGATGAGGACCCGGTTCCCGTCGCACGACACCACACCCTCGCTGACCGACGCTGTCACCGGCAGGGCGGGGCCGGGCAGCGCGAAACGCGTGAAGGACACGGGATCGCCGTCCGGTCGCGGGGTGAACCGCACGGCGTCCACCAGGTACTCGGCCGCCTGCTGCTGGCCCGGCTCGACTGTGAGTTGATACGGGTCGGCGTTGTCCGGCAGGTTCCCGCGTGCCACCAGCGAGAGCGGGTCGGCGCCGTCCTTCAGTCGCACACGCAGTCGCCCCGATTTCCGGCCCTGCTCGAACGAGACGCCCGCGACCGCGGTGAGCGGCAACTCCATTTCCCCGAGCGTCCTTCGGAGCTTGTGGACGCGGCGGTGTGAGCCGGGGGTAATGCGCAGGACGTCGCCGTCGAACTTCCACGTGCCGAAGGGCGAGTTGATCTCGGCCATGCTGGCAGGATAGAGCAGCCCCGGCATCGCTTCGTGCGACGGTGGGCGCGGTGCGTGACCGGACGAGCACGACTGCCGAAGCCCGGCAGTCGTTCGGTGCGGAGCGACCGTCAGCGGCGCAGCTTGCGGTGGAGGGCGTCGAACTCGTCGTCGGTGAATCCGTTGCCGCCGAGCACGCTCAGCACGCCGCCGTGACGCTTGTCCACCTGCTCCAGGAACGCCTCCATCGTCTCGGCACGTGGGCGATGGTGGTCTTCGGGGACGCTGTCGATGCTCCCGGCATAAGTGGGTGAGCGGCGCAGGCGATCGAGAATACGGTCGAGCCGTTCGCCCGTGGCCGCGTAGTCCCGGATGATGTCCTCGCGGCGCGCACCGGCGACGGTGAGCGCGAACGCCACGACGACACCCGTGCGGTCCTTGCCTGCCGCGCAATGCACCAGCGCCGCGCCTGCCGAGCGGTTGACGGCCCGCAGCGCGGCCACGATGCTGTCGGGCCGGTGCTCGACGTAGCCGAGGTAGTGCGCGCACGACGGGTCGCCAGGGTAGCGCTCCTCCTCACGCTTGCGGCGCACCAGCAACGCCTCGGCCGTGGCGGCGAAACCGTGTTCCGGCAGCAACGAGTGATTGACGTGCAGAACCCGGTCGATCCGGGTCAGGGGCGCCGGGCCCTCGGACGTGACCTCGGCCGGCGAGCGGAGGTCCACCACCGTGCTGAGCCGGACGTTCTCCACCAGGAAATTGATATCGGTGGGGGAGAGGTTCTGGAGGTTGTCGGAGCGGAGCAGCCTGCCCCGCGCGATCTTTTCCCCGTCGTCGGTGGGAATCCCCCCGACGTCCCTGACGTTGACGGCACCTTCGAGATCGAGCCACAGCACGCCGACCAGTCTCCCAGCATCGATGATCGTCCGCCAGGACCGTGGCCCTTCCGGCCCAGTGTCGCGTGTGGACGGGGCGGGAACTGTGCCGCCGATCACCCGGAAAGCCAGGGCCGAACGCACACCGGATACGGGCGACGCCGTGGCGTGACACGCCGCGCTGCTCAGACCGGCGCGGCGAGCCGGTGGGGCGGCCAGGACTGCCTGCCCGCCCCACCGGGGCCGCCCAGCCTCAGGCCGTCAGCCGCCGCAACGGATGAGCCTGCCCTCGGACACATCGAAGACGCACACGACCCAGTCGAGCGTGCTGTCCTCGTAGTAGTTCTTGTTGCACACCCCCCACTGACCGGAGCCGAGGCGATTCTGGCATTCGCCCTGGCGGTACAGGGAGCCGTTGCGGTAGTTGTCCCAGATGACGACCGCGGAGGCGCCGTCGGTCGCGGTGTCCTTCACCCACCACTTGTCGCCGTAGTGCTCGAAGCACGCGTATGCCCCGGTCACCGATTTGCAGACAAGACCGCTCGACGGCGGCGTTCCGGCGACGGCGAGGTCGAGTTCGTACGCGTTCACCGACACCCTGTCCTCTCCGGCGGCCGGAGACTCTTGCCCCGCCGACGCTGTCGCGGGCAACAACGCCAGAATCAACGCCGCCACAGCAGGCAGCAGCACGCGGATCGTGCGCATCCTTCAGGCCCCTTCCCGATCACCACCCGCACCACCGTGGTGCGGATCACTGTCGAGGCACCATGGTCGCCTCGGACGCCGGCGTTGTCGTTGGCATGGCCGCTCCGGTTTCTTGACGCTCGCTGCACGACTTCACGCGCACTCGTGCGGCAACGCGCGCCGGAAATCTCGGGGCGCAATCCCGTAGGCCGCACGGAAGGCCCTGGTGAACGCCGCGCGGTGGGAGAAGCCCTAGCGCAGCGCGATGTGGTGGACCGGAACGGTATTCATCGCGGGGTCGGCAAGGTCCATGCGAGCTCGTTCCAGCCTCCTGGCGCGAATCCAGCCCGACACCGTGGTTCCTTCGGCGCCGAACAGCCGGTGGACGTAGCTCGTCGAGACGTGGTGGGCCTCCGCGACGAGGCGTGGCCCGAGGCGACGGTCGGGAAGGTGCTGGTCGATGAACGCCCGCATGCGCAGCAACAGGGTCCTACGGTGGACCTCGGCGGGCACGGGTTGCTTCTCGTCCTCCAGCGCTCGCGCGAACAGTCCCGCGAGCACCTCCCGCAGAATCGTCGCCAGCCGAGCTGAGTCGGTGCTCCGGTAGGAGCTGTGGTCGGCGACGATCCGATCCAGCACGCCTGCCAGCAGGCCGCCCAAGCCGTCCCCGGCCGACAACCGGCGTCCTGCCAGTCATCGCATGCGGTCAACCGGTACCGGCAGCATCGCCTTCGGGGCCGTGACACCGATGCAGGACACGACGTTGGTGTCGTCCGCGTCGAGCCGGAAAGGCAGCGACGAATCGATGATGTGGAGATCGCCGGGCCGGTACACCACGTCGGCGGTGCAGTCGATGCGCCGCAACGTACCGTGGCGCAACACCAGGACGTTGTAGGTCTTCGGGTCGGACCGCGCGATCATGTCGCGGGTTCTGAACAACACCATGGGCGCGAACGACATCGTCCAGACCCGCACTGGGCCGAGGACAAGGTCACGCTGCCGGAGAAAGGTGTCCGAGGTGAGGGGATGGGCCTGGACCTCGGGAGCAGCAGGCGCCTGCGCGGAAGCCGGATCATCAGCTGCGGTGGGTGCTGCGTGACGCGTGTCGCGTGCGGTCGCGGACGCTTCCCCATCGGCCATCGGACCCCCAGGTAAAGGCGACTGAGCCGAGCCATGGTATCGAGTTCGCCGGGTGCGGTGCTTTCCTTTTTCGCCACGACCACGGTCGTCAGCCACGGCTCGGCCCGCGCCGGTGCCGGTTCCCGCGCAGGCCGCTCTGGCGGCACCGCCAGGGAAACGACCTCCCCCAGCAAGATCGAAAAATCCGGTTTGCCGGACAGCGCGACCGGCAACCCGAGGGCGTGAAACGGAAGCGACCACGAGGCAGGTGATCTCCGTGCCGGGACGCAAGGAACTTCCGAGCACGCTCCAGCGCTCCCCCGAGAAGGCTCAGCGTACGTGGATCGAGGCGCACGACTCGGCGGTCGAGAGCTACGGCGAGGGCAGGCGGGCCCACCAGACGGCCTACGCCGCGCTCAAGCACACCTTCGAGAAGGTGGGCGATCACTGGGAGCCGAAGGGCCGCAAGGGGCCGTCCGACAAGCAGGCGTCGCGGGGCGCGGGCCAGCGCACGACCGCGACGGCAGGCGGAGTTGACGCGAACGCGAGCAAGCAGCATCTCTACGAGCGGGCGCGCCAGCTCGACATCCCCGGCCGCTCGTCCATGAGCAAGAAGGACCTCGTGTCCGCGCTTCAGAAGGCCAGCGGACGCCGCACGGCGAAAGCCCGTAGGGGCGGCTCGTGAGCCAGCCGTAACCGATTCGGCAACGACGGTCGGCAACGACCGGCGGGGCGGGTGACCCTGCCGGTTCAGGAGCGTGAGGAACGCCTTGCCCTGCTCGGCGCGACCCTCGGTGGCTCACCGGGCTGCTTGGGATACACGGGTGGCCACGGCGCGTCGAGCAGCCCCGCCTCACGGTCGCGCCGGGACAGCTCCACGAGCGGTTCCAGCGATTGGGGCCGCTCGCCCATGCCGTCCCACGGGTTACCCCGCTCGGCCAGCAGAGCCGGGATGCTCACGAGAGTGAGGTCGTCCGGTACGACGTCGTTCACCTCGTCCCAGCCGATGGGGGCCGACACCTGTCCGCCGGTTCTCGGGCGCACGCACCACGCGCCGAACACGGTCTTGTGGGGCGCGTTCTGGTTGAAGTCCACGAACACCCGCGAACCCCGCTCCTCCTTCCACCACGCGTCGGTGACGAGGCCGGGATGCCTGCGATGCAGCTCCCTAGCCAGCGCGACCGCACCTGCGCGGACCTCGTAGCTGTCCCAGCGCGATTCGAGGCACACGTACACGTGCAGGCCCCGTGAGCCGGTGGTCTTGACGAAGCTGTCGATGCCGAGTTCGTCGAGCAACGCCTTCGTGGCCCACGCGGCCTCGCGGACCTGACCGAACGTCACGCCGGGAGACGGGTCGAGGTCAATGCGTAACTCGTCGGCGACATCGGGGGTGTCGGCGTGGTAGGGCCACACGTGGAAGCCGAGGCAGCCGAGGTTCACCGCCCACAGCACATGGGCGAGATCGGCCGCGACGAGCGCGTCACTGGTGGTGCCGTTCGGGGTGGAGACGACCGTGGTCCGCAACCACGGCGGCGCCGACGACGGCACCCGCTTCTGGAAGAACGACTTGCCGCCTGCTCCCGAGGGGTAGCGCTCCATCAGCAGTGGACGCCCGCCCAGCGTCGCGAGCAGCGGCTCGGCGACGGCCTGGTAGTAGCGGACGAGGTCGAGCTTGGTCTCGCCGCGTTCGGGGAAGTACACCTTGCCCGGATGGGAGATCGGCACCTCCGTGCCGTCGATGTCGAGCACCGCCGTCTCGTCCTTGCTTCCCTTGCCGCTCACGGGGTGCCCGCCTCGGCGAAGAACGCGGTCAGCTCGGCGGGCGCCGCCTCGTCGAGCTGGCTGTACGTGCACGATCCGGGTGTCCGGTCGGGGCGGAACCGCACCAGCCTGCCGCCGTGGCGGAACCGGCCCGCCTGGACGTGCTCGTACCGCACCTCGGCGACCAGTTCGATGCGCAGCGGCTCCCACGACAGATCCTTGCCGCCGCTCCAGCGGCTCAACCCGCCCGGCATCCGCCCCGCCGTGGCCGAGGGATCACCGGCCGCGGCGGCCCAGTCGCGCCATGGGTGCTCATCCAGCGCGCCCTGCCGCAGCGGCCGCAGCTCGTCCACCAGCTCGGCGCGGCGTGCGGCGCTGAAACCGCTGGCGACACCGACGTGGTGCAGCGTCCCCACGTCGTCGTAGAGCCCGAGCAGCAGCGATCCGATCCCCTTGCCGTCCTTGTGCCAGCGGAACCCGGCCACGACGCAATCGGCCGTTCGCTCATGCTTCACCTTCCACATCGCACGCTTGTCCTGCTGGTACGGCAGGGTGGGGTCCTTGGCCATCACGCCGTCGAAACCCGCGCCCTCGAACCGCGTGAACCAGTCGCGCGCCACCTCGGGGTCGTCGGTCAGCGGGGTGAGATGCACCCTGGCGAACGCGGTGTCGAGCACGGTTTCGAGCAGGCGACGCCGCGTGGCGAATGGCTCCGCGGTCAGCTCGCGATCGTCGAGGGCGAGCACGTCGAACGCCACGAAACTCGCGGGGGTCTCGGCAGCGAGCTTGCGGACGCGCGAAGCCGCGGGATGCAGGCGATTCTGCAGCGCATCGAAGTCGAGGCCGTTCTCGGTGACCACGATGATCTCGCCGTCCACGACGCATCGCTGTGGCAGCGCGTCGGTCAGCAGGTCAACCAGCTCGGGGAAGTACCGGGTCAGCGGACGGTCGTTGCGCGAACCGAGTTCGATCTCGTCGCCGTCCCGGAACACAATGCAGCGGAAACCGTCCCACTTCGGCTCGTAGAGCAGGCCCGGCGAGCGGGGAAGGTCGCGCACCAGCGTGGCCAGCATCGGCCGCACCGGCGGCATCACGGGCAGTTCCACGCCTCGATCCTAGGACCGCCGTCCGACAACGGCAGGATCGTCGCTCTCACCGCTCGCGATCGCTGTGACCGCCAGTTGCCGCTCAGCTCGCCCAGTCGAGCAGCGAATCGCTGCGCCCCGGCTCCCTGAGCAGGCTCATGGCGCGGGATTCCAGGGTGCGCACCCGCTTGCGGCTCAGGCCGAGTCGTTGCGAGATCTCCGGGATGGTGTGCTGGTGCCCGTCGCGAAGGCCATAGCGCAGGGACACCACAGCGGCTTCGGAAGGCGGCAGGCTGTCCAGCGCCGCGCGCAGCTGCTCCACCATGGCCTGACGCTCGACGCCCTCGCCAACGGCGGGCACGGTGCCGTCCGACACGAGATCGCCGAGGTGCAGCTCGCCGTCCTCGTCGAGCGGCACGTCGAGGCTGACGGTGGAGCGCCCGGCCTTGCGCAACGCCGCGACGCGCTCCACCGGAAGCTCCGCAGCCTCGGCGAGCTCCTCCAGTGTCGGCTCGTGGTCGCTGTGCGACTGGAGAGTGCGTTCGAGCCTGTCGAGCTTCGCGACCTGCTCGCTGACGTGCATGGGAAGGCGGATGGTGTTGCTCTGGAAGGCGTTGCCCCGCTGGATGGCCTGGCGGATCCACCACATGGCATACGTCGAGAACTTGAAGCCCTTGGTGTAGTCGAACTTCTCGACGGCCCTGATCAGGCCGAGGTTGCCCTCCTGGATGGCGTCCAGCAGCGGCAGGTTGGTGTGCCGGTTCTTGCGCGCGGCCGTCACCACGAGCCTCAGGTTCGCCCTGACCATGTGGTCCTTGGCGCGCTGCCCGTCCCTGGCGACGAGGCCGAGATCCCTGCGCCGGTCGTGATCGAGAGTGATCTCCCCCGCGTCGGCCCTGCGCAGCAGTTCGGCGGCGTAGACGCCTGCCTCGATCCGCTTCGCGAGCTCCACCTCCTGGTTGGCTGTCAACAGGGGTGTCGCGCCGACCTCGTCGAGGTAATACCGGACGATGTCCGGCTCGTCGCTCGCGGGGCGCCCGCGCCGGGAGGCGCGCCGTGCGGTCGAGGAACGTGCGGCGGTCAGTGTCGCGTCAGCCAATTCTGCACCCTCCTTCTCGGGGAGCAACGCCCCCTATAGCAGGTGCATTCCGGTGACGGCCCTCAGCCGGGCATGATGTGACGGTCACCACCGAAGGTCTGCCGGTACGCGCTGGGTGAGACACCGAGTGTGGTCGCGAGGTGCTGACGCAGCGACACCGCCGACGTGAACCCGACAGCCTCCGCGACGCGATCCACCGGCAGGTCCGTGCGTTCCAGCAGTTGCCGCGCGCGCTCGACGCGCTGCTGGGTCAGCCACCGCAGGGGCGAGGTGCCCACCTCCTGACGGAACCGGCGAGTGAACGTGCGCGTGCTCATCGCCTCCCGCGCGGCCAGTTCGGGCAGCGACAACGGCCGGTGCAGGTTCCGCAGCGCCCACTCGCGAGCGCGGGCGGTGGAGTCGCGGGCCCCCGGCTCGGGTACTGGGAGCTGGAGATACTGAGCCTGACCGCCCTCCCTGTGCGGGGGCACCACCATGCTGCGCGCGACCTCGTTGGCCACCGCGGCCCCGTGGTCGCGGCGGATCAGGTGCAGGCACAGGTCGATGCCCGCGGCTTCGCCTGCCGAGGTCAGCACCTCGCCGTTGTCCGTGTAGAGCACGTTCGGGTCTACCTCGACGGCGGGGAACGCGCGCCGGAACCGCTCGGCGGAGTGCCAGTGGGTGGTCGCCCTGTGCCCGTCGAGCAGTCCGGCCGCCGCGAGGACGAACGCTCCCGTGCAGATCGAGGCGATCCGGGTGCCGGGCCGGATGCGCGCCAGCGCGTCGCGCAGCGCGGGCGGCAGGACGTCGTCGGTCTCGTCCAGCAGATGGCTCGCGGGGACGACGACCGTGTCGGCGTCGGCGAGCACGGCCGGTCCGCACTCGACGTGGACGGCGAAGTCGGCGTCGGTCGGCACCGGGCCCGGTTCGAGTGCGAAGCTCGTGACCTCGTACAACGGCACTTTCCGCGGTGAACGGGCGGCGCGGAACAGTTGGTGGACCAGCCCCAGTTCCATGGGCAGCACACCGGGACGCACGAGCACGGCGACCCGATGAGGTCTCCGCGGTTCGACGGGACGAGCCATGGCCAGATTCTTTCACATGATGTCCTTTCAGCCACTCGTCGCGGACCGGCCGCCTCGGCAGGCTGAGGGACATGAACATTCTCTGGCTCGTGGCCCACCCCGACGCCCGTTCGATGACCCGCTCCCTCGCCGACGAGGGCGCAGCCCACCTCACCGAACTCGGCCACGACGTGCACATGCGGGATCTCTACGCGCTGAACTGGGACCCGATCGTCGCCGCCACCGACTTCGGTCACGACCCCGAGGAGCGGTTGTTCGTGGCCAGGGCCGCCAAGGAGGCGATTGATGCGGGCAGGTTGTCCGCCGACATCAAGGCAGAGCAGGAGCTGGTGCTCGCCGCGGACGTCCTCGTGGTGCACTTCCCGCTGTGGTGGTTCGGGATGCCCGCGATCCTCAAGGGCTGGTTCGACAGGGTCTTCCTGCACGGGTTCGGCTTCGGTATCAAGGACCCCGAAACGGGGACGACCCTGCGATACGGCGACGGGAACCTGCACGGCAAGCGGGGCATGGTGGTCACGTCCGTCGGTGCGCGGGAGGCGTCCTTCGGGCCGCGAGGAATCCACGGCGAGCTGGAGCAGGTGCTGTTCCCTATCCAGCACGGCATCTTCCACTACACCGGGATGGAGGCGCTGCCACCGCTGGTCGTGTACGGGGCGGATCGGTCAACCGAGGCCGAGTACGCTCTCGCCGCGGCGCGGCTGAAGGAGCGGCTGTCCGTGCTGGGTGAACTGGAACCGGTGCCCTTCCGCACCCAGGACGGCGGTGACTACGACGCCGATCTCGTTCTTCACCCGCACATTGCCCCGGGTGCCACCGGCCTGGCCGCCCACGTCGCCGACACCTGTGTCCGCACCTGACGCGCGCGAGCCTGCACCTCACGTACGCGAGTCGGCACCTCCCGCGCGTGTCCGCACCTCACGTACACCTGCCGGCACTTCCCGCACGCGAGCCTGCATCTCACGCACGCGAGTTTGCGTCGTGCGTTCGGGGCGAGCGTGCGGGAACCGGGTTCAGTTCCTCGAGCAGGCGCAGCGTCCGCCGAGCGTTCTCGTCGCTGACCGCCCGCAACACGCGCAGGCCCTCGGCCACCCGCCGGGCGAGAAGGGGTTCGACGTCGGGAACCGGACCGTCGTGCCGCACGGTTGCGCCCAACCCGGCGAGCACGGTGGCGAGAGCGGCGATGTACAGCGTCGTGACGACCACGAGGACCACCTTCCGGACCGTTCTTCGCCGGTCCACTTCCTATTGGACTGTTCGTGATCTACGATCGGCCGAATATTGGACCGGAGGTAGAGCCAATGGCTGGAGAAGTGGACCGTTTTCAGCACGGTGTGGCGCTGGCCACCGTGCTCGGCAACTGGAGCACAGGCGACGGCCCCCTGTACCGCAAGCTGGCTGACGCCGTGGCCAGGGCCGCGGACGACGGTTCACTCGTGCCCGGCGAGCGGTTGCCTGCCGAACGTGAACTCGCCAAGGTCCTCGCCGTGAGCCGCGCGACCGTGGTGGCCGCCTACGAGAACCTCCGCGAGCGCGGGGTGGTGGACCGCAGGCAGGGCAGCGGGACCAGGGTGAACGGCGCACGGCGGGTACCCCGCAGCGACGGGCGGGTACGGGGTGGCCAGGGCACCGCGATCGTGCAGCGGCTCATCGACGGCCCGGGGCGGCTCATCTCGCTCAGCTGCGCGGCCGACGCGGGAGTGCCCGAGGTGGCTGCGGCGTTGCGCGCGGTGGCCGACCACGACATCACGGGCCTGCTCGACGATCCCGGCTATCACCCGCGTGGCCTGCCTGCCCTGCGCGAGGCGGTGGCGAGCCACTACACCGCTGTCGGGCTGCCCACCTCCGCCGAGCAGGTGCTCGTGACGACCGGTGCGCACCAGGCGCTGGTGCTGCTCGCCGAGGTCTACCTCAAGGGCGCGTCCGCGGTGGCGGTCGAGGCGCCGAGCTGGGCGCCGTGCCTCGACATCTTCCGCCAGCACGGCGTGCGGCTGCTGCCGGTCGGCCTCGACGACGAGGGGATCGACGTCCGTGCCCTCGCCGGCGTGCTGGCGGAGCACAATCCCGCGCTGCTCTACGTGATGCCCACCTTCCACAACCCCACGGGCAGGCTCATGTCAGCGACCCGGAGGCGGCAGGTGGCGGAGCTGGCGGCCAGGCACGGTGTCGCGGTGATCGAGGACAACGCCTACGCGGGGAGCAGCCTCACCGCCGACGAGACGTCGCTGCCCTCGCCGCTCGCGGCTTACGCGCCGGAGCAGGGCGAGGTGTTGACCGTCGAATCGTTGAAGGGCGTGTGGGCGGGGCTGCGCGTCGGCTGGGTGCGGGGGCCTGCGGGGATCATCGAGCGGTGCGCCCGCCGCAAGGCCATGGCCGATCTCGGGAGTCCGCTGATCGAGCAGGCGGTCGCGGCCCGGCTGGTGCCCAGCCTTCCCGAGTTGTCGCGCGCCCGCAGTGTGGTGCAGCGGGAACAGTTCGCCGTTCTCGAAAGCCTGCTGCGGTCACGGCTTCCCGAGTGGACCTGGACGGTGCCGGACGGCGGCTCGTCGATGTGGGTGCGCCTTCCCGAAGGGCACAGCGCCGACGTGTACGCGCAACTGGCTCTGCGACACGGTGTCGAGGTGGTTCCCGGATCCACAATGGACCCGACGGGGCAGCACGACGGCTACTTCCGCATCCCGTACGTGCGCAGGCCGGGCGAGCTGGCCGAGCTGGTCGCCAGGCTCGCGTCCGCGTGGACGGAGCTGGTGCGGCACGGCCCGCACGAGGACCTTCCGTTGCGGCCCGTCGTGTGATTCCCGGCGCCGCGTCGCCCTGAGCGCGGACGGCCGGTCGTCGAGCGGTGCGGTGTCGCCTCCGGCGTGCGGTCGCGACAACGGTGCCCGGTTCCGCAACGCCGGGTGTGGCCGTGGTGACCTCTGCCCGCGTGCCGTCTCGCCGATCGCCGTCCTCGCCACGGTCGTGCGCTCGGCGACGCACGACGACCGGGTGTGCCACCACGATGTCCGGCGTTCTCCACGGCCTGCGCCCCACCGGTCACGGCCACGCGGAGCATCGTGCATCTCGCCGGCGGCCGGGGGACGCCAGCCCTGATCACGGTGCCTAGGGAGGTCGCGCCCGGGCCCGGCCGGTGAGACGGCCGCGTAGGCAGGCGAGCGCCTCGGCCATGGTCCTGTGCCGCGGGTTCCGGTTGGCTTGAGAACCATGACAACGACGGATGTGACGAAGGTTCTGGTGCTCGGCGCGAGCGGCAAGACGGGGCGCAGGGTGGCCGAAAGGCTCCGTCGGAGGAGCAACGTCGTGGTGCGACCGGCTTCCCGCTCGACGCGGCCCCGCTTCGACTGGAACGATGAGTCCACATGGGACGAGGTGCTCGACGGGATGGACGCCGCCTACGTGGTGTACGCGCCGGATCTCGCCGCCCCCGGTGCTGACGAGGCCGTTGGTGCGTTCGCGCGGCGCGCGGTGTCCCTCGGTGTGCGCAGACTCGTGCTGCTGTCCGGCAGGGGCGAGGAAGGGGCAGGCAGGGCCGAACGCACCCTGGGCGCGTCGGGTGCCGAGTGGACGGTCGTGCGGTGTGCCTGGTTCGCGCAGGCGTTCAGCGAGGATTTCCTGCGGGATGCGGTGGTGGACGGCACCATCGCGTTACCGGCGGGGGAGGTCGCGGAGCCGTTCGTGGACGCGGACGACATCGCCGACGTCGCGGTGGCGGCGCTGCTCGACAGTGGCGACGCAGGCCACGCGGGACGCGTCTACGAGCTGACGGGTCCGCGTGCCCTGACGTTCGCGCAGGTGGCCGCCGAGTTGTCCGAGGCGATCGGGCGCGAGGTGCGTTACGTGCCCGTGCCCGAGACCGAGTACGGCGCGATGCTCACCGGCCACGGAGTACCGGAGGCGGACGCGGAGTTCCTGGCGGGATTGTTCGCGACGGTGCTCGACGGCCGCAACGCCCACGTCGCCGACGGTGTTCGGGAGGCGCTCGGCAGGGAGCCCCGCGACGTCCGTGACGTCGTGCGTGCGGCCGCCACCGACGGCGCGTGGGATGCCGCGGCCGTCACGCGGGCCGGGTGAGGCGGTACCGGCCGGGGCTGACGCCGTAGGCGCGCTTGAACGCGGTGCTCAACGCGAACGCGCTGCCGTAGCCGACGCGGCGCGCGATGGTGTCGAGGGTGACGCCGGGATCGCGGAGCAGGTCGGCGGCCAGCGCGAGGCGCCAGCCGGTGAGGTAGGTCATCGGCGGTTCACCGACCAGCTCGGTGAACCGCCTGGCCAGCGCGGCTCGCGACACGCCGACGCGGGTCGCGAGCGCCGACACCGTCCAGGGCAACGCGGGCTCGTCGTGCAGCAGCCGCAGGGCGCGGCCGACGACCGGGTCGGCATGCGCCCTGACCCACCCGGGAGCATCCCGTCCGGGACTCGCGAACCACGTGCGAAGCACACTGACGAGCAGCAGGTCGAGCAGGCGGTCGAGAACGACCTCCTGGCCGGGATCGGCGCGGTCGATCTCGGTTTCCAGCAGTGACACCAGCGGGGTGTGACTGTCGTCGGACTCCAGCGCCAGCCGGGGAGGAAGTGCGGCGAGCAACCGCCCGCCCACCTCCCCGCGCACGTCGTAGGACCCGATCAGCATGGCATCGCCCGCCGCCGTTCCGGTGCCCCACGTCCGCAACCCTGTTGACCACGTCCCGCAGAGGTCGTCGCCGGTCGTGGTGGTGCTGTGCCCGCCGGGTTCGATCACCACGGTCGGTTCGAGTCCGGGTTCGCACGCCACGGTGTACGGGTCGGGGCCGGACAGCACGGCGATGTCGCCCGCGTCGAGGCGGACCGGGCCGGCGTCGTCGGGGACGAGCCACGCCCGCCCCCGCGTGATCGCGAGCACGGTAAGCGCGGCGCCGTCGCGCACCCGCAGTGACCACGGCGGGTCGAGCATCGCCCTGAGTACGAAGGCCCCGTGTGCTCTCGGCCCGTCGAGCAGGCTGCCCAGCGCGTCCACACCGGAACCGTAGCGCGGCGTGGCTAGACTCCTGACCGGGTGCCGCGAGGGCACCGTGAGGGGTTCGGACGAGGAGTGTCATGGCGCAGGGACGCACGCCCGGAGCCGCGTCCTCGCCGACCTTCACCGAACAGGCACGACGACGGCAGATCATCGACAGCACGATCGAACTGGTGTCCCAGCGCGGCTATGCGGGCACGTCACTGGCGGCGATCGCCCAGCACGCCGGCATCTCGAAGGCCGCCGTGCTGTACCACTTCGGGTCGAAGGCCGACCTCGCTGAAGCGACATTGGCGCACGTGTTCGACCGTTTCGGCGCGTACGTGCGTGAGCGCATGGACGCCGCGCCCGACCCGGAGAGCAGGCTCGTGGCGTACGTGCGGGCGATGATCGGCTACCAGCGTGAGCATCGCACGCACGTCCGGCTGATCACCGAGGTGTTGCTCGACGACCGCGAGGGCACGCGGTTCCGGCAGCCCGGCCAGCACGACCGGAACGGCCGATGGCGGTCACTCGCGGAGTTACTGCGGCAGGGGCAGCGGGAGGGGCGGTTCCGGCCTTTCGACGCCGACTGGGTGGCGCTGGCCGTGGGCGGGGCCATCGACAACATCGTGTCGCACTGGCTGGCCGATCCCGGCCTCGATCTGGACGCCGCGACGGCCGAGTTGGAGACCTTCGTGCTCACGGCCGTTCACGCGCGCTGACCCGGCGGGCGAACGTGGGAGGCCGTTCGCGGAACAGGCCCTTGCCGCCGAGGAACGCCGTCGCCGCCTGGAGCAGGCCACTGCGGCCCACCACGCGCAGCGGCACCGGCACGCCCGCGAGTGTGCCGTCGAGCGCGGGGCGCAGGAGCGTCTCGTGCTCACCGTGCTGCATGCGCTGCGTGATCATCGTGGGCGCCGTGCGCCTGCGCTGCACCCTGGCGAGGTCGGCCGTGGTGACGGTTCCGCGTTCGCGGAGGGCGGGGCCCAGCAGCCGCGCGGCGGCCACGGCGTCGGCGATGGCGAGGTTGACGCCGACACCGCCGACGGGCGACATCGCGTGGGCGGCGTCGCCGAGGCACAGCAGTCCGGGGCGGTGCCATCGCCGCAGCCGGTTCATGCGCACCCGCAGCAGCGGGACGTCGTCCCACGAGGTGATCGCGCCGACGACGTCGTCACCGACCCCGAGCAACCCGGCGAGGTGCGCGCGGAAGGCATCGAGACCCTGCGCCCTGCGCCGCGCGTCGGTTCCCTTCGCGATGAGGTAGGCGACCTGGGCGTAGGTTCCCCTGTCCATGCTGACAGCGGCGCCACCTGCCTCGACATGCGCGACGACGGCGCCCCTGGCGTTCTCGGAGAGCACCGGCAGCCGCACCTGCCAGACGTCCATCGGCACGTCGAACTCGCGCGGCCGCAGCAGGGCGGCCTGCCGGACCAGCGAGTCTCGCCCGTCGCAGGCGAGCACGAGCCCGGCCCGTAGCTCGTGCTCGCTGCCGTCCTGGTGCAGGTAGCGCACACCGTGCACGCGGGGGGAGCCGTCCTCGGTACTCGTCAGGAGCCCGGTGACCGGAGCCGGTCGCCGCAGGGTGAACGTGGGTTCCTCCGCTGCGGCGTCGGCCAGCAGGTCCAGGAAGTCTGCCTGCGGAACCATCGCGATGTGGTCGTACGGCGCGCGCAGCCTGCTGAAGTCGGCGGCCACGATGCTCGCCTCACCGATCCGCATCCGCATCCGGTCGAGCCGTCCCGATGACAGTGCCGCGAAGTGGCTGCCGAGGCCGAGTTCGTCGAGCAGGCGCATCGTGGACGGGTGGACCGTGTCACCCCGGAAGTCGCGGAGGAAATCGGGGTGTTTCTCCAGCACGGTGACCTCGACTCCGGCTCTGGCCAGCAGCAGCGCGATCGTCATACCGGCAGGGCCGCCGCCGACGACACAGCACGTCGTGTGTTCCATGCCGGGAGACTAACCGATCGGTCAAATGGCTGACCGCACGGTCAGCACGGTGCGGAGTAGGGTGATTGCGGCAGGGTGTCGAGCGGGGTGGGGAGCGTGGTCACATGCGCGCGACCACAGGATTACTGGCGGCGAGCCTCGGGCTGGCCGCCACGGCGGGAGCCGCCGTGGCGACGTCGGGAGTGCTCACGGCGCTCGGTGGGCGTCCCGACCCTGAGGTGCTGCGATCGTCCCCGCAGTACCGCGACGGCACGTTCCACAACGCGCGTCCCGCGCGATGGCTCCCACGCGGCAGCACGGGCGACGCGGTGCGGTCGATGCTGTTCTCCCCAGAGGCGAGGAGACCAGCGGGCGCGGTGCCGCTCGTGGGGCCGTCCCCCGGCCCGCCTGACCGAGAGGAGGAGCTGCACGTCACGTGGTACGGGCACGCCTCGTCGCTCGTCGAATTGGGCGAGACGCGGGTGCTGCTCGATCCCGTGTGGAGCGACCGCGTGTCACCGGCGCGGTTCGCGGGGCCCCGGCGCCTGCACCCCGTACCCCACCGGCTGGCGGATCTGCCCCGCCTCGACGCGATCGTGATCTCGCACGACCACTACGACCACCTCGACCTGAACACCGTCCGGGAGCTGACCCGCCTGCAAGCGGCGCCGTTCGTGGTCCCGCTCGGCGTCGGTGCCCATCTGAGGGCGTGGGACGTGCCCGACGAGCGCATCGTCGAACTCGACTGGCACCGGCGGGCGAACTTCGGGGCCCTGACGATCACCGCGACCCCGGCGCAGCACTTCTCGGGACGCGGCTTCACCCGCAATCCCACGCTCTGGGCCTCGTGGGTGCTGACCTCCCCGCAGGGGCGGGTGTTCTACAGCGGCGACACCGGGTACTGCGACGCCTTCGCCGATATCGGCCGCGACCACGGGCCGTTCGATCTGACACTTGTGCAGGTGGGCGCGTACGCGCCGAGTTGGCCCGACATCCACATGACGCCGGAGGAGGGTGTCGCCACCCACCGTGACGTCAGGGGCGAGTTGCTCGTGCCCGTCCACTGGGGCACCTTCACCCTCGCCCCGCATGCCTGGGCCGAACCGGTGGAGCGGTTGCTGAGCGCGGCGGGGGAACACGACGTCCGCGTCGCGGTGCCGCGCCCCGGGGAACGGCTGGCGGTCAAGGCAGGCTCCGCCGCCCGGTCGCCGGAACACTGGTGGCGCTCGCTCATGGAGTCCTGAGCCGTCCGGTCCCGATTGCCCGGTTCACTCGCCCTCCTAGGGGTATCGCTCTCGAAGTGAGTACTCCGTCCGGCGAGGACAGTGCGCTGTCACACCGTGAGGCACCGGAGAGTGCGCAGGATTCTCTCTGGGACCACCTCTACGCGCGGTATCACGGCCTCGTGTTCGCGGTCGCGCTCGCCGAGGTCTCCCACTGGGCCGACGCCGAGGACGTCGCGCAGCGGGTGTTCGTGCGCGCATGGCGCAGCCGGGAATCGTTCGATCCGGTCAAGGGAGAGATCCGGAGCTGGTTGCTGGCCATCACCAGGAACGTGATCGCCGATTTCCGGACGGCGCGGACACGGGAGCGAGCGCTACGGGAAGCCGTGGCCTCCGTCGCCGGATTCGACGAGGCGGGCCGGGGCGGCGGGGAAGTGGAAGAGGACGTCGTCAACCGGCTGCTGGTCACCTCGGAGCTGGACCGGCTGGCCGAGCACCAGCGGCTCGTGGTGGAACTGGCGTTCTTCGCGAACCTGACGCACAGCGAGATCGCCGAGGACACCGGGCTGCCGATCGGCACGGTGAAGAGCCAGCTGCGCCGCGCCCTGCACAGACTGCGGGGGCGTCGCGCCTGCCTGGCCGGTTCTGACTGAGGAGGGCCGAGTGGCGAGAGAGCGCATCCGATCGGCCGGTCTCCCCGGTACAGGGATGCAGACGGCGGTGGCGGAGAAACCCGCGCAGGCCCTATCGGGGCGGGTGGTGCCGTTCCGCCGTCCCGTGACTGACGAGCGAGAGGGAGAAACGTCATGCGCAGTCGAGTACTCGGTGTCCTCGGTGCGGCTGCCACACTGGCAGCCGCGGTGGCGGGCGGCGGCGTCGCGGCAGCACAGGGGACCGGCATGGTCTACGTGGTGCACGGCGTACCCGACACCCCGGTGGACGTCTACGTCGATGGTCAACGCACCCTCGACGACTTCGAACCCCTGACGGTGCAGGGCCCGCTGGACGTTCCCGCCGGACCCCACGAGGTCGCGATCTTCCCGGCGGACGCCCCCGACAACAGCGGGCAGCCGGTGATCGAGGCGACGGCCGACGTCCCCGCGAACGGCAACGTCTCGCTGGTCGCGCATCTCGACGAAGGAGGCAACCCCACCCTCACGCCGTACGCGAACGACGTGAGCGAGGTTCCGGCTGGGCAGGCCAGGCTCGTTGTCCGGCACGACGCGGCGGCACCCGCCGTTGACGTTCGCGCGGCGGGAACCCCTGTGGTCACCGGGCTGACCAACCCGAACGAGCAGGCGCTGGTGACGGCCGCAGGCACCGTCGAGGCGGATGTCGTTCTCGCGGGGACCAGTGATGTCGTGATCGGTCCCGCGTCGTTGACCCTGGAGGATGGCTCGGCGACGTTCGTTCACGCCGTCGGTTCCGCGCAGGACGGCACGCTGGCCCTGGTGCCGTTCACCATCACCGGACTCGGCGGGGCGCCGTCCGGTGTGCCCGCGGGTAGCGGGGAGCCCCCCGGTTCCACGGTGCTCTGGGTCGTCGGCAGTTCGGCGTTGACCTTCGTTCTCGTCGGCGCCGGTCTGGTGCTCCGGCGCAGGTCGGCGGACCGGGGTGTGACCGGGTCGTGAGCCGCGGCGCGGTGCCGGGGCGGGTGAACGGCCCGCCCCGGGCACACCGTGCGCCGGTGGGCGCTCGTGGTCGTGGCGCTCGTGACGGTTCCGCTGCTGTGGTGGTGGGCGCGACCGGACGCGGCAGGGCCGGAGGTCGGCAGCTCGGGCGGTCGCGCCGCTGATGCCCTGGCCGCCGCACCCGCTCCCGCGGCGTCCGAGCCCGCGCCCGCACCTCCGGCCGAGGTGTCCGTGCCCTCGGTCGGCCTGCGAGCCCCGGTCGTCGGCGTCGGCGTCGCCGAAGGGGGTCAGCTCGACGTACCCGTGGACGTCGCCACGGCAGGGTGGTACCGGGCAGGCCCTGTGCCGGGCCAGACGTCCGGGTCGTCGGTGCTTGTCGGGCACGTCAACGACGTCGAGCAAGGGCCGGGAGCCTTCGCTCGCATCGCGGAGGTCGAACTCGGTGACGTGGTACGGCTCAGGACCGAATCCGGGCAGGACCTTCGTTTCACCGTCGTCGCGCGGGAACAGTGGGCCAAATCGGAGGTGCCGCTCGACCGGCTCTTCGACACCGGCGGCGCCGCTCGGCTCGTCCTGCTGACCTGCGGCGGGGTGTTCGATCGCGACAGCGGCTCCTACGAGGACAACATCGCGGTCACGGCGGTGCCACTCGATCGCACGCCTGGCTGAGCGCCTACAGCCGGGTGGTCCGGCGTGACGCTGAGTGAGCGGGCAGGATGAGCCCGACCTGCCGTCTCGCCGAAGGGCCCATCCATGTCTCGTCGCGCCGGGGCCACGGTGCTGGGGGTACTCGGTACCGCCGCACTCGTCGCCGCGTGTTCCCCCTCGCCCGAACCTGGGTCAGGCGAGGCCCAGGCCCACACGGGGAGCGCCGAACCCACGGCTGCCACTCCTGCCGCACCGCAGTCGTTCAGCGTGGTCGCCACCGGTGACGTCCTCATCCACCCCGAACTCACCGACCAGGCCGCCTCCGACGCCGAGGCTGCCGGCAACGGCGGCCCCGACGAGTTCGACTACGGCCCGCTGCTCGCGGGGGTGAAACCCCTGGTGTCGGAGGCCGACCTCGCGCTGTGCCACCTGGAGGTGCCATTGGCGCGGGACGGCGGGACCTATGCGGGCTACCCGCAGTTCATCGCGCCGCCCGAACTCGCGGGCGACCTCGCGGAGGTCGGCTACGACGGCTGCTCGACGGCCTCCAACCACACCCTCGACCACGGTGCCGAAGGCGTGGTCAGCACGTTGGACGCGCTCGACGAGGCAGGAATCGAGCACACCGGGTCGGCGCGCGACCAGGAAGAGGCGGCCACACCGCTGGTGTACGACGTCGGCGGGGTCGCCGTCGGCCACGTCTCCTACACGTTCGGCTTCAACGGGTTCGAACTCCCCTCGGACAAGCCGTGGTTGTCGAACCCGCTGGACGCGGACGCGCTCGTCGCCGAGGCCGAAGCGGCGAAGGAAGCGGGCGCCGAGGTCGTCATCGTGAGTGTCCATTGGGGACAGGAATACGTCCACGAGCCGACGGCGGATCAGCAGGCGCTCGCCGAACGCCTCGCCACCGAGGAGGCCATCGACCTCGTCATCGGCCACCACGCCCACGTCGTGCAGCCGATCGAGAAGGTGGGCGACACGTGGGTGGCCTGGGGGCTCGGCAACTCGATAGCCCGGCACGCCGAGCCCAAGGGCGTGTCGGAGGAGGGTATCGCGGCCCGCTTCACGTTCGTCCGCGAGGACGGCGGCTGGTCGGTCGGGAAGGCCGAGTACGTGCCCACACTCGTGGAGCTGGGGCCGCCGATCCGGCTCGTGGACCTGACCACGGCCGAGCCGACGGAACGCAGGCGGCAGGCGCTGGAACGCACCGACGAGATCGTGCTCAGCCGGGGTGGCGCCGAGGACGGCCTGACCCGTCCAGGGAACTGACCCGCTCCACGAGTAGCTCCACGACGCGGGCCACCGAGGGCGAGGGATCGGCGTGCCTCGTGGTGGCGTGCACCTGTCTGCTCAAGCCCTCAGGAGCACTGATATCGCGGTAGGTCACCCCGGCTCGCGGCGTGGCGGCCAGCTCCGGCACGAGCGCGATCCCGAAGTCAGCCGCCACCAGTTCGAGCATCACCTCGTAGCTGTCGGTGCGAAACCCGACGTCGGGCTCGAACCCCGCCGCCCTGCAGGCCAGCTCGACCACGGCCTGGAACCCGGCACTCGGGCGGGGTGAGATCCAGCTCGCCCGTGCGTGGTCGGACAGTGCGACAGGACCGTCGTCGGCGGGTGAGCGGCTCGGCGGCAGCGCGAGCAGCAGCCGGTCCTCCCGCAGCGGGGTCTGCCTCAGCCCCCGCAGGTCGGGAGGCGGTAGCTGGGCGTACTGGTGGGTGACCGCGACGTCCACCTCACCCGAGCGGACGGCGTGCACCGACTCCTCCGGTTCCAGTTCCACGAAGGACAACTCCACCCCCGGAGCGGCCCGCCGGAACGCCGCCAGCGCGGGCACGGTGAACCTCGCCGCCGTGCCGAACGCGGCCACCCGGACCCGCCCGCCACGCAGGCCAGCCACCCGCCGCACGGCCTGCTCGGCGCTGTCGGCCTCAGTCAGCATGCGATCGGCGTGCTCGGCGAGCACCCTCCCGGCGTCCGTGAGCCTGACGCTGCGCGGGCCGCGTTCCAGCAGCGCGACGCCGAGGTCACGTTCCAGAGCCGCGAGCTGCTGTGACACGGCCGCGGCCGTACGGCCGGCCAGCTGCGCGGCTCCTGCGATGGAGCCGGTGCGGGCGACGTCCCGCAGGAACCCGAGTCGCCGGAGATCGAGCACGACCCGAGCTTAGAACCCCTGGCCCGATCTGTTCGGCTCGAGACGCACTGCCTTCGCGCTTCGCCGCGCGGGAGAACCGCGCTGTCCCGTGCGGCGAGGCAGCCCGGCCGCCGCTCCCTTGATCGAACGCCGCGCTGCTGCGCTGGAAAAGCTTAGGCTCAGGCGAAGAAGCACTCGCTTGTCTGCCCTGTCGAGGAGGGGCCAGGCTGTCGGTATGACTCATCGCCTTGTACGGATTCCGACCGAAGCGGACGTCGAGCGAGCCGTGGACGTCGTGCGGCCGGTGTTGCCGCCGACGCCGGTGAGGGACGCGGAGTGTGTGCTGAAACTGGAGACGTGGCAGCCGACCGGTTCCTTCAAGGTCAGGGGAGCGCTGGCCGCGCTCGCCTCGATCGGCCAAGGCGACGAGGTGGTCGCGGCGTCGGCGGGTAACCACGCGCTCGGCATCGCCTTCGCCGCGACCCGGCTCGGCCGCAGGGCGACCGTCGTGGTGCCTGCCACGGCGTCCGAGGCGAAGGTCGCCGCCCTGCGTCAGTACGACATCACCCTGCTCCAGCACGGCGAGACCTACGCCGAGGCCGAGGCACACGCGCTGTCCCTCGCCGAGCGCGGAGCCCGGTTCGTCTCCCCGTACAACGACCCCGACGTCATCGCGGGGCAGGGCACGCTCGGGAGGGAACTCGATGAGCAGTGCCCCGGTCCGCTGACCGTCGTGTGCGCGGTCGGAGGGGGAGGGCTCGCGTCGGGGCTGGGCCTGTGGGCGGCGACCCGCGGCGACGTGCGCGTGATCGGTGTGGAGGCCGAAGCGGCTCCGGCCATGGCGGCGTCCGTTCGGGCGGGACGCAGGATGCCCGTCGAGGTGCGGACCACCGTGGCCGACGGCATCGCGGCCAACCTGGAGGATGGTGCCGTGACGATCGGCCTCGTCGCCAAGTACGTCGATCGCCTCGTCACGGTGAGCGAGGATGAGATCGCCCAGGCCGTGCGGCACCTGGTGCGTGAACACGGCATCGTGGCCGAAGGCGCGGGAGCCGCCGCGTTCGCGGCCGTGCTCGCCGGCCGGATCGACGCGGGCGAGGGCAGAGTGGTCGCCGTGGTGTCCGGGCGCAACATCGCCCTTTCTACACTGGCCCGGCTGCTTGGCCCTGTTTCCTAGGTCCTCTCCGTGCGAGCAGACACGCGGGAGGTGTGAAGCGGGCGCGAGCCGGTCCGATCGCTTCACAGGGGGAGAGCGATCGCGCGGGCCGATCGGGCGTCCCCCGGGGCTGGAGGACCGATGACGGCAGGGGATTCCGGAGCGCTGCGGCTGCGGCCGCCGAAGCGAAGCATCGACCGGCGGGCCAGGGCGTGGTGGTGGACCCAGTGGGCGCTGACGCTGACGCCGGTCTTACTCGCGCTCGGCGTGCTCGCGTGGCTGATCGCGCCTGCCCGACCCTGGTTGCTGCTGTCGCTCGCGGTCGTGGCGATCGCAGGCGTTCCCGCGGCCGTGCTGCTGCCGATCTGGTGGTATCACGTCCATCGCTGGGAAGTCACCGCCGACGCCGTCTACACACGCACAGGGCATTTCTGGCAGGAATGGCGTGTGGCGCCCATGTCGCGTATCCAGACGGTCGATACGCGGCGCGGTCCGCTGGAGCGGCTGTTCGGGCTCGCCACGGTCACGGTCACCACGGCGTCGGCCAAGGGAGCCGTCGAAATACCCGGGCTGGACCACGCTCTGGCCGCCGACCTCGTCGAGCAGCTGACCCGCACCACGCAGGCCACTCCGGGGGACGCCACATGAGCGCGGAGGAGCCGGAGTGGAAGCGACTGGACCGGCGCACGATCGCCGTCACCGCGCTGCGGGTCACGGGAGTCGCCGTGGTCGTGGTGGTGCCTGCCTCATTCTCGCTGCGCGAGGTGCTCCCCGTGTGGGCCGTCCTCGCCCTCGTGATGACTGCCCCGATCCTCGCCGCCTGTGTGGGCGCCGCCGTGGACGGCCTTCGCTGGAGCCGGACCGGCTACCGGGTGCTGCCCGACCGGTTCGAGCTGCGTCAGGGCATCGTCGTGCGGTCACGCCGATCGCTGGAACGTGACCGCATCCGCACGGTGGACATCACCGCATCGCCGCTGCTGCGGCTGTTCCGGCTGGCTCACGTGAAGATCGGCACGGGGGAGCAGGCGAGCGGCGAGGCCGGTGCACTGTCGCTGAACCCGATCGGCAGGAGTGACGCTGAATGGCTCCGTACCACGTTGCTCGACCGAGCGGGAGCGAGGGAGGACACCACCGGACGCGACGGCGTACTGTCCACTCTGGACGCCTCGTGGATGCGGTACGCGCCGATGTCGTTCCTGACACCCACACTCGGCGCCGCGGCGTTCGGTGGTGCGCTCCAGGTCGCCGAGTGGTTCGGTTTGCAGTCCGACGTCGTGAACTGGGCACTCGACGTGCTCGACGGGTTGCCGCTCGCCGGGGCCATCGTGCTGCTGGTCGCGGCCGGTCTCGCCGTCGGCGTCGTCGCGGCGACGGCTCTGTTCGTCGAGATGTGGTGGCAGTACCGGCTGGAACGCGAGCCCGGCGGCACACTCCGCGTCCGGCGCGGGCTGCTCACGACGCGCTCGATCTCGGTGGAGGAGCGGCGGCTGCGCGGCGTCGAACTAGTGGAACCTCTCGGCAACCGGTTCCTCGGCGCGGCGAGGATCGACGCTGTGGCGACCGGACTGGCGCGGGGACAGGACGACAAGAGCGCAAGCCACAACACTCTTCACCCTGCCGCTCCCCTCGATCAGATCCACCGGATCGTCGCGGTGGTTCTGCGCGAGCCGGTCTCCCCCGCCGAGGCCGTGCGGCTGCGGGCGCATCCGACGGCGGCCCTCGGCCGCCGCGTCCGGTGGGCATTGGCCGCCGCCGTCGCCGTGGAACTCCCCCTCGTCGTGCTCGGGCTCGCCGTGACCCCGGTGCTGCTGCACATCGCGTGGATCAGTGCGATCGTCCTGCTGCCGGTGGCCGTGGGGCTGGCGTTCGCGGCCTACCGCAGCCTCGGCCACGGCATCACGGGCGGATACCTTCTCGCCCGACACGGTGCCGTGCGGCGCGCAACCGTGGCGCTGCAACGCAGCGGCGTCATCGGATGGACCATCCGCCAGTCGGTGTTCCAGCGCAGGCGAGGACTGCTGACCGTCACCGCCACCACGGCAGCGGGTTCGCAGGCGTACGCGGTGTACGACGTGGCGGAGGCGGAAGGGCTCGCCTTCGCCGAGCACGCCGTGCCGGGGCTGCTGACACCGTTTTTGGAGCGCGACGACCGCTGAGCGGGGTGCCCTCCGCGCGGTGGACAGGCCGGACCCAGTAGGCCGAGCACACCCGGCCGTGTCGGACGCCCTGGTTAGGGTCGCCGCATGAGAGCAGCGTTCGGAGCGGAGTTCGACATCACCGGCGGGTACCTCAACACACCCGCGGTGGGGGTACCACCGGTGCACGTCGCGGAGGCGGCCGAGGAATTCGTGCGGCGCTGGCGCACCGGCGCGCAGCGTCCGGCCGAGTTCGACGCGGTCGTGGACGACACGCGCGAGCTGTTCGGCAGGCTCATCGGCGTTCCCGGCGAGCGCGTGGCCGTGGGCGCCGCCGTCTCCTCGCTGGTCGGCATGGTGGCGCAGGCGGTACCCGACGGCTGCCGCGTCCTCGTCGCCGAGGGCGAGTTCACGAGTGCCACCTTCCCGTTCGCCGCGCAGGCCGACCGGGGTGTGACGGTCACCGAGGTGCCCCTTGCCGAACTGCCGGGCGCCGTGGCGGAGCACGACCTCGTGGCGGTGAGCGTGGTGCAGTCGGCCGACGGGGCCGTCGTGGATCTCGACGCACTGCGCACCGCGGCCGAGGCCGGGGGCGTGCCCGTCCTGCTCGACGTCACCCAGGCGGCGGGATGGATGCCGCTGCGGCTCGACTGGGCGGACTGGGTGGTGGGCGCCGGGTACAAGTGGCTGCTGGCTCCCCGAGGTGCCGCGTGGCTGGCCGTCCACCCGAGGGCGATCGAGCGAACCCGCCCCGTCGCCGCGTCCTGGTACGCGGGTGAGGACCGGTGGAGCAGCATCTACGGCCTGCCGCTGCGACTGGCCGAGGGTGCGCGCCGGTTCGACAGCTCCCCGGTGTGGTCGGCGTTCGCTGGCGCGGCGCCCGCGCTGTCCTACCTCGCCTCACTCGACCTCGACGCCGTCCGCGCACACGGCGTCGGGCTCGCCGACCGCGTGAGGGCGGCCTTCGACCTTCCCGCGCAGGACAGCCCCATCGTGGCGCTGCCTGCCGATGGCGCGACGGAGCGGCTGGCCGGTGCGGGCGTGGTCGCCAGCGCACGAGCGGGACGCGCGCGCGTGGGCTTCCATATCTACAACACGGCCGAGGATGTTGACCGGGTGGTGCGCGCCCTCGGGTGAGTCCCGACTACGGTCACGGTTCGTGGCTGCACAGGAGCACAGACATGGAGTGACCAACACGGCGCCGCTCCCGGCTGTCGGAAATGGACCCGCGCAGGCGATCGGTCCCGTACCGGGGCCGGTCGCGCAGGAGCCCCAGGGCGGATCGTTCGAGCCCCAGGGCGGGAGGGGCGGTCCGTCACCATTCGTCCTCGGTGCCGTCCTCGTGGGCGTCGCCGTGGTGGCCGGGCTGTTCTGGGGACTGATCCGCTCCGGCGACGGCGGTGTGGTCGGCACACCGCAGGCAGGGGCGCCGTCCTCCGACCCGCTGAAGGACGGCCGGTTCGACTACGAGGTGGTCACAGGGCCCGTCGAGGCCACTGACTGCTCGGCCAACGCCTACGGCGACATGATCCAGTGGTTCGCCGACCATCCGTGTGAGAAGGTTCTGCGCGGCCTCTACACGGTGCAGGAGGGCGAGGCGCGGGCGCTCGTCTCCGTGGTCCTGGTGGTGATGCCGGAAAACGCGCAGGCCCAGCAGCTCAAGGCGGTCACCGACACCGACGGCACCGGCAACGTCAACGACCTCGTCCGCGACGGCACGGCCACCCTGCCCAAGGCTCCCGTGGTCGCGCAGGGCGAGTACCACTCCGAGGTCAACGGGCGCGAGGTGACGATCGTGGAGGCGAACTTCTTCGAAGGGCACTCCGACGCGCAGTTGCTCGCCGAGATCGGCGAGGACGCCGCCCGGCTCTCCGAGCACCTGAGCGAGGGGTGAGCTTTCCGTGCCCCGAACCGTCTCGGGGCACGGAAACGGCCGAGCCTGCCGAAGGACCCGTCGAGACTTCCGGGATCGCCGGAACCGCTGGGGCGCTCAGTCCGCTGTGGTCTGCCTGCCCGGCAGTGGCGGGACGACGGGGTCGATCCCCGCGTCCGCCCGCCAGTGCACCCCGCGGGTCGCAGCGCCGATCAGGCAGTGGACCGCGAGGGCGCGAACGACTTCGTCGTCGGTGCGTTCGAGCACACCGTGCCAGGCGGATGCCGCGTCGGACTCGGCTGTGGCGACCGCGCGAACCGCCGAGGCCGGGTCGGTCACCTGCTCGTCGAGGACGTAGGCAGGCTCCGAGGGCTGGGGGGTCCGGCCCGCGGCCGATAGCACACGTTCGCAGCGGTCCCTGCGGTCGAGATGGGCTCGCTCGCCGCGAGTGATCGCGGACTCGTAGTCCTCGTCGAGGAACGCCCGCACCAGGCTGTACACCCAGACGGCGGCGTGTTCGGCCCGCAGTGCCGTCTGCAACGCGGGCACGGTGTCGTCCTCCAGTTGCTTCACCGTCGCCGTGCCGGGTGCCTGCTCCTCCGCGCCGCCCGCCGGGTTCAGCTCCATGGCCGCCGCGCACCCCGCTGCCACCGCGCCGACGAGACCCGCGCGGTAGCGGGGCAGATCACCGACCAGCGCCAGCGCGGCGTCCCTGCTCTCGGCGAGCCACTGCCAGAACTGCCCGCCGTCCGTGCCGAACGCGGGCGCCTTCTCTCCTTCGGGAACCGGCCGGTTGAGCCGGCGTACCTCGGCACGCAGCGCCTCGGCGTGCGCGGTGCGGATGGCAGCCACCCGCTCCGCCACGTCACCGAGCTCGGGGGAGCCCGCAGCCAGGGCTTTCGCGGCCTTGGCGTGGCCCTCTGCCTGCAACCACAGCGGGCGCAGCGGGTCGGGCGCGTCGTCGTAGCCGGACGTGCATGCGGCGAGCCCGGATGCCGCCGGTACCGCGAGCGCGGTGAACGCGGCGGACCGCAGGAACGCCCGCCTCGTCAGAGCGGCTCTGCCAGATCGGGATGTCACGCCCTGCATCCTGCCAGCAGCGGGCGACGCCCGGCGGGAGGTGGTCGGGGCGCGATAAGCTGGACCACCATTCCAGAACAATGACAACAGGGAGCATCACGGTGCCCAACGAACTCGCCAGCAGGCTGGAGCCACTCGTGGCCGAGGCCGTCGCGGCCGCGGGTTTCGATCTCGACGCGCTGGACGTGAACAAGGCGGGCAGGCGCAAGCTGGTGAAGGTTGTGATCGACAGCGACGACGGTGTCGAACTCGACCAGGTCGCGGAGATCAGCAGGGCGGTGTCGGCGGTGCTCGACCGGCACGAGCATGTGATCGAGGGCGCGTACACGCTCGAGGTGACATCGCCGGGACTCGACAGACCGCTCACGAAACCGAGGCACTGGCGCAGAGCGCGGTTCCGGCTGGTCAAGATCACCCCGCACGAGGGCCCCGATTTCGTCGGCCGCGTCGGCGCCGAAGGGGAGGAGTCCGTGCGGGTGCTCGTTGGCGGTGAGATCCGCGACGTGCGCTACGCGGACGTGAGCAAGGCCGTGGTCGAGGTCGAGTTCAAGCAGCCACCTTCCGAGGAGCTCAAGCTGCTGGAAGACGACGGTTGCGGCAAGATCGAGGAAGGCACCGGAGCGAAGGAGGAGTCGAGGTGAACGTCGATATCGCGGCGTTGCGCGCGATCGAACGGGACAAGGACATCCCCTTCGAGACGGTACTGGAAGCCATCGAGAGTGCGCTGCTGACGGCGTACAAGCACACCGAGGGTCACCAGCCGCACGCGAAGGTCGATATCGACCGCAAAACCGGCTACGTGCGGGTGCTCGCGTACACGCTGGACGCGAACGGCGAGGTCGAGGAGGAGTGGGACGACACTCCCGAGGGCTTCGGCCGGATCGCGGCGGCCACCGCGCGCCAGGTCATCCTTCAGCGGTTGCGCGACGCGGAGCACGAGAAGACCTACGGCGAGTTCTCGGCCCAGGAGGGCGAGATCGTGGCGGGGATCGTGCAGCGGGACGCCAGGGCCAATGCCAGGGGCATGGTGATCGTGCAGGTCGGTGACACCGAGGGTGTGCTGCCGGCGGCGGAGCAGGTGCCCGGCGAACGCTACGAGCACGGATCGCGGCTCAAGGCGTACGTCGTCGGGGTCGCGCGCTCGGCGCGTGGCCCGCAGATCACGCTGTCGCGGACCCACCCGAATCTCGTGCGGAAACTGTTCGCGCTGGAGGTGCCGGAGATCGCCGACGGAACTGTCGAGATCACGGCGGTGGCCAGGGAGGCAGGACACCGGTCCAAGATCGCGGTCCGCTCCACGGTGCCCGGCGTGAACGCCAAGGGTGCGTGCATCGGCCACGTGGGCGCCAGGGTGCGCAACGTGATGAGCGAACTCGGCGGCGAGAAGATCGACATCATCGACTACTCCGACGACCCGGCGCGGTTCGTCGGGAATGCGCTGTCGCCCGCGAAGGTTGTATCCGTCAGTGTGGTCGATGAGCGAGCCAGGACCGCCAGGGTGGTCGTGCCCGATTTCCAGTTGTCACTGGCGATCGGCAAGGAAGGGCAGAACGCCCGGCTCGCCGCCCGGCTCACCGGATGGCGAATCGACATCCGCAGCGATGCGGCGCCCGATGCCGAACAAACCGAGAAGCGGCACCCCGCGGCGACCGGTTCCGCCGACTGATCGACCAAGGTCTAAACTGGGTTGTGGTGCGATACCCACAGCCGAATTCGACGCGACGTGCGGACGGAACCTCCCCGGTCCGTCTGTGCGTCGGGTGTCGGCAAAGGGCGTCGGCCGGCGAGTTGTCCCGCGTTGTCGCATCGGACGGCCGGTTGGTCGTCGATGAGCGTCGGCGCCTGCCGGGCCGAGGGGCCTGGTTGCACCCGCACCCGGACTGCCTGGCCAAGGCCGAGCGGCGCCGGGCGTTCCCCAGGGCCCTTCGGGTAAGGGGGATGCTCGACACGGCAGGCGTGCGGCATTATGTGGAGCGGCTCGCCGAGAGCAAGGCGGGCGTGGAGTTGCCACGCCCGGAACGGACAAGGAAGCAGGTCGACCCGTCATGAGTCAGCCGTGAAGCTGAAGCCATGAACGCGCGACGATAGGACGAGGTCTGCGGGTTGAGCCGCCAGACCTCACCAGTTGAGGAGAGCAGTGGCAGGCAAAGCCCGCGTACATGAGCTCGCGAAAGAGCTCGGTGTCACGAGCAAGGAAGTACTCGCCAAGCTGAAGGAGCAGGGCGAGTTCGTCAAGTCAGCGTCATCCACGGTCGAGGCGCCCGTCGCCCGCCGGTTGCGTGACGCTTTCTCGAGCGGCAAGCCCGAGAAGTCGTCCGGAAGGGACAGGGCCTCCGGCCCGAAGCCGGCGCCGTCAGGGCGCGGTGTTCCCGCGCCCAAGCCCGCGCCGCCGCAGCGGCAGCAGCAGCCTGGCCAGGCCAGGCCGGTGCCGCAGCAGGGCCCCGGGCCCAAGCCAGGGCCGCGACCGGCTCCGAAGCCGGGGCCCAAGCCGAGTGAGCAGGCTCCGGCCGCGAAGGCTGCTCCGGCCGCGAAGCCCAAGGAACAGCAGAGTTCGGTCGTCCCGCCGAAGCCGCAGGGGCCCAAGCCGGGCCCGAAGCCGGGTCCCCGGCCCCCTCGGGTCGGCAACAACCCGTTCGGCGTCGGCTCGGGCGCGCCCGCGCCGCGTCCCGCGCCGCCCCGCCCCGGTGGCGGCCAGCAATCAGATCGCGGTCCGCGCCCCGGTGGCGAGCGGCCCGGTCCCCGCGGTGGTGCCCCCGGCGGCAACCGTCCGAGCCCCGGCAACATGCCGCCGCGTCCGAACCCCGGCATGATGCCGTCGCGTCCCGCGCGGCCCGCCGGTGGTCCCGGTGGTCGTAGCGGCGGCCCCGGCGGTCGTGGCGGTCCCGGTGGTGGCCGTGGTGGCGGCGGCCCGCGTGGCGGCGGCGGTGGCGGTTTCCGGCCCGGTGGCGGTGGCGGCGGCGGCGGTGCCGGTGGCGGTTTCCGCCCGGCTCCCGGTGGTGCCGGTGCCGGTGGCGGTGGCGGTTTCCGTGGCGGTCGTGGCGGCCCCGGCGGCCGTGGCGGCACGGCCGGTGCCTTCGGTCGCCCCGGTGGTCCCTCGCGCAAGGGCCGCAAGTCGAAGCGGCAGAAGCGCCAGGAGTACATGGAGAACATGCAGGCGCCGTCGGTCGGCGGCGTGCGTCTGCCGAAGGGCAACGGCGAGACCATCCGGCTACCGAGGGGCGCCTCGCTGACCGACTTCGCGGAGAAGATCGACGCGAACCCGGCCTCGCTGGTGCAGGTGCTGTTCCATCTCGGTGAGATGGTCACCGCCACGCAGTCCGTCTCCGAGGACGTGCTGGAACTGCTCGGCTCGGAGATGAACTACAACGTCCAGGTGGTCAGCCCCGAGGAGGAGGACCGCGAGCTGCTGGAGACCTTCGACATCACCTACGGCGAGGACGCCGGTGGTGAGGAGGAACTCCAGGCGAGGCCGCCTGTGGTGACCGTCATGGGTCACGTTGACCACGGTAAGACCCGGCTGCTGGACACGATCCGGCAGGCGAAGGTCGCCGAGGGCGAGGCGGGTGGCATCACCCAGCACATCGGCGCCTACCAGGTCGAGACCGACGTGGACGGCGACCGGCGCGTGATCACCTTCATCGACACCCCGGGTCACGAGGCGTTCACCGCCATGCGTGCCCGTGGTGCGCAGGCCACCGACATCGCCGTGATCGTGGTCGCGGCCGACGACGGTGTCATGCCGCAGACGGTGGAGGCCATCAACCACGCGCAGGCCGCGAAGGCTCCGATCGTGGTCGCCGTCAACAAGATCGACGTCGAGGGTGCCAACCCGGCGAAGGTGCGTCAGCAGCTCACCGAGTACAACCTCGTCGCCGAGGAGTACGGCGGCGACACGATGTTCGTCGATATCTCGGCGAAGCAGGGCACCAACATCGACGGCCTGCTCGAAGCGATCGTGCTGACCGCCGACGCGGCGCTGGACCTCCGGGCCAACCCGGAGATGGAGGCCCAGGGTGTGGCCATCGAGGCACACCTCGACCGTGGCCGGGGTCCCGTGGCGACGGTGCTGGTGCAGCGCGGAACGTTGCGGGTGGGTGACTCGGTCGTGGCAGGCGACGCCTACGGGCGGGTGCGGCGCATGGTCGATGAGCACAACCGCGACGTCAACGAGGCGACGCCGTCGAGGCCGGTGCAGGTCATCGGTTTCACGTCGGTTCCCCGCGCCGGTGACACCTTCCTCGTCGTCGAGGAGGACAGGGTGGCCCGGCAGATCGCCGAGCGCAGGCAGGCACGCATCCGCAACGCGGAGAACGCGGCCCGGCGCAAGCGCGTCAGCCTGGAGGACCTGGACTCCGCGTTGAAGGAGACCAACACCCTCAACCTGATCATCAAGGGCGACAACTCGGGTACCGTCGAAGCGCTGGAGGCGTCGCTGCTCCAGATCGACGTCGGTGACGAGGTGGAGCTGAACGTCGTCCACCGCGGCGTGGGTGGTGTCACCGAGAGCGACATCGACCTCGCTACGGCGTCGGACGCGATCGTGATCGGGTACAACGTGCGGGCACAGGGCAAGGCGACCGAGCGGGCCACCCGCGAGGGCGTCGATGTCCGGTACTACACGGTGATCTACCAGGCGATCGAGGAGATCGAGCAGGCTCTGAAGGGCATGCTCAAGCCGATCTACGAGGAGGTGGAGCTCGGCAAGGCCGAGGTCCGCGACGTGTTCAAGTCCTCGAAGTTCGGCACGATCGCCGGTTGCCTCGTCACCTCGGGCGAGATTCGCCGCAACGCGAAGGCGCGCTTGCTGCGGGACAACGTGGTGGTCGCTGAGAACCTTCCGATCAACTCGCTGCGCCGGTTCAAGGACGACGTGGTGGAGGTCCGTGAGGGGTTCGAGTGCGGTCTCACGCTCGGCAAGTTCGGTGACATCAAGCTCGGCGACGTCGTCGAGACGTACGAGCTGCGCGAGAAGCCTCGCGAATGACACGAACCGTGGCAGGGCGGGCGGCGATCCATCCGCCCGCCCTGCCACGATCATGAACAGGGAGCGACGTCGTTGTTCGTCGGCACACTGGAACTGGACGTGCTGCTCGGCGACGTCCGGTCGCTGAAGCAGAAGCGCTCCGCCGTGCGGCCGATCGTGGCCGAGCTGCGGCGCCGGTACGAGGTCGCGGTGGCCGAGGCAGGCCATCTCGACCTGCACCGGCGCTCGTTGTTGGGGGTGGCCGTCGTGGCCGCCGACGCCTCTCACGTGCGGGACGTGCTTGACGAGTGCGAACGGTTCGTGGCGGCACGCCCGGAGATCGAGTTGCTGTCGGCACACCGGCGGCTGCTCGGTCCCGACGACTGACACCGTGGGAGCGGACAAGAAGGGGGTGCGCCATGGCTGACCAGGCTCGCGCACGACGATTGGCGAAGCGGATCGCGCAGATCGTGGCGTCCGCACTGGAACACGAGATCAAGGACCCTCGGCTGGGTAACGTGACCATCACCGACGCCAGGGTCACGGGAGACCTCCGAGACGCGACGGTGTACTACACGGTGCTCGGCGACAGCCTCGATTCGGAACCCGACTTCCCCGGTGCCGCTGCCGCGCTGGAGTCGGCACGCGGTGTGCTGCGGACGAAGGTCGGGCAGGGCACCGGCGTGCGGTACACGCCGACGCTGACGTTCGTGCCGGATCGCTTGCCACAGGACGCTCGCACCATCGACGAGCTGCTGGCGAAGGCGAGGGAGGCCGACGCGGAGGTGGCTCGTCTGGCCACGGGTGCCAAGCCCGCGGGTGAGGCCGACCCGTACCGGGCGAAGGACGACAACGAGGACTAGGGCGTGTTGTCCGGCGGCCCGCGCACTTGGTGCTCGACAGCAGCGGGCACGCCTCGTGTGCGACAGGCACGTCCGCGCCGCCCTCGAACGGGAGCCCGCCGAGGGCGGCGCGGACTCCGGCGCACCCGGCCCCGCCACGGTCCTCGGCCGGGCTCGCACCGATCGCGCAACGCACGGGTCAACAGCCTCGAAGCGTGTTCCCGCGGTAGAGGAACGCCAGGGCGAGCCCCGCGGCACCAGACCGATGCTGGCCACGCCGTACTGCCATGCCGGGCCGGTGACGTCGAACCCGTGCCGCGCGGGCGGCCCAGGCTACTTCCTCGCGACGAGCACGTCCCGCACGATCGCCTGATCGACGCGGTGTGCGAGATCGTCGTAGCCGGGTCCGGTGACGACGGTGAGCCCCGCGCGTTCGACCACGTCCACGAGATCGGAGCGGCGCAGCACGTGGGTGTTGTAGGAGATCCCCATCGCCCCGCCGGGACGCAGCACCCTCGTCCAACCGGGGATCGCCGCCGCGAGCAGGTCGCGCGGGCTGCGGGCCAGTGACTCGTCCTCACCCCGGCTGCCGTGCTGGACACCGTACGGCGCGTCGGTGACGATCAGGTGCGCCGACTCGGGTCGCACCAGCTCGTCGGTGCGCAACGTGTCGGTGTTGTAGTAGACGAGGTCGCGCACCTCGCCCGCCCGGTACTCCTCCTTGGTCGCCGCGTACTCGATCTCCAGCCGCTGACCGAGCCGCGTCCGATGGCGCCGCAGCACACCCGACTGCGCGGTGTGCTTGAGCCGCTTGCCGCGCAGCCACGTCTTGATGAACCGCTCGTACGCCTCGAAGTCCTTCGCCGAGACCTCGACGCCGGTGGCGTCGTAGCCGTACATCATGGCCTGGTTCAGCGTTGTCCCCCTGCCGCACAGCGGGTCGAGCACGTGCAGCGGCGTGCTGAACGCCTCCTTCGCCCAGCGTGATGCCAGCACGGTGAGGTTGAGCACGAACTGCGTGAACTGCTCGTTGGTCTTGCCCGGGTATTTCTGGATGGTCAGCAGGTCGGAGTCGAAGCGTGCGGCCGGGGTCATCGGCAGTGGCCGCAGCAGCTCGCCCGTGACCTCGAAGAGCGCGTACGCGGACGAGATGTTGGACAGCAGCGCCAGATCGGTGCCGGACAGCGGCGCCGACGTGTCCATCGTGACGTAATCGACACCGCCCATCGCGCGAATGCCGGTGGCGGTCACCGGGGTGGACAGAACCGGGGCGAACGCGGACAGTTCGGCCTGGACCAGGGCGGGCGCGGTGTCGGTGTAGACGCGGTTGGCTGAGGGAAGGATGAGGATCGCGTGCTCGGGCATCGGCCAGAGAGCCTAGCCGAGACCTGCCGGAGGCCGATTACGCTGCCCTCGATGACTGACACGATCCGGCACCGCGTTCCCGCCAGGCAGGTGTGGCGGCTCGCCGTGCCCGCGCTCGGGGTGCTGGCGGCGGAACCGCTCTACGTGCTCGTGGACACCGCCGTGGTCGGTCATCTCGGCGCGCTGCCACTCGCCGGTCTCGCGCTCGGCGGAACCCTGCTGTCACTGCTGTCCACGCAGCTGACCTTCCTGTCCTACGGCACGACGTCGCGCACCGCCCGGCTGTACGGCGCGGGACGGCGCGCCGAGGCCGTCGGCGAGGGTGTGCAGGCGACGTGGCTCGCGCTCGCGGTCGGCGTCGTGGTGCTCGTCGTGGGGCAGGTGCTGGCCGAACCCGTCGCGATGGCGATGTCGGGGGACACCGCCGTCGCCGAGCGGACGGTGTCGTGGCTGCGCATCGCCCTGTTCGGCGCTCCGCTGATCCTCGTCACGATGGCGGGCAACGGCTGGATGCGCGGCGTGCAGGACACGATGCGCCCGCTGCGCTACGTCCTGGCGGGCAACGCGCTGTCGGCCGTTTTGTGTCCGGTGCTCGTGTACCCCGTCGGCTGGGGTCTTGAGGGCTCCGCCGTCGCCAACGTCGTCGCGCAGACCGTGTCGGCGACCCTGTTCCTGCTGGCGCTGGCGCGGGAGGGCAGCCTCGCCAGGCCCGACCTCGTGGTGATGCGCGGCCAGCTGCGGCTGGGCCGCGACCTCGTGCTGCGGAGCCTGGCGTTCCAGGCGTGTTTCGTGTCCGCCACGGCGGTGGCCGCGCGCACGTCCACCGAGGCCGTCGGCGCGCACCAGGTGGTGTGGCAGCTCTGGACGTTCCTGTCGCTTGTGCTCGACTCCGTCGCCATCGCGGCGCAGTCGCTCGTGGGTGCGGCGCTCGGTGCGCGCGATGCGCGGCGGGCGCGGGGGATCGCCGCGCAGATCGTCACCTACGGGCTGGTATTCGGCTGCGTGCTGGGGGTGGTGTTCGCGGCGGCGTACCCGGTGCTGCCGCACGTGTTCACCACCGACGCCGGGGTGCTCGCCACCATCCCGCAGGCCTGGTGGTTCTTCGTGGCGCTGCAACCCGTGGCTGGGGTGGTGTTCGCGCTGGACGGTGTTCTCCTCGGCGCGGGTGACGCCGCGTTCCTGCGCACGGCGACGCTGGGCAGCGCCATGCTCGGGTACCTGCCGCTGATCTGGGTGTCACTGGCCCTCGGCTGGGGACTCCTCGGGATCTGGACGGGACTGACGGTGTTCATGCTGCTGCGCCTGGTGTTCGTGGTGGTGCGGTGGCGTTCGGGCCGCTGGGCCACGGAAGGGGTGTAGAAGCCGAAAGGGCTCGTGAAGGCGTGAAGCGCAGCCGGGCTGCCCCTCGTGCGAGCACGGTCACTGTGGCCAATCACACCGAGATCACGGGTAAGTATCGTGGTTGTTGAGGCGATACAACTGTCGGGACCCACTGTCGCGCCGCCCCGAACGGTCCTTATCCGAACGGCCGCCCGGCCCGCACTGTGAGGAGTCTTCTTGCCGTCCCGACCTGCCACGACCGCGCCCGCCTCGCCGCTGACGTCGTGGTTGATCTGGTTGACAGCCGCCGTCGTCTACCTGCTCGCCGTTTTCCACCGCACCTCGCTCGGGGTCGCGGGTCTCGACGCCGCCGAACGATTCGGCGTCGGCTCCGCCGCTCTGGCCACGTTCACCGTCTTGCAGATCGGTGTGTACGCGGCCATGCAGGTCCCCACCGGAGTGCTGGTTGACCGGTTCGGGCCCCGCAGGGTCCTCACCGGCGCTCTGCTTTTCCTGGGGCTCGGGCAGGTGCTGCTCGCGCTCGCCCAGACCTACGCCGTCGCGCTCGTCGCGCGCGGTGTGCTCGGGCTCGGTGACGCCCTGACGTTCGTCTCGGTGTTGCGCCTTGCCGCCAACCACTTCCCCGGCAGGCAGTACATGCTCGTCACCGCGTTGACGGGCACCCTCGGTTTCCTCGGTAACCTCGCCGCCACTCTGCCACTGACGCTGCTGCTCGCGGGGCCAGGCTGGACACCCACCTTCCTCGCGGCAGGGTTGGTGACGCTGGCGTTCACCGCGGCGGTCACCCTGCGCGTGCGGGACACACCGTCCCACCGCACGGCGGCCTCGCCGTCGGTGTCGATGTCGGAAGTCGTGGCACAGCTGCGGGAGGCGGTGCGGGTTCCCGGCACCAGGCTCGGGTTCTGGACGCACTTCTCGGCGCCGTTCTCCCAGAACGTCATGGTGCTGCTGTGGGGACTGCCGTTCCTCGTTGACGGGCAGGGCTATCCGGCCACGACGGCGAGTTCGCTGCTGGCGGTGTTCGTCGTGGGCGCGATGGTCGGTGGTCCCGTGCTCGGCGGGTTCGTCGGGCGAAGGCCGGAGCTACGGATGCCACTCGCGGTCACCTACCTCGCGACGGTCGGGGTGACGTGGGCGGTGCTGCTCGGCTGGCCCGGTCAGGTGCCGGTCGCCGTGCTGGTGCCCGCGTTCACGGTCCTCTCATTCGGCGGGCCGTTCTCCACGATCGGGTTCGCGCTCGCCCGCGACTACAACCCGATCTCCCGGGTCGGCACGGCCACCGGGATCGTCAACGTGGGAGGGTTCGTCGCCACCACCGTGGTGGCGCTGGCCGTCGGCGTGCTGCTGGAGGTCACGGGTGGCGACTACCGGATCGCGCTGCTGACGATGCCGGTCGTGCTCGCCGTCGGTGCGTGGCGGATGAGTGTGTGGTGGCTGCGGGCTCGGGCGGCCGTGTTCGCGGCGGAGGAGCGGGGCGAGCCGGTTCCCGTGCGGTTGCGCAGGCACCGCTGGGACGCGGCCGGCGTCTCTCTCGAACGCACGCCGTCGGCGGCCTGACCGCCGTCCGCACCGGCGACCGCCGCTCTGCTCCTGGCAGGGCGGCGGCTACCCTGCGGGCGTGTCTGCCCTCGCTCCCTCTCCCGGACTGCTGATCATCGACAAACCCGGGGGGATGACGTCCCACGACGTCGTCGCCAAGGTTCGCCGGTTCCTGCGCACCCGCAAGGTCGGTCACGCGGGAACGCTCGATCCCATGGCCACCGGAGTGCTCGTGCTCGGCATCGAGCGTGCCACCAAGCTGCTCGGCCACCTCGCGCTCGACCGCAAGACCTACCTCGCCACGATCGCGCTCGGCGCGGCGACCACGACCGACGACGCCGAAGGAGAGGTCATCTCCCGCGCGGACGGCCAGGCCGTCGCCGCTGTCTCCGACGCCGAGATCGAGGCCGGGATCGCCGCGCTCACCGGTGACATCCTCCAGAAACCCAGCGCGGTGAGCGCGATCAAGGTCGGAGGGAAGCGGGCGTACGCCATGGTGCGCGCGGGCGAGGACGTGGACCTTCCCGCGAGGCCCGTCAGCGTGTACCGCTTCGATCTGCGGGCCACCCGCAGGGACGCCGGAAGCCTCGAACTCGACGTGATGGTGGACTGCTCGTCGGGTACCTACGTGCGCGCGCTGGCCCGTGACCTCGGTGCCGCGCTGGGTGTCGGTGGTCACCTCGCCGCGTTGCGGCGTACGTCCGCGGGCCCGTTCACGCTGGCGAAGGCTCGCACCCTCGACGACGTCGAGCGCGAACCCGGCCTGTCGCTGACTCTTGCCGAGGCGGTGGCGGCGGCCTTTCCCCGCGCGGACGTGGACGCGTCGTCGGCCGCCGCGATCCGGCACGGGCAGCGGGTCCCCGCGACCGGGCTCTCCGGAACCTACGGCGTGTTCGCGCCGGACGGCCGTGTGCTCGCGCTGGCCGAGGACGCGGGGCACACCGCGCGGCCGGTGGTCGTGCTCGACCCCGCGTAAGTCGTTTCCCTCGCCCATGTGCGGCGGGCGGTGAGCGGCGCGGTGCGGCCCTGCCCACCGGCAGGGTGGCCCCTCCCGCACGGTTACGCTGCATCACGTGCAGCGATGGCGTGGTGTGACGGACCTTCCCGGCGATTGGGGCCGGTGCGTGGTGACGATCGGAGTGTTCGACGGTGTCCACAAGGGGCACCAGGCGCTGATCTCCCGCACCGTGGAGGTCGCTCGGCAACGAGGGCTGCCGAGCGTGGTCCTCACCTTCGACCCGCATCCGGCCGAGGTCGTGCGTCCCGGCAGCCATCCCGCTCAGCTCACGACGCTGACGCGCAAAGCCGAACTGGTCGAGCAACTCGGTGTCGATGTCTTCGCCGTCCTGCCGTTCACCGTGGAGCTGTCGCGGCTGAGCCCCGACGAGTTCGTGCACGAGATCCTCGTCGATCGGCTGCACGCCGCCACGGTGATCGTCGGCGAGAACTTCCGGTTCGGGCACAAGGCCGCGGGCACGGTGGAGACGCTGAAGACGCTGGGGCGGCGGTTCGGGTTCACGGCGCACGAAGCAGGCTTGCAGGGCCACTCGTCGCCGGAGGACGGCGAGCACACCGAGATCACCTACTCGTCCACGTACGTGCGGTCGTGCATCGACGCCGGTGAGGTGGTAGCCGCGGCCGAGGCACTCGGCAGGCCGCACCGGCTCGAGGGCATTGTCGTGCGCGGTGAAGGACGTGGACGCGACCTCGGCTACCCGACAGCCAACCTCTCGCTGCCCCGCTTCGCCGCCGTGCCCGCGGACGGGGTGTACGCCTGCTGGTTCGTTCCGCAAGGCGCGGGCGGCAAGCGGCTGCCCTCGGCCGTCTCGGTGGGTACCAACCCCACCTTCTCGGGGCGCGAACGCACGGTGGAGGCGTACGTGCTCGATTTCGACAGCGACCTGTACGGGCAGCACGTCGCCCTGGACTTCGTGCGGCGGCTGCGGGGCCAGATCGCCTTCGACACCCCGGACGCGCTCGTCGCCGAGATCGACAAGGATGTGCTGCGCACCAGGCAGGCACTGGGGGCGTGAGGCCGCAGCGGGACAGGGTGGCGCGGGTGCTATTGCGAATGCCTTCGCCGTTTCGCCCCGGACCGCTGTCCCGCCTGAGAAGATGCTGACTGGCCGGGTGTCCCCGGCCGCCGTCGTGGAGGGGAGCAGAGCGCAACCGTGGATGACCACAAGATCGTCCAGCGGAACATCGCGTTGCAGCGCGAGTGGTACGGCGAACCACTCGGTGATCGGGTGCGCAGACTTGTGGTCGCCTTCGACGTCTCGCAGGCCTACCTCGCCGAGGTCCTCGGCATCAGCGCACCCATGCTCAGCCAGGTGATGAGCGGGCGGCGCGCCAAGATCGGCAACCCGGTCGTTCTCGCCAGGCTCATCATGCTCGAACGCAAGGTGCTCACACCGGATGTCGCGGCGGGCAGCAAGGAGGCCATCAGGGCCGCTCTCGAGGACGTCAAGGCGTCGCGGCCCACGGTGAACCGGGACAATTTCCCCGTGGGGACCGGCCCCGACGAGACCGCCGTGCTCACCGCCCTGCGCGAGATCGCGGAGGACGAGAGCCTGCTGGAGGCCGCCGAACGTCTCGACGCCGACTTCCCGGCCATCGCCGATCTCCTGCGCAGGGCGGGGAAGGCGCAGTAGGCTCGACCGCCGTGGCGGAGCGGGCTCGGCTGTTCAGCGCGGTGATACCGCCGCCAGGGGTGGTCACCGCCCTCCACCGTGAACTGCGGCAGGCCGGGCATCGCCGCTCGCCGGGATTGCGGTGGACCACGAGGGCCCGGTGGCACATCACCCTCGGCTTCTACGGAACGGATCTGATCGAGCAGCGGGCCGAGTGGTTGAGGACGCGGCTGGCCGGGCTCGCGGCGCCGGTGGTGCGGATCGAGGGGGCGGGATCGTTCCGCGGAGTACTGTGGATGGGGGTGCGGGGGCGCGGCCTCGACGAGGTGGCGGCGGCCGCGAGACCCGATGGCGAGAACCGCCCTTACATCGCCCACCTCACGCTGGCACTGGCCCGGCGCGGGACGTGGGCCCAAGAACGCAGAACCCAGTCGGTGATCGAGCGGTGGCGCACGAGTCTCGCGGAGGTCCGGAGCCCGGAATGGGCCGCGACCGAGGTGGTGCTGATGCGCAGCGAGCCGTCCCGCGAGCCCGGCGGTGCGCCGCTCTACAGCGTGGTCACCCGGTTCGCGCTCGACGCGCCCGGGTGAGCGCGTGCGAACGGGAACGCACAGGGTGAGCTGATAGTCTCGACAGTCGAGTCCGGCTGCGGTCCGTGGCGGCCGGTACTTGCGAGAATCGACAACACGGCACAAGTTCGAGGAGTTCACACGTGGCGCTGACCACCGAAGAGAAGAAGTCGATCCTGGCGGAGTACGGGCTCCACGAGTCCGACACGGGATCGCCGGAGGCCCAGGTGGCCCTGCTGACGAAGCGGATCATCGGTCTCACCGAGCACCTCAAGATGCACAAGCACGACCACCACTCGCGTCGTGGCCTGTTGCTGCTGGTCGGCCGCCGCCGCCGGCTGCTCAACTACCTGATGCGCGTGGATATCGCGCGGTACCGGTCGCTGATTCAGCGGCTCGGCCTGCGTCGATGACAGGCTCCGAGGGGGCGTGACTCCGACCGGGGTCACGCCCCCTCGGTACAAGAGAGCAACACCAGTGGGCCAGCGCAGTTGCGCACGAGGACGCCGCAGCCGGTCCTCGGTAGTGGCCGCCGGGACAGTCCAGGCAGTCCCGCCGGCTTCGATCGATGACCGGCCTCGTACCTCGCGCGTACCCCGACGAGCGGGGAGGCGCCAGCCCGGACGTACGAGGAGTAACAACACATGACTGAATTCAGCGGTACAGCCGCACCAGCCGTCCACGAGACGGAAGCCGTGATCGACAACGGACGGTTCGGAAGCCGCACCGTCCGGTTCGAGACCGGAAGGCTCGCCAGGCAGGCCGCGGGGGCCGTCGTCGCCTATCTCGACGACGAGACGATGCTGCTGTCGGCGACCACCGCGTCCAAGCAGCCAAAGGAACAGTTCGACTTCTTCCCGCTCACGGTGGACGTCGAGGAGCGGATGTACGCGGCAGGGCGTATTCCGGGCGCGTTCTTCCGCAGGGAGGGCCGCCCGTCAACGGACGCGATCCTCACCTGCCGGTTGATCGACCGCCCGCTGCGTCCTTCGTTCGCCGACGGGCTGCGCAACGAGATCCAGATCGTCGTCACGGTGCAGAGCCTGCACCCGGACGACCCCTACGACGTGCTCGCGATCAACGCCGCGTCGGCCTCCACCCAGCTCGGCGGGCTGCCGTTCTCCGGTCCGATCGGCGGCGTGCGCGTCGCGCTGATCGAGGACCAGTGGGTGGCGTTCCCGACGTGGAAGCAGCTTGAGCTGGCCACGTTCAACATGGTCGTGGCAGGCCGCATCGTGGGCGACCGGCCCGAGGACGTCGCGATCATGATGGTCGAGGCCGAGGGCACCGAGAACACGCTGCACCTGATCGCCGAGGGCGCCACGGCACCCACGGAGCAGACGGTGGCGCAGGGCCTCGACGCGGCGAAGCCGTTCATTCGCGTGCTGTGCGAGGCGCAGCAGCGCCTTGCCGACGCCGCCGCGAAGCCGGTCGGTGACTTCCCGGTGTTCCCGGCCTACCAGACCGACGCCTTCGACGCGGTCGCGGCCATCGCCACTGAGGACCTCGCCAAGGCGCTCACCATCGCGGGCAAGCAGGACCGCGAGGACGCCATCGACGAGGTCAAGAGCGCCGTGCTGGAGCGTGTCGGTCTCGGTGAGGGCGAGGCGTTCGAGGGCCGCGACAAGGAGATCGGCGCCGCGTTCAGGGCGCTGACCAAGAAGCTGATCCGGCAGCGCATCCTCCGCGATAAGGTGCGGATCGACGGCCGTGGGGTCACTGACATCCGTCAGCTCTCGGCCGAGGTCTCCGTGGTGCCGAGGGCACACGGTTCGGCGCTGTTCGAGCGCGGTGAGACCCAGATCCTCGGGGTCACCACGCTGAACATGCTCCGCATGGAGCAGCAGCTCGACACGCTGTCGCCGGAGACGACGAAGCGCTACCTGCACCACTACAACTTCCCGCCCTTCTCCACGGGCGAGACCGGCAGGGTCGGCACCCCGAAGCGCCGCGAGATCGGCCACGGGATGCTGGCGGAGCGCGCGCTCGTGCCGGTGCTGCCCAAGCGCGAGGAGTTCCCCTACGCCATCCGGCAGGTCTCCGAAGCCCTCGGGTCCAACGGGTCCACCTCGATGGGTTCGGTGTGCGCGTCCACGATGAGCCTCTTCAACGCGGGTGTGCCGCTGAAGGCTCCGGTGGCGGGCATCGCGATGGGGCTCGTGTCGGACGAGGTCGAGGGCGAGACGCAGTACGTGGCGCTCACCGACATCCTTGGAGCTGAGGACGCCTTCGGTGACATGGACTTCAAGGTGGCGGGCACCAGGGACGTCATCACGGCGTTGCAGCTCGACACCAAGCTGGACGGCATCCCGTCGGACGTCCTCGCCGCGGCGCTCAACCAGGCCCGCGACGCGCGGCTCACGATCCTGGAGGTCATGGCCGAGGCCATCGACAGGCCGGACGAGATGAGCCCGTACGCGCCGCGCGTCACGAGTGTGAAGGTTCCGGTGGACAAGATCGGCGAGGTCATCGGCCCGAAGGGCAAGATGATCAACTCGATCACCGAGGAGACCGGCGCCGACATCTCCATCGAGGACGACGGCACGATCTACGTGGGTGCCGCCGACGGCCCCTCGGCCGAGGCCGCGATCGACAAGATCAACGCCATCGCCAACCCGCAGCTGCCGAAGGTCGGCGAGCGATTCCTCGGCACCGTCGTGAAGACGGCGGCGTTCGGTGCGTTCGTGTCGCTGCTGCCCGGCAAGGACGGTCTCGTCCACATCTCCAAGCTCGGCGGCGGCAAGCGCATCGACAAGGTCGAGGACGTCGTCAACGTCGGTGACAAGCTGCGCGTGGAGATCGCCGACATCGACAGCCGAGGCAAGATCAGCCTGATCGTCGTCAAGGATGAGGACGAGCAGGGTGGCGCGGCGGAGCCCGCGGCCCCGGCTGCCGAAAGCCCGGCTGCCGAGACCTCGGCTGCCGGGACCTCGGACGAGGACACGGCGAAGGCCGACAAGGGCGAGCGGGGCGCGCGGTCCGACCGCCCGCGCCAGCGGACCCGCCGTGGAGGCCGCAGCCGTGGCAGTGACAGGGAGCGCACCGAGAAGGCCGACAAGCAGGCAGGCGAGGGCGGCCCCGCCGACGTCGAGTAACGCCACTCGACGCATCCGTTGTCCACACCCGAACGAATAGTCTCGAACGGCCCGTCGCCGCCGCGCTGGTGGTGACGGGCCGTTCGGGTGAGGTGAGTCGAACGAAGTCATGGCTCCACAGATCGCCGGACATCTGCAACCCGTCGGTTCCACCCACACTCTCGACGCGGAGTCGGCCGTCAGGCGCACCGTGTTGCCCGGAGGGCTCCGGGTGATCACCGAGTCGGTGCCCGGCGTGCGCTCGGCCACGCTGGGGCTGTGGGTCGGGATCGGTTCCCGCGACGAGCAGCCCACTGTGGCCGGAGCGGCCCACTACCTGGAACACCTCCTGTTCAAGGGCACCCGGCGACGCGACGCGACCCGGATCGCCGAGGAGATCGACGCGGTCGGCGGGGAGATGAACGCCTTCACCTCCAAGGAGCACACGTGCTTCTACGCGCAGGTGCTCGACGAGGACCTCGAACTGGCGATGGATCTCATCACCGATGTCGTGTTCCAGGCGACCTGCGCGGACGCCCACGTGGACACCGAGCGGCGGGTGGTGCTCGAGGAGATCGCCATGCGCGACGACGACCCCGAGGACCTGCTACAGGAGATGTTCGCGGAGACGATCATGCCCCGGCATCCGCTCGGGCGGTCGGTGCTCGGCACGGAGCAGTCGGTCACGGAAATGACACCGTCGTCGCTTCGGGGTTTCTACCGCCGCCGTTACCGTCCACATCGGATGGTGCTGGCGGTCGCGGGCAACGTCGAGCACGACGACGTGGTACGCCTCGTCCGCTCGGCGCTGCGTGACCGGTTGTCCGGCTCGGAGGCGCCTGCGCCCCCGAGAGCGGGCAGGGCCAGGTTCGGCCGCTCACCCCGGGTGGCGCTGCACAGCGACGACACCGAGCAGGCACACCTGATGCTGGGGGTGCGGGTGCCGGGGAGGCACGACGAGCGGCGGTACACGCTGTCCGTGCTGAACGCCGCGCTCGGCGGCGGGATGAGTTCGCGGTTGTTCCAGGAGATCCGCGAGCGAAGGGGACTGGCGTACCAGGTGTACTCGTCGGTGGCGGGTTACGCCGACGCGGGACACCTCGACGTGTACGTGGGTTGCCAGCCCGACCGGCTCGGTGAGGTGGCCGGCGTCGTCGGCGAGGTCCTCGCCGACGTGGCCGAACACGGGCTCACCGAGGCGGAGGTTGCCAGGGCGAAGGGGCAGCTGCGAGGAGGTCTGGTCCTCGGCCTGGAGGACACCGCCTCCCGGATGTTCCGGCTCGGCAAGAACGAGTTGAACTACGGTCAGTACCAGAGCGTGGACGACACCGTGGCCCGCATCGACGCGGTCACCGCCCAGGATGTGGCCAGCCTCGCCCGCACATTGCTGAGGAGGCCGGGTGGCCGGTCGGCGTCGGCTGTGGTCGGTCCGTACGCTCACACCGACGAGCTTCCCGACGAACTGCACGAGGTGATGGCATGACCGGGATGTCGGACAACGGCGAAGAGACTCCGATCAAGGTCGGTGTGCTGGGCAGCCGGGGCAGGATGGGCGCCGAGGTCGTCAGGGCCGTGGAAGGCGCGGCCGACATGACCCTGGTCGCGGCCGTGGATTCCGGCGACGACCGCGCAGCGCTGACCTCCGCGGACGTGGTGGTCGATTTCACCCATCCCGACGCCGTGATGGACAACCTGCGGTTCGCCGTGGAAAGCGGCCTGCACGCGGTGGTCGGCACCACCGGGTTCACCGAGGAGCGGGTCGGGACACTCACCGGATGGCTTGCGGAGAAGCCGGAGCTGGGCGTGCTGATCGCCCCCAACTTCGCACTCGGCGCCGTGCTCGCCCTGCGCTTCGCCCAGCAGGCCGCGCGGTTCTACGACTCAGCGGAGGTGGTGGAACTGCACCACAACCGCAAGGCCGACGCGCCGTCGGGCACGGCGGAACACACCGCCCGCGTGATCGCGAGGGCCAGGGCCGAGGCAGGGATGGAGCCGGGGGAGGACGCCACCACGTCCGAAAGGGACGGTGCGAGAGGCGCCGATGTTGCCGGGGTCAGGGTGCACTCGGTGCGGCTGCCCGGTCTCGTGGCGCACGAGGAGATCCTGTTTGGCGGTCAGGGCGAGACACTGACGATCCGCCACGACTCGCTCGACCGGACGTCGTTCATGCCGGGCGTGCTGCTCGGGGTCCGCGCTGTGCTCACCAGGCCGGGGCTGACCTTCGGCCTCGACCGTGTTCTCGACCTGTGACGGCCGCTGTGAGAACTCGCAATCTCGCTCTCGTCGTCACCGCCGCCGTCGTCATCTACCTGGTGTTGCTGGTCGGCAGGGCCGTGGAGCTGCTGCGATCCGGCGATCCGGTGGCCGTCGGGCTCGGCGCGGCCGTGTTGGTGCTGCCAGTGCTCGGTGCCTGGATGGTGGTGGCGACGTGGCGTTCCGGGGTCCGGATCCAGCGACTCGCGAGGAAGCTGGAGGCCGAGGACGGACTGCCCGACACCTCAGGGCTTCCTCGCAGGCCCTCAGGGCGGGTAGACCGGCCTGCGGCCGACGCTTGGTTCGCCGAGCGGCGCGCCGAGGTGGAGGCCGATCCGCACGACTGGCGGCGCTGGTACCGCCTCGCCTACGCCTACGACATGGCGGGTGATCGCAGGCGTGCTCGCGCCACCATGCGCAAAGCGGTGGAGCTGGAAGCCGCCGACAGCGGCGACGACTGACGGACGCTGCGCCGACGCCGCACCACGTCACACCCGGAGCAGGCTCGCGAAGACCGAGGGAGCGGCGGCCAGCGCGCTGAACCGGACGAGGCGGCCGAGGAAACCCACGACGACGAAGACCGGCAGCCGCATGCGAACCATGCCCGCGAGGACCGCGGTGGCCATGTAGGGCGGAATACCGGCCACCGAACTGATCCCGTAGGTCGTGATCATCCAGTGCGGATGCCGGTGGCAGCGTTCCCGCACCGCTTCCAGCAGGCCCCGCAGCCGCTTGGTGCGCCGCCGCCAGCGCTCCCTGGCCGGTGAGGGCGGCCGCAGTTTGCGGGTGCGATGCAGAGCCGAGGGGAGTTCGATGCTGCCCCGGGCGGCGAGATAGTAGAGCAGCTTTCCCGCCACCTGACCGAGGGCGGCGGCGGCGCCCACACCGATCCAGGGCAACCACGGCTCGCTGGTCACAAGGCCGATCACGAACAGCTCCACGCTCATGACCGGCAGCACGGACGTGCCGAAGGCGACGCCGAGCGAGATGCACAGCCACGTGAGCACGGGAAGCCTCTCGGACGTGGGACGGGTGACGCCCACCCTAGCGACGCCGGAGCCCCGGGAGGCGCGAAAGCAGCCGATCTCGGGGAAAATCCCGGAGCGTTTCCGGCCAGGCCGTACTAGCCGGCCCCAGCGGGGGCCGGCCGAGATGGGGGGCGGGTGAGCAGGCGGGTGAGAGGTTCCACGACCCTGGCCGCTATCGGGCCGAGGATCGCCATGAGCAGAACGTACGTCGCGGCGAGTGCGGCGAGTTCACCGTCCACCGCGCCTGCCGATACGGCGAGTCCGGCGATGACGATGGAGAACTCGCCCCTGGCCACCAGAGCGGCCCCGGCCCTCGCCCTGCCCATACGGCCCACCCCGGCGCGCCTCGCGGCCCACCATCCCGTGACGACCTTGGTGGCCGTGGTGACCACGGCGAGTATTACCGCCCACAGCAGAACTGGCGGAATGCTGCGCGGGTCGGTATTGAGACCGAACACGACGAAGAAGACGGCCGCGAAGAGATCGCGAAGCGGTTCGAGCAGCTTCGTGGCGTTCTCCGCCGTGGAACCGGAGATCGCGATGCCCAACAGGAACGCGCCGACCGCGGCCGACACCTGCATGGCCGAGGCCAGTCCTGCCACCAGCAGTGCGGCGCCCAGGAGCTTCAGCAGGAACACCTCGCGGTCCCGGCTATCCACGACAGCTGAGACAAACCGGCCGTACTTCAGAGCCACGAGCATGACCACGGACACGACCGCGAGCGAGATGCCCACCGCCTTCAGCCCGCCGAGCAGGCTCGCCCCGGCGAGCACGCCCGTGAGGATCGGCAGATACGCCGCCATCACGAGGTCCTCGAACACGAGGATCGACAGCACCACCGGGGTTTCCCGGTTGCCCAGCCTGCCGAGGTCGCCGAGGACCTTGGCGACGATGCCCGACGACGAGATATAGGTGATGCCGCCGAGCGCCAGCGCTCCCAGCGGTCCCCAGCCGAGGATCAGCGCGACCCCGGCACCGGGCGCGGCGTTGAGCGCGACGTCGAGCAACCCGGCCATCCAAGACCGGCGCAGACCGGTGAACAGCTCATCCGCCGTGTATTCGAGGCCGAGGGTGAGCAGGAGGAGGACGACCCCGATCTCACTGGCGAGGGTCGTGAAGCCGCTGATGTCACCGAGCGGGAAGACGCCGCCTGTGCCGAAGGCGAGGCCGCCCAGCAGGTACAGGGGGATCGGGGACATACCGATCTTGCCGGCGAGCCTGCCCAGCACGCCCAACACGAAAAACACAGCACCGAGTTCGAGAAGGGACAGTGCGGTGTGATCCACGCGAGTGTGCCTCAGCCTTGCTTGAGAATCTTGGCGGCCTCGTCGAGCCCGTCGGAGGTGCCGACGACCACGAGCACATCACCGGCGGTGAACAGGAATTCCGGCGTGGGGGAGGGGTTGATCTGGCCCGCACGCATGACGGCGACGACGGAGACGCCCGTGCGGGTGCGCAGTGCCGTGTCGGCGAGGGTATGGCCGTCGAACGGGGACCCGCTTTTGATCGTCAGCTGTCTCGTGCTGATGCCGGGGAGCTCCCGATGCTCCTCGGTCAGTTGTGCCACCAGTTGCGGCGCGCCGAGAAGGTTGGCCAGGGTGCCTGCCTCTTCCGTGGTGAGCGGCAGCGAGGCAAGGCACGCATCGGGGTCCTCGGACTTGGACACGATGAGCTCGATCGTCCCGTCCCGGTGTGTGACCACCCCGACGCGCCGGCCGCTGTTCAACGCGAAGTCCTTCCGGACGCCGATGCCCGGCAAGGGGGTTACGTCCACGTTCACGAGTTCACGGTAACGCATGAGGGGTATCGCATCGGCGGTGGTCGCGCGCGGGCACCGAGCGCGGGAGAGGTGTCGCGGGCGCTCCGGTGGTGCCGGTGAAGTCCGCCGACTTCACCGGCCACAATTCTCCGACTTTACCGGCAATCGGTCCCGTTGAAACTGAGAAGATCATCACCCGTCGTATCGATCGTTCGGCGCTGCGCTGGAGAAAGGTCGTTCGTAGGATGGAACGGCGGGGTTGATCGCTGATCGCACGCTGACGCGGTGGCCGTCCCGTTCGAATGCCCGACGACGGACCCGAGACGGCGGTGGAATGAATGCTGGTGGCGATTCTGGCTCATTTCGCCGTCGCGGCGGTGCTTCCGGCCGTCGCGCGCAGGTGGGGCAGAGCCGCCTTCGTCGTCGGCGGGCTGCTGTCAGCGGCGACGCTCGCCACGCTGCTCCTCTTCTTTTCCGAGGGCGCGTTCGGCGATGCGGACGCAGCCGTGGAGCAGACAATCGCCTGGGCGCCGTCGATCGATCTGGAGATAACACTCCGCATCGATTCCCTTTCGGTGCTCATGTCATTGCTTGTCTCCGGAATCGGCGCACTGATTCTGTTCTACTACGCTTCGTACGCGAAATCAGGAGACCGGAACGTCGGCCGTAATTCCTCGTTGCTCGTGGCATTCGCCGGAGCGATGCTGGGACTTGTTCTCGTCGATGACATCTTCTCCCTGTATCTGTTCTGGGAACTGACCACCGTGGCTTCGTTCCTGCTCGTCGGCGGAGACGGCACGACGAGGAGGTCGCGCCGGTCTGCCACGCAGGCGTTGCTCGTCACGATCGTGGGCGGGCTGTCGATGTTGCTGGGCCTGATCCTGCTCGCCACCGCCTCGGGGACGGTCAGGGTGTCGGAGATCGTGGCGGACCCACCACCTGCGGGGCCGCTGGTGAGCGTCGCGGTGGTGCTCGTTCTCGTGGGCGCCTTCACCAAGTCGGCCCAGTTCCCGTTCCACTTTTGGCTTCCCGCCGCCATGGTGGCGCCGACGCCGGTCAGCGCCTACCTGCACGCGGCGGCCATGGTCAAGGCGGGCGTCTACCTGGTGGCGCGCTTCGCGCCCGGTTTCTCGGGGCTGCCCGCCTGGTGGATTCCCGTGGTGGTGCTCGGGCTGTGGACCATGATTCTCGGTGCGGTGAGAGCCCTGCGGCAGAACGACCTGAAGACGCTGCTCGCATTCGGCACCGTGAGCCAATTGGGCTTTTTGATGGTTTTGGTGGGTTCGGGTGGCTTTGTCTCCGCGCTGGCGGGCGCGGCGCTGATTCTGGCGCACGGGTTGTTCAAATCGACGCTCTTTCTCGTCACCGGCATCATCGACAAGCGGGCAGGCACCCGCGACGTGCGGCATCTGTCGGGCCTAGGACGCCGGTGGCCGTTGTTGGCCGGGCTGGCGGCGCTCGCCGTGGCCTCGATGGCCGGTGTGCCGCCGCTGCTCGGTTTCGTCGGCAAGGAGGCGGCGCTTGAAGCCTTCCTGCACGGTGGCGCGCTCGGGCCGGTCGCGGGTCAGGTGGTTCTCGTCGGCCTTGTCGTCGGCTCGGCCCTGACGGCGGCGTACAGCCTGCGCTTTCTCGTCGGCGCGTTCGGGACCCGCCCCGAGGTCGAGCCGATGCGCCCGGAACGCCCTGGAGCGCTGTTCGTGGCTCCGGTGCTGGTGCCTGCCGTGGCGGGGCTCGTGCTCGGGCTCGTCCCGTCGTGGGTGGAGGTCCTCGCCGGGCGCTACGCAGACGTCTACCCCACGGAGGGCGCGCGCTACCACCTCGCGCTGTGGCACGGGTTCAGTGTGCCGCTGCTCCTGTCGGCGATCATTCTGATCGCGGGGTACGCGGCCTACCGCACGAGCCGGGTGCTTCGCCGGTTCGCCGGTCGCCTGCCCACGGCGATGCAGGCGGAGCCGGTCTATCTGGCCACGGTCGGTGCTCTCGATCGGAGTGCCCGCTGGTTGACCGGACGGTTGCAGGTCGGTTCGCTACCCGCCTATCTCGGCGTGATCGTGGTGGCGATGGCACTGGTGCCGTCCTTCGGCCTGCTGGCCGGTGTCGAAGGCACAACGGACCTGCGGTTCGCCGACTCGTGGATGCAGCCGGTGCTGGTGCTGCTGCTGCTCTCGGGGGCGGTGGCGGCCGTACTCGCCCGCCGTCGGCTCACCGTTGTCCTGGTGACCGGGCTGGTGGGCTACAGCATCGGGGCGTTGTTCGTGGTCGAGGGCGGGGTGGATCTCGCGCTCACTCAGTTCCTCATCGAGTCGCTGACCCTCGTGGTTTTCGTGCTGGTGTTGCGCCGCTTCCCCTCTGCGTTCGGCAAGGACCGGCCCCGGCCGCGCAGGGTGCGGCTCACCAAGGCGGCCATCGCCGCGGCCGGTGGCGTGGTGGTCGCGGCGCTGGCGGTGCTGGTGTCGGGTTCCCGCAGCGGCCTTCCCGAGACAAGCCAGGAGTACATCGCCCGTGCTGAACCCGAGGCCGGAGCCACCAACGTCGTGAACGCGATCATCGTCGATTTCCGGGCTCTGGACACGCTCGGCGAGATCACCGTGCTCGCGGTTGCCGCGATCGGCGCGGCGAGCCTCATTCTCGCCGCGCACCGGGAGCCGAGGAAACCCGGGTACGACACCGACGACCCGGAGGACACCGGTGAGCCCGGTGCGGACGAGGGGGACACCGGCGGCACCCGGGTCGCGGAGAGCCGGGCGGCGGGGCGCCTGACGCGCGACGATCCGAGCGGTGATCCCGGCCAGGAAGGGGCGAGTTCGTGACCACTTCCCGATCCGATGCGGCGGCGCAGCGCTGGTGGGACACCTGCGACCGGCCGCGCGAACACTGGCTGATGCGCGAGAGCGAGCGGACACGCTGGCCCCGTTCGCTGCTGCTGGAGGTGAGCCTGCGCATCGTCTTCCCGACGGTGCTGCTCGTGGCGATCTATCTGTTGTTCGCGGGCCACACCCGGGCCGGAGGCGGCTTCAGCGGCGGACTCGTGGCGGGTCTGGCGTTCGTTCTGCGCTACGTCGCAGGCGGGTCCGTGACGGGCCTGCGCCGGTCCTGGGTGCAGCCCCCGGTGGTGGTCGGTTTCGGGCTCATTGTCGCGCTGCTGAGCGCGATCGTGCCTGTGTTCTTCGGGCTCCCGGTGCTGTCCACCGCGGTGTGGACGGTGGACGTCCCGTTGCTGGGCTCGCTGAAGATCGCGTCGAGTTTGGCATTCGACTCCGGCGTCTTTCTGCTCATCGTCGGGGTGGTGCTGAACCTGCTGCGCACCCTCGGCGAGGGAATCCATCTGGGTGAGCTGGAGAGCGAACTGCACGACCAGCAGCCGGGGGGTACGAGCCCGTGACGATCAATCTGACGATGGCCGTGGCGATCGCCGGGCTCTACGCGGCAGGTTTCTACCTGCTCATGCAGCGGTCGTTGATGCGCGTGATCATCGGTATCACGATCCTCGGACACGGTGCCAACTTGTTTCTCCAGGTCGCGGGCGGTCCGCCCGGCATGCCGAGCTTCATCGGCGAGGCCATCCCCGACCTGATGGTCGATCCGCTTCCGCAGGCGCTGGCGCTGACCGCGATCGTCATCACGTTCGCGCTCACCACGTTCCTGCTCGCGCTGGCGTTCCGATCATGGGTGTTGCTGGGGCACGACGAGGTGCAGGACGACCTCGAGGACCGCAGGGTCGCGGTGCGCAGGGCCCGCGCCGTCGAGGAGACCGCGTCGCCGGATGTCGCGGGCCCCGACACGTCGGGCGAGGCGGAGGAAGCCTCCGAGGACGCTCCCGACGCTCCCGACGCTCCCGAGGTCTCCAGGGAGGCAACCCGGTGACCGTGCTGCTCGCGCTTCCTGTTCTGCTGCCGCTGCTCGGCGCGGCGTTGTCGCTCGTGCTCGGGCGAAGGCCCGACCTGCAACGGGTGATCGGCCTGACGGTCCTCAGCGTCGTCGTCGTGATCGCCTCGGTGCTGGTGTACACGACCGACACCCGAGGCCCAGTGGTGGCGCAGCTCGGCGGGTACGCCGCGCCGTTCGGCATCACGCTGGTGGCCGACCGGCTCGCGGCGCTGCTGCTCCTGGTCTCGGCTGTGGTCACGCTGGCCGTGCTCGTGTTCTCCATCGGGCAGCGGGTCACCGACTACGGCAGGGAGATCGCGTCCACGACGTTCCAGCCCGCGTACCTGGTGCTGTGCGCGGGCGTCTCGCTGGCCTACATCACCGGCGACCTGTTCAACCTCTTCGTCGCCTTCGAGATCATGCTCTCGGCGTCGTACGTGCTCATCACCCGCCGCACGACGGCCCGCCGCGTCAGGGCGGGCATGACGTACGTGATCGTGAGTCTCACGTCGTCACTGCTGTTCATCACGCTGATCGCGCTGGTGTACGCGGCGGCGGGCACGATCAACCTCGCCGACCTCTCCGTGGCGTTCCGCGACCTCTCGCCGGGAGTGCAGACGAGTATCGCCCTGCTCGCGACGGTGGTCTTCGGTATCAAGGCCGCGCTGGTGCCGCTGCATTTCTGGTTGCCGGACAGCTACCCGACCGCGCCAGCGCCCATCACCGCCGTGTTCGCCGGGCTGCTCACGAAGGTGGGTGTGTACGCGCTCATCCGCACCCACACGCTGGTGTTCCAGAACGACACAGGGTGGACCGTGATCCTCGTGGTGTCGATGCTCACCATGATCGTCGGTGCGCTCGGGGCCATCGCACAGGAGGACATCAACCGGTTGCTGTCCTTCCTGCTGGTCAGCCACATCGGTTTCATGCTCTTCGGGCTCGGCATGGCCACGGTCGTCGGGGTCACCGGCGCGATCCTCTACGTCGTGCACCACATCACGGTGCAGGCCGCGTTGTTCCTGGTCAGCGGTCTGCTCACCCGGCGAACGGGCACGGTGTCACTGCGCGAGATGTCCGGCGTCGCCAGAACCGCGCCGTTCATCGCGGTCCTGTTCGCGGTTCCGGCACTCAACCTCGCGGGCATCCCGCCGTTCTCCGGCTTCATCGCCAAGATCACGCTCTTCCGCGCGGGTGCGGAGAGCGCCACGGCGCTCGTGTACACGGCCACCGCCGCCGCCGTATTGACGAGTTTCCTCACCCTGTACGCCCTCACCAGGGTCTGGGTCGGCGCGTTCTGGGGTGCCGAGCGGGAGCCGTTCCCCAACGCGGACCCCACCGACGAGGTCACTGTGGGAACCGGCCTCACCAGCCGCCCGATGGTGTTCGCCACGAGCGTGCTCGTGCTGGCGGGGGTGGCGATCGCGCTGGCAGCGGGTCCGCTTTCCGCCATGAGCGAGAGGGCGGCGGAGGATTTGCTGGGTGGCGACCAGTACCGCGGCGTGGTGCTCACCGGAGCGGAGGACTGACATGCGAGACGGGATGCGCCGGTTCTCCCCCCTACTTGCCCTGTGGCTGTTGGGGGCCTGGTTGCTGCTGTGGCGCTCGGTCGAACCGCTCGTGCTGGTCTCCGGTGTGCTCGCCACCGTGGCGGTGCTGTCGATGTTCCCGTTCGGTCCTGTGCGATCACCACTGCTGCTCCGTCCGCACCGCCTCTTCGTACTCACGGTCTACCTTGCCTGGGATCTGCTCGGTTCCGGCGTTCGGGTCGGGCGCGACGCGGTGCGTTCGGGTCCCCGTACGAAAGCGGTCATCGTCGAGGTGCCGATCCTCGTGAACCGGGATTTCCTGGTGGCGTCAACGGCCAACTTGGTGTCCTTGTCACCGGGCACGTTCGTCCTGCACATCGACCGCTCCGGCGGCCGTCTCTATCTCTACGCGCTCGGCGTGGGTGCTCGGGACATCGCCTCACTGGTGCGGGACTCCATACGGATGCAGACACGGGTGGTGAAGACGTTCGGTACCACCGAGGAGATCCGTACCTCGGAGGAGCAGGCTCGGCGATTCGGTGCCGAACCGCGCCTGGCTCCAGGCCAGCCCGACAGTGGAGGGGACACCGGCACCGACTCGACTCGTGAGGAGAAACAGTGACCGTCGTCTACATCGTCACCCTCGCGCTACTCGCCGTGGCAGGACTGCTCACGCTGGTCCGACTGGTGAAAGGCCCGTGGATCCTTGATCGTGCGAAATCGCTCGACGTGCTGGTTGTCCTCATCGTCGCGGGCTTCGCCGTGAATATGGCGATGACCGACTCCGTGCTTACTGTGCCGATCCTGGTGAGCACCGTGCTGCTGGGTTTCGTTGGCACGCTCAGCGTCGTCCGGCTGACCGAGGGACGGAAGGAACACCGGTGATGCTGATCGACGTCGTCTCCAGTGTCTTCTTGCTCGGTGGAGCCCTGTTCTGCGTCGTGGGTGCCTTTGGACTGCTGAGGTTTCCCGACGTACTCAGCCGCTTGCAGGCCGGTACCAAACCCCAGACCGTGGGATTGCTCATGGTGCTGGCTGGAGTGGCGCTCCAGCTCGAGGCCGTGGACGCCGTTGGACTGATCCTCGTGGCGCTCCTCCAGGTGGTGACGGCCCCCGTGCTGTCCCAGCTCGTTGGAAGGGCCGCGTACCGGATCGGCGCCGTGGACAGGTCGTCCCTGCTGCGCGACGACCTCGGTGACCGGCTGCGCAGCGAGGGTTTTCCCACCCCGAAGGGTCGCCCGGGGGACCGGTGAGCCGGGGCTGCTCACACCACCGGGCACAATGAGAGCCGCAGGTCCGGCCCGCTGTCCGAGGTGAGGTCGGCAGGCGAATCCGAACTCATCGAACGGCAAGGAGTTGGCCCGGTGGCTCAAGCCCTGTGTGGCGTGGTGGCGTTGGACGGCCCGTCGGGAACCGGCAAGACGACGGCGGCGCGGAAGCTGGCCACGCAGCTCGGCGCCGGGTATCTGGACACGGGCGCCATGTACCGCGTGGCGACGCTGGCCGTGCTGAGGGCCGGTATCGATCCCGCTGACGAGGACGCCGTCGTGGCGCTGGTGCGCCGCACCCGGATCGAGGTGGGCACCGATCCCGGCGCGCCGTCGGCCTTTCTCGACGGCGCGGAGGTGGGCGCCGAGATCCGCACAGAGGACGTCAACCGCGCGGTGTCGGCGGTGTCGGCGGTGCCGGAGATCCGCGAACTCCTCGTCGCCGAGCAACGCAGGGTCATCCGCGAGGCCACAGGCTCCGGAGGGGGAATCGTGGTTGACGGCCGCGACATCGGCACGGTGGTCGCGCCCGAGGCGCCGCTCAAAGTGTTCCTCACCGCCTCGGCCGACGTGCGGGCGCGACGGCGCAGCGCACAGGACGCCGCGGAGGGCCGCCAGTCCAGTCCGGATCAGGCGAAGGCCTCGGTGCAGCGCCGCGACCACCTCGACTCGACGCGGGCGACCTCGCCGTTGCGCGCCGCGGACGACGCCGTCCTGCTCGACACCTCCGACCTGACGATCGACGAGGTCATCACCAGGCTCGCCGAGCTGGCCGACGGCAGGGGACTGCTCGGAGGCGAGGTCGCGGGGGTGCGCCGGTGAGCAGGCCGAGGCCGAGGCAGGGCACGGGGCTTCCCCCCGGCGCGGTACCGTGGCTGCACGACACGGGCCGGTTCATCGGTCGCTGGCTCTACCGGCCCGCCTTCCGGATCCGGGTCCAGGGCGTGGACAGGGTGCCGCGCACCGGTCCCGTCGTGCTCGTGGCCAACCACAGCTCGATGATCGAACCGCAGCTGATCTTCGGAATGCTGCCGAGGCGTTCGGTGTTCCTCGTCAAGGAGGAGATGTTCACCGGCGCGGCCGGATGGGGACTGCGCCGCATCGGCCAGGTGCCGGTGCGGCGCGGCGTGCCCGACCGCGCGGCGCTGCACACGGTCACCGAGGTGCTGCGTGATGGCGGGCTCGTGGGTGTCTTCCCCGAGGGCACCCGAGGCGCGGGCGACGTGAGCCAGGCGCAGCAGGGAGCCGCGTGGCTGGTGAGGGCCGGAGGTGCCGTGGTGCTTCCGGTGGCGGTGCGGGGCACCCGACGCCGACAGGGCGAACGGAGGCGCCTGCGCCCCGTGATCGACGTGGTGGTGGGTGAGCCGTTCGCCCTCGACGTCGGCAAGGGGCGGGCCGGGCTCGCCTCGGCCACCGAACGGCTCCGCGACACCCTCGCCGCGCTCGTGCGCGCCGTTGACGACGAGCGCGCGGGACGTGACCGCGAGGATTGACGATCTGGGGGAGCGCCCCCGGCAGGACAGGCAGAACGAGGGAAGAGACGTATGACCGAACTGGACGGGACCTGGTCCGACGAGGCGGAGTTCCTCCGGCTCGACGCTGCCGCCGCCGAGGAGCCGCAGTCGGACGACGGCGAGCCGGAACAGCCCGTGGTGGCTGTCGTCGGTAGGCCGAACGTCGGCAAGTCCACGCTCGTGAACCGCATTCTGGGCCGCCGCGAGGCGGTCGTGCAGGACACGCCGGGTGTGACGAGGGACCGCATCGCCTACGACGCCACGTGGCGGGGCCGCCGGTTCACGCTGGTGGACACCGGAGGCTGGGAGCCCGGCGCGTCGGGGTTGCAGGCGTCCGTGGCCGCGCAGGCGGAGCTGGCGATGGCGACGGCCGATGTGGTGCTGCTCGTGGTGGACGCCTCCGTGGGCGCCACCGCGACGGACGAGGCCGTGGCGAAGGTGCTGCGCCGCTCCAAGCGGCCGGTGATCCTCGCGGCCAACAAGGTGGACGACGAGCGGCTGCTCGCCGAGACGGCGTCGCTGTGGTCGCTCGGCCTCGGCGAACCGCAGCCGGTGAGCGCGCTGCACGGGCGCAGCTCCGGCGACCTGCTCGACGCGATGGTGGAGGCTCTGCCCGACGCGCCACGGGAGACCGACAGGATCAGCACGGGGCCGAGGCGGGTGGCGCTGGTCGGCAAGCCCAACGTGGGCAAGTCGAGCTTGTTGAACAAGCTGACGGGCGAGCAGCGCGCCGTGGTCGATTCCGTGGCGGGCACGACCGTCGATCCGGTGGACTCGCTCGTCGAACTCGACGGCCAGCTGTGGCGTTTCGTCGATACGGCCGGTCTGCGCAAGCGCGTCCAGACCGCCAGCGGCATGGAGTACTACGCGTCGTTGCGCACGAAGACCGCGATCGACGCCGCCGAGGTGGTCGTCGTGCTGCTGGACGCGAGCGAGCCGCTGTCGGAGCAGGACCTGCGCATCGTCACCACCGTCGCCGACGCTGGCAGGGCGCTTGTGCTGGCGTTCAACAAGTGGGACCTCGTCGATGAGGAACGGCGCCACCAGCTCGACCGCGAGATCGATCGCGGGCTGGTGCGGGTGCCGTGGGCGGAGCGGGTGAACGTCTCCGCGCTGACGGGCCGGGCCGTGCGCAAGCTCGCTCCCGCGCTGCGCACGGCACTGACGTCGTGGGATCAGCGGGTGCCCACAGGCCAGCTCAATGGCTGGCTCTCCGACCTCATCGCCGCCACCCCGCCGCCGGTGCGGGGCGGTAAGCAGCCGAAGGTGCTCTTCGCGACGCAGGCGGGCGTCCGCCCTCCCACACTCGTGCTGTTCAGCACCGGTTTCCTCGAAGCGGGTTACCGCCGGTTCATCGAGCGCAAGTTCCGGGAGCGGTTCGGTTTCACCGGCACCCCGGTGCGCATCAACGTCAGGGTGCGGGAGAAGAAGCCACGGAAGAAGTGAGGGACCGTGTTCTGTGACCCGCCGCCTGCGCCCGAGGGCGGCGGCGGGTCAGAACACGGGCGCGCGCAGCGGCACCTCGACGAGGGCGGGATCGCCTGCTGGGGAGCCGTTGCCCACCCACCGCGCGAGCCTCTCGGCGGCGAAGAGTTCGTCCAGAGCCATGAACGCCGCTCCGACGAGACCGGCCCTGTCGCTGAGTTCGGAGCGGGTGATGCGCAGTTCCCGTGTGGCCAGCGGCAGCGACCGCCGGTAGACGGTCTCCCGCACGGCAGCCAGCAGCAGGTCGCCTGCCCCGGAGACACCTCCGCCGATGATCACGAGTGCGGGGTTGTAGAAGCTGACGAGGGTGGCCAGCAGGTTGCCGATCAGCCTGCCTGCGCGGGTCAGCAGCTCCACGGACACGCGGTCGCCGCTCTGCGCCGCGCGGGAGACGTCGGCGGCCGTCACCGTGCCCGTGGCCGCCAGGACGTCGGCGAGGAACGGGCTGCGGCCCTCCTCCGCCGCGGCCAGCCCGTCCCGCGCCAGCGCGGCACCGCCCGCGTGGGCTTCGAGGCAACCCGTGTTCCCGCACCGGCACACGACCTCGTCCTCGTCGGAGACGGCCGCGTGTCCGATGTCGCCCGCGCAGCCTTGGCTGCCCCGGTGCAGCGTGCCGCCGGAGACGAGCCCCGCCCCGATCCCGGTGCCGATCTTCACGTAGAGGATGTCCCCGTGCCCCCGCGCCGTCCCGGCCCTCAGCTCGCCGAGCGCCATCGTGTTGACCTCGTTGTCCACCCACACCGGCGTGTCGTAGCGGCGGGCGAGGCGATCACGCACCGGGTAGCCGTCCCACCCCGGCATGATCGGCGGCGCGCTGGGCCGTCCCGTCGCGAACTCGACAGGGCCGGGAAGGCCGATGCCCACCCCCCACACGGCGAGGTCCTCGTCGGCCGTGTCGGCGCGCACGCGGTCCAGTAGCTCGTCAAAGAGCTCTTCGACACGGCCGAGTACGCTCTCCGGCCCCTGCGCGATGTCGGCCGGCTCGGTGTGTTCGGCCAGCACGCTGCCCGCGAGGTCGGTGACGCCGACACCGATGCTGGTGGCCCCGAGTTCCGCCGCGAGGATCACCCCCGCCCTCGCGCGGAACCGCAGTTCGCGGGGCGCGCGGCCGCCGCTGGAAGGGCCGAGTGCACCCTCTTCCAGCAGTCCGCACGCGGTGAGCTGGTTGACCCGCTGGGTCACGACGGTGCGGCCGAGCCCCGAGTGCCTGCCGATCTCCGGCCGGGTCCTCGCGGTGCCGGAGCGCACGAGGCCGAGCACGGTGGCAAGGCTGTCGGCATGCTCGCCGACCAGCGTCGTCGTGGTTGTCGATCCGGTTCGAGACACCTGCACCTGCCCCATCTTTCCACCATGCTTTCCGCCACCGCCCGCCTCGCAGGGGCACACTCGGCCGATGTGATGGGATTGAACGAGCGTCAGCAGGCGTTGCCCCCTGTGACGGCGAATGTGGTGAGTCAGGAGGTTGACGGTGGATCGCAATCCGGAGCAGCTGTACGACCTGGATTCCGGGGTGTTCGTGCCGGAGGAAGCGGTGCTGCTCTACCACTTCGACGGGTTCGTTGACGCGGGCTCGGCGGGGCGGACGCTCGTCGATCACCTGCGGTCGGAGTTCGACGGGCCGGTCGTGGCGCGATTCGACGTCGATCGCCTGCTCGACTATCGCTCACGGCGGCCCATGATGACGTTCTCGGCCGACCACTGGGCGGACTACGACGAGCCCGAGCTTGCCGTGCGACTGCTGCACGACGCCGATGGGACACCCTTTCTGTTGTTCACCGGCCCTGAGCCGGACACGGGGTGGGAGACGTTCATCGCCGCCGTGCGCGGTCTCGTCCAGCAATGGCGGGTGCGGCTGTCGGTGACGGGGCACGGCATCCCGATGGGTGTGCCCCACACCCGTCCGCTCGGCATCACGCCTCACGCGACGAGGCCCGAGCTGGTGCGGGGTGAGCGGGCGACGTTCAACCACATGCAGGTTCCCGGAAGCGCCGCGGCGTTGTTGCAGTACCGGCTCGGCCAGGCGGGGCACGACGTGGTGGGCTTCGCGGCCCACGTGCCGCACTACCTCGGGCAGTCGCGCTACCCCGCTGCGGCGTTGCGGCTGGCGGATGCCGTGATCGAGACGACGGGGCTGAGCGTCCCGCTCGCGGACCTGCGGGAGGCGGCACACGCCGCGAACCAGGAGATCGACCGGCAGGTGCGCGAGAGCTCGGAGGTCGCGGACGTGGTCGCCGCGCTGGAACGCCAGTACGACGCTTTCACGGCGGCAGGGCCGGAGAACAACCTGCTCGCCGACACCGGTGAGATGCCGAGCGGGGACGAACTGGCCGAGTACTTCGAGCGGTTCCTCGCCGAGCAGCAGCAGGGCCCCTCGGAGCAGGGTGAGGGCTGAAAGCGGGCGCGGATGTCCGCACGCGCCGGGGCCACCGGTGTGATCGTCGGTAGTGTCGCCGTGTGGCGACACCGGTGCTCCAGGCGATGCAGGCCGACGGGACGACGTGGGACGATCCGTCGGCCGACCAGTTGCACGACCTGCTGGCGGATTTGAACCTGACCTTGCGATTCGTCGTGGTGACACGGCTCGACCTCGAACCCGTCGGTCAGCACTATTTCCAGGTCTGGCTCGACGACGACCTGAGCTACCAGGTGGAGTACCGCGAGGGGGCGCCGGAGCGACATTTCCAGGCGCGGGTGCCGCGCGAGCACGAGGTGTTCGCGGTGGAGCCGGTGGCGAGGGTGCTTCAGGGCTGGGCGTCTGAGCGAGCCGGTTGGCGAGAGGCGCTGCCGTGGGTTCGGTGGTCGCCCGAGCAGTAGGGCGACGGCGGCGACGAAGGACGTGCGGGGGAACCCGGTGTGTGGGTGGCTGATCTGCTGGGTGCGGGCACGAGTTGTCCGGCAGGGAGGTCGGTGAGTTGTTCGAGCGGCCGACCCGGTGGGGCCGTGGCCGGGGTTCGGGTCCGCGCTGCTCGGCTCGCGCCGACGAGGTCTACGGCCGCACGCCCGTCAGCCTCGCAGCGTCGCCCATCGCGACGTGCGCCCTGCCACGCCACACCGGTCCTGGTCCCGGATCGGCCGGTAGGCCGACACCCCGAACTCGGCTGCCTCACGCTCGGCAGTCAACCGCTCGTTGAGGCGTGACGCGGAAACGCGACTCTGTCTCCTCCTGCTTCAACACCGCCGGCATGTCCGGGAACTCGCCGTCAGCGCCCCAGAACTCCTCCGGCATCGGTCTGCCCCGTGGCACCGGACGGTGCGGCGCGTTCCCACGCCTCCCGCAAAGGCTCCCCAGACACGAAGAAGGGGCTCCCGGTGATCCGGAAACCCCTTCTGAACTGGTGCGCGATACTGGGATCGAACCAGTGACCTCTACCGTGTCAAGGTAGCGCTCTCCCGCTGAGCTAATCGCGCGAGGCGGAGACGGGAATCGAACCCGTGTACAGGGCTTTGCAGGCCCTTGCCTGAACCACTCGGCCACTCCGCCGTGCTTGTGGATCAAGCGTGAACTCGATCCAACTGCGGAATGCCGCCGCAGTCGAGCGGACGACGGGATTCGAACCCGCGACCCTCACCTTGGCAAGGTGATGCGCTACCAGCTGCGCTACGTCCGCAATCTCCGACTCCGTGTCATCGCGACCTTCCGGCCAGTGACCCTTCGTCGTTGTGTGGAAAGAACTGTATCCGATGCCTTTCGGTCGCTTGCACGGGGGGTGGTCATCTTCTCCCGCAAGCCCATGATCAGCTCAAATCGTGCGGGATGAGTCTCGTGAGCGCGTCATCGACATCGACCCACAGGTGTTCGTTGCCGGGGAGCACGACGTCGTAGGTCTGGTCGAGGAAGTCGGCCAGCTCCTGTGCGGATGCCTCGAACATCGCGTGGCCGGAGGGTGAGCTTAGCTCCACGTAGACGGAGTCGGGGTCCTCGATCGACGGCTTGATGCGTACGTCGCCGTCACCCGCCTCGCCGAGTAGTCCGTCGGCGAGGAGGTCGCGGGCGAAAACCCACTCGACCCAGCCCGCGCGTCCCGTGCGGAACGCCGCGACGACCGCGTAGGGGTCGCGGGTGTCGTACCGCAGTTCGACCTTCACCGGAACCGGCGGGGTTCGCGGAGCCAGGAGGTCGAAGACCGCCGTGGACCGGAGCGTGACGTGATCGTTTCGCATGGTCGTTACCCTTCTGCTCCCTTCCGGCCGGCTTCGGCCGCGTCCTACGGGTGAGACGCGCGTGTGCGCCGGTTCGCTCACCGTGAATCCGGGTATCACCCGAACGTATGCGTCGCGGTGGGGTCCCGGTACATCCTGCTCGCTGCACCGTGGGAAAGGACAGGCAAGTCGCGCGAATGTTGCAGCAGACACGCGCCCGCCGGGATCGCCTCGTGCTCTGTTCCGGTCGCCGTCTCGGTGTCTCACCTGGGATGACGGCGCACGTGTCCCGCTGCCCACTCCGTTTGGGGGACCCCGTTCACAGGGCGAGATCAGCCTCCGCTACAGTGGTTCCCACAACGCAAGGGGCGATTAGCTCAGCGGGAGAGCGCTTCGTTCACACCGAAGAGGTCACTGGTTCGATCCCAGTATCGCCCACCACGAATTCAGTTTTCTGATATTTCGTTGTTTCGAAAGACCCGGTGTTCGTCGCCGGGTCTTTCTCATGTTCCCGTCGCCATTGGTTCCAACCAGCCACGATGGAGCAGGAACCCCGGCCCGAGTGAACGCCTCGGGCACGGTGTGCTGCTGACCTCGCGGCATCGGCTGGATGGTGACCCACGACCGAGCGGTGCGGGCCACGGGTCGCCACCCACTACGGTGGGTGCCCGGTCACTCACGGCGACAAACGATGTTCTTCTCGGGTTCGCCACGGACATCGGCGAATTCGAAGGGCACCGGGTGGCCGCCGGGGGTGCAGCCTCGGCAGGGTCGGGAAACATCCGTTCTCTGCTCCTCCCACGGTAGCGAGGGACTCGGCGATTGTGACAATCCTGTAACCACGCCCACCTTGTGTCCGGGACCACAGTGCGGGTGATGGCCGATGTGTTCTCCTGGGGAGCTGTCCTCACGCCCCGGGACAGAGGCGACCTGCGTGAGGACTAGCATCGTGGGCGCACGTCAAACCACGTTCCCGAGGGAGTTCCCCGTGTCGCAGTCGTCGTCCGCCGCAGCCCCGTCCGCCTCGCGCGTGGTGGTGCGAGCAGGCACTACGGCGGGTGCCGCGGTGCGGGAAGCGGGCCTGCCCACCAAGGGTGCCGAGGCCGTCGTCGTCGTCCGGGACGCGGAGGGGGCGCTGCGGGACCTCGCGTGGGTACCGGAAACCGACGTCGAGGTCGAGCCGGTCGCGGCGAACACCGACGACGGCCGCAGCGTGATCCGGCACTCGGCCGCACACGTGCTGGCGCAGGCGGTGCAGCAGCAGTTCCCCGAGGCCAAGCTGGGCATCGGGCCGCCGATCAGGGACGGTTTCTACTACGACTTCGCGGTGGACCGGCCCTTCACCCCCGAAGACCTCCAGTCGCTCGAGAAGCGGATGAAGCAAATCGTCAAGGGCGCACAGCAGTTCTCGCGCCGGGTGGTCGAGTCCGTGGAGGCCGCGAGGGCGGAACTCGCCGACGAGCCGTTCAAGCTCGAACTGGTGGACCTCAAGTCGGGCGGTGACGCCTCCTCCGTCGATACCTCCGAGGTGATGGAGGTCGGTGCGGGCGAGCTGACGATCTACGACAACCTGGACCCCCGCACCAAGGAGCGGGTGTGGGGCGATCTGTGTCGCGGCCCTCACGTGCCCACCACCAAGTACATCCCGGCATTCAAGCTCACCAGGGTCGCGGCGGCGTATTGGCGCGGCGACGAGAAGAACCCGCAGTTGCAGCGCATCTACGGCACCGCGTGGGAGTCGCAGGAGGCGCAGGACGCCTACCTGGAGATGCTCGCCGAGGCCGAGCGGCGCGACCATCGCAGGCTCGGTGCCGAACTCGACCTCTTCTCGTTCCCCGACGAGATCGGCTCGGGGCTGCCCGTCTTCCACCCCAAGGGCGGCGTGATCCGCAAAGAACTGGAGGATTACTCGCGCCGCCGCCACGAGGAGGCAGGCTACGAGTTCGTCAACACGCCGCACATCACCAAGGCGCAGCTGTTCGAGACCTCGGGGCACCTCCACTGGTACCGCGAGGGGATGTACCCGGGCATGCACCTCGACGCGGAGTACAACGAAGACGGTAGCGTGCGCAAGCCCGGCCAGGAGTACTTCCTGAAGCCGATGAACTGCCCCATGCACAACCTCATCTACCGCTCAAGGGGGCGCAGCTACCGGGAGTTGCCGCTGCGGTTGTTCGAGTTCGGCACCGTCTACCGGTACGAGAAGTCCGGTGTCGTCCACGGCCTCACCAGGGCAAGGGGCTTCACCCAGGACGACGCGCACATCTACTGCACGGCCGACCAGATGCACGACGAGATCAAGTCGCTGCTCCAGTTCGTGCTGGATCTGCTCCGCGACTACGGTCTCGACGACTTCTACCTCGAACTGTCCACGCGTGACCCCGAGAAGTCGATCGGCAGCGACGAGGACTGGGAGCGGGCCACCGCCGCGCTGCGCGAGGCCGCCGAGTCCAGCGGCCTCGACCTGGTGCTCGACCCCGGTGGAGCGGCGTTCTACGCGCCGAAGATCAGCGTGCAGGTCAAGGACGCCATCGGCCGGAGCTGGCAGATGTCCACGATCCAGGTTGACCTCATGGAGCCCGACCTGTTCGGGTTGGAGTACCAGGCGGCCGACGGCTCCCGCAAGCAGCCCGTGATGATCCACCGGGCGCTCTTCGGGTCGATGGAACGGTTCTTCGGCGTGCTCACCGAGCACTACGCAGGCGCGTTCCCCGCGTGGTTGTCGCCGGTGCAGGTCGTGGGAATCCCGATCGCCGACGCGCACACCGAGCACCTGCGGGGTGTCGAGAAGGCGCTGCGGGACAGGGGAATCCGGGTCGAGGTGGACACCAGCGACGACCGCATGCAGAAGAAGATCCGCACCCACACCACGCAGAAGGTGCCCTTCCTGCTGCTCGCGGGCGCCAAGGACGTGGAGTCGGGCGCGGTGTCGTTCCGTTTCCGCGATGGGAGCCAGATCAACGGTGTTCCCGTGGCGACAGCCGTGGACGCCGTGGCCGGCTGGGTGGCGCGCCGCGAGAACGCGTCGCCGACCGCCGAGGCGCTGGGAGCCTTCGTTGGCCGGTGACGGCGAGGGCGCGGGCCTGCGCCGGGAGTACGTGGAACAGGACGGTGTCGGGGTCGCGGACCAGCTCCAGCGGTTGTGGACCCCGCACCGCCTCGCCTACATCAAGGGCGAGAACAAGCCCGAGGGAGACGACGAGAGCGGGTGCCCGTTCTGCCGCCTCGCCCGGCTGGACGACGAGACGGCACTGATTGTGGCGCGGGGCGAGAGCGTGTTCGCGGTTCTCAACCTCTACCCGTACAACCCGGGCCATCTCATGGTGGTGCCCTACCGTCACGTGGCGGACTACCCGGACCTCACTGCCGAGGAGACGGTGGAGGTGGCCGAGTTCACGCAGCGGGCCATGCGGGTGATCAGGAGGGTGTCGGCGGCGCACGGGTTCAACATCGGCTTGAACCAGGGTGTGGCCGCTGGCGCCGGAATCGCCGCCCACCTGCACCAGCACGTGGTGCCCCGGTGGGGCGGCGATTCCAACTTCATGCCCGTCATCGGGCACACGAAGGTGTTGCCGCAACTACTCGGGCAGACCAGGCAGTTGCTCGCCGACGCCTGGTAGGCGCGCGGGTTCAGCCCTGGTTCATCGCCTCGATATCGAGTTCGATGACGACCTTGTCGCTGACGACGGCCGTGGGGATGTTGCCGCCGACTCCGAAGTCCGATCGCTTGATCTCGGTGCGGGCCGAGACCCCGAGCACCTTGCCGCCCTCGGTCAGGCCGTCGCCGAAGCCGCCGAGTTCCGCGGTGAGGGTGACCGGCCTGGTGACGCCGCGCAGCGTCAGCTCACCGTCGATGAGGTAGTCGTCGCCGTCGGCGCGGATTCCGGTGGACCGGAAACTCAGCGTGGGATGGTTCTCCACGTCGAGGAAGTCGGTGCTGCGCACATGCTCGTCGCGCTGCTGGTTGGTGGTGTCGATGCTCGCCGCCTGCATGGTCGCCGTCACCGAGGAGCCGAGGATGTTCTCTCCTGTCGTGATTTCCCCGCCGAGTTCGGTGAACCGGCCTCGGACCCTGGTGACGCCGAGGTGGCGCACGACGAAGCTCACGTTGGAGTGCACGGGGTCGATCGTCCAGGTCCCTGCCAGGTAGCCGGGAATGCCGGTGGTGCTCGTGGTCATGGGTGTCCCCTCTGTGGTTGAGCGTTCAAGCGTGCACACTGTAACCGAGAAATGGTTGAGGGCTCAATCAGGTGTGGAGCAGGGCTAGAATGGGTGCTATGCCGACACCTCGCTGGCTCACGGACTCCGAGCAGCGCGTGTGGCGCGACTTCTCGGCCGCCATCGACATGTTGCGCGGCCATCTCGAAGCGCAGCTCCAACGTGACGCCGGCATGCCGGCCACCTACTACGCCGTGCTCGTCGCACTGTCGGAGGCGCCGGATCGTGTGCTGAGGATGAGTGATCTCGCGCTCGCCACGCGCTCCTCCCGGAGCAGGCTCTCGCACGCCGTCGCCCGGATGGAGGCGAATGGCTGGATCAGGCGAGAGGCGTGCCCCACCGACAGGAGGGGGGCGTTCGCCCACCTCACCGACGCGGGGCTCAAGGCCATCCGCGATGCCGCTCCCGGGCACGTCGAGGCTGTGCGCGAAGCGTTGTTCGACGTGCTCACCCCGGAGCAGGTCCGCAGCCTGGGGGAGATCAGTGTGGCGATCAGGCAGCGGTTGACGCCGGAATGCGCCGGGGTGCTGGCGGAGGCCGACGACGCGGGGGAAGACGGGGGGCCCGACCGCGCCGCCGAGCCTGCCTGAACCCGGTCCGGTCGGCTTCACCGGATCGAGGGAGTCACCCAGGACACGTGGGCAGGGGCACGGGACGCCGATGTCGTGGCGGCTCGATAGGGTTTGCTTGCCGAGTTGATCCGCACTCGCCAGCAAGCACCCGTAGGATGAGATGCTCAACATCTTCGCTCGCGCGTCCGTGTCCCGCGTCACCGACCCGATCGGTGCCGCACTGGTGCGCGCCGGGCTGACTCCCAATGCGATGACGCTCATCGGCACAGCCGGCGCCATCGCGGGGGCATTGGTGTTCTTCCCTGCCGGGATGCTCCTCGCGGGCACCTTCGTGGTGTGGGGCTTCGTCATGCTCGATCTGCTGGACGGCGCCATGGCGAGAGCCAAGGGGAGCACGCCGTTCGGCGCGGTGCTCGACGCCACGTGCGACCGGTTGGTGGACGGCGCGGTGTTCGCGGCCATCGCCTGGTGGGCGTTCGCCGTCGCGGACAATCCCAGGGTGGCCGCTGCGGCGCTGCTGTCGCTGGTGCTGGCGCAGGTCATCTCCTACGTCAAGGCCAGAGCGGAGGCGTCCGGGTTCGGCGACGTGGCCAACGGAGGGCTCGTCGAACGGGCGGAGCGGCTGATCATCGCACTCGTCGGAACCGGCTTGCAGGGACTGGGGCTGCCGTACTCCGTCGAGGTGTCCCAGTGGTTGCTCGCCGTGCTCTCGGTGATCACCCTGGCCCAGCGGATCGTGGCGGTGGCGGCAGCGGGGAAGGCGCGACTGTGAACAGGCAGCGGCTCGCGGACTGGGGGTACGCCGCAGGGTGGCGCATGGTGCCGAAGCTGCCGGGCTCCTTCGTTACGACGGCGTTCGCCGTGGGTGCCGACATCGCGGCGCGGCGCGGGGGAGACGGCGCGGCACGGCTGCGCCGCAATCTCGCCAGGGTCGTGCCGCAGGCGGGGCCGGTCGAGTTGGAGGACCTCACACGCAGGGCGATGCGCTCGTACGCGCGGTACTGGCACGAGGCGTTCTGCCTGCCGTCGATGGACGCCGACGACGTGCGCGGCAGGGTGGACGCCACGGGCATCGAGTACCTCGACGCCGCACTCGACGAGGGCAACGGGGCTGTGCTCGCGCTGCCGCACACGGGTAACTGGGATGTCGCCGGTGTGTGGCTGGTCGGCCGCTCCGGCAACTTCACCACCGTGGCCGAGCGGCTGAGGCCGGAATCTCTGTACAAGAGGTTCGTCGCCTACCGGGAGTCGCTCGGCTTCGAGGTCGTTCCCGCCGACGGGAGCATGTCCTTCCGGATGCTGCTGCGGCGGTTGCGTGAGAACAAGGTGGTGTGCCTCGTCGGCGACCGCGACGTCACCGGCTCCGGTGTGCCCGTGACGTTCTTCGGAGAGAAGGCACCGTTTCCCGTCGGTCCCGCCCGTCTGGCGCTGAGTACCGGAGCCGCGCTGCTTCCGGTGGGCTGCTGGTTCACGGACGGAGGCTGGGCCGTGCGGATCCACCCCAGGATCCGGGTCAGCCATCGCGAGGAGGTGCCCGCCGCGACCCAGGCGCTCGCGGACGTCTTCGCCGGGGACATCGCGGCACATCCCACGGACTGGCACATGCTCCAACCGTTCTGGTTCGCCGACCGCGAGAGCGAGGACGGCGAGAATGGCAAGGGCGGCAAGGGCGGCAAGGACTCCGGTCAGGACCGCACCGGCGCCGACGGCGTCGAGCAGGGTGAGCGGAGCGCGTCATGAGGGTCGGCATCGTGTGCCCGTACTCCTTCGACGTGCCGGGCGGCGTGCAGGGGCACATCGTGGACCTGGCGAAGGCTCTGCGTTCGCTTGGGCACGCCGTGTCGGTGCTCGCGCCGGGGGACGACGACAGCAACGCCTTCCCCGAGTTCGTTCAGCCTGCGGGCCGGGCCCTCGGCATCCCCTACAACGGTTCGGTGGCGCGGTTGCAGTTCGGGCCCGTCTCCTACGCGCGGGTACGGCGCTGGCTGCGTGAGCACGACTTCGACGTGCTGCACCTGCATGAGCCGACCGCGCCCAGCCTCTCGCTGCTCGCGTTGACGGTCGCGGAGGGCCCCATCGTCGCGACGTTCCACACCTCGACGCCGAGGTCGCGCACGCTGGCGGCCTTCGAACCGGTGCTGCGTCCGCTGCTGGAGAAGGTGACCGCCCGCATCGCCGTGTCGGCGCTCGCCCGGCGGGTGCAGGTCGAGCACCTCGGCGGTGACGCCGTGGAGATCCCGAACGGCGTGGACGCCGGGTTCTTCGCTGCCGCCGAGCCGCTGGAGGGTTACCCGCGCGAGGGCGGCACGATCGGGTTCGTCGGCCGCTACACCGAACCCCGCAAGGGCATGGGTGTGCTGCTCGACGCGCTGCGACTGCTGGCTCCCGACCTGCCCGCGCTGCGGCTGCTGGTGGTCGGCGGGGGCGAGGCGGAGACGCTGTACCGGCAGGCGGGGCCCGAACTCGCAGGCAGGATCGATCTGCTCGGGCAGGTGGACGACGCCACCAAGGCGAGGGCGCTGCGCAGCGTGGACGTCTACTGCGCGCCCAACACCGGTGGCGAGAGTTTCGGGATGATCTTGACCGAGGCCATGGCCGCGGGCACGCCCGTGGTGGCCAGTGCGCTGGACTCGTTCCGCAGGGTGCTCGACGACGGCCGTGCCGGGATGCTGGTGCCAACCGGCGACGCGGCCGCGCTGGCCGGCGCCCTGCGCGGGTTGATCGGCGACCCGGTGCGCAGGGCCGCGCTGTCGGACGCGGCAGGGGAGCATGTCGCGCGCTACGACTGGCGCACCGTCGTGCGGCAGGTCGTCCGTGTCTACGAGACGGCCATCGCGGCCGACCCGCGCAAGGTCCGCGCCAGGAGCGACGCGCTGCGATGACCACATTGCTGGTGGCGCTGGCGCTCACCGCGGCTCTGGTGATGGCGGTCGCGTTGTGGCTGGTCGCGACGGCGAACCGGCTCGACCGCCTGCATGTGCGCATGGACGCGGGCTGGGCCGCGCTCGACGCGGCGCTCGCGCGGCGCGCCGTCGTGGCCAGGACGGTGGCCGCGAGCGCGATCGAAGGCGAGGAGGCGAGGTCTCTGCGTGCCGCGGCCGACGCGGCTGAGTCCGCTCCCCGGCCCGAACGCGAACCCGCAGAGAACGAGCTCACGCGCAGGCTCGCCGACGTGGACAGGGCGAGGCTGCCCGCCGGGCTGGCCGACGAACTGGCCGACGCCGAGGAGCGGGTGGTCATCGCGCGCCGCGTCTACAACGACGCGGTACGGGACACACTGGCGTTACGCCGCCGCCGGAGGGTGCGGTACTTCCGCCTCGCGGGGACGGCGCCCCGCCCCGAGTACTTCGAGATCGCCGAGCCGGACCTCACCGCCGACCGAAGTCCCTGACCCCGAAACCCCGTGTCCGCACTTCCTGCACGTGTGTTGGCACTCGCTGCGCGTGTGTTGGCACTTCTCGTACTCGTGTCCGCAGTTCCTGCGCGCGTGTTCGCAGTTGCTGCACGTGTGTCCGCAGTCGCTGTGTGTCCGACGGTTTCCTACGGGTGTCTGTGCCTGAACTGCCGTTGTCTGCGGGCCGAGCCTTGTGTCCGAGCACGTGCACCAGGTGCGGACACGCGTGCGCCAGGTGCGGACACGGGTGCGTCAGGCCTTCGCCTTGGCTCGGTCGGGCGCAGGGGTCCGGTGGGGGGACGGCTCGTAGCGGGCGTGGCGGCGGGTGAAGCTCGCCCGCCCCGACGTGAGCCCGCGCAGCTGCACCGCATACTTGACCAGCTCCTCCGCGGGGACCTCCGCGCGGACGATGCTATGCCCTCCCGCGACCGACTCGGTGCCGAGCACTCGCCCTCGCCGTGCCGAAAGGTCGCCGAGCACGGCGCCGAGATACGCGTCGGGCAGCCGGACGACGACCTCGTCGAGCGGTTCGAGTGTCACGAGCCCCGCCTTGGCCGCGGCGTCCTTCACGGCGAGTGCGCCCGCCGTCTGGAACGCGGCGTCGGAGGAGTCCACGCTGTGTGCCTTGCCGTCGAACAGGGTCACGCGCACATCGACGACGGGGTCGTCGTTGCCGATGCCCTGCTTCAGCTGAGCCAGCGCGCCCTTCTCCACGCTGGGGATGAACTGGTGAGGGACGACCCCGCCGACGGTGCGGTTGACGAACTCCACTCCGGCACCGCGTTCGAGCGGCTCCACCGACACGTCACACACCGCGTACTGACCGTGCCCTCCCGACTGCTTGACGTGGCGCCCGTGCCCGTCGGCCGAGGTGGCGAACGTCGCGCGGTGGCTGATCCGCACAGGCTCGACCGTCACCTCCGCGCCACCGGCGCGCAGTTGGGAGAGCACCACCTCGGCGTGGGCTTCACCCATGCACCACAGCACCAGTTGGTGGGTGTCCGCGTTGCGCTCCAGCCGCAGCGTGGGGTCACCCGCGACGAGCCTCGCCAGGTTGCGGGCGAGCGCGTCCTCGTCGCTGCGGGTCTGCGCGGCGACGGCGACGGGAAGCAGGGGTTCCGGCATCTGCCACGGCTCGATGAGCATCGGATCGCCGGGGTCCGACACCGTGTCGCCGGTCTCGGCCGAGGTGAGTTTCGTGAGCGCGCACACATCGCCGGCCACGCAGTGCGGGACCTCGCGGAGGGTCGCTCCGAGTGGGGAGTACAGGTGGGCGACACGTTCGTCGGCGTCGTGGTCGGCGTGCCCCCTCTCGGCGAGGCCGTGGCCGCTGACGTGCACGGGTCGTTCCGGCGAAAGCGTGCCCGAGAACACTCTGGCCAGCGACACCCTGCCCACGTAGGAATCGACGGACGTGTGCACGATCTCGGCGGCGAGCGGGCCGTTCGGATCGGGCGAGAGCCGGGGCAGGGGGACGCCGTCCGGGGTGGTGGCGGCAGGCGGTGCGTGTTCCAGCGGTGAGGGGAACGCGTGGGCGATGCCGTCGAGGATCTCGGCCGTACCGACACCGGTCTCCGCGCACGCGGGGATGACGGGATGAAAGGTGGCCCTGGCCACGGCCTTCTCGAGGTCGTCGATCAGGACGTCGTCGGAGACCGGTTCCCCCGCGAGGTAGCGGTCCATCAGGCTCTCGTCCTCGCTTTCGGCGATAACGCCCTCGATGAGCGCGTCGCGGGCGGCACGCAGGCGCTCGGCATCCTCCGGCCCAGGGTCGGAAAGCTGCGGCGGGTGGCCGTTCGCGTAGTCGTAGCGGCGGCGGGTGACCAGGCCGATCAGGGCGGGGTCGCCGCCCTGAGCAGGCAGGTACAGCGGGAGCACACTTGCCCCGAACGCCTCCTGGCAGGCCGCGATCGTCGCCTCCACGTCGGCGCGTGCGTGGTCGAGCCGGGACACGACGACGGCGCGCGGAAGACCGGCGACGGCGCACTCCTCCCACAGTGACACCGTGGCGCTGTCCACTCCGTGGCCCGCGCTCACGACGAACAACGCGGCGTCGGCCGCACGGAGACCGGCACGAACCTCCCCCACGAAGTCGGCGTACCCGGGGGTGTCGATGAGGTTGATCTTGACATCGCCGTGGACGACCGGTGCGACGGCGAGGCTGACCGATCGTTGCTGGCGGATGGCGGCCTCGTCGTGGTCGCACACGGTGGTGCCCTCCACGACGGATCCCGCTCTGTTGACGGCGTGCGCGGCGACCAAGAGGGCCTCGGTCAGGGTGGTCTTCCCCGAGCCGGAGGGCCCGACGAGCGCGACGTTGCGTACCCTGCCGGGTTCGTCCACGACGAACCCGGCCGCCGTGCCTCCGCTGGTCCTGGAGTTCTTGTCGGCCATGGCGGCCTCCTGCGGGTGGCGGTGTGTGCTCCGTGCTTTCGAGCACACACCCGATCGGCGCGGGTGGCAAGACGGGCGGCGCGGCGACCGGGGACGGCGTCCAGACGCCGGTGAAGTGGACTTCCGAAATAGGTGGTCAATGGCCACCCTCAGGGGTCCACGTCCGACTTACGCTGGGGCCGTCAACCCCGGAAAACCCTGTTGAGAGGTACTGCCGTGTCGAACGCCCAGCCCAGTGAGTCCGCCGAGCCCAGGACCGGCACCGCGCGTGTGAAGCGCGGGATGGCGGAGATGCTCAAGGGCGGCGTCATCATGGACGTCGTCACGCCGGAGCAAGCCAAGATCGCCGAAGACGCCGGCGCGGTCGCCGTCATGGCGCTGGAGCGCGTGCCCGCCGACATCCGCGCGCAGGGCGGCGTGGCCCGCATGAGCGATCCCGACCTGATCGACGGCATCATCTCGGCGGTCTCGATCCCGGTGATGGCGAAGGCGAGGATCGGCCACTTCGTCGAGGCGCAGGTGCTCCAGTCGCTCGGTGTCGATTACATCGACGAGTCGGAGGTGCTCACCCCCGCCGACTACGCCAACCACATCGACAAGTGGTCGTTCACGGTGCCGTTCGTGTGCGGCGCGACCAACCTCGGGGAGGCGTTGCGGCGCATCAACGAGGGTGCCGCGATGATCCGGTCCAAGGGCGAGGCCGGCACCGGCGACGTGTCCAACGCGACCACACACATGCGCCGCATCCGCAGCGAGATCCGCACGCTGTCGGCGTTGCCCGAGGACGAACTCTACGTGGCGGCCAAGGAGATGCAGGCTCCGTACGAGCTGGTGAGAGAGGTGGCCGAGACGGGCTCGCTGCCCGTGGTGCTCTTCACGGCTGGCGGCATCGCCACCCCCGCCGACGCGGCGATGATGATGCAGCTCGGTGCCGAGGGAGTGTTCGTCGGCTCCGGCATCTTCAAGTCGGGCGATCCCGCCCGGCGCGCCGAGGCCATCGTGAAGGCCACCACCTTCCACGACGACCCGGATGTCCTCGCGAAGGTCTCGCGGGGACTCGGTGAGGCGATGGTGGGCATCAACGTCGATGACGTGCCCGCGCCACACCGGCTCGCCGAACGCGGCTGGTGACGCGCGTGTGGCCTGCCTCGCGGGGCGGGCCACACGGGAACGGCGAAGGCCCGGGGTGCGGCGAGCTCGGCCCGCTCTCTGGCAGGCGCCGAGGCGCCTCAGGTCTGTTCGGAGATCAGCACGGCCATGGTTCCGGCCTCCAGTGCCCTGAACACGTGCGCTACGTCGCCGGGGTAGGCGATGTAGTCACCCGGCTCCAGTTCCACCGGGTCGTCAACGGGGCCGGCGAGTGCTCGCCCGCCGCTCAGCACGAGGTGTTCCACGATGCCGGGCAGGTGCGGGTCCGACTCCCTTGGCCTGCCCGGCTCGGCCTGGATGAGATAGACGTCGCGGCGGCTGTGCGGTGGGGAAGGTGAGAGCAGGGTGGCGATGTAGTCGGCGCGCTCGGCGGAGAACCGAGGGCCTTCTCCCGCTCGCACCACCTGGACGCGGGGTTTGACCGGTTCGACGAGCCGGGCGAACGGTACCCCGAGCGCGGTGCTGAGCGCCCAGATCGTCTCGACGCTCGGATTACCGGTGCCCGACTCCAACTGGGAGAGGGTCGATTTGGCGATTCCGGCCCTTCTGGCGAGTTCGGTGAGCGACAGCCCGGCCCGCTGCCGCTCACGGTGCAGCGAAGCGGCGATGGCCGCGAGGGGTGCCCCGGATTCACCGGCATTTCGGTTGTCCCTGGTCTCCGTCATGTTGTTCGCTCCACAAGTCTGTTTGTTCGGCTTGACGAACGCGCTGTCGTGTGTTCAGTATAGAAGGCGATGCGTTCGATATGGCGAACTTTGGATCGCGACCTCGTGCGTGACATCGCGCTGGTCTGCCTCGCCGACACTCTCGTCGGTCTCTCCTTCGGGGCCATCACCGTCGGTGCCGGGCTGCCGCTGTGGTTGCCGATGCTGCTGTCGGTGGTGGTCTTCGCCGGTGCTGCCCAGTTCATGTTCGTGGGGCTGGTGGCCTCCGGTGGCAACCCGATCGCCGCCGTGGTCGCCGCACTGCTGATCAACGCGCGCCACGTTCCTTTCGGCTTCGCGGTCGCCGACCTCCTCGGCAGGAGCTGGGCGAGCCGCTTGCTCGGCACCCACTTGATGATCGACGAGACGGTCGCGTTCGCGCTCGCCCAGCGCGAGACCGAGCGCCGCAGAGCCGCGTACTGGGCCTGCGGGATCGGGCTCTTCGTCACCTGGAACCTCGGCGTGGTGGCCGGTGCCGTGGTCGGCACCACCGTCGGCGACACCGCCGCGCTCGGGCTCGACGCCGCATTCCCGGCCGTGCTGCTCGCGCTGGTGCTTCCCGCGCTGCGCGACGCCGGCACCCGCAGAGCTGTGCTTGTCGGCGTCGCCGCCGCACTGGCCAGCGCGCCGTTCGTCCCCGCAGGGCTGCCTGTGCTGTTCGGGCTCGTCGGCGTGCTCGCCGCCCTGCGCACCCGGCACGACGAAGGCGAGGCAGGCCAGCCCGTTCGCGCAGGAGAGGACACGACCTCGTGCTGACCGCCACCTCACTGCTCGCCGCCACCGCCGTGCTCGGCGCGGGCACGTTCGCGTTCCGTGCCGCGGGCCCTGTCCTGAAGGCCAGGGTGAGGCTGTCGCCGAGAGCCGAGAAGCTGTTCGCCGTGTCGGCCGTGGTGCTGCTGGCCTGCCTGGTCGCGACATCGTCGCTGGTGGAAGGGTCGGAGTTCGCGGGGTGGGCCCGGCCCGCCGGTGTCGCCGTCGGTGGTGCGCTGGCCTGGAAGAAGGCGCCGTTCGTGCTCGTCGTGCTGGCCGCGGGGGCGACGGCGGCGGGACTGCGACTGCTGGGCGTGCCCTGATCGCCGCCGCTTTCTCGAATGCCACTAGGCTTGACCAGCAATGATCGCGGGAAAGGTGACGCACGTGCCGCAGCAACCCCTCGTCGGCGTTCTCGCCCTGCAAGGCGACGTGCGTGAGCACGCGGCCATGCTGCGGCGCGCCGGTGCGCGGGTCGTCGAGGTACGCCGGGTTTCCGAGCTGGCCGAGGTCGATGGCCTCGTGCTTCCCGGAGGTGAGTCCACCACGATGTCCCGCCTTCTCGACACCTTCGACCTGCTCGACCCGTTGCGGCAGCGGATAAGGGACGGGCTGCCGGTGTTCGGCTCCTGTGCCGGGATGGTCCTGCTGGCGCGGCAGGTGCTGGACGGAAGGCCCGACCAGCATCAGCTCGGCGCGCTCGACGTCGTCGTCCGGCGCAACGCGTTCGGGCGGCAGGTCGATTCGTTCGAGGCCGACGTGGACGTCGCGGGTGTCGAAGGGTCCTTCCATGCCGTTTTCATCCGGGCTCCCTGGGTGGAGAAGGCAGGAAGCGAGGTCGAGGTGCTCGCCACGGTGGGCGACGCCACAACCCCCGGCTCGGCTGCCGATAGGATCGTGGCCGTCCGGCAGGGGAGGGTGCTCGCCACCGCGTTCCATCCCGAGCTGACCGGCGACGAACGGATTCACCGTCTGTTCGTTCGCACCGTGTCCGAGGTCGCGTAGACGCGAAAGAGAGTTGGAGGAGAGATGAGCGGCCACTCCAAGTGGGCCACCACCAAGCACAAGAAGGCCGCCCTCGACGCCAAGCGTGGCAAGCTGTTCGCGAAACTCATCAAGAACATCGAGGTCGCCGCGCGAACCGGCGGGGGTGACCCCGAAGGTAACCCCACCCTGTACGACGCCATCCAGAAGGCGAAGAAGAACTCCGTCCCGCAGGACAACATCGAGCGGGCGCGCAAGCGCGGCGCGGGCGAGGAGGCGGGCGGCGCCGACTGGCAGAACATCACGTACGAGGGTTACGCGCCGGGCGGTGTCGCGGTGCTCATCGAGTGCCTGACCGACAACAAGAACAGGGCGGCGTCCGAGGTGCGTACCGCGCTGACCCGCAACGGCGGCTCGCTGGCCGACCCCGGTTCGGTGGCGTACCTGTTCAACCGCAAGGGCGTCGTCCTCATGCCCAAGAACGACCTCTCCGAGGACGACGTGCTGATGGCGGTACTCGACGCGGGCGCGGAGGAGGTCAACGATCTCGGCGAGAACTACGAGATCATCTCCGAGGCCGGTGACATGGTCGCCGTGCGGACGGCGTTGCAGGAGGCGGGCTACGACTACGAGTCGGCCGACATGAACTTCCTGCCTTCGGTCAACGTGCCGCTGGACGCCGACAACGCACGGAAGGTCTTCCGGCTGATCGAGGCACTGGAGGACTGCGACGACGTGCAGAACGTCTACTCCAACTTCGACGTCAGCGACGAGGTACTCGCCGAGGTCGGCTGAACCGGACCGTGGGAGGCGGGACACGGCGGGTGCTGGACGGCGCGGGAGACGCGCGGCATGCCTGTCGTGTCCGTGCCCGGTGATGCGGCACAATGTCGGCCGTGACTGCGGACACCGTCATCGACAACGACCACGAACCGGATTCTGACCAGCGCCTGAGGGAGTGGATCGTCGCGCAGGCGGAGCAACGCGGTAACGCGGTGGTCGCCGTGCCTGCCGACGAACGCGGTGCGGGATACGCCTTCACGGTCTGTGCGTGGGCCATGCACGGTATTCCGGAGGCGGTCGTGGTCGGGCTTCCCCAGGAGATGGCGACGGTGCTGCTGGACGCCTATGTGGACCGTGCCGCGACGGGGGAGAGGTTCACTCACGGCGGGCTCTACGACGACTTCTTCGACGGCGTGCCCGTGACGTTCGAGAAGGTGGCACAGGGGCACTATCCGGAGTTCTTCGGCAGTGCGTTCCTCGTCTATCCCGAGGGAGACTTCCCCGCGGTGCAGATCATCGTTCCGACGCCGGACGGGTTCTGGCCGTGGAGCGAGGGCGCACCCGAGGGGTTCGCGCAATGGCAGCCGGTGCTCACGGTGAGCGGGGAACCGGAGAACTGGACGCCCGGCGTCAACGGCCCCTGAATCCACATCGGACTCCCGCCGTGTCCGCACCTCTCGCGCGGGCGTCGGCACTTCCCGCGCCGTGTCCGCACTTCTCGCACGCGTGTTGGCACCTCCCGCGCGTGTTTGCGCCGTGCGGTGCCAACGCCCGTACATAGACTGCGGACACGGAACGGGGCGTCTCGCGTGGGACGACGCCGGGGGCGGCGGCGTGTTCTCCTGCGGAGCGGACGGGGTGGGACGGTAGCCTTCGACATCGAACTGATGTTCGCGGGAAAGGACTGACCTCGTGCGCGTGCTGGGTGTTGACCCCGGGTTGACCCGGTGCGGCCTCGGGGTCGTGGACGGCGGGCTGGGCCGGTCCGTGTCCTGCGTGGCCGTGGACGTGGTGCGAACCCCTGTCGATGCCGCCCTCCCGCGACGGCTGTTGCAGGTCAGCGAGGCGGTGGACGCCTGGCTCGACACCCACACCCCGGAGGTCGTGGCGATCGAGCGGGTCTTCAGCCAGCACAACGTCCGCACCGTCATGGGCACGGCCCAGGTCAGCGGCGTGGTGGCGGTCTGCGCGGCCCGGCGGAACCTCCCCGTCGCGTTTCACACGCCGAGCGAGGTGAAGGCCGCGGTGACGGGTTCGGGCCGTGCCGACAAGGCGCAGGTGACCACGATGGTGACCCGGCTCCTGCGGTTGGCGAAGGCGCCGAGCCCCGCGGACGCCGCCGACGCGCTCGCCCTCGCGATCTGTCACTTGTGGAGGGAGCCGATGCGGGCCCGGCTGGCTGAGGCCGAGGCGAAGGCGGCGGAGCTGGCCCGCACCCACAGAGCAAGGCTGGCCGAGGCGGCGGCACGGCGGCGTGACGACAGGACAGGGACGGGATTGACATCATGATCTCCTCGGTACGCGGTGAGGTGCTGTCGGTGGGGCTCGATCACGCGGTGATCGAGGTCGGCGGCGTGGGATTCGCCGTCCAGGCGGTTCCCGCCACGCTCGCGACGCTTCGCAGGGGCACGGAGGCGCACCTCCACACGACACTCGTGGTGCGGGAGGACGCGCTGACCCTGTTCGGGTTCGCCGACGCGGACTCCCGGGAACTGTTCGGGCTGCTCCAGACGGTGTCGGGCATCGGTCCCCGGCTCGCGCTCGCGGCGCTCGCGGTGCTGGAGCCCGAGAAACTGCGGCTCGCGTTGTCGGACGGCAACATCACGATGCTCACCCAGGTGCCCGGCATCGGCCGCAAGGGCGCGGAACGGCTGATCATCGAACTGCGCGACAAGGTATCCGCGCCGTTGTCCGGCGGCGATGGGCAGGTGGAGTCGCGCGCGGCGGGTAACGCGGTGCGCGCGGACGTGGTCGAGGCGCTGGTGGGCCTCGGCTTCACGGCGAAACAGGCGGAACAGGCCGTGGACAGGGTGGCGACGCCCGACGCGCCCGGCGACACGTCCCGGATGCTGAGGGCGGCTCTGGCCGTGCTCGGCAGGAAGAAGTGAGGCCAGCGGCGTGCACGACGACATGACCGAGCAGCACTGGGATGCCGACCCTGTCTCGGTCGAGCCTCCGCTGTCGGCGGTGGTTCAGACGGGGGAGCGCGAGGTCGAGACAGCTCTGCGGCCACGGAGACTGTCCGAGTTCGTCGGCCAGCCACGCGTTCGCGAGCAGTTGGAACTGGTGCTGGAGAGCGCGCGCAGGCGCAGGGTCGCTCCCGACCACGTCCTGCTCTCCGGCCCTCCGGGGCTGGGCAAGACGAGCCTTGCCATGATCATCGCCGCGGAACTCGACGCCGCCATCCGCATCACGTCGGGTCCCGCGCTGGAGCGGGCAGGCGATCTCGCCGCGATGCTGTCGAACCTCGCCGAGGGCGACGTGCTGTTCATCGACGAGATCCACCGCATCGCCAGGCCCGCCGAGGAGATGCTGTATCTCGCGATGGAGGATTTCCGCGTTGACGTCGTGGTGGGCAAGGGGCCCGGCGCCACGAGCATCCCGCTGGAGATCCCGCCGTTCACGCTCGTCGGGGCGACGACGCGCTCGGGTGCGCTCACCGGACCGCTGCGCGACCGGTTCGGGTTCACGGGACAGATGGAGTTCTACAGTCCTGCCGAGCTGGAGCAGGTGCTCCGGCGCTCGGCGTCAATTCTCGGCATCGACATCGACGTCGAGGGCAGCGCCGAGATCGCCCGGCGCTCACGAGGGACGCCGCGTATCGCCAACCGGCTGCTGCGCCGGGTCCGCGACTACGCCGAGGTGCGCGCCGACGGCGTGGCCACGTTGCCGGTCGTGCGGGCCGCGCTTGAGGTGTACGACGTGGACGAACTCGGCCTCGACCGGCTCGACAGGGAAGTGCTCGGCGCGCTGGTGCGGTCCTTCAACGGCGGGCCGGTCGGCGTGTCCACCCTCGCGGTCGCCGTCGGCGAGGAGCCCACCACGGTCGAAGAGGTGTGTGAGCCGTATCTCGTGCGTGCGGGTATGCTCGCGCGGACGCCACGGGGCCGGGTCGCCACCGGGTTGGCGTGGGAACACCTCGGGCTGCGGCCTCCCGACAACACGGGAGGGCTTGACGCCACGTCGCAGTCCCTGTTCGACTAAGGGGATGCCGAGGTGTGCGCCACCGGTGCTCGATTTCTCATCAGCACCTGGCACACTCGAAAACAGCACATCCGGACACAACTCGGACGTCACGCTCCACCACAGGCGGCGTCTGCGAATGGAGAACCATGGACGGCCTTATCCTGCCGCTGCTGTTGATGCTCGTCGTCGCGCTGCCGCTCATCCTGAGCACGCGCAAGCAGAAGAAGCTCATGGCCGAGCAGCAGGAGATGCAGAGCAGCCTGACCGCGGGTGACCGCGTGATGACCACATCAGGTCTGTACGCGACGGTCGCCGACGCGAGCGACGACACCACCATCGACCTGGAGATCGCCGAGGGCGTGGTGACGACCTGGCTGCGTCAGGCCGTGCGTGAGCGCATCGTGCCGACCACCGACTCCGAGATGGCCGACACGGACACGTCGGAGGACGACGAGGAGACCGTCACGGCGACCCCCGCCTCGGACTCCACGGCGGAGGACTCGAAGGACGGGAACGGCTCGGCCGATGCCGAGAAGGCAGGCGCGGACGCGCAGGTGGCCTCTTCCGTCGAGCACGGCAAGAAGTAACCCGGCCTCGTCAACCACACCGCGCACCGTGGCGGGAGGCGTGCGCCGTGAGCGTTGCCCGATCCGCCAGCGCGGGTAGTGTGTGGCGCTCGCCCAGCCCCGAGTAAGGTCTCGGTGCTGGGCGCGTTCGCTACCTCGCGGTGTGTGACCCGCCTGCGACTCGTCAAGCCGTCGGACCATTCGAGGAGAGCGACCGACCGTGGCACCTCCGGCCGGGCAGATTCGCCCGGGACGCTACTTCGCGTTTTTCGTCGTGATCGTCGCCGCGTTGTATTCGCTGGTGTTCTTCACCGGCGACGGCAACGCGGCACCCAAGCTCGGAATCGACCTCAAGGGCGGGACACGGGTCACCCTGACGGCGAGGACGCCGGACGGTTCCGAACCGTCGCGGGAGCAACTTCAGCAGGCTCGCCAAATCATCGAGAACCGGGTGAACGGCATCGGCGTCAGCGGTGCCGAGGTCGTGCTCGACGGCAGCAACGTCGTCATCACGGTCCCCGGCGACCAGGGCGAGCAGGCGAAGACGCTTGGGCAGACGGCGAAACTGGGCTTCCGTCAGGTCATCGCGGCGGTCCCCGCGGGGCAGGCCGGGATGCAGCAGCCGGACGCAGGCGCTGACGCGGGTACGACGCCGGGAGAGGGCCAGGAATCCGAGAAGAAGCCCGGCGGCGAGGACTCCGGCACGTCGGGCGGTGACGGCGCTTCCGGTGATGGGGACTCCGGTACCTCCGGCGGTGAGGACGCTTCCGGCGACCAGGGCGGCGGTGGCAGCCCGGCAGGCGGCGTTCCCGCGCAGCAGCCCGGCGGCGACGACGACAAGGGCGATGGTCAGACGCTCCAGGAAGAGGCCGCCGAGGAGATCCGGAAGGCCAAGGAGTGGCGGCAGAACCCGGCGCTCGTGCCCGCGGACCCCACCGACCCGGCCGCGATGCAGCTCGCGCAACAGGCGCAGCAGGAGGCGTTGTCACGGCTGACCTGTGACGCGCGGGGGCTGGACCCACTGGCGGGCAACGACGACCCGAAGCTCCCGCTCGTCGCGTGTGACCAGGACGGCACCGAGAAGTACGTTCTGTCGCCGGTGTTCCTCCAGGGCACCGCCATCGACGACGCCTCGTCGGTCTACAACACGCAGGAGGGCGGCTGGGTCGTCAACCTGTCGTTCACCAGACAGGGCGCGGACACGTGGGCCGACTTCACCACACAGAACATCGGTCAGCGCGCGGCGTTCGTGCTCGACACCGAGGTGGTCTCGGCTCCGACGATCAACCAGGCCATCGCGGGTGGTGACACCCAGATCACCGGTCAGTTCACGCAGGCCGAGGCGAAGAACCTGGCAGACGTCCTCAAGTACGGCTCGCTTCCGCTGTCGTTCGAGTCCTCCGACGCCACCACGGTGTCGGCGACACTGGGGCTCGCGACCCTGGAGGCCGGTCTCATCGCGGGCGCCGTCGGCCTGGCACTGGTGTTCGTGTACTGCCTGTTCTACTACCGCATTCTCGGCGTGCTCACAATCCTGTCGCTCGCGCTCTCCGCGCTCATCGTCTACGCGGTGCTGGTCCTGCTCGGACGGTGGATCGGGTACACGCTCGACATCGCGGGCGTCGTCGGCTTCATCGTCTCCGTCGGTGTCACCGCCGACTCCTTCGTCGTCTACTTCGAGCGGTTGAAGGACGAGATGCGTGAAGGCAGAACGTTCCGATCGGCCGTCCCGAGGGGCTGGGAGAAGGCGCGGAGGACGATTCTCGCCTCCGACGCGGTCATGTTCCTCGCCGCGGCGGTGCTGTATGTGCTCGCGGTGGGCGAGGTGAAGGGTTTCGCCTTCACCCTCGGTCTTTCCACGGTGCTGGACCTGATCGTGGTGTTCCTCGTGACGCACCCTCTTGTGGCGATGGTGTCCCGGTCGAAGAAGCTGTCGAGTCCCAAGCTCTCCGGTCTCGGTGCGGTGCAACGCATCGGCGAAGGCCGTCGAGCCGCGGTTCGCACTGCCGTGAAGGAGGCGTGACGTGGCGAAGCCCGAGACGACCACGAACGCAGCATCCGATACACCCGTGAAGCAATCGGTCTTCCATCGCCTCTACACCGGCACCGGCGCGTTCGACATCGTCGGTCACCGCAAGCGGTGGTTCGTCTTCTTCGGCGCCCTGGTGATCGCCTGTTTCGCCACGATGGGCGTGAAGGGATTCAACTTCGGCATCGAGTTCGAGGGCGGAACCCAGATCCAGCTCCCGGCGACCGGTGCGGACGGACCGATCACCACCCGCGAGGCCGGTGATGCCTTCGCCGAGGTCATGGGCACGAACCCGGCCCAGACCCAGCAGGTCGGGGTCGGTGAGTCGGCCGCCATTCAGTTGCGGTCGGAGACTCTGGAACCGAACGAGGTCCAGGAGGTCAAGCAGGCCCTGTTCGAGCGGCTCCAACCGCTCGACGCGTCGGGAACGCCGAGCCAGCAGGTGATCAGCGACAGCAGGGTGAGCGCGACCTGGGGCGGCGAGATCTCCCGGCAGGCCCTGATCGCCCTCGCGGTGTTCCTCGTGCTGGTAGCGATCTTCCTCGTCCTCTACTTCGAGACGTGGATGGCCGTCTCGGCACTGGTCGCTCTGCTGCACGACGTCGTGGTCACAGCGGGTATCTACGCTCTGGTGGGCTTCGAGGTGACACCGGCCACCGCCATCGGGCTGCTGACGATCCTCGGCTACTCGCTGTACGACACCGTGGTGGTGTTCGACAAGGTCAAGGAGAACACCCGGGGCATCCTCAACCTGACGCGCCGCACCTACGCCGAGGCCGCGAACCTCGCCCTGAACCAGACGCTGATGCGCTCGATCAACACGTCCGTCATCGCGCTTCTGCCCGTGGTGGGCTTGCTGGTGATCGGATACCTGCTGCTCGGCTCGGGCACGCTGCAGGACCTCGCGCTGGTGCTGCTCACCGGCATGCTCGCGGGAACCCTGTCCTCGGTGCTCCTCGCCACGCCGATGCTGGTGGCGTTCAAGATGCGGGACCCCCGCTACCGCAAGCAGGCGGAGAAGGTGCGGGCTCGCAGGGAGAACCAGGCTCGCAAGCTCGGTGTCGAGGGTGGTGCGGAGGCGGACCTCGCCGACGACTTCAATCCCGGTGACGACGAGCAGCTCGCCGCCGAATTGCGCCGCGAGAAGGCGTACGCCGCCGCGGCAAGCGTGCCGGCGCGGCACCCGAAGGCGGGGCAAGAGCGGCGTGGCGCACGCCCGACGGGGAAGCGGAAGCGGTGAGCGGCAGCGAACTCGACCGGGCGCTCGACCTCATCGTCGAGATTCCGGACTTCCCGGAACCCGGCGTGCTATTTCGCGACCTGACGCCTCTCTTCGGCGATGCGAAGGCCTTCGCCCGCGTCATCGAGGCGCTCGGCGAGGAGGTCGGCGACGGTGTTGACCGGCTCGCCGCCGTCGAGGCCAGGGGGTTCGTGCTGGCAGCGGCGCTCGGCTACGCCAGAGGACTCGGGGTGGCGCTGGTCCGCAAGCCGGGCAAGCTGCCGGACGTCGCGGGCCGCGTTGACTACGCCCTGGAGTACGGCACGGCGACGCTGGAGTTGCCCACAGGCTCGGTGCGGGAGGGGGAGCGCGTCGCGATCGTGGACGACGTCCTCGCCACGGGCGGCACGGTGGCCGCCACAGCCGAACTGCTCCGCAGCGCGGGCGCCGTCGTGACGGGGGTCTCTGTGGTGCTGGAGCTGGAAAGCCTGAATGGCCGCTCGCTGCTCGGCGCCGTGCCCGTGCACGCGCTGCGCGCGGTCTGACCTTCGGCTCACCCGCACCCCGCGGATCGTGGGGTGAGAATCGAGGCATCCGGCCTGATCCCGGTGCCCGCTGTCGGCGTACCGCCCTTTCCGGTGCGCCCGCAGGCATAGCCCGGGCGTGTGGCGCGTTACGCTTGACGTCATCAGTCGCGTGACGAGCTGGAGGTGCGGGTGAGCCAGGAGCTTGATTCCGTGGTCGCTGCCCGTTCGGACGCCGGCGCGCCGACCCAAGCCGGCCAGGAGGCAGCGCCAGGGGCCACCGTGCGCGCGCCGTCGGCCACCCGGCGAGTTCGTGCCAGGCTGGCGCGCCGCATCACCGCGCAGCGGCCCGCGCCGGTGAAGCAGGTTCTCGAACCGCTGGCCGTCATCCACCGCGAACTGCATCCGAGCGCCGACCTGGCGTTGTTGCAGCGTGCCTACGACGTGGCGGAGGAGCTGCACCGCGACCAGCGTCGTAAATCCGGCGACCCCTACATCACACATCCACTCGCGGTCGCCACGATCCTGGCCGAACTGGGGATGGACACCACCACGCTCGTGGCGGCGTTGCTGCACGACACCGTGGAGGACACCGGCTACTCGGTGGAGCAGCTCACCGACGAGTTCGGCGAGAAGGTCGCCCAGCTCGTCGATGGGGTCACCAAACTCGACAAGGTCAAGCTCGGCACCGCGGCCGAGGCGGAGACCATCCGCAAGATGGTCATCGCGATGGCCCGTGACCCGAGGGTGCTGGTCATCAAGCTCGCCGACCGCCTGCACAACATGCGCACCATGCGTTTCCTGCCGCCGGAGAAGCAGGCACGCAAGGCGAAGGAAACCCTGGAGGTACTCGCGCCGCTGGCCCACCGCCTCGGCATGGCCACGGTCAAATGGGAGCTGGAGGACCTCGCGTTCGCGATCCTCCAGCCGAAGAAGTACGACGAGATCGTGCGGCTGGTGGCCGATCGGGCTCCGTCCAGGGACACCTACCTGCGGTGGGTCATCGGGGAGCTGACCCGCCAGCTTGAGGAGTCCCGCCTCAGCGCGAAGGTGGAGGGACGGCCCAAGCACTACTACTCCATCCATCAGAAGATGATCGTGCGTGGCCGCGACCTCGACGACATCCACGACCTGGTCGGTGTGCGGATCCTGGTGGACGAGGTGCGTGACTGCTACGCCGCCATGGGCGTCGTGCACGCGCTGTGGCAGCCGATGCCGGGGCGGTTCAAGGACTACATCGCCCAGCCGCGGTTCGGTGTGTACCAGTCACTGCACACCACGGTGATCGGGCCGGACGGCAAGCCGCTGGAAGTGCAGATCCGCACCCACGAGATGCACCGCACCGCCGAGTACGGCATCGCGGCGCACTGGCGCTACAAGGAGACGAAGGGCACGCATCGCGGCAACGCCGTGGACATCGACGAGATGGCGTGGATGCGCCAGCTCCTCGACTGGCAACGGGAGGCCGCCGACCCCGGCGAGTTCCTCGAATCGCTGCGGTATGACCTCGCCACCCGCGAGATCTTCGTCTTCACCCCGAAGGGCGACGTGATCACGTTGCCGGTGGGATCGACCCCGGTGGACTTCGCCTACGCCGTGCACACCGAGGTCGGGCACCGCTGCATCGGCGCGAGGGTCAATGGCAGGCTCGTCGCGCTGGAACGCAAACTCGACAACGGCGAGGTCGTCGAGATCTTCACCTCCAAAGCCGAGGGCGCGGGGCCCAGCCACGACTGGATGGCGTTCGCCGCGTCGCCGAAGGCCAAGGCGAAGATCCGGCAATGGTTCGCCAAGGAACGCCGCGACGAGGCCATCGAAGCAGGTAAGGAGGCCATCGCCAAGGAGGTCCGCAAGATCGGCCTTCCGCTTCAGCGGCTGGTGTCCGCCGACACGATGGGCGCGGTCGCCAAGGAACTGCGGCACTCCGACATCAGCTCCCTCTACGCCGCCGTCGGCGAGCACCAGGTCGGCGCCAAGCACGTCGTGCAGCGACTGGTGGCGCTCATCGGGGGAGTCGAGGAGGCGGAGGAGGAACTCGCCGAACGCGCGACGCCGTCCACCGTCACTCGCAGGCGGGGAACCGGTGACGTCGGCGTGGTGGTGAAGGGCCAGACCGACGACATCTGGACCAAGCTCGCGCGCTGCTGCACACCCGTGCCCGGCGACGACATCCTCGGATTCGTGACCAGGGGTGGAGGCGTCAGCGTGCACCGCACGGACTGCACCAACGCCGACGAACTCCGCAAGCAGCCGGAGCGGCTGCTCGATGTCGAGTGGGCGCCGACGGAGTCGTCGGTGTTCCTCGTGGCGATCCAGGTCGAGGCACTCGACCGGCACCGGCTGCTGTCCGACATCACCAAGGTGCTCGCCGACGAGCGTGTCAACATCCTCTCGGCGTCCGTCACGACCTCGCGCGACCGCGTCGCGGTCAGCCGGTTCACGTTCGAGATGGGCGATCCCAAACACCTGGGCCACGTGCTCAAGGTGGTTCGCAACGTCGAGGGCGTCTACGACGTCTACCGCGTGACCTCGGCCTCGTGACACTCCGGACGGTGTGCCGGACACCGTACTGTGCCTGATCATGAGCGACGGGATCGAGTTCCACACCCACAGCGAGATCGCCAGGCTGGTGCTCGCGCGGCCGGAGAAGATGAACGCCATCAGCCACAGCATGTGGTCGGCGATCCCCGACGTGGTCGCGAAGGTGGAGGCCGACCCCGCCGTGAAGGTGCTGGTGCTGACGGGGGAAGGCACCCACTTCTCGGCGGGGGCCGACATCGGCGAGTTCAGAGCACTGCGGTCGAGCGCGGACGGTGCGGCGGCCTACGACGAGGCGGTGACCTCGGCGGTGCGGGCGCTGGCCACCATGCGCAAACCGAGCATCGCGATGATCCACGGCAACTGCATCGGCGGCGGGTGCCAGCTCGCGGTGGCGTGTGACATCCGGTTCGCCGCGACGAACGCGCGGTTCGGCATCACCCCAGCGAAGCTCGGCATCGTGTACGACTTTCTGTCCACCCGGCAGCTCGTCGCGCTCGTGGGGCCGGCGAACGCGCGGTATCTGTTGCTGTCGGGGCAACTCGTGGACGCGGGCCGCGCCGAGCGGATGGGGCTCGTCAATGAGGTGGTCGAACCGGGCGAGCTGGATCGGATCACGACCGAGTTCGCGCGCACGGTGTGTTCTCGTTCCCAGGTGTCGGTCAGGGGCATGAACGAGATCGTCGAACGCATCCTCGCGGGGCAACGCGATTCCGACGCCGAGGTGGAACGCATCCGCAGCGATGCGGTGCACAGCGCCGACTACGCGGAGGGTGTCGCCGCGTTCCTGGAGCGCCGCCCGCCCCACTTCGCCTGACCACCGTGTCCGCACTCTGTGCACGGGTTTTTGCACCCTGTGCGCGGGAGAGTGCGGTTTTGGCACGGCATGTGCGGTCTGCTCACCTGCGTTGGCAGGTCAAGACGTGCGTGTCGGCAGTGCGCGCACCTGTGTCTGTGCTGGACGGCGAGCCGCTGCGGTCCCCGGGCGGTGCGGGAGGTGCGGACACGGGTGCAGGAAGTGCGGACACGCGTGCGGGAAGTGCGGACACGCGTGCGGGAAGTGCGGACACGCGTGCGGGAAGTGCGGACACGGTCACACGGGTTCGGGTGGATTCGTGTCGTAAGCCCGGCGTAACAGGGACATCCACTCGTCGTCGAGGGGGAGTGCCACGTCATCGACAGCCGAGACGGGGCGGAGGAGGCTGCCCGCGTTGGCGACGAACGCGGCACGGAAGGTGCCGACGTCCGCGACGGGAACCGGTCGCTGCTCCACCCGCACCTCGAACCCGGTCAGCCCTCGGGTGAGCAGCTGTTGCGTGACACCGGGAAGGACCGGAGCGTCCGGCCACACGACGGTGCCCTCGGGGTCGAGGAAACCGATCGTGCACACCGAGGTCTCGCCGATGTGGCCGTCGCCGGTGACGAAGAGCGCGTCGTCGAACCCGGCGCGCCGCGCGGCGCGGGCGTGGAAGTGTTGGGCGAACGTCCCCGTGTGTTTGATCTCGGGTAGCGCGCGCAGGGCCCGCACGGTGCGCAGCCGTACCGCTGGCGGCGCACCGCCAGCCTCCCGCAGCGTGACCAGCACGTCGGCGGTGTCGGCGAACGGCGAGCCGACCAGCGTGATCCTCGCGATGACCGTGCCGCGAGCCGGCACGGCACGGCGCAGGCACTCTCGCACGAACCCAGTGTCCAGGTCGGCGTCGAATACGCGCCGATGGGCGTCGGCAAGGCGCGCGAGGTGATCGGCAAGGCCGCGCGCCGTGCCGTCGGCGACCCGCAGTGTCGTGAAGTGGCCGTACCCGCCGACGGCGGAGGCGAGGTGCTCCACCGTGGCGGGACGGCCGTTGAGCTGCGCGGTCACCTGCGTCGTTACGCCTTGACGGTCACGTCGGTGAAGGTCACCTCGGTGTTGGGCTTGCCGCCTCCCGGGCTCGGGTCGAAGCTGCCGTCGTGGCCCGCTCGCGCGATCTCGTCGATCACCTTGAGCCCCTCGTCGTCGATGGTGCCGAACACCGTGTAGCTCGGGGGCAGCGGCGCGTCACCGTAGACCATGAAGAACTGGCTGCCGTTGGTGTCGGGTCCGCTGTTGGCCATCGCGAGGATGCCCCGGCCGTAGGTGAGGGAGTCGAACGTCTCGTCGGCGAACGTGTAGCCGGGGCCGCCGGTGCCCTGCCCCGTCGGGTCGCCGCACTGGAGCATCTGGAGGCCCTCCGTGCCGATCCGGTGGCAACCGGTGTCGGTGTAGTAGCCCTCCTTCGCCAGGTGCACGAAGCTGTTGACCGTGCACGGCGCGAGAGCCCTGTCGAGGTCGAGCCCGATGTCGCCGACGTTGCTGTGCAACGTGACCTTGACGGTGCCCTCGGACGGCACGTCCTTGCCGTCGGGCACCGGCACGTCCTTGGCCGCGTCCCCGGACTTCGAGTACTCGCACGACGTCGGGTTGGGCAACGCCTTCGTGCGGGAGGCCGGTTCGACGCGCTCGGTGGGGATCTGGATGTCCGCGCCGTTTCCGGCGGGGGCCGACGCCGGCGGCGAAGCTGCGGAATCGGTGCCGTCGGCTTCGCTGTCGCCGCCGCGTGTGGCCAGGACCACGATGAGTCCGGCGACGACCACCACGGCGCCCACCGTGACGCCGACCCCGACGATCCTGCGGCGCTTCGCCCGTTCGGCACGACGAGCGAGTTGCCGTTCGAGCTTGCGTTTCGCGGCCTCGCGGCGCTGCTGGTTGGTCGCCACCTGCCCTCCCCTGAGTCGTCTCTACACTCCCGCTGCGGGTGGCGGCAGTCTATGGGCACTGTCTGTGAAGAACCTGTGCAGGGGCGGCTAGGGTGAGACCGGTCCCAGATCCGGAGGTGTTGGCCGTGCTCGTCGTCGGGTTCCCGGCAGGCGATCTCGCGGCGAACTGCTACCTGGTCGCTGCCGGTCCTGGCCGCGAGTGCGTCGTCGTGGACCCGGGGGAGGGAGCCGGGGACGGCGTGGCCCGCGCGTTGCGTGAGCACGATCTGACACCGGCCGCCGTGCTCGCGACACACGGCCACCACGACCACGTCGCCACCGCCGCGCTGCTGGCGGGTGAACACTCGGTCACCGTCCACATCAGGCAGGAGGACCGGCATCTGCTCACCGATCCGGCCCCTGCTCCCGGCCGTGGTGATCCGGGAACGGCGATCACGGTGACGTCGCCGCAACCGCCGTCCGTCGAACTCCTGCGGGAGGGGCCGCTGGAGCTGGCGGGGTTGCGGATCGAGGTGCTGCACACGCCGGGACACACGCCAGGTTCGGTGATCTTCGGGTTCCGCTCCGAGGAGGGCGGGAGGCTGGCGCTGACGGGCGACACGCTGTTCGCGGGGTCCGTGGGGCGAACGGACCTGCCGGGCGGCGACCCCGCCGCGCTGGCGGAATCCCTGCGCACCACAGTCCTGGCGTTGCCCGGCGACACGGTGGTGCTGCCGGGGCATGGCGGCAGCACCACGATCGGCCGCGAAAGGGCGGGCAACCCGTTCCTGACCTGACGGCGGCGACAGCCGGAGGGCAAGGGAGGCAGACGATGAGCGGCAAGGGCGGCGAAGGCCGTGAAGACAGCGAGCGGAGCGAGGGCACGGAATTGACTGAGCAGGAGCCGACCGCGGGAACCCCGGCGCGGGAGCCTGAGCGCATCCCTCTGTCCGGGGACGATCCGACGGCGCGCCGCAAGAGGACGGTGTCCGGCCTGATCGCCGTGGCGCTGCTCGCCGCCGCGTTCGGCGGGGTGGCCGGGCTCGTCGGCGGTCAGGTCGCCGGGCTGGTGGTGGCGGCGGTCGTCGCGGTCCCGCTGGTCCTGCTCGTGACATCCGGCGCCCGGCGCCGGATGTGGCTGGAGGGCACCACGGTCGTCGTGCGTACCTGGGGTTCGCGGACGGTGAACCTCGTGACGGCGCCGCGCATCGATCTGATGATCACCGATGTGCGGGGAACCAGGACCGTGAGCTTGCTGGTCAGCGGGCAGGGGCGTTCCGCGGCTGTCAAGATCGACCTGGCTGTGTACGCGGGGACGGGGGGCCGGGAGCTGGGCATCCTGCCGCTGCGCAGGCTCGCCGACGCCGTCGTGAACAACATGGACGCGGGCGGCGTCGTGTTCTCACAGCTGCTCGTGGCTCAGCTGAGGGCGGAGGCGCGTGGCGACGCCGCGGCCGATCGTCCTCTCTACCGCCTGGCCTCGGCTGCTCCCTCCGGCAAGCTCGCGCAGCGGTTCAGCATCGAGGCCGTCAGCCGCTTCGTGGCGTCGCTCAACGACTGACCCCGTCGCCCGCGTCCTCGTCACCGGACTCCTCGCCACCGGACTCCTCGCCACCGGAACCCTCCTCCGCTCCGGGACTCTCGTCGCGTACGGCGATGACGGCGGCCAGCAACGTGGTCAGCGGCACGGCGGCGACGATGCCGATGCTGCCTGCCAGCGTGCGCACGATCTCGGAGGCCACATCCTGTGACTGGAGGATCGGCGACAGGCCCACATCGGCCAGCGAGGAGAGCAGCAGCAGGGGAAGGGCGGCTCCGGCATAGGCGAGCACGAGGGTGTTGACGGCGGAGCCGACGTGCGCGCGGCCGATGCGCAGCCCCGCCGCGTAGAGCCCTCGCCAGCTGAGGGCGGGGTTGGCCCGTCGCAGTTCCCACACCGCGCTCGCCTGCGCGACCGTGACGTCGTCGAGGACACCGAGCGCGCCGATCACGATGCCAGCCAGCAGCAGGCCCCTGGCGTCGATGCCTTCCCCGAGCGCGCCGATGAGCGTGCTCGTGTCGGTGTCGAGCCCCGTGAGCTGCGCGGCGGCCGAGAACACGGCGGACAGCACGCCGATCAGCGCGAGGCTCACCATGGTGCCGAGCACGGCCACCGAGGTGCGGGCGGACAGCCCGTGAGTCAGGTACAGCGCGATGAACATGATCAGCCCTGCTGCGGCGATCGCCACGAGAAGCGGGCTCTCCCCCGCGAGGATGGCGGGAAGCACGAAGAGGGCGATCACGGCGAAGCTGATCCCGAGTGCCGCCAGTGAGGCCAGTCCTTGCCAGCGTCCCAGCAGCAGCACCGCGCCCGCGAAGAGCAGGCCGAGCAGCAGCAGCGGAACACCCCGCTGGAAGTCCCTGAGCTGGTACGACGCCGCGTCGCCTGCGTCGGCGCCACCGAAGGCGAGCACCACCTCGTCGCCCACCGCGAACCGGGGGCTGCTCGGTTCGAGCGGGATGATCTTCGTGATGGTCGCGCCTTCCCCCGGACCGTCCTGAAGCCGCACGTCAACGGAAAGGCATTGCCTCTCGTCCGGAGAGGGCTGGCCCACCTGCACCTGCCCCGGCGACAGGCATGGGCCTGCCGCCGCAGCCGTCACCACACCATCGACGGGTGTGCCGACCGAATTGCTGTCCCGCTCACCTCCACCGCCCCACGGGTACAGCACGCCCACGGCGACCAGGGTCGCCGCCGCGATGGGTGAGAGGAGCACGAGCAGCATGCGGCGCACCCGGTCCGAGGCCGGTGCCGTCTTCCCGTGCCCGTGCCCGTGCCCATGTCCGTGTCGGTGTCCGTGTCCGTCATTCGGCTGGGCATCGGGAGCCGCTGTGCGGGGGCCGGGCCTGCGCTCGGACCCGGTGTCGCCTTGAGAAGAAGCGCGTCGCCGGGACGCGGCGGGCGCCCGCGATGTCCGCTGGGATGGCGCTGCCGGGCGCGCCGCGGTCTCCTTGCGCGATTCTGCCCGGCCTGCGGGTTCCCGCCGCGACGGCGGCGCGGTCCGCGTGCCTTCGGAGGCAGAGAGGCCGTTCTCGGGGCGCTGCCGTCGCCGAGGTCCGGTCGGCCGCGAAGGAACACCTCGTTCCGCCCCCGCCTTCGGCAGGGGCTGGGTCGGGTACTCGGAGTCGTCGGAAGGCACCCGGTCATCTTGCCGGTCACGTCGTGGCGCTATCGCACAGGTCAGACGGCCGGTGATGAACACACGAAAATCGACGGAACCGGACACCCACCCGGCACGTCACACACTGCGAGAACGTGCAGCGGCGGCGTGCCGATCGCCGACGTCGTTCCGCACGCCCGGCTGGGGGTCGGACGTGGGGAACGGGTGCGCCGCCCCGTTCTCGTCACCCTTGGCGTCCCGGCCCTCACGTGGTGAAACTCTCCTCACTGTTTCCGCCCGGCGAAACGATGCCGTTGCGTTTCCTCTCGTCACGGACGAGGCTCGCGAGGTTACGACACGGAAAGGGACCGACACTGTGGGCTCCGACGCGACGATCTCGCCGACCTCCTCGATCTCCTCATCCTCCTCGACGTCTCCTGCGCCCAGCGGCTACACCACGAGCAGGGCGTTCCTGGAGGCACTCGCCGAGGGAGGTGTCCGGTACGTCTTCGGCAACCTCGGCAGCGATCACCCCGGCATCCTGGAGGCCTACGCGCAGGCCCGTGCCGACGGCCGGGAACACACACTGCCCGAGCTGGTGATCTGCCCCCACGAGAGCGTGGCGATGGCGGCGGCGATCGGGTACGCGCAGGTGACCGGCGTGGCGCAGGCCGTGCTCGTGCACGTCGAGTGCGGCACCCAGAACATCGGCGGCATGCTGCACAACGCCGCCAAGGGCAGGGTCGGGGTGCTCATGTACGCGGGCGCGTCGCCCTACACCCAGGACGGCGAGTTGTTCGGCAGCCGCAACGAGTTCATCCAGTGGATCCAGGACGTCCACGACCAGCGCGGCATCGTGCGCGGCTACACCAAGTACGACAACGAGATCCGCACGGGCGCCAACGTCAAGCAGCTGGTGCACAGGGCGTTGCAGATCGCGAGCAGCGCGCCTGCGGGGCCGGTGTATCTCGTCGGGCCGCGCGAGGTGATGGAGGCCGAGGCGCCGACGCGGCAGGCCGACGCCGCTCACTTCCCGCCCGTGGCCCCCGCCGCGCTCGCGCCGGACGTGGTCGAGCGCGTGGCCGCCGCGCTCGCCGGGGCGAGCAGGCCCGTGGTGGTGACGTCCTACCTCGGCCGCGATCGGGAGGCGGTGCCCGCGCTCGTGGAGCTGTGCGAGGCCGCGGGTGCTGGAGTGCTGGAATCGGTGCCGTCGCACGTCAACTTCCCCGCCGATCACCCGCTGCACTGGGGCTACCAGTGGAACGACCAGAACCACAACCCGCTGCTGGAGGAGGCCGACGTCGTCCTCGTGCTCGGCAGTGACGTGCCGTGGATCCCGGCGAAGAACCGGCCAGGCCCCACCGCGAGGGTGTTCGTCCTCGACGAGGACCCGCTCAAGGAACAGATGCCGCTGTGGCACGTGCCTGCCGAACTGTTCGCCATGGCCGACCTCGGCACCGCCGTACGGCAGCTTCGGGAGCGGGTCGCCGAACTCGCCGACACCGACGCCGTCGCGCGCCGCCGTGAGCGGGCCGCCGTCGAGCACGGCAGGGTGTTCGCGGCCAGGGCCGCGCGGGAGGCTCCGGACGGTGAGACGATCACGCCGGAGTATCTCGTGGCGTGCGTGCGGGAGGCGATCGACGACGACACGCTCGTGCTGACGGAGGCGATCACCAACTACCCGACGGTGAGCTGGCATCTGCGCCGGACCGCACCGGGGTCGCTGCTCGGTTCCGGCGGCGGGTCGCTCGGCTGGGCGATCGGTGCGGCCGTCGGCGCCAAACTCGCCGAGCCGGAACGGCTGGTGGTCTCGCTGGTGGGCGACGGGTCGTACCTGTTCGGTGTGCCGTCGTCGGTGTTCTGGATGGCGCGCCGCTACGACGCTGCCTCGCTGACGATCGTGTTCGACAACAACGGCTGGAACGCGCCCAAGGCGTCCGCGCTCGGCGTGCACCCCGAGGGGACGGCCGCGCGGCGGGACGAGTTCGCCGGCCACTTCACCCCCAGTCCCGACCTGCCGGGGATCGCGGAGGCCGCGGGCGGCGCCTGGGGCAGGACCGTCGAGGCGGCGGGTGAGCTGAAGGACGCTCTCGCGGAGGCACTGGGCGCGGTGCGGTCGGGGCGTTCCGCCGTCCTCGCCGTGAGGGTTCCCGGAATGTGACGCTGATCGTTACCCGGAACGGGTCTTGTGCCCGCCGCGATCCTCGTACTATCACGCACCGTGGATGGGGAGACGAGGCAACCCGCGGCGGCGCGATCCCGATCGGTGCTTTCGCGAGGGTTGTCGCTACTGGACGCGTTCAGCTCGGGTGAGCCGGAGCTGACGCTCGCGGAGATCGCCGGGCGCACCGGACTGCCGAAACCCACCGCTCACCGGCTGCTCGGCGATCTCGTGGAGTGGGGCGCGATCGAGAAGTCGGGGCCCGGTCACTACCGGCTGGCGACGAAGCTGTTCTGGCTCGGCCAGCTCGTGCCGATGCACCGTGTGCTCAGGGAGACCGCGCTGCCGCATCTCGAACGCCTGCACGAGATCAGCAGGGAGAACGTGCATCTCGCCGTCCCGGACAGCGTGTACTCGCTCTTCGTCGAGCGGGTGACGGGCAGGGACGCCGTGCCGCTCGGCATCGGGGTCGGCGCGCGGCTGCCCTCGCACTGCACGGCGACGGGCAAGGTGTTCCTCGCCTGGGGCGGCAGGGAGCGGTTCCGTCAGCTCGTCAACGTGGGCCTGACCCGGTTCACCCCAAGGACGATCGTGATGCCCGGGCTGCTGCACCGGGACCTCGCGCGCACGAAGGAGCGGGGGCTCGGCGTCACCTACGAGGAGGCGGAGGCCGGTGTCTCCGCCGTCGCGGCGCCGGTGCACGGCCGTGGCGGCAGGGTCGTCGCCGCGCTGTCGGTCACGGGCCGCGCGCAGACGCTCGATCTGGACCGTTTCGGGCACGCGGTGCGGGCGGCGGCGAACGCGATGTCGTCCGCCCTGCCCTCCTGCGTGTGACGCCCCACGCGTTCACCCGATCGACGTATGGCCGCCGCGTCACAGGGGAAACCTGGTGGCGAACACCCCGGTTGCGTTGGCTAACCTGTGCTGTCGGTGGCCGGTACGGCACGGGCCAGGGCTCATGGCCTCGTGAACGGCACCGGCAGCACCGGTACCACTGTCAACTCACCGTCGCACGAACACCGTTCGAGAGGATCCCGCGAAGTGCTTCGCACTCACGAAGCCGGCACGCTGCGTGCCGAGCACGTTGGCCAGACAGTCACCCTCACCGGCTGGGTGGCCCGGCGGCGCGATCACGGCGGGGTGATCTTCATCGATCTCCGGGACGCCAGTGGTGTCGCGCAGGTCGTGTTCCGTGAGGGCGAGATGGCGGAGCGCGCCCACGCGCTGCGCGCCGAGTACTGCCTCAAGGTGACCGGCGAGGTGGCCAGGCGGCCGGAGGGCAACGAGAACCCGGAGATCCCCACCGGGGAGATCGAGGTGCTCGTCACCGAGCTGGAGGTGCTGTCCGAGGCGGCCCCGCTCCCGTTCCCCATCGACGAGCGGCTGGAAGTCGGCGAGGAGACCCGGCTGCGGTACCGCTACCTCGACCTGCGGCGGGAGGGTCCCGCCAAGATCATGCGCCTGCGGAGCGAGGTGAACCGCGTCGCGCGCGACGTGCTGAACCGGCACGGCTTCGTCGAGGTCGAGACACCCACCATGACGCGCTCGACGCCGGAGGGCGCCCGTGACTTCCTGGTGCCGGCGCGACTGCGGCCCGGCTCGTGGTACGCGCTCCCGCAGTCGCCGCAGCTGTTCAAGCAGCTGCTCATGGTCGGTGGCCTCGAACGCTACTACCAGATCGCGCGCTGCTACCGCGACGAGGACTTCCGCGCCGACCGGCAGCCCGAGTTCACCCAGCTCGACATCGAGATGAGCTTCGTCGAGCAGGACGACGTCATGGCGCTGGCCGAGGACGTGCTCGCGACGTTGTGGAGTCTGGCCGGAGCCGAGGTCACCACGCCGTTCCGGCGGATGACCTATGCCGAGGCGATGAGCAGGTACGGCACCGACAAGCCGGACCTGCGTTTCGGGCTCGAACTCGTCGAACTCACCGGCTTCTTCGCCGACACGCCCTTCCGCGTTTTCCAGGCGCCCTACGTCGGTGCCGTGGTCATGCCGGGAGGGGCCGACCAGCCCCGCCGCACGCTCGACGCCTGGCAGGAATGGGCCAAGCAGCGCGGTCACAAGGGCCTCGCCTACGTGCTCGTCGGCGAGGACGGCACGCTCGGCGGCCCGGTCGCGAAGAACCTCTCCGAGACCGAGCGGGAGAACCTGACCGGCGCAGTCGGCGCGAAGCCGGGCGACTGCATCTTCTTCGCGGCGGGCAAACCGAACCACGCCAGGCAGTTGCTGGGCATGGCGAGGGTCGAGATCGCTCACCGGCTCGGCCTGATCGACGAGAACGCCTGGTCGTTCGTGTGGATCGTGGACGCCCCGCTGTTCGAGGCGGCCGAGGACAGCGACGACGTCGCCGTGGGCAGCGGCGCGTGGACGGCGCTGCACCACGCGTTCACCTCGCCGACTCCCGAGTGGATCGACAAGTTCGAGTCCGACCCCGGCAACGCGCTGGCCTACGCCTACGACATCGTCTGCAACGGCAACGAGATCGGCGGCGGTTCCATCCGTATCCACCGGCCCGACGTGCAGAAGCGCGTGTTCGAGGTCATGGGCCTTTCCGAGGAGGAGGCGCAGGACAAGTTCGGGTTCCTCCTCGACGCCCTGCAGTACGGGCCGCCTCCGCACGGCGGTATCGCGTTCGGCTGGGACCGCATCGTGATGCTGCTGGCAGGGGCCGAATCGCTGCGCGAGGTGATCGCCTTTCCGAAGACCGGTGGCGGCCACGACCCGCTCACCGGCGCGCCTGCGCCGATCACCGCGCAGCAGCGCAAGGAAGCCGGTGTGGACGCCAAGGCACCGGCACAGGCCACCACACGGCAGCGCTGAGGCACACACAGCGAGTGGCGCCCCACACCCTGTGCGTCAGCCGATTGCCTGTGGTGGCGCCCGCTCGCCGACTAGTAGGGTCGGACACGATGATTCTGGATGCCTCCTCCACCGACGGGTCTTCGCTCGGTGCGGGAGCCGAACCGTCTTCCGTCGCGCGTGCTGTCGCGACCGCCGAATCCGTTCTCGCTCAGCGTTTCGGCAGCGCGATCCCGCTGGCGGAACCGGAGGACCTCGCAGGCAGCGGCCCCGCCGTGGTGGTCAGGGCAAGGGTGGCTTCGTCGGCGTTCGCGCTGCCGCGCACGCTGGTGATCAAGCACTATCCCGGCGCGGCCACGAGTGATTCCTTCGCGAGGGAGGCGGCCAGCTACCAGTTGTTCACCGCCCTTCCTCCCGAGGATCGGGTGTGCCCCGAGCTGCTGGCACACGACGGCGACAAGCGTGTACTGGTGATCGACGACCTCGGCCGCGCGCCGACGCTGGAGGACAAGCTGCGGGGCTCGGACAGCAGGGCCGCCGAGACGGCGTTGCTGTCGTGGGCGCGCTCCCTTGGCCGCATGCACGCCAGCACCGCGAGCAGAGAGGCCGATTTCCACGCGCTGCTGCGCAGGCTGAGCGGGAGGTCCCGCAGCGACGGTGAGGCCGGGTACCTCGACGGCGAGGAGCTGGTCCCGCTCGCGGCGGTGGCTGAGCTTCCTGCCCTTCTGCACGACTCCTTCGGGGTTCGCACGCCGGATGTGGTGCTGGACGCCGTCGAGCGCGCGGCCGACAGCGCGCGTTCACTGTCGTACCGGGCGTTCTCACCCGTCGATCTGTGGCCTGACAACAACCTCATCACCGGTGCCGGGGTGCGGTTCCTCGACTTCGAGCACGGCCGCATCCGCAACGCGCTCGCCGATGTCGCACACCTGCGCGTGCCGTTCGCCTCCAGCCCGCAGCCGCTGGCGTTGCCCTCGGGACTGAGTGAGGCGATGACCGCGGCGTGGCGGGCCGAGGTCGTCGAACTGTGGCCCGCGCTGGCCGACGACAACCTCCTGTCGGCCTACACCCTGGGTGCGCAACTGGTGCTGGTGTGGCTGTCCACGTGGCGGGAGCTGCCCCGGATCGCAGGCACGAGCAGACCGGGTCCCGCGAGCAGGGCCGCCGCGCTGGTGACGTGGTGGCGCGATTTGTCAACGCGGGCCGATCGTGCCGGTGACGACGCCGTCGCCGAGCACGCGGCGACCGTGGCGGGTGCGTTCGACACGCGCTTCGGGCCGGAGCTCGACCTGGCGCTGTACCCGGCGTTCCGCTGACGGCGAACCCGAGGGCAGGCGGGGGCGGCAGGCCTCGGGTGAGAACATCGTCCGCCCCTGCGGCTACGGTCGGGGAGTGCACCAGGACGAACTCTTCACGGTGACCCCGCACGCCTCAGGGCAGCCGGCGACGACGTCGTCGGCACAGTCGTCGTCGGCACAGTCGTCGCCCGTGGAGGCCATTCCACCGAACGCCCCGCTCGCGGTGCGGATGCGTCCCCGGTCTCTCGACGAGGTCGTCGGCCAGCGGCACCTGCTGGGCGACGGCGCGCCCCTGCGCAGGCTCGTCGAGGGAGCGACCCCGGCTTCGGTGCTGCTGTACGGCCCGCCGGGAACGGGAAAGACCACGCTCGCGAACCTCGTGTCCACGGCCACGGGGCGGCGCTTCGTGGCGCTGTCGGCGCTGTCGGCCGGGGTGAAGGAGGTGCGGGGCGTCATCGAGGAGGCGCGCCGCCGCCGCACCTACGCCGCCGAGGACACGGTGTTGTTCATCGACGAGGTTCACCGGTTCTCCAAGACCCAGCAGGACGCCCTGCTGGGCGCGGTGGAGGATCGGACGGTACTTCTGGTGGCGGCGACGACGGAGAACCCGTCGTTCTCGGTGGTCGCGCCGCTGTTGTCCCGATCGCTCGTGCTCCAGTTGCGGCCGCTGACCGACGACGACATCACCGCGCTCGTCCGCCGTGCCGTTGCCGACGAGCGCGGGCTCGCCGGTTCGGTCGAGGTGCCGGACGACGCGGTGGCGCATCTGGTGCGGCTCGCGGCGGGGGACGCGCGGCGGGCGCTGACGGCGCTGGAGGCGGCGGCGGAGGCGGCGACGGCAACGGCAACGGACACCGAAGGGACCCCGGTCGTCGGGCTCTCCACCGTGGAGTCCACAGTAGACAAAGCGGCGGTGCGCTACGACCGGGACGGCGATCAGCACTACGACATCGTCAGCGCCTTCATCAAGTCGATCCGGGGCTCCGACGTCGATGCCGCACTGCACTACCTCGCGCGCATGGTCGAGGCGGGAGAGGACCCGAGATTCATCGCGCGCAGGCTCATCGTGCACGCCAGCGAGGACATCGGCCTCGCCGACCCCACCGCGCTCCAGGCCGCCGTCGCCGCGGCCAGCGCGGTGCAACTCGTCGGCATGCCGGAAGCCCGTCTCGCGCTCGCGCAGGCGACCGTGCACCTCGCCACAGCGCCCAAGTCCAACGCCGTCATCGCCGCCATCGACGCCGCGCTGGCCGACGTGCGCTCCGGCGGCGTCGGCACCGTGCCTCCGCACCTGCGTGACGGGCACTACGCCGGAGCGAACGCACTCGGCAACGCGAAGGGCTACCGGTACCCGCACAACGCGCCGGAAGGCGTGCTCGCCCAGCAGTACCCGCCCGACGAATTGGTCGGCAGGGACTACTACCGGCCGAGCAAGCACGGCATGGAACGGACGCTGTACGAACGGGTTCCCAAGCTGCGGCGCACGATTCGGGGAGGCGGTCGGTAGCGGCTGACGACGCGCGGTAGCCTGACGGCCAATCCTGGTGGTCACACAACTTTTCTCAAGGAGGGCACGTGTCGGCAGGGCAGATCGCCGCGTTGATCGCCGCAGGCGCCTTCGTGCTGCTGGTGTTGTTCCTGGCGATCGCGTTGGTCAAGCTCGGCCGCACGCTGGACGAGGCCACGATCGCGATCCGGAAGGCACACGAGAACACCGACCCGATCCTGATGGGGGCCAACGAGACGATCACTCACGTGAACGCTCAGCTGGAGCGCGTGGACGGCATCACGGCCAATGCGCAGGCCGTGTCCGGCAACGTCTCGGCCCTGTCGTCGGTGTTCACGGCCACGCTCGGTGGCCCACTGGTCAAGACGGCCGCGTTGTCCTACGGCATCAGCAAGGCCTTGCGCGCTCGGCGCCGCAAGGCCGAGGAGGGCAAGCACTCCCGCCGCCGCGGCAGGAAGAAGGGCGGTAGGTGATGAAGCGACTCTTCTGGCTCGGCGTCGGCGTCGCCGCAGGGGTGAGCCTGGCCCGCAAGGCGAGCGAGACGGCTCGTCAGGCGACCCCCGCCGGGTTAGCCTCGAACCTGGGCGACGCGGTGCGGGAGCTGGCCGGCGCGATCGGTGCGTTCGGTGCTGACGTCCGCGCCGGAATGAGCGAGCGCGAACAGGAGCTGAACGACATCGTGGAACGGCGTTCGGGGCTGCCGAGGCCGGCCCTGCCGGGGCCTTCGTCCCCGGCGAGGGACGACCGAGGGCACGGCAGGCACGCGGCGACCGCGCCGAGGGCCCGGCGAGCGCGCCGGGCGGAGCTCTGACGCGGCCACGCCGGTGCAGGCGGCCACGGCAGCTCCGCCGCCTTCGTTCGCATCCATCCTGACCGGTTCGCGAACCCGTGCCGGACAGCATCACGCCAAGGACGACCAGTGGAAACTCACGAAATCAACAAGCGGTTCCTCGACTACTTCGAAAAGCACGGCCACACCAGGGTTCCGAGCGCGTCGCTGATCCTGGACGACCCCACGTTGCTGTTCGTCAACGCGGGAATGGTCCAGTTCAAGCCGTATTTCCTCGGTGAGGTGCCTCCGCCCTACCCGCGCGCTACGAGCGTGCAGAAGTGCGTGCGCACCGGCGACATCGACGAGGTCGGCAAGACCACGCGGCACAACACGTTCTTCCAGATGGCTGGCAACTTCTCGTTCGGCGACTACTTCAAGCAGGGTGCCATCGAACGGGCGTGGGAGCTGCTCACCACCTCGCAGGACGAGGGCGGTTTCGGGTTCGACCCCGGCAGGCTGTGGGCCACCGTGTACGAGCACGACGCCGAGACCGCGGCGATGTGGCGGGAGATCGCGGGCCTTCCCTCCGACCGTATCCAGTTCAGAGGTCCCGAGGACAACTACTGGGACATGGGCGTGCCAGGGCCGTGCGGCCCGTGTTCGGAGATCTATTACGACCGTGGTCCCGAGTACGGCCGCGAGGGCGGTCCCGCCGTGGACGAGGACCGGTACCTCGAAATCTGGAACCTCGTGTTCATGCAGGAGATGCGCGGCGAGCTGAGCCCGAAGAAGGGGCATCCGCCCATCGGGGAGCTGCCGCAGAAGAACATCGACACGGGCATGGGCATCGAGCGCGTCGCCTACCTGCTCCAGGGTGTGGAGAATGTCTACGAGACGGATCTGGTGCGCCCCGTCATCACCAGGGCCGAGGAGTTCTCCGGCCGCCGCTACGGCGCTGACCACGCCGACGACGTCCGTTTCAGGGTGATCGCCGACCACGCCCGCTCCGGCGTCATGCTGATCGCCGACGGCGTCACACCCGGCAACGAGGCCCGAGGATACGTGCTGCGCCGCCTGCTGCGGCGCATCGTGCGATCGATGCGGCTGCTCGGGGTGCACGAACCGGTGCTTGGCGAGTTCGCCGCGGTGGTGCGCGACGCGATGGCCGCCTCCTACCCCGAGGTCCGGCGCGACTTCGACCGCATCAGCGACGTGATGCGGGTGGAGGAGGAGACCTTCCTGTCCACGTTGACCAGTGGGTCGCGCATCTTCGACCTCGCGGCGCAGGAGACCAAACGCTCCGGCGGCACGATCCTGGCAGGCGACAAGGCGTTCCAGCTGCACGACACCTACGGCTTCCCCATCGACCTGACCCTGGAGATGGCCGCCGAACAGGGATTGTCGGTTGACGAGGACGGCTTCCGCACCCTCATGGAGCAGCAGCGGCAGCGGGCGAAGGCCGACGCCGCCGCGCGTAAGACGGGGCACGGTGACCTCTCGGTCTACCGGGGCATCCTCGAAGAGCACGGCGAAACCCAGTTCGTCGGCTACACCGACCTCCAGTCCGACGCGCGCGTGCTGGGCCTTCTCGTGGACGGTGTGCCCGTCCGCGCGGCCGCCGAGGGAACGAAGGCCGAACTGGTTCTCGACCGCACCCCGTTCTACGCCGAGGGCGGTGGCCAGATCGCCGACACCGGCGTGCTCGTGGGCGAGGGAGTCGAGCTGACGGTGCTCGACGTGCAGAAGCTCGTCCCCGGCCTGTTCGTGCACCGTGTCGAGGTCGTGGCAGGCGAGATCGGTGTGGACACGCGGCTCGCGGCCTCCGTTGACGGCACGCGGCGGGCGTCCATCGCGCGGTCGCACTCGGCGACCCACCTCGTGCACGCGGCCGTCCGTGGCGCGTACGGCAACCGCGCGGCACAGGCTGGTTCGCTCAACACACCCGGCCGCATGCGCTTCGACTTCACCACGCCGAAGTCGGTGTCGGCGGGCATGCTGACGGAGGTCGAGGAGGAGGTCAACGACTACCTCCAGACCGACGTCGAGGTGCAGGCCTACACCACGACCAAGGACAGGGCGCTCGAACTGGGCGCCGTGGCGCTGTTCGGCGAGAAGTACGGCAACGACGTCAGGGTCGTCGATATGGGCGACTACTCGCGCGAGCTGTGCGGCGGCACCCACGTGGAGCGCATCGGCCAGCTCGGCCTGGTGAAGCTCGTCAGCGACTCCTCGGTGGGGTCCGGTGTGCACCGCGTCGAAGCGCTCGTGGGCACCGACGCGCTCCGGCACGTCCGCAAGGAGCAGCTGCTGGTGTCGCAGCTCGCGGGCACGTTGAAGGTGCCGACGGACGAGCTGCCGTCGCGGATCGAGGACGTGCTCACCCGGTTGCGAAACGCGGAGAAGGAGATCGAGCAGCTCAGGCTGCGCGAGGTGCTCTCCTCGGCGGACACGCTCGCGGGACGTGCCCACGACGTCGGCGGGGTGTCCGTCGTGGCCGAGAAACTCGACCAGACGATCGACGCGGGAGCGCTGCGGGCGCTCACCGGCGAGGTGCGCAACCGGCTCGGGACGCGGCCCGGCGTCGTGGTCCTGTTCTCCCCGTCGGGTGAGGGCAAGGTGAGCTTCGTGGTCGCCACGACGGCCGCCGCGCGGAACGCTGGTCTCGCCGCGGGCAAGCTGGTGTCGTCGTTCGCGAAGGCGCTCGACGGCAGGGGCGGTGGGAAGCCGGACATGGCACAGGGCGGCGGCACCCGGCCCGAGGGCATCGTTCAGGCCGTCGAGGCACTGCACGCGGCCGTCGCGGCGAGCCGGTGAATCAGGAAGGACCCGACCGGCCCGGAGTGGATGATCCCGGGCCGGGGCGGCGCCTTGGTGTGGACGTCGGGTCGGTGCGGGTCGGAGTCGCTCTGAGTGATCCCGCGCCGATCCTGGCGACACCACTCGTTACCCTGTCGCGTGATAACGAAAGAGACACGGACCTCGACGAGTTGGCCCGGCTGGTGGCCGAGCACGACGTTGTCGAGGTGATCGTGGGACTTCCGAGGACACTGGCCGACCGTCACGGCGCCGCCGCCGCCATCGCCACGGACTACGCACGGCGACTGGCCGAGCGAGTTGCGCCTGTCGCGGTCCGGCTGGCCGATGAAAGGCTGAGCACCGTGAGCGCGAGCCGCATGCTGTCGCAGCGGGGTGTGAAGGGACGCAAGCAACGAGCCGTGGTCGATCAGGCCGCCGCCGTGGAGATCTTGCAGGGTTGGCTGGACGGCCGCGCCGCTGCCGTCGCACGGGAGGCTGAACGGTAGTGAGCGTGCCCCACGACGGTTCGGACCCTCGCAGGCGGCGCCCCGCTCAACGCCCGCCGCAGCACCAGAGAAGACAGCCACCGCCACCGCAGGCGCCGCCGCAGGACCAGAGAAGACAGCCACCGCAGGCGCCGTCGCCGCAGGACCCCTCAGGGACCCGGCAGCCACCGCCGAGGCCGCCGAGGCACGCGGTCAGCGGTGAGAATCCGCTTCCGCCGCACCGCGCGCCCCGTGCTCCCCGCCCCGCCGTGGTCGAGCCGGATCTGCCGCCCCGGCGCGTGCGCGAGCACGGGGACCTGCTGGACGACGGTCCCGCACCACGTCCGCCGCAGGCGCAACCTCCGCAGCCGCCGCCTCCTGTCAGGCGTGCGGGAAGGCCACCCGTGCGGCGGCGCAGGCCCTCGCCCAACGACGGTGTGCCCGCCGACGACAATCCCACCGAGATCCTCGAACTCGACGAGCCCTACGACGACCTCTACGACGAGGAGATCGAGGGCGACCGTCGCGGCTACAACGACTACGACGATGACGACGACTACGACGACTACGACGATGACGCCGATGACGACGGTCGTGGCGACGCCGACGGCGACGACAGCCGGACCGGCAACGGGGAACCCGGCGACCTCCGCGAGGGAAGGGTCCGAACCGGCGGCGAACACGACTTCGACGACGGCGATGACTTCGACGGTTTCGATGGTTTCGACGGTGACGACCGCGCGGAACCGGAGTACTTCGCCGACGAGCGCGACGACGAGGACGCAGGCACCCGGCGCGAGGGGCGAGGACGGCGATCGCTGAAGTGGGTCGCGGCCATGGGCCTGCTGGCGCTGCTGGGCGCGGGCGCCTACTTCGGTGCGCGAGAGCTGCTGGGCTTCGGTTACGACGACTACGAGGGGTCCGGCGAGGCCGACGTGATCCTCCACGTCGAGGAGGGCGACGTCACGAGCGCGATCGCGGCCAAGCTCGCCGAACTCGACGTGGTGGCCAGCCCGGAGGCGTTCGTGGAGGCAGGTGAGGGCGACGAGCGGGTGCTCGGCATCCAGCCGGGCTACTACCAGGTCAAGACCAAGATGTCGGGCCAGGCCGCCGTGGAGGCCCTTGTGGACGACGACGCGAGGGTCGGTCACCTCCAGATCAAGGCAGGGACCAAGCTCTTCGACGTCACGCAGCCCGACGACTCGGTGACACCCGGCATCTTCACGTTGCTTGCCGACGCCTCGTGCGCACAGCTCGGCGGCAAGGAGACGTGCGTGTCCGCCGAAGAGCTCCGCAAAACGGCCGACACCGCCGACCTCGCCGAACTCGGTGTTCCCGACTGGGCCGTGGCGGATGCGGGGAAGGCACCGAAGGGGCGCAAGCTGGAAGGGCTGATCGCGCCGGGCGTCTACGACGTCAAGCCCGGCGGGGACGCCAAGGAGCTGCTGTCGCAGGTGCTCACGGCCTCGGCGACGAGGATGGAGGCCGCTGGGCTGCCGAGCGCGGCAGGCAGCACGCCGTACAGCCCGTACCAGGTGCTGGTCATCGCGTCGATCGTCGAGATGGAGGGCGTCAAGGCCGACTTCACGAAGGTCTCCAGTGTCATCTACAACCGGCTGGAGATCGACATGCGCCTCGAAATGGACTCCACGGTGAACTACCCGCTCGAAAGGCCGACGTTGACGACGAAGGCGCAGGAGCGGGAGAAGCAGACGCCGTGGAACACCTACCGGATGACCGGGCTTCCGCAGACACCGATCGGGGCGCCGAGCCTTGAGGCCGTCGAGGCGGCGCTGAACCCGGAGGACACCGACTTCGTGTACTTCGTGAAGTGCGAGAAGAACGGCCTTTCGTGCTTCAACGTCGAGTACGCCGACCATCAGGCCGACAGGGACGACGCGAGAGCGCGCGGTGTCTACTGAGCCCGGTGTGTCCACAGTGGCGTTTCGCAGGGCGGGCGTGCTGGGTTCGCCCGTGCGGCATTCGCTGTCGCCCGTCCTGCACAACGCCGCCTACGCCGCGCTGGGGCTCACCGGCTGGCACTACGACACCCATGAGGTCGATGCCGAGGCGCTGCCCGGTTTCGTCCACTCGCTCGGCGAGGAGTGGGTGGGGCTGTCGGTGACCATGCCCGGCAAGCGGGCCGCGTTGGCCGTCGCCGACGAGGCGACCCCGCGCGCGCTGGCTGTGGGGGCGGCCAACACGCTGGTCCGGCTGCCTTCGGGAGGGTGGCGCGCCGATTGCACCGATGTGGACGGTGTCACGGGCGCGCTGCGCGCCGCGGGCGGGTTCCGGCCGGGGTCGCCTGCCACCGGGATGGTCCTCGGTGCGGGGGGTACGGCGGCGGCCGCCGTGGCGGCTCTCGGGGAACTCGGTCTCACGGACGTTCACATCGTGGTGCGCGACCCGGCAAGGGCGAAGGCCACGGCCGAGACGGCCCGCGGGGCAGGGCTCGGCGTGGTCGTGCACCGGTGGGCGGAGGCGGACTTCGGCGCGCTCGCCGCGTCGGCGCGAGTACTCGTGAGCACGGTGCCGCCCGATGCGGTGGCACCGCACGTGCCCGCGCTGGCTGCGGTGCCGTGCGTGCTCGACGTGATCTACCACCCGTGGCCGACGCCCCTGGCCGAGGCCGTCGCGGCGCGGGGCGGCAGGGTGGCCACGGGGCTGGACATGCTGCTGCATCAGGCATTCGGGCAGGTTGAGCAGTTCACAGGGCGAGCGGCGCCGCGCGCGGTGATGCGGGACGCTCTCCGCGAGGCCACCCACGGCATCCTCCCGTTGCCGCTCGACTGATCCGCCACGATCAACCCGCGAGACCTCCGGCGTTCACCTTCGCCGGTTAGGGTGTCGCGGGTCGAGTGGCAGTGGAGGTCTGATGCGAGGGAAAACCGTGGCGCTCGTGGCCACGCTGGTGTTGTCGGCGACCGCGGGAGTGGCGGCGGCGGGCCCACAGGGTTCACCGCACAGGGAGCCGGTGCGGTTCGCCACGTTCAACGCCTCGCTGAACCGTTCCTCCGAGTCGGAGTTGCTCGCCGATCTGTCCACAGGGGACGACAAGCAGGCGAGGGCGGTCGCCGAGGTGATCCAGCGCAGCAGGCCGGACGTGCTGCTGGTCAACGAATTCGACTACGTCGAGGGCGGGGCGGCGGCCGACGCCTTCCGGCGCAACTACCTCCAGGTGCCGCAGAACGGCGCGAGGCCCATCCACTACCCGTACGCCTACGTCGCACCGGTCAACACGGGCGTGCAGACGGGGCACGACCTCGACCGCGACGGCAGGGTCGGCGGCCCCGGCGACGCCCACGGCTTCGGAATGTTCCCCGGCCAGTACGGGATGCTGCTGCTGTCTCGCCATCCCATCGACACCGAGCGCGTGCGGACATTCCGCACCTTCCTGTGGAAGGACATGCCGGACGCGTTGCTGCCGGACGACACGGCCACGCCGGAGCAGGGAGACTGGTACTCGGAAAAGGCACTGGACACGCTGCGGCTGTCGTCGAAGTCCCATTGGGACGTTCCGGTCGAGGTGGGCGGCAGGACCGTCCACGTGCTCGCCGCGCACCCCACCCCGCCCACCTTCGACGGGCCGGAGGACCGCAACGGCAGGCGGAACCACGACGAGATCCGGTTCTGGGCCGACTACGTCACGCCGGGACGGGGTGGATACGTCTACGACGACACCGGCCGCAGGGGCGGACTCGCGGCCGGTGAGCGGTTTGTGATCGCGGGCGACTACAACGCCGATCCCCTCGACGGCGACAGCACCGACGGCGCCGCGCACCAATTGTTGGACGCGCCGAGGGTGCGTGACACCCGGCCGGCGAGCGCGGGCGGCGCGGCGGCGGCGCTGCTTCAGGGCGGCGCCAACGACAGCCACCGCGGTGACCCGTGGCACGACACCGCCGACTTCGGTGACGAGCAGCCGGGCAACCTCAGGGTCGATTACGTGCTGCCCTCGCGGGGGATGCGGGTCGTGCGCGACGGGATCTTCTGGCCGGTGCCGGGAACGGCTCTCGACCGGCTGAACTCCGCGTCCGACCATCATCTGGTGTGGGTGGACGTGCGCCCGTGAGACCTCCGGCGCCGCACGCTAGCGTGGTGCCATGCGGATCGCGATCCTCGACGACTACCAGAACGTCGCACTCGGCCTCGCCGACTGGGACTGTCTCGACGCCGACGTCCACGTGTTCACCGAACACATCGCCGACCAGGACGAGCTGGTGCGGCGGCTGGCAGGTTTCGACGTCGTGGTGGCCATGCGGGAGCGCACCCCGTTCGGCGAGCAGTTGCTGTCCCGGCTTGCCGATCTCCGGCTGTTGGTGACCACAGGACAGCGCAACGCCTCCATCGACGTCGAGGCGGCGCGCAGGCACGGCGTTGTCGTGTGTGGCACCGGGTACGTCGCGCACCCCACGGTGGAGCTGACCTGGGCGTTGATCCTCGCGGCCAGCCGCAACCTGCACACCGAACTGCGTGCGATGCGGGAAGGGGGCTGGCAGACCACGCTGGGGACGTCCCTGCGAGGCAGGACCCTCGGCGTGCTCGGGTTGGGCAGGCTCGGCGCACAGGTCGCCAGGGTGGGGCAGGCCTTCGGCATGCGCACGATCGCGTGGAGCCACAACCTCACACAGGAGCGGGCCGCCGAACACGACGTCACGGCCGTGTCCAAAGAGGAGCTGCTGGCGAGTGCCGATGTGCTGACGGTGCATCTCGTGCTGAGCAAGCGCACGCGCGGGCTCCTGGGGGCGGCCGAACTCGCGGCGATGAAACCCACGGCGTTGCTGGTCAACACCTCCCGCGCGCCGATCGTGGACACCGGCGCACTCGTCCACGCGCTGCGGCACGGTGTGATCGGGGCCGCTGCCCTCGACGTCTACGACGTGGAACCGCTGCCGTCCGACCATCCACTGCGGTCGCTGCCCAACGCCGTGCTCACCCCGCACATCGGATTCGTGACGCGCGACACCTACGAGGTCTTCTACCGCGACGCCGTCGCCGACATCGCCGCCTTCTCACGGGGCGAACCGGTGCGGGTGCTGGAGAGCTGATCCCGCACCGGCGAGTCAGGCCAGCTCGGCGAGCACGGCGTCGGTGAACTCCGGCCACACCCGCGCGGCCCAGGGACCGAACGCGCGGTCGGTGAGCGTCACACACGCCACCCCCGCGTCGGGGTCAACCCACAGGAACGTGCCGGACTGCCCGAAGTGGCCGAACGTCCTCGGTGAGCTGTTCTTGCCCGTCCAGTGAGGGTCCTTGTGGTCGCGCAACTCGAAGCCGAGTCCCCAGTCGTTGGGTTTCTGGTGGCCGAAACCGGGAAGCACGCCCGTGAGACCGGGGAACGCGACCTGCGTTGCGGCCTCCAATGTGGAGGGATCGACGAGGCTCGGGGTCTGGAGTTCGGTGGCGAACCGGACGAGGTCGTCCACGGTGGACTCCGCGCCGGAGCCGGGGGAGCCCTTCAGAGCGGTGTCGTGCATGCCCAGCGGCTGGAACACGGCCTCGTTCTGGTAGGTGTCGAACGCGATGCCGGTGTGTTCGGTCAACGCATCGGCCAGCTGCTCGAACCCGGCGCTGGAGTACAGGCGGCGCTGACCCGCCGGGGCGAGGACCTTGTGCTCGCTGAACCCGAGACCCGAGGTGTGGGCCAGCAGGTGCCGCACCGTGGAGCCCTCGGGGCCTGCGGGCTGGTCGAGGTCCACCGCGCCCTCCTCGACGGCGATGAGGGTGGTGTAGGTGGTGAACAGCTTGGTCACCGACGCGAGCGGGAAGACCCGTGCCGTGTCGCCGTGGGCGCCGAGGACGGTGCCGTCAGCCCGCACCACCGCCGTCGCCGCATTGTCAACGGGCCACTGCTCGATCAACCGCACGCTGTCCATGGCTCCACTCTAACGGGGCGCTGCCTGCGACCCGCGAAACCCACGTGCAGGAAGTGCGGACACCCGTACGGCAGGTGCGGACACGTGTGCGGGAGGTCCGACACCCGTGCAGGAAGTGCGGACACCCGTACGGCAGGTGCGGACACGAGACGCGGGGTGTCGTGTCCGCAGTCTGTGTACGGGTGTTTGCGCTTTGCGGTGTGGACATGCGTGCGGGAGGTGCAAGCACGCGTGCGGGAGGTGCGGACACGGTGGTCAGCGTGGCAGGTGGCGGGTGAACCACTCTCCCGCCAGATCGGCGACCGCCTCCAGCGCTCCCGGTTCCTCGAAGAGGTGCGTGGCGTTCGGCACGATCCGGAGTTCGTGCGGCGCCGACAGCCGGCTTGCCGCCTGCTCGTTCAGCCGCTGCACCTGCGTGTCGGCGCCGCCGACCACGAGCAGGGTGGGGCATTCGACGTCGGGTAGCGCGTCATCGGCGAGGTCGGGACGCCCGCCCCGTGAGACGACCGCGCGCACGAGTTCCGGTCTGCGCGCTGCGGCCACCAGTGCGGCCGCGGCTCCGGTGCTGGCTCCGAACAGCCCGATCGGCAGCGCGCGGGTCGTGGCGTCCTCGCCGAGCTGGTCCACGGCGTTGACGAGCCGGTCGGCGAGCAGGCCGATGTCGAACCGCAGTTCGCCGGTGGCCGCGTCACGCCGTTCCTCCTCCCGTGAGAGGAGATCGAACAGCAACGTCGCGAGCCTGCGGTCCTGGAGACTGCGCGCCACCGCGACGTTGCGGGGGCTGTGCCGGGAACTGCCGGAACCGTGGGCGAACGCCACCACACCGAGCGCGTCGGAGGGCACCGTCAGATCCCCCGACAATGCCGCCGTGCCAGCCGCGACCCCGAACGGAACGGTCATCGCGCCCCCTTCGCGTATCGATCGAGGAGCGCGACCACCTCGTCGTCGCTGGTCTGGGAGAAATTGCCGTACCACTGGCCGACCGCCTGGAAGAACGGCGGCTCGGACACGCAGATCACCTCGTCGGCGTCGGCGTGCAGGGCGGACGCGGCCTGCGGCGCGCAGACGGGCGCGGCGAACACGAGCCTGCGCGGCCCCTCCCTCCGCAGCTCACGTAGCGACGCCCTCGCCGTGACGCCCGTGGCGAGCCCGTCGTCCACGACAAGCACGTCACGCCCTTCCAGCCGCTCGGGGTCGCGGCCTCGCTGGTAGACGTCGAGCCTGCGCCGGACCTCCTCGCGCTCGCGCGCGGCGGCCTCGTCGAGGTCGGAGGGCGTCATGCCGAGCATCCGCACACTCTGCTCGTCCACCACAACGGGGCCGTGAGCGGTGACGGCGCCGATGCCGAACTCCGGCCGTCCCGGCGCGCCGATCTTGCGGGCCACCGCGACCCCGAGGGGCGCGCCGAGCTCCCCGGCCACCTCCGCGGCGACAGGGACCCCGCCTCTGGCGAGACCGAGCACGACGGGTTCGACCCAGTCGTACTCCCGCAGCACCTCGGCCAATGCCTGGCCTCCCGCCTCGCGGTCGGCGTAGACGCGGCCGGTGTCGCGATGCAGGGCTGTCCTCGTTGCTCGCTGTCCCCGCCTGCTCATCCGGGCTCTCCCCGTCGTTTGCGGTGGATGACCCACCCGAGATCGACCAGACTTCCGAGTCCGACGACGCCGAGCAGGACCGTCCCCCACCACTCGCCGTAGACGGCGAAGAGGACAGCCCCTCCCGCGCAGAGGAGCACGGCGAGAGTGGCGAGGACGATCCGCAGGGTCAGCGCGCTGTACGCGGGTGCGGCGCCGCCGAAACCCGCGGTCGGATCGTGGTAGTCGGGCAGGCCCCTTTGGTACTCCTCGCGGGTGCGAGGGCGATGATGCTGCGCTCGTGCCTGCATGCGGATCGAGTACCCCGATCGGGCGGCACACACACGCGGCCCGCCCCGAGCGAACGGGACGGGCCGCGTGTGTGTGCCCGGAAGTGGCGAAACAGGACCAGCCGAAACGGAACCTAGCCGTCGAGGTCCTTGGCGACGAGGTCGGCGACCGCGTTCACGGCGGCTTCGGCGCCGTCGCCCTCGGCGGCGATCACGACGGAGTCGCCGTGGGCGGCGCCGAGGGTCATCAGGTTGAGCACGCTCGACGCGGCCACCGGCGCGCCTCCCGCCTTCGCGATGGTGACCACCACGGGCTGCGCCGCCGCGATCCTCGCCACCAGTGCCGCCGGTCGTGCGTGCAGGCCCACCTTGCTCGCCACCGTGACGGTGCGTTCGGCCATCTCGTCATCCCTTCTTCGTCTGCTCGGTCGGCTCCGTCGAGCCCGGCACATCGCGGGTCGCGTCCCCGGCTTCCGCACCGCCGCCGGTGCCATCGGCGTTATCGCCGTTCGCCGGTGACTCGTCGTCGTCCGCCTCACGGCCCGGTGTGCGGAGGTTCCACTTGGTGATCACCCAGCGGAAGAGCAGGTAGTAGATCGCCGCGTAGACCAGGCCGATCGGGATCAGCAGCCACGCCTTGCTGGCGGCGTCGGCGCCCGCGTTGAGGAGGAAGTCGATGCCACCGGCGGAGAACGTGAACCCGAGGTGGATGTCGAGTGCGTTCACCAGTGCCAGCGAGATGCCGGTCAGCAGCGCGTGAATCAGGTACAGCGGCCACGCGACGTACATGAACGAGAACTCGATGGGCTCCGTGATGCCCGTGAGGAACGCGGTGAGCGCGCCGGTGATCATGATGCCGCCGACGACCTTCTTCTGGCTCGGGCGCGCGGTTTGCCAGATCGCCAACGCGGCGGCGGGCAGGGCGAACATGAAGATCGGGAAGAACCCGGTCATGAACGCGCCCGCGTCCGGGTCGCCCGCGAAGAAGTTGTTGATGTCGCCGCCGTCGAACACGAACCAGACGGGCACGTTGAGCAACTGGTGCAGGCCGATGGGGATCAACAGCCGGTTGAGCACACCGTAGACACCGCCACCGATCACCGCGTCGCTGGTGGCCAGCTCACCCAGGTTGTGGATGCCAGCGTCGATGACAGGGAACACGAGCCCGAACACCACGCCGAGCAGCAGCAGCGCGACGGAGTTGACGATCGGCACGAATCGCCGCCCACCGAAGAACGCGAGATACGGCGGCAGTTTCACGCGGTAGAACCGCTGCCACACCACCGCGGTCACCAGACCGACGACAACACCGGACAGCACGCTGTACGGCCACTTGATCGGGGCGAGATACCAGCCCGCTGTCGGCTCGAAGCCCTCAATCTCCTCGATGGGGGCGAAGACCTGGACGACCTTGCTGAACACGATGAACCCGACCACCGCGGCCACGCCGGTGGAGCCGTCGCCCTTGCGGGCGAAGCCGACAGCGATCCCAACCGCGAACAGCAACGGCAGCCAGTCGAACAGCCCGCCGCCCGCCGCGGCGAGGACCTTGGCGATGTCGGCTGTCGCGTCCCAGCGGCCCAGCATGTCGTCCTGCCCCAGCCGCAGCAGCAGGCCCGCAGCGGGCAGCGCGGCGATCGGGAGCATGAGGCTGCGGCCGAACCGTTGCAGCCCCGCGAGCCCGCGTTGTGGTCGTTTGGTGTCGGCTGTGGTGCTCATGCGTGTCCTCCCTGCACTCCTGTACTGATCTGGGCGCTCGTGCGCCCGATGCTCGGCGACGAGGTGCGGTGCTCAGCGCCCTGTGCCACCGCGACCCGGTGGCGGTCGCCTCGGCGCCGGAACGTCATGTCCTTCGCCGGGTTCCAGGTTCCGCAGCCGGGGTTTCCGGCGCGGGAACGGCAGCGGGGTTCAAGACGGCATGGTGGTGGCTGTCGTCGCCCCGCACCCGGGGCGGGATCGCTGCCGGCAGGGCGTGCCACGATGCCGGTCCTTCGTGAATGCGGCCGGTGTTTCCGCTCGCAGCGCGCGCACCGCCCATCGTCCACCTCCGTGCTCGCCTCGCCGTCCGGGAATTGGTACGTTCCGGTCTAGACCACTGGCGTGATGGGGCAGAATGCTCCCCAGCCCGCCCGGGTGTCAACCACCGTTACGTGTTCGTGGCTGTGAACGCACTGCGACCCCGTGAAGGCGGTGAACACCGTGAACGCGGTGGATGGTGTGGACAACGAGAGGGAGGCCGTCATGGCGGACGAAAGGCCCCAGCAGATCCTCGCGGCGCTCGGCGGCGCGGGCAACGTCGTGGAGATCGAGGGATGCATCACGCGCCTGCGGTGTGAGCTGGAGGACGCCTCCGTGGTGGACGAGAACGCACTGCGCAAACTCGGCGTGCACGGGGTCACGAAGGTCGGCGACGTCGTCCAGGTGGTCGTGGGGCCCGAGGCCGATGCCATCGCCGAGGACATCCAGGACCTGATGTGACACTCACCGTGCTCAGCCCCGTCACGGGCGCGACGATGCCGATGGCCGACGTTCCCGACCCGGTGTTCGCCGAGGCGATGGTGGGGCCGGGTGTCGCGGTGCGGCCGAGCGGTGGGCGGTCCGACGCCGTGTCCCCGATCGAGGGCACCGTGGCGACCCTGCACCCGCACGCCTTCGTGATCGCCTCCGCCGACGGCAGGGCCGTACTCGTGCACCTGGGCATCGACACGGTCAAGCAGAAGGGCGAGGGCTTCACCCTGCACGTCGTGCGGGGCGAGTCGGTGCGCGCCGGTCAGCCCGTGATCGGCTGGGACCCCGATGCCGTGCTGGCCGCCGGATACTCGCCGGTGGTGCCGGTGGTCGCGCTGGACGCCCCGGCCGACGTGCTGTCGGACCTGCGGGCAGACGGGCCGATCGCCGGAGGCGACCCGCTGTTCACCTGGGGCGGCTGACCGTCGGCGCGTGCGGGCGGCCCGGTCCGGGGCCGGGGCGGGGGATTCCGCATCGCTGCCCCCGGCGCCGGCTGGTGCCTGCTCTCCGGCAGCGTCCTCGTCAGGCCGTCACGATGTCGTCGCCCTCGATCGCGACGTTGATGGGACGCAGCGGCGCGTCGGCGGGGCCACCGCGCACCGCGCCGGTGAACTTGTCGAAAAGGGAGTTGTGGCACGGGCAGCGCAGCTGCTCGGGTTCCGGTGCGACGGTGCAACCCTGGTGGGTGCAGACCGCGCTGAAGCCTGCGACCTCGTTCTCCGAACGCCGGGAAATGATGATCTTGTGACCGTCGGGTGTGGTGACGGGCCTCGCCGTTCCGATGGGAACCTCGTCGAGCCCAGCGAGCCGCGCGCCCTTCGGCGCGGGCTGCGATTGCCCGCCCTGCCCGGGCCCGCCACCGGAGCAGGAGGCGAGGGCCGCGGTTCCGAGTGCTGCCCCGGCCACAGCGGCTCCGGTGGTCAGCACAGTGCGTCGGGAATGCGCGTGGCCGTTCATCGGTCCTCCGTAAGCGGGTCTGCCGGGTTCGCCGGTCATGTCCGAGTGTGAGGTCTTGATTATCCGCGAGGTGTCCGGCTGGACGGGTGCGGGTGCCCAGGGCAGTGCCGGACACCACGGGAAATGCACTGGACATCCGGCGGCGAGTCGGCAGGGAAGCCGCGGAGCCGCTGGCGACCGGAAGCGCCTGGCAGACCCTCCCGCCATCACCCCGGCGAGTGGTGTTCGGAGGACTGAGGAACCGAGAGTGCCCATTCGCTCACGGTGCGGGTTGAAGGCCGGTGGGTGGGCGGCGCAGGCTTGCGGACATGTGGGGAATCGTGATCTGTCTCGGGACCGCGGCGGGATGGGCAGCGAGCCGGCTGCTCGCGGCCACGGCACAACGGGCACGGCCTGCGCCCGTCCCCGTTGTGCCGTGCGCCGTCGCGACCGGTGTGCTGTGGGGAGTGGTGTGGGCGTTGAAAAGTGGCGGCATGTTCCCGGAGTGGTGGCTTCCCATCCCGCTGGCGGCCACGGTCTTCGCCGTTCCGCTGGCGGTCGCCGATGTGCTCCACCGCAGGCTGCCCGACGTGCTGACGATGCCCGCGTACGCGCTCGCGGCTCTCGCCGTGTGCGCGGCGGCGCTGGGCGGACCAGGGCCTCCACTCGTGGTCGCCGCGGTCGTCGGCTGTGCGGCGGTGCTGGCCTTCCACCTGCTCGTGTGTGCGCTGGCTCCCGGTGCGGTCGGTGCCGGGGACGTCAAGCTGTCGGGAAGCCTCGGGGCGCTGGCCGCCGCCGCGGGCTGGCCGACGCTGGTGGTGTCCTTCGGGCTGGCGTCGCTGTTGACGTCCTTGCTCGCGGTCGTGGCACTGTGTGCCAGGGTGTCGAGGTGGCGGGACGGCGTTCCCCACGGCCCCGGTCTGCTTGTGGCCACCAGCGTGAGCGTGTCGTTCCCCGGCGGGCTGCCGTCGGTGGGCAGCTGACACGGCGTTTTCGGCGCGTGACAACATGGGCGCTGTGTTGCGTTGGATAACCGCTGGTGAATCGCACGGCCCCGCTCTGTCCGCCATCCTCGAGGGCATGGTGGCGGGCGTGGAGATCACGACGGACGAGCTGAGCGCGCAGTTGGCCCGTCGCCGCCTTGGCTTCGGTGCCAGTCCCCGCATGATCTTCGAGGCCGACCACGTGGAGTTCCTCGGCGGTGTCCGGCATGGACTCACCCAGGGCGGGCCTATCGCGGTGAAGATCGACAACACCGAGTGGCCCAAGTGGGAGAAGGTGATGGCCGCCGATCCCGTGGACGCGGCGGAGCTGGACGGGCTCGCGCGCAACGCTCCGCTGACCCGGCCTCGCCCGGGGCACGCCGACCTTCCCGGCATGCTGAAGTACGGGTTCGAGGAGGCGAGGCCCGTGCTGGAGCGCGCCAGTGCGCGGGAGACGGCGTCGAGGACCGCACTGGGCACCGTCGCCAGGGCCTTCCTGCGGCAGCTCCTCGGAGTCGAGATCGTCAGCCACGTGGTGTCGATCGGCAGGGCCTCGGCGCCCGAGGGTCCGTTGCCGGAGCCCGGTGACCTCGCCGCCGTCGATGAGAGCCCGGTCAGGGCCTTCGGCGAGGAGGCAGGCGACGCGATGATGGCCGAGGTGGAGAAGGTCAGGAAGGCAGGCGACACCGTAGGCGGTGTCGTCGAGGTGATCGCCTACGGCCTGCCACCCGGCCTCGGCTCGCATGTGCACTGGGACCGCCGCCTCGACGCGCGGCTCGCCGGTGCGCTGATGGGGGTGCAGGCCATGAAGGGCGTCGAGGTCGGAGACGGTTTCACCACGGCACAGCGGTGGGGCAGCGAGGCGCACGACGAGATCGACGCCGGCGGGCCGCACGGCGTGACGCGCCGCAGCAACCGCGCCGGTGGGCTTGAGGGCGGCATGACCAACGGCGAGCCGCTTCGCGTCCGCGTCGCCATGAAGCCGATCTCCACCGTCCCCCGCGCGTTGTCCACAGTAGACGTCACAACGGGTGAGCCCGCGGTCGCGATCCACCAGCGCTCCGACGTGTGTGCCGTGCCGAGGGCTGGTGTGGTGCTGGAGTCGATGGTGGCGCTCGTGCTCGCCGATGCCGCGCTGGAGAAGTTCGGCGGCGACTCGCTGGCCGAGTCGCGGCGCAATGCCGAGTCCTACCTGGCGAGCGTGCGTGAGTTCTGGGAGCGGCCGTCCCGGTGAACGAGGTCGAGGACAGCGGGCCGATCGTGGTGATCGGTCCTCCCGGTTCGGGAAAGAGCACGGTCGGCAGGTTGCTGGCGGCGCATCTCGGTGTCGATTTCCACGACGCCGACGCCGACATCGAGCGGGAGCAGGGCCGCACGATCTCCGACATCTTCGCCACCGACGGCGAGCCCGCGTTCCGTGCGATCGAGGAAGAGACGGTCGCTCGAGGTCTTCGCGAGTACACGGGCGTGTACGCGCTGGGAGGGGGTGCGGTGCTGTCGCAGCGCACCAGAGCGCGCCTTGAGGGACACCGGGTGGTGTTTCTCAACGTCGGCATGGCCGAGGGCGTGCGGCGCACCGGCCTGTCCAGTTCGCGGCCGCTGCTCGCGGGCGTCAATCCCCGTGCCACCTACCGGGCGCTGCTGGAGGCCCGGCTCCCCGTCTACCGGTCGGTGGCCACCGTCGAGGTCGGCACCGACAGCCGCACGCCCGAGGAGGTGGTCGCCGAACTGGCGGCGATCCTCCAGGGGCGTGGAGCACCGCAGTGAGGAGAGACATGACCGAACCCGTCCGGATCCCGGTGCACACCGCGCAGCCCTACGACGTCGTCGTGGGACGCGGGCTGCTCGGCGAGATCACCGAAGCGGTGCGCGACGCCTCGAAGATCGCGATCATCCATCAGCCCACGCTCACCACCACGGCCGAGGCCGTACGCGGCGAGTTGGTGGAGGCCGGTCTGGACGCCCACCGGGTGGAGATCCCCGACGCGGAGGACGGCAAGGCGCTGTCCGTGGCCGACTTCTGCTGGGAGGTGCTGGGGCGTATCGGTCTCGACCGCAGGGGAGTGGTCGTGGCGCTCGGCGGAGGAGCGGTCACCGACCTCGCCGGTTTCGTGGCGGGGACGTGGATGCGGGGCGTCCGGTTGGTCAACGTGCCGACCACCCTGCTCGGCATGGTTGACGCCGCCGTGGGCGGAAAGACCGGTATCAACACCGACGCGGGCAAGAACCTCGTCGGCGTGTTCCACGAACCGTCGGTGGTCTTCGCCGACCTCACCACCCTGGAAACCCTGCCCCGCAACGAACTCGTCGCCGGCATGGCCGAGGTCGTCAAGGCGGGCTTCATCGCCGATCCCCGCATCCTCGAGCTGATCGAGGCCGATCCCGCCGCCGCCGTCGATCCAGCCGGTGACACGCTGGCCGAGCTGGTGCGCCGCTCGATCCAGGTGAAAGCCGACGTCGTCGCGGCTGATCTGCGGGAGAGTGACCTGCGCGAGATCCTCAATTACGGTCACACGCTCGGGCACGCCATCGAACGCCGCGAACGGTACCGCTGGCGGCACGGTGCCGCGGTGAGCGTCGGCCTGGTGTTCGCGGCCGAACTCGCCCGGCTCGCGGGACGGCTCGACGACGCGACGGCCGACCGGCACGCCGCCGTGCTCACGGCACTGGGCCTGCCCACCACGTACGACGCCGACGCGCTGCCCCAGCTCATCGAGTCAATGCACGCGGACAAGAAGACCCGCTCCGGCACGCTCCGGTTCGTCGTCCTCGACGCCCTCGCCAAGCCCGGCAGGCTGGAGGGCCCCGACCCGGCACTGCTCGCCGGTGCCTACTCCGCCATCGCGTCCGGTGCGGCAGGCGAGGGGGGAGTACTGCTGTGACGAGCGCCGCGGGCGTTCACGTCCTGAACGGCCCCAACCTCGGCAGGCTGGGCACTCGCGAACCCGGCGTGTACGGCTGGACCACCTACGCCGACCTCGTGCGGCTCTGCACCGAGACCGGGTCGGAGGTCGGTCTCGACGTGACGGTGCGCCAGACCGACCACGAAGGCGAACTCGTGGGCTGGCTGCACGAGGCCGCCGACGCGGCGGCGCCGGTGATCCTCAACGCCGGAGCGTGGACGCACTACTCGATCGCCGTGCGTGACGCCGCCGCACAGCTGCGCGCCCCGTGGATCGAAGTGCACATCAGCAACGTGTACGCGCGCGAGCCCTTCCGCCACCACAGCGTTCTCTCCGACATCGCGACCGGCGTCGTGGCAGGGCTCGGGGTGGACGGCTATCGGCTCGCGCTGCGCTGGCTTGCGGCCAACGCGGGCTGAACGGCCTCGCGTTCCTAGGGAAGTCCTTTCGGCTCTTTCGACATCGTGTGGTCCCGTCGCGAGCTGTGCCGCGGGATCGTGTGGTGCGGGCAGGTGACGCGGAAGTGGAGGCGAGGCGGTTCACCATGGGCACACGCCGTCGTCGCGGGCCCGTTGGCGCGCGGGTTCTCGGTGCCGTGCTGACGCTCGTCACGGTGGGTGTGTCGAGCGCGTGCACGGTGGGCGAGGCAGCCCCCGGCGTGCCGCAGGCAGGCTCAGCCGCCACAACGGGATCACCCCGGCCTCCGGCGATCGAGCCTCGCACGCTCGCGCTCGACGGCGGGCGTGGCGGTGGCCAGGTCGTCGCGGCCGGGGGAGCGGACGCGGTCTACAACTACGGCCCGACCGTGCTGGCCGACGGCGGCACGGTGCGGATGTGGTGGTGCAGCCAATACGGCAGCGCGCCGCCTGCGGGCGACGACATCCTGTACGCGGAGGCCGATTCCCCGTCAGGCCCGTTCGCGGGGCCGGACGGCGGTATCCCCCGCGCCGTGTTTTCCGGACACCCCGGCCGGTTCGACGCGATGCACACCTGCGATCCGTCCGTGCTCCGCGTGAACGGGACGTACTACCTGTACTACACGGGCGCGGCGGGAGACCACGCCCACGGCAACGCCATCGGCCTCGCCACCAGCCGGGACGGTCTACAGTGGACCAGAGCGAGTGCCACCCCGATCGTCACACCGGCGCGGGAGACGCACCGGGACAACACCTACGGAGCTGGCCAGCCCTCTGCGGTGTATCTCGACGGCTGGTTCTACCTCATGTTCACCGACACGACGGGCAGCGCCGCGGGCTGGAACGGAGCGGGCCAGTTCGTGCTGAGGTCGCAGGACCCGGCGTTCGCCAACGGCGTCGAGGTACTGGGACCGCAGGGGTTCGCCACGGCGGCGGGGACCTCGGGTCCGCGCACGCGGTCGGTCGTGGACGCGTTCAGTGCCGATCTCGTGTGGGTGGACGCCCTCGGCGCCTTCGCCATCGCCCACCAGACCGCCGACGGCACGACGCTGACGTTCTGGAACCGCGACTTCACGGCCCAGCCGTACCATCCCGTGCTCATCCGGAGCCGGTGGGAGGAGGGGCCTGGCCTGGTGCGCAGGCCCGACGGCCACGCCCCGCTGTCGAGGACGGAGGTGTGCGGCAGGGTGCCGTTCGACGTCGTGCACGCGTCGGTGATCGGGCAGGCCGGTGCGCCGACCGATCTCCGCCACCATGGTGTGGACGTCCTTTTCGACGCGTGCGGCGATCCCGCGCGCGCGGCGGCGGTGCTCGACGGGCTCGCCGTGCCCTCGCCGGCGCGCACGATGGACCTGGTGGTGGGCGGCAGGGTGTTGCGGATCGACCGGCGATCGGTGGCCACCGCACTCGCCGGGACGGTGCTCGACGAACGGCCTCCCGTGCTCGATGACCTTCCCGTGGCGGGAAGGCTCACGGCCGGTGCTCGCGCGGTCCACGCTCCTGGCAAGGGACTCGGCGTGGTGCTGGACGGCACGCTGTGGCCGGTGACCTCCGCCGAAGCACTGGAGGCGCTGGAGGCCAACGACTCACCGGTCGAGCAGATCACGCCGCAGCAGTGGGAGACCTACCCGAAGGGGCCCGTGCTCGGTCAGTGAGCCGCCCCGGCCTCGCGGTGCGGGCGTGGCCGTGGCCGCCGGGGGACCTCCTCGCGCTCCGGTTCGCCGTCCCCGGCGTGGTAGGAGGCGGCGAGGCGCCGTCCGACCAGCAGCCCGAGCCCGGCGGGCACGAGAACCAGCAACGCGGTGAAGGCGGCTCCTCCGGTGAGAGCGGAGGCGAGTGCGCTCACGCCGGTCCGATCGACGAACACGGCCTTGCCCGCGACGGTGAGGACGCCGGAGCCCGCACCCGCGACGAGCGCGGCGATGAACCAGCATCGCCCTGCCCCGGCGAGGCCGGTCCAGGCGTCGATGGCGCTCCACAGCGCGACGGTGCCCACCAGCACGGCGAGCGCGATCGCGGCGACGAGTGTGTGGTCGGTCGGCTGGAAGACGGCGAACTTCGCGGTGGCGACGGCGGCAGCGGCATGCAGGAGGGCCATGCCGAGTCCGCGCGGAATCCAGGACGGCATCTGCGTCACTGTACTGATCGATCACCGGCGCGGGAACCGTTCGACCATGATCACCGCCGGTGGGTGCGGCGGGCCTAGACTGGCCCGGTGCCCGAGATCCACGCCGCGCGACGCCGCGCTCTCCGACAGCGAATCCAGGACGCCGAACTCGACGCTCTGCTCGTCACCGACCTGCGCAACATCCGCTACCTGACCGGCTTCACGGGGTCGAACGCCGCGCTGCTCGTGCACGAGGGCGGCGACGAGGACACCGTGTTCTGCACGGACGGCCGCTACACGACGCAGGCCGAGGCGCAGGTGCCCGACCTGCGCAGGATCATCGAGCGGCCGAGCGCCCTCGCGCTGGTCGCCGAGGCGGACGACCGGCTGGGCAAGGGCCGTGCCGTCGGTTTCGAGAGCCAGCACGTCAGCGTCGAGCAGCACGCGACGTTCACCGACGCGGCGGAGTCGGTGCTGCTGGTGAGGGGACCCGGCCTCGTCGAACGGTTGCGCGAGGTGAAGGACGACACCGAGATCGCGGCGCTGCGCGCGGCGTGCGCGGTGGCGGACCGGGCACTGGCCGATCTGCTGGAGCACGGCGGGCTGCGACCCGGTCGCACCGAACGCGAGGTGGCGCGCGAGCTGGAGAACCGCATGGCCGATCACGGTGCGGATGCCGTGGCGTTCCCCTCGATCGTCGCCGCGGGAGCCAATTCGGCGATCCCGCACCACCGGCCTACCGGTGCCGTGCTCGCGGCAGGTGACTTCGTGAAACTCGACTTCGGCGCCGTCGTGGACGGGTACCACTCGGACATGACTCGCACGATCGTGCTCGGCGAGCCAGCGCAGTGGCAGCGGGACCTGTACACGCTCGTCGCCGCGGCGCAGGCCGCGGGCACCGAGGCGGTGCGGCCGGGGCATGAGGTGTCAGCCGTGGATGCCGCGGCACGGACCGTGATCGACGACGCCGGATTCGGTGAGCAGTTCACGCACAGCCTCGGCCACGGCGTGGGGCTGGACGTGCACGAGGCGCCGAGCCTGGCGAAGACCGGCGCCGGTACACTGTCGGCCTGCATGGCGGTCACCGTGGAGCCGGGGGTCTACCTGGCGGGACGCGGTGGCGTCCGCATCGAGGACACGCTCGTCGTGCGGGAGGGCACTCCCGAGCTCCTCACCATGAGCACCAAGGAACTCGTGGTCGCCTAGTCGCGGCCCCACCCGACACAGGAGAACGCACACTCGTGGCCACCACCAACGACCTCAAGAACGGCATGGTCCTCAACCTGGACGGCCAGTTGTGGTCCGTCGTCAGTTTCCAGCACGTCAAGCCCGGCAAGGGCGGTGCCTTCGTCCGCACGACGCTCAAGCACGTCATCAGCGGCAAGGTGGTGGACAAGACGTTCAACGCGGGCACCAAGGTGGACACGGCCACGGTGGACCGTAGGAACATGACGTACCTGTACAACGACGGCTCCGACTACGTGTTCATGGACGCCGAGACGTTCGAGCAGATGGAGATCTCGGCCGACCTGGTCGGCGACGCGGCCAACTTCCTGCTGGAGAACACCGAGGTGCAGATCGGCATGCACGAGGGCACCCCGCTCTACGTGGAGCTGCCGACCTCGGTGGAGCTGACGATCGAGCACACCGACCCGGGCCTGCAGGGTGACCGGTCCACCGGTGGCACGAAGCCGGCCACGCTGGAGACCGGTGCCGAGATCCAGGTTCCGCTGTTTTTGAGCAGCGGCGAGAAGGTCAAGGTCGATACCCGCGACGGCCGTTACCTCGGCCGCGCCTGAACCCGGACGGCGACGACCACGGTGAACGACGAGTCTCGTTCCTCCCAGCCTGCCCGCCGAGGTGGCATCAGCCGCCGCGCGTCCCGTCGGCGCGCGGTGGAACTGCTGTACGAGGCGGCATTGCGTGACACCGATGCCGTGACGCTGCTGTCGGAGCGGGTCGGGTCCGTCGATGCCGACCCGGTCAGCGACTACACGGTCGCGCTGGTCGAGGGCGTCAGTGAGAACCGTGAGCGCATCGACGAGGTGCTCGCGGAGCACGCCCAGGGCTGGTCGCTCCAGCGCATGCCACCCGTGGACCTCGCGGTGCTGCGGGTCGGCCTGTACGAGCTGCTGTGGGCGGAAGACGTGCCCGACCCGGTGGCCATCGACGAGGCCGTCGGTATCGCGAAGGAGTTGTCAACCGACGATTCTCCGCGCTTCGTCAACGGTGTACTCGGCCGTATCGGCACGATCGCCGACCGGCTGCGCGCGGTCCTCTGACGACCGTCCCGCCCCGGGAAGCCGGGGCGCGGGCGGGTTCGGACGTCGAGGACCGCGCGGCCTGGCGTCCGGGCAGGGCGCGATCTTCACCACGGCTGAGCCGTGAGATGTTTCGGCGGCTGAGCCGCGAGATGTCACCGCGGTCGAGCCGCGAGATGTCACCGCGGTCGAGCCGCGGGTGTTTCCTCGGTACGGCGCCGCTTCATTCCTCCGTGGAAGGGCGGGCCTCCGGGGGCAGCACACCCCATTCGATCAGCTGCTCGGTGAGCTCACCCGGAGTCATGTCGTAGATGATGGCGAGTGACCGCAGATCCTCGGTGCGGATCGACAGCACCTTGCCGTTGTAGTCACCGCGCTGGCTCTGGATGGTGGCGGCGTAGCGGGCCAGCGGCCCCACCTTCTCCGCCGGGAGCTGCTGGAGTCTCTCCAGATTGATCACGATCTTGGTGGCGGGTTCCGCTCCGGACGGCACCCTGCCCTCCGGCAGCAGCTCGACCACAGGAACACCGTAGAAGTCGGCGAGTTCGGCCAGCTTCTGTACGGTCACCGCGCGGTCGCCCCGCTCGTAGGAGCCGACGACGACGGCCTTCCAGCGGCCACCAGACTTCTGCTCGACTCCGTGCAAGGACAGACCCTGTTGCTGGCGGATACCGCGGAGCTTGGCCCCGAGCGCCTTGGCGTAATCGCCCATGTGGTGGTTCTCCGTTTCCTCGCCCCGATGCGGCCACCGCTGACCGACAGGGAACTCTTGACCCGAATACTCAGAGTAATGGTTACGCCTCGTCGTCACCAGGTCAAGCAGATCATCGCCGCCTGGGGTTACTCACCGAGACAGACCACCCGTAAGGGCGAGGTTCCTCGCCTGCTACCTTCGGGAAGGTTCACCTGCGGAACCAGCGAAAAGAACATCCTTTAAGGACCCGTCCCGTGAGGCGGGGAAGGAGACCCTCCGTGGCGTCACGACCGCGTGACGCGACAGGATCGGCCGCTGAGCGGGAGCTGCTCTCGGCCGGTGACGTCGCGCGCACCATCGCCCGAATGGCCCATCAGGTCATCGAAAAGACCGCGCTGGGTGCCGAGGACATGCCTCCACCCGTGTTGCTGGGCATCCCGACCAGGGGAGCGCCCCTCGCCACCCGCCTCGGCGCGAAGATCACTGAATTCTCCGGGGTGGCGGTGCCGTTCGGCACCCTCGACATCACCCTCTATCGGGACGACCTCCGCCGCAGGCCCACGAGGCCGCTCGCGCAGACCCAGCTTCCCGGCACCGGGATCGACGACCGGATCGTGATCCTGGTGGACGACGTCCTCTTCTCCGGCCGCACCATCAGGGCGGCGCTGGACGCGCTGCGTGATCATGGCAGGCCGAGGGCGGTGCAGCTCGCGGTTCTCGTGGACCGTGGCCACAGGGAACTGCCGATCCGGGCCGACTACGTGGGCAAGAACGTGCCCACCTCCCGCTCCGAGGACGTCTCCGTGTTGCTCGACGAGGTGGACGGCCGGGACGCGGTGTTGCTGGGGGAGCGCCGATGAAGCACCTGCTGTCCGCCGACGATCTCGACGCCGCCACGGCGAACGCGGTGCTCGACACGGCGAGCGAGTTGAAGCGCACCCTGCTGGGCAGGGAGGTTCGCAAGCTGCCGACGCTGCGCGGGCGCACCGTCGTCACGGTGTTCTACGAGAACTCGACCCGCACCCGTGTCTCGTTCGAGATCGCGGGTAAGTGGATGAGCGCGGACGTGGTGAACGTCTCCGCGAGCTCGTCCTCGGTGGGCAAGGGCGAGTCGCTGCGGGACACCGCGCTGACGCTGGCCGCGGCGGGCGCGAACTGTGTCGTGGTGCGGCACCCCGCCTCGGGCGCGGCGCACCGGCTCGCGGGCTGGCTGGCCGAGACCGGCACCAGCGTGGTCAACGCGGGGGACGGAACGCACGAACACCCCACCCAGGCGCTACTCGACGCGGCGACGCTGCGGGAACGGCTCGGCGGCATCGAAGGGCGCAGGGTGACGATCGTGGGCGATGTCCTGCACAGCAGGGTCGCTCGCTCGAATGTGCACTTGCTCTCGACACTCGGCGCCGACGTGACGCTGGTCGCGCCCCCGACGTTGCTGCCGGTCGGGGTCGAGGCATGGCCGGTCACCGTGTCCCACGACCTGGACTCCGCTCTGCCTGCCGCCGACGCCGTGATGATGCTGCGCGTGCAGGCGGAGCGCATGCACGGGGGCTTCTTCCCCTCGGCGCGGGAGTACTCGCTCGCCTACGGGCTTTCGGAGGCGAGGGCGCGGCTGCTGCCCGAGCACGCCGTGGTGCTGCATCCGGGACCGATGCTGCGGGGGATGGAGATCGCCTCGGCCGTGGCGGACGCGCCGAACGCGGCGATCACGGAACAGGTGCGCAACGGCGTGCACGTGAGGATGGCGGTGCTGTACCACCTCCTGGCGGGAGACGGAGGCGACCGTGACTGAGGATCGTTTGGCAGTTGCGGGCGCCGACCGGGTGCGGGTGTCCCGCAGGAACGCTGAGGCGACCGTGACTGAGGATCGTTTGGCAGTTGCGGGCGCCGGCCGGGTGGGCCGCGCAGGATTCGGAGGCGATGAGTCATGACCACTGTGCTGCTGCGGCAGGTTCGCCCGTACGGCGAGGGTGAGCCGGTCGATGTGCTCGTCTCCGGCGGGGTGATCAGCAGGATCGGAGAGATTGAGCCGCCTTCTGGCGCCGAGGTGATCGAGGGCGCGGGGCAGGTTCTGCTGCCGGGTTTCGTGGATCTGCACACGCATTTGCGTGAGCCCGGCAGGGAGGACACCGAGACCATCGAGACCGGTTCGGCCGCGGCCGCGCTCGGTGGGTACACGGCCGTGTTCGCGATGGCCAACACCGACCCGGTGGCGGACAACGCGGTGGTGACCGATCACGTCTGGCGCAGGGGCCGCGAGGTCGGGCTCGTGGACGTGCACCCGGTCGGCGCCGTCACGGTGGGGCTCGCGGGTGAGCGGCTGGCCGAGATGGGCACGATGGCGAACTCGGTCGCCGGGGTCCGGATGTTCTCCGACGACGGGCACTGCGTCGCCGATCCGCTTCTGATGCGCAGGGCGCTGGAGTACTCGACCGCACTCGGGGTCGTGGTGGCTCAGCACGCGGAGGAGCCGCGTCTCACCGTCGGCGCGCAGGCGCACGAGGGTGAGAGGGCGGCGAGGCTCGGGTACGCGGGGTGGCCTGCGTCGGCGGAGGAGTCGATCGTCGCGAGGGACTGTGTGCTGGCGCGGCACGCGCGCGCCAGGTTGCACGTGTGCCACGTCTCGGCGGCAGGCACCGTGGACGTGCTGCGCTGGGCCAAGGACCAGGGCACCGAGGTGTCGGCGGAGGTCACGCCACACCACCTGCTGCTCACCGACGAGCGGCTCGCCACGTTCGACCCGGTCAACAAGGTGAATCCGCCGCTGCGGGCGGAGGCCGACGTCCTGCGGATGCGGCAGGCGCTGGCCGACGGCGTGATCGACTGCGTGGCCACCGACCACGCCCCGCACGCGCCGCAGGAGAAGGACACCGAGTGGGCGGCGGCGCGTCCCGGCATGCTGGGCTTGCAGACCGCGCTGTCGGTGGTGGCCGAGACGATGGTGCGTCCCGGACTGCTCGACTGGCGTGGTGTGGCCAGGGTCATGAGCGAGCGGCCTGCCGAGATCGTCGGTCTGCCCGATCAGGGAAGGCCCCTGGCTGTGGGCGAGCCGGCCAACCTGGTGCTGATCGACGCCGATGCGGAGTGGACCGTCCGGGGTGCCGGGCTGGCGAGCCGCGCGGCCAACACGCCGTACGAAGGGCTTCGCCTCCCCGCTGTGGTCACGGCCACGCTGCTGCGCGGGCGTGTGACCTCGCGCGAAGGGAAGATTGTGTGATGGACAGGCTTTTGCTGACACTGCTGTGCTTCGCCGTTTTCGCGCTCTGCCTCTACGGCATGTGGCGCGGCTGGCGGCGCAAGGCCCGCGCCCAGAGCGTGCGTATCCCGCCGTTTCCCGAGGTTCCCGCCGACCGGGGCGAGGTGCTGCTCGAAACTCGCGGCCTCTACGTCAGCACGACGATGTCGGGGCACTGGCAGGACCGCATCGTCACCAGGGGCGCCGGTCTGCGTGGACCCGCGGTGCTGCGGCTTCACGACGGCGGGATCGAGGTCGATCGCACCGGTGCTCCGGGTTTCTGGATTCCGCGCGAGCGCATCGTCGGCGTCGGTACGGCCAAAGGAATGGCGGGCAAGGTCATGGGCACCGAGAGCCTCTTGGTGATCACGTGGCGCCTTGGAGACGTCGAGCTCGACACCGGTCTTCGCGGTGACGATCTCTCCGTCTACCCGCAGTGGATCGAGAAGGCCAAGGGAGGTGCCCAGGTATGACCGGCACGAATGGTCACAACGCCGCCGCACTCGTTCTCGAGGACGGCCGGGTTTTCCGGGGGACGGCGTACGGGGCGCGAGGGCGCACTCTCGGCGAGGCCGTCTTCTGTACCGGCATGACCGGCTACCAGGAGACGCTGACCGACCCGTCGTACCACCGGCAGATCGTGGTGCAGACGGCGCCGCAGATCGGCAACACCGGGTGGAACGACGAGGACGACGAGTCGAACCGCATCTGGGTGGCGGGCTACGTGGTGCGCGACCCCTCGCGGGTGCCGTCCAACTGGCGGTCTACGCGGTCGCTGGACGACGCCCTCGCCGAACAGGGCGTCGTGGGCATCGCCGAGGTGGACACGCGCACGCTCACCCGGCACATCCGGGAGCACGGCGCCATGCGCGCGGGAGTGTTCTCCGGTGACGCGCTGGCCACCGAGGACGACATGGTCGCGCAGGTGCTGTCGAGCCCGGCGATGAAGGGCGCCGACCTCGCGGGCGAGGTCACGACGGCGAAGCCGTACGTGGTGCGGGCCGAGGGCGAGACCCGGTTCAGGGTGGCGGCGCTGGACCTCGGCATCAAGGCGAACACGCCGAGGCAACTGGCGAGGCGGGGTGTCGAGGTGCACGTGCTGCCTGCGGGCAGCGGCCTCGACGACGTGCTCGCCGTCGATCCGCACGGGGTGTTCCTGTCGAACGGCCCCGGTGACCCCGAGACGCAAGCCCACGCCATCGACCTCACGCGCCGCGTGCTGGAGCGCGAGCTGCCGCTGTTTGGCATCTGCTTCGGCAACCAGATCCTCGGCAGGGCGCTGGGGCTTTCCACCTACAAGATGCGCTTCGGCCATCGGGGCATCAACATCCCGGTTCTCGACGCGGCGACGGGCCGGGTCGCGATCACCTCGCAGAACCACGGCTTCGCGCTGGAAGGTGAGCCCGGCCAGCAGTTCGACTCCCCGTTCGGCAAGGCGCACGTGAGCCATTACTGCGCCAACGATGGCACCGTCGAGGGCCTTCGCTGCGAGGAGGTGCCCGCGTTCTCCGTGCAGTACCACCCGGAGGCCGCGGCAGGCCCGCACGACGCGTCCTCCCTTTTCGACGACTTCGTGACCCTGATGGAGGCCCGCCATGCCCAAGCGCACTGACATCGAGCATGTGCTCGTGATCGGGTCGGGGCCGATCGTCATCGGCCAGGCAGCCGAGTTCGACTACTCCGGCACCCAGGCATGCCGTGTTCTGAGGTCGGAGGGCCTGCGGGTGAGCCTGGTGAACTCCAACCCGGCGACGATCATGACCGACCCGGAGTTCGCCGACTCCACCTACGTCGAACCGGTCACGCCGGATTTCGTGGAGAAGGTGATCGTCGCCGAGCAGGAGAAGGGCAGGCCGATCGACTCGCTGCTCGCCACGCTCGGCGGGCAGACGGCCCTGAACTGCGCTGTGGCCCTTCACGAGCGCGGCGTGCTGGAGAAGTACGGCATCGAGCTGATCGGCGCCGACATCGACGCCATCCAGCGCGGTGAGGACCGGCAGAAGTTCAAGGACATCGTGCGTGCCATCGGCGGCGGGGTGCCGCGCAGCGCCGTGTGCCACTCGATGGAGGAGGTGCGCGAGACCGTCGCGGAACTCGGCCTCCCCGTCGTCATCCGGCCGTCGTTCACCATGGGCGGGCTCGGGTCCGGCATGGCGCACACGCCGGAGGAACTCGAACGCATGGCGTCGTTCGGCCTTGAAGAGAGCCCGGTCACCGAGGTGCTCATCGAGGAGAGCGTCCTCGGGTGGAAGGAATACGAGCTGGAGTTGATGCGCGACCGCCACGACAACGTGGTGATCGTGTGCTCCATCGAGAACCTCGACCCGATGGGCGTGCACACGGGCGACTCGGTCACCGTGGCGCCCGCGATGACGCTCACCGACCGCGAGTACCAGCACATGCGTGATGTCGGGATCGCGGTGTTGCGCGAGGTCGGCGTGGACACCGGCGGCTGCAACATCCAGTTCGCCGTCAACCCCGAGGACGGCCGCATGGTCGTCATCGAGATGAACCCCAGGGTGTCGCGCTCGTCGGCCCTGGCGTCGAAGGCCACGGGCTTCCCCATCGCCAAGATCGCGGCCAAGCTCGCCATCGGCTACACGCTCGACGAGATCACCAACGACATCACCGGTGAGACGCCCGCGTCGTTCGAGCCGACGCTCGACTACGTGGTCGTCAAGATGCCGAGGTTCGCGTTCGAGAAGTTCCCCGGAGCCGACCCGATGCTCACCACGACGATGAAGAGTGTCGGCGAGGCGATGGCGCTGGGCCGCAGTTTTCCCGAGGCGCTGGGCAAGGCCATGCGCTCGCTGGAGACCAAGGCCGTCGGGTTCTGGACGAGGCCGGACCCCGAGGGCGCGACACTGGAGTCGGTGCTCGACCAGCTCCGCACGCCCCACGAGGGCCGCGTCTACACCGTGGAGCGCGCCCTGCGCCTCGGTGCGACGGTCGAGCAGATCCACGAGGCCAGCGGCATCGACCCATGGTTCATCGACCAGATCGCCTTCATCGGCGAGGTCGGCGCGCAGGTGCGCGACGCGCCGGTGCTGGAGGAACACCTGCTGCGCAAGGCCAAGCGCATCGGCCTTTCCGACCGGCAGATCGCGGCACTGCGGCCCGAACTGGCCGGTGAGGACGGCGTGCGGGCGCTGCGGCACCGGCTGGGTGTCCGCCCGGTCTTCAAGACCGTGGACACCTGCGCCGCGGAGTTCGAGGCGAGGACGCCGTACCACTACTCGGCGTACGAGTCGGACCCGGACGCGGAGTCCGAGGTCGCGCCGCAGCGTGAGAAGCCGAAGGTGCTCATCCTCGGCTCGGGGCCGAACCGCATCGGCCAGGGCATCGAGTTCGACTATTCCTGCGTGCACGCCGCGCTGGCGCTGCGGGAAGCCGGGTTCGAGGCCGTGATGGTCAACTGCAACCCGGAGACGGTGTCCACCGACTACGACACCTCCGACCGCCTGTACTTCGAACCGCTCACGTTCGAGGACGTGCTGGAGATCGTGCACGCCGAGCAGGAGTCGGGCGAGGTCGCCGGGGTGATCGTGCAGCTCGGCGGCCAGACGCCGCTCGGACTCGCCCAGCGGCTCGCCGACGCGGGCGTTCCCGTGGTGGGCACGCCGCCCGAGGCGATCCACCTCGCCGAGGAACGCGGGGCGTTCGGCGACGTGCTCGCAGCGGCGGGGCTGCCTGCGCCGAAGTACGGCATGGCCACGTCGTTCGACGGTGCCCGCCGCATCGCCGACGAGATCGGCTACCCGGTGCTCGTGCGCCCGTCCTACGTGCTGGGCGGCAGGGGCATGGAGATCGTCTACGACGAGGAGTCGCTGCGCGGCTACATCGAGCGCGCCACGGAGGTGACGCCCGAACACCCGGTGCTGGTGGACCGCTTCCTCGACGACGCCATCGAGATCGACGTCGATGCGCTCTACGACGGTGAGGACCTGTACCTGGGCGGGGTGATGGAGCACATCGAGGAGGCCGGGATTCACTCCGGCGACTCCGCGTGCGCGCTTCCGCCCATCACGCTGGGCCACACCGATCTGGAGACCGTGCGCCGCTCGACCGAGGCCATCGCGAAGGGCATCGGCGTGCGAGGGCTGCTCAACGTCCAGTACGCGCTGAAGGACGACGTTCTCTACGTGCTGGAGGCCAACCCCAGGGCGTCGAGGACCGTGCCGTTCGTGTCGAAGGCCACCGCGGTGCCGCTGGCGAAGGCGGCGGCGCTGCTCATGACCGGTTCGTCGATCGCCGATCTGCGCGCACGGGGCGTGCTGCCCGCCGAGGGCGACGGAGGGCTGCTGCCTGTTGGCTCCCCTGTGGCGGTGAAGGAGGCGGTCCTGCCGTTCCACCGCTTCCGCACCCCCGAGGGCCACGGCGTTGACTCACTGCTCGGCCCCGAGATGAAATCGACGGGCGAGGTGATGGGCGTCGATCTGTCCTTCGGTGAGGCGTTCGCCAAGTCGCAGGCGGGCTCGTACGGGTCGCTGCCGACGCAGGGCACCGTGTTCGTGTCGGTGGCCAACCGCGACAAGCGGTCGCTGGTGTTCCCCGTCAAGCGGCTCGCCGACCTCGGGTTCGCGGTCGTGGCCACCGAGGGAACGGCGGAGGTGTTGCGGCGCAACGGAATCGACTGCGCGGTGGTGCGCAAGCACTACCAGGGCAGCACACCGGACGAGCCCAACATCGTCGAGGTGATCCTCGACGGCGGGGTGGACATGGTGATTAACACTCCGTACGGCAACAGCGGCCCGAGGGTGGACGGCTACGAAATCCGCACGGCGGCGGTGTCGCGGGGAATCCCGTGCATCACCACGGTGCAGGGTGCCGCCGCGGCCGTGCACGGCATCGAGGCACTGATCCGCGGTGACATCGTCGCGCGGTCGTTGCAGGAACTCCAGGCCACCGTTCGCGAGGTGACGGGCGCGTGAGTGCGGAGAACACAGCCGCGCGCCCTTTCGGCGCGCGGCTGGCCGAGGCCGTCGCCGAGCGAGGGCCGCTGTGCGTGGGTGTTGACCCGCATCCGGAGCTGCTGCGGTCGTGGGGGCTGCCCGTTGACGCGAGCGGTCTCGAACGCTTTGCCCTGACGGCGACGGAGGCACTCGCGGGCTCCGTCGCCGTGCTGAAGCCGCAGTCGGCGTTCTTCGAGACGTACGGATCGGCGGGAATCGCTGTGCTGGAACGGGTTCTCGCCACCACGAGGCAGGCCGGTGCGCTCCTTCTGCTGGATGTCAAGCGGGGTGACATCGGCTCCACGATGGCCGCCTACACCGACGCTTATCTCGCCGACGGCGCCCCGCTGGCGGTCGATGCGATCACCGTGTCGCCCTACCTCGGATTCGGTTCGCTGGAGCCCGCGCTGGCCAAGGCCCGCAGCACGGGCAGGGGAGTCTTCGTTCTCGCGAGGACGTCCAATCCGGAGGGGCACACCGTGCAGCGGGCGAGAGACTCTTCGGGAACCACAGTGGCACAGTCCGTTGTGGACGCCGCGGCGCGGTACAACGCCGGTGCCGAGCCGCTGGGCGACGTCGGCGTGGTGGTCGGGGCCACCGTCGGGCCAGGTGAGGTGCGTCTCGACACATTCAACGGCCCCGTGCTGGCCCCGGGGTTCGGCGCGCAGGGGGCCACGGCGGAGGATGTGCGGCGGGTGTTCGGCGCGGGATTGCGCGGGCTGCTGCCCGCGTCGTCGCGTGATGTGCTGCGCCACGGGCCCTCTCCCGATGCGCTGCTCTCGGCGGCGCGGCGCGCGGCCGACAGTCTTGCGGCCATTCTGCCCTCGTCCTGACCGGCTCGCGAACAAGCCCAGGTCCGACCATATTTTGATCTTGCACTACGCTACGTTTCGTGGCGTCAGGCGGGGTTTACGGCGCGACAGGCAGAGCAACGGATTCCGGCCGCACTGCCCGGCAACGGGCAGTGTTGTCGTGAGTAGTGTCGTCTCTGGCCGCGGATCACGGCTCCCAGTCGTGACCCGGTTCAGTGTCGCCGGAAAGGACTTCCGGTGACACCTGCGGTCGGCGCCACCCCCGCATTGAGAGTCAAGGTCGAGGGTGGGTACGGTCGCCACACCCACCCAGAATTTTCTGAGTAACACCGGAGGAAAACGTGGCACTTCCCCAGCTCACCGAGGAACAGCGTGCTGCGGCGCTGGAGAAGGCCGCCGCCGCCCGTCGCGCTCGCGCGGAGCTCAAGGAACGGCTCAAGCGCGGCGGTACGACCCTCGCCGAGGTGCTGAAGCAGGCCGACGAGGACGAGGTTCTCGGCAAGATGAAGGTCTCCGCTCTGCTGGAGGCCCTGCCGGGCGTGGGTAAGGTGCGTGCGCAGCAGACGATGGAGCGACTGGAGATCGCGACCAGCCGTCGTCTGCGTGGCCTCGGCGACCGGCAGCGCAAGGCGCTGCTGGCCGAGTTCAGCGGCGAGTGAGTGAGCAGGACCGCGGCTCTCACGCGGCAGGCCGGTCGGCAGGTCGCGTGGTGAACGGTGAGCCGGTGCCGGGCGCGAGCCCACGGCACCGGCTCACCGTCGTCTCGGGGCCGTCCGGGGTCGGGAAGTCGAGCGTCGTGGCGGAGCTGCGGAGGCTGTGCCCCGACATCTACTTCAGCGTGTCGGTCACCACCCGGCCGCCGCGTGCGGGCGAGGTGGACGGGGTGCACTACCACTTCGTGGACAGCGGCACCTTTGAGACCATGGCCAGCGGCGGGGAGTTGCTCGAACACGCCGAGTTCGCGGGCAACCGCTACGGCACACCCCGGGAACCTGTCGAACGGATGCTGCGGGAGGGCCGCCCCGCGGTGCTGGAGATCGAACTCAAGGGCGCGCGCCAGGTGCGCGAGGCGATGCCGGACGCACAGTTGGTGATGTTGCTGCCGCCGTCCTGGGACGAACTGGTCGGCAGGCTCACCGGGCGCGGCACGGAACACGACGACGCCGTGCGCGCACGGCTGCGCGAGGCCGAACGTGAACTCGCGGCGGCGGACGAGTTCGACCAGCGCATCGTCAACGCCGATGTGCGGACCGCCGCACGCCAGTTGCTAAGCTTGGTGACTGGCCGAACCACCGCTTGCGACGAGACGGAGCACAGTCAGTGACCGCGATTACGCTGGGTCCGCAGGGTGAGCAGCTCGAAGGCATCACCAACCCGCCCATCGACGACCTGCTCGAGAAGGTCAGCTCCAAGTACGCCCTCGTGATCTACGCGGCGAAGCGCGCCCGTCAGATCAACGACTACTACGCGCAGCTCGGTGAGGGGCTCTTGGAGTACGTGGGCCCGCTTGTGGAGCCGGGCCCGAGGGAGAAGCCGCTGTCGATCGCTCTGCGCGAGATCCACTCGGGTCTGCTGGAGCACACCGAAGGCGAGTAGTCCGCCGGTGACGACACGGCCGCGAGTCGTCCTCGGTGTCGGGGGCGGTATTGCCGCCTACAAGGCGTGCGAGGTGTTGCGGGGACTCACCGAGACAGGGCACGACGTCCGCGTCGTCCCCACCGCCTCCGCCCTGAACTTCGTCGGGGCGGCGACGTTCGAGGCGCTGTCGGGGCACCCGGTGGACACCGGGGTGTTCAGCCGGGTTCCCGAGGTGCAGCATGTCCGCGTCGGCCAGGAGGCCGACCTGGTGCTGGTCGTCCCCGCGACCGCGGATCTGCTGGCCAAGGCCGCGCACGGACTCGCCGATGACCTGCTCACCAACACGCTGCTGACGGCGAGGTGCCCTGTCGCGTTCTTCCCCGCCATGCACACCGAGATGTGGGAGCATCCCGCCACGCGCGACAACGTGGCGCTGCTGCGGTCGCGGGGCGTGGTGGTCACCGAGCCGGACTCTGGCCGGTTGACCGGGAAGGACACGGGCAAGGGCCGCCTCGCCCACCCGCAGGAGATCGTCGATCTCGCCCGCCTGCTGCTGGCGAGACCCACGGCGCTGCCGAGAGATCTCGACGGCGTCAGGGTCGTGGTGTCGGCGGGAGGGACGAGAGAGCCGCTGGACCCGGTGCGCTTCCTCGGCAACCGCTCGTCGGGCAAGCAGGGCTACGCGCTCGCCAGGGTCGCCGCGCAGCGGGGTGCCGAGGTGACACTCGTCGCCGCACACACGGCGGCGCTGCCCGATCCCGCTGGGACGCGCGTGGTGCGGGTCTCGACGGCCGAGGAGCTGGAGAAGGCCGTGAACGCGGCGGCGGCGGACGCCGATGTCGTCGTCATGGCCGCCGCCGTCGCGGACTTCCGCCCGGCCGATCGCGCCGAGCACAAAATCAAGAAGACGGATGACGATTCGGCGCCCGCAGTGGTGCTGACCCGCAACAACGACGTCCTCGCGGGTCTGGTGCGGCGGCGGCGTCCCGGCCAGCTCCTCGTGGGTTTCGCTGCGGAGACGGGCGACGCGCACGGCACCGTGCTCGACCACGGCAGGGCCAAGCTGAAGCGCAAGGGCGTCGATCTGCTGGTGCTCAACGCCGTCGGCGAGGGCAGGGCGTTCGAGGTGGACGAGAACACCGGGTGGCTACTGTCCTCCGACGGCGCCGAACGGAGCATTCCCCTGGGGGCGAAGTCCGAGCTGGCGACCATTGTGTGGGACGCCGTGTCGGAGTTGGTGCGTGCGGGTGGACGTGCCCAGTAGGCTGCCCCGGTAGACACTCTGTCGCGTCGATCGAGGATGGGGCGAGTCCGGTGAGTGCGTCCAACCGCAGGTTGTTCACCTCGGAGTCGGTGACTGAAGGGCACCCCGACAAGGTCTGTGACTCGATCAGCGACACGATCCTCGACGCGCTGCTGAGCAAGGACCTCCACAGCCGGGTCGCGGTGGAGGCCCTGATCACCACAGGGCAGGTGCACATCGCGGGTGAGGTGACCACGGAGGCGTACGCCGACATCCCGACCCTCGTGCGCGACCGCATCCTCGACATCGGCTACGACTCGTCCACCAAGGGGTTCGACGGCGCGTCCTGCGGGGTGAACGTCGCCATCGGTTCGCAGTCGCCGGACATCGCGCAGGGCGTCGAGTCCGCCTATGAGACGCGGATCGGAGAGCACGATCCGGGCGAGGTGGACGAGCTGGACCGTCAGGGTGCCGGTGACCAGGGCCTGATGTTCGGCTATGCCTGCTCGGACACGCCCGAGCTGATGCCCCTGCCGATCGCGCTGGCTCATCGCCTCGCGCGCCGGTTGACGGCCGTACGCAAGCAGGGTGTGCTGCCGTATCTGCGTCCCGACGGCAAGACCCAGGTGACCATCGAGTACGAGGGTGACCGTCCGGTGCGGCTGGACACGGTGGTGATCTCCAGCCAGCACGCCGAGGGCATCGACCTTCAGAAGCTGCTCGCGGTGGACGTCGCCGAGCACGTGGTGACGCCGGTGTTGCGGGAGATGAACTGGGACCAGGAGGACGCGCGCCTCCTGGTGAACCCGACGGGCCGGTTCGTGGTGGGTGGTCCGATGGGTGACGCGGGGCTGACGGGCCGCAAGATCATCGTGGATACGTACGGCGGGATGGCCCGGCACGGTGGTGGTGCTTTCTCGGGCAAGGACCCGTCGAAGGTGGACCGCTCGGCCGCCTACGCGATGCGCTGGGTCGCCAAGAACATCGTCGCCGCGGGCCTCGCGGGCAGGGTCGAGGTTCAAGTGGCCTATGCGATCGGCAAGGCGGCTCCGGTGGGGTTGTTCGTGGAGACGTTCGGGACGGAGAAGGTGGACCCCGCCAAGATCCAGGCCGCGATCACCGAGGTGTTCGATCTGCGTCCCGCGGCGATCATCCGTGATCTCGACCTGTTGCGGCCGATCTACGCCCCGACGGCCGCCTACGGTCACTTCGGCCGCACCGACATCGACCTGCCCTGGGAGAAGACCGACCGCATCGACGACCTCCGGCACGCTGCCGGAGCGTGACGGCACGCCACCACCCCTGCGGGGTACGGCCGGTGTGGTGGCCTAAACTTCCGGACTCATGGTGCAGGCGCAGGAGGTCAGGCCGAGCCCGCTGGTGGCGGCACGACCGGATAAGGCCGGGCCGCGCAAACCGCGCTACATCAGCTGGGATGTCATCAGGGTCGTCGGCATTCTCGCCGTTCTGGCCTTTCATGCCACGTTGCTCGCGCCGCTGAATCTTCCCGGCCTCGATCTTCCGCCGGAACCGCTGCGCATGGACTTCCCGTTCGGCGCCTCGGTGCTGATCACGGTGTCCGGTTACTTCGCGGCGATGACGATCGGCAAGCATTCGTCGCTGCGCTGGTGGCTGCGCAGGCTGGCGCGCCTGCTGCCCGCGTTCTGGGTAGCGGTGCTGGTGATCTTCGCGGCGACCCAGCTCTTCGCGCCGGAAGGACTGCCGAGGCACACCTACCGCGATCTGCTCGGCAACCTCGCCCTCGTGCACCTGCTGGTACCCGACATCGCCTACATCGACCTCGCGCACTGGACCGTGCCCGTGCAGGTCGCCGGGTTCACGGCGATCGCGCTGCTCGCGGCGAGCAAACGGGTCCGGGGCAGGGTGGCGTCGGCGGTGATGTGGCTGGTGCTGCTCGTGCCACTGGCGGTGCGGTACCTGTTCATGGGGCCGGGTGACATGGTGCCGATGTGGCTGTCCATCGCCATGGACGGCACGGGCCTCAACCGCGCCCACCTGCTTCTCGCGGGCGTCGCCATCTACCGGTGGTCGAAGAAGCGGATGAGCTTCACCGAGCTGTACCTGATGCTCCTCGCCGTGCTGCTGGCTCACGACCTGCACCCGCCGGACAACGACGCCGTGCAGCCTTATGCGCTGGCCATGGTGCTCATCTGCGTCGCGGCCTACGAACCGGCCTGGAACGGCAGGGTCTTCACGGCGCTGGAGCGGCCGATCCGCTGGCTCGCCGGCATCTCCTACGGCGTCTACCTCATGCACTTCGTGATGGGCACCATCGTGGCCAGGCACCTCGCCGACCTCGGCCTGCCGTGGTGGGGCTGGGTGCCCGCGTGGTTCGCCACGGCGATCGTGCTGGGCTGGGCTCTGACGAAGTTCGTGGAGCGACCCGTGTTCGACTTCTTCAACCGGTGGCTCACTCCCCAGGGCAAGCCGGTTCCGCCGGCGCGTCCCGCCCGACCGTCGGTGTGACGGGGCCGCCGGGCGGGTCTGGTAAAGAGGAACCGATGAGCCGCTCGGACCCCGACCCGCTGTGGGAACTTCCGCGAACCGCGCAAACGGCGTCGCGAGCGAAGGCGGGGCCCGGCGCGAAGTCCCGTCGGTCGGGGAGGGGCAAGCGGCAACCGGCCGAGGTCGATCCCATCGCCCGTGTGCTGGTGGACGTCCCGCTGGCCCACCTCGACCGAACCTTCGACTACCAGGTGCCGCGTGAGTTCGCCGACTCCGCCGTGCCGGGCTGCCGGGTGCGGGTGCGGTTCGCGGGAAAGCTCGTGGACGGATACCTGCTTGAGCGGGCCTCCACCACCGAGTACACCCGGGCGCTCGCGTTTCTGGAACGGGTCGTCTCGGCCGAGAGGGTGCTGCCGGACGCGTTGCTGCGGGTGTGCCAGGCGGTCGCCCGACGCTACGGTGGCACGCTCGCGGACGTGGTACGGCTGGCAGTCCCGCCACGCCATGCGAAGGCCGAGGCCGAACCCCCGCGTGAGCCCGCTTCCCCGCCCCCGCGACCGGATGTGGACGGCTGGGACCGCTATGTGCACGGCGCCGCGTTCGTCTCAGCCGTGCGGGAGGGACGGCAGGCCAGGGCGGTGTGGCAGGCGCTGCCGGGCGAGGACTGGCCACGCAGGCTGGCCGAACTCGCCACCACGGTGGCGGCCACCGGCAGGGGCGCCGTGCTCGTGGTCCCCGACCACCGCGACGTGGCTCGCCTGCATGCGGCCTGCGCGGACCTGGCGGGGGACGACGCCGTCGTGGCGTTGTCGGCGGGGCTCGGGCCCGCCGAACGGTACCGTCGCTGGCTCGCCGTGGTGCGTGGTGCGGTGCGCATCGTGGTGGGCACCCGCGCCGCGATGTTCGCGCCTGTCGCCGATCCAGGGCTCTACGTCGTGTGGGACGACGGCGACGACCTCCATGTCGATCAGCACGCCCCGTACCCGCAGGTACGGGACGTGCTCATGCTCCGCGCGCACACCGACGCGGCGTCGGTGCTGGTGGCGGGCCACGCCAGGACGGCCGAGGCGCAGTTGCTGGTCGAGACCGGCTGGGCGCACGCGATCACACCGTCGCGCGACGAGCTGCGCGCGCGGGCTCCCCGGGTGACACCCACGGGCGAGGACTTCGACGTCGCCCGCGACGAGGCGGCCCGCGCGGCGCGGCTGCCCGCCGTAGCGTTCGAGGCCGCGAGAGGCAGCCTGTCGGCGGGTGCGCCGGTGCTGGTGCAGGTTCCCCCGGCGCGGTTACGTTCCGGGGCTCGCGTGTGCGCGATGCCGGACCCCCGCGCGGTGCCGCAGGTGTGCGGGGCCGTTGCTGTTGCCGGGCGGAGGCGGGGCGCCGCGCTGCCGCTGGTGCGGGGTGTCGGACGCGGCATACCACTGCCCGGCGTGTGCGTCGCAACGGCTGCGGGCCGTCGTCGTGGGTGCGCTGCGCACGGCCGAGGAACTGGGGAGGGCTTTCCCCGGCGTCGCGGTGCGGACATCCGGAGGTGGGGAGGTGCTGGCCGCCGTACCGGCCAGGCCCGCGCTGGTCGTGGCGACGCCGGGAGCCGAACCGGTCGCCGAGGGCGCCTACGGTGCGGCGCTGTTGCTCGACGGTTGGGCATTGCTCGGCCGCCAGGATCTGCGAGCCGCCGAGGAGACGCTGCGCCGCTGGATGGCGGCGGCGACGCTGGTGCGCCCGGCGAGGGACGGTGGCCGCGTGGTCGTTGGCGCGGAAGCGGGAATCCCGGTGGTGCAGGCGCTCGTGCGCTGGGACCCAGGCTGGCACGCCGGGCTGGAACTCGCCGAGCGTGCGGAACTCGGTTTCCCGCCGCAGGTTCGCATGGCGAGTGTGGAAGGCACCCCCGACGCGGTGGCAGGCCTGCTCGACGAGATCGCGCTTCCTCCCTCGGCCGAGGTGCTCGGGCCCGTTCCGCTCGGGGAGATCGACGAGGAGGGACGCGCCGAACGGGAACGCGCACTGCTGCGCGTGCCGAGGGAGCACGGCAGGGCCCTGGCGGAGGCCGTCCACGCGGTCCGCGCCGTACGGGATGCGCGTAAGGCCACCGAGCCGGTGCGAATCCAGCTCGACCCCCTTGCCCTGGTGTGACGCCGTGTCCGCACCTGGTGCACGAGTGCTGGCACCCGGTGCACCAGTGTTGGCACTTGGCGCCCGTGTCCGCAGTTTGTGCACATGTGTTGGCAGTTCGTGCACGAGTGTTGGCAGTTCGAGTGACGAAAGACCCGGCACCGGCAAGCTGGATGTGAACTGCCTGACGGCCTCACCACCTGGTCCAGGTGTGTGGGGTCAAGGCACCCGTGCGGGAGGTGCCAACACTTGTGCGGGAAGTGCGGACACGGGTACGGGAGGTGCGGACACGGCGCTCTAGACTGGACTCGATGTCGCCTTCTCAGACCTTTCCGGATCGCCGATGAGGCTCGTGTTCGCGGGAACGCCCGCGCCTGCCGTGCCGTCGTTGCGTGCCTTGATCGAGTCGCCTCGCCACGACGTCGTCGCCGTCGTCACCCGTCCCGACGCTCCCGCAGGCCGGGGGCGCAGGCTGGTGCGTTCGCCCGTCGGGCAACTCGCCGACGAACACGGCATCGAGGTCCTCACCCCCCGGCGTCCCGGGGACGAAGACTTCCTCGCCAGGCTCACCGAGCTGGCGCCGGACGCGTGCCCCGTCGTGGCCTACGGGGCGCTCCTGCCGGAGAGCGCTCTGGCCGTGCCGGCCCACGGGTGGATCAACCTGCATTTCTCTCTTCTGCCCGCCTGGCGTGGCGCCGCGCCGGTGCAGGCGGCCGTCAGGGCGGGCGACGAGATCACCGGCGCGACGACGTTCCGGATCGTGCGGGACCTCGACGCGGGGCCGGTGTTCGGCACGGTCACCGAGCCGGTGAAGCCCACCGACACGGCCGGTGAGCTGCTGGACCGTCTCTCCCTGTCAGGAGCCGCGCTTCTGGTGTCCACACTGGACGGCATCGAGGACGGCACCGTGCGGGCCGTTCCGCAACCGGCCGACGGCGTCACCTACGCGCCGAAGGTGACGGTCGAGGACGCGCGGATCACCTTCGGTTTTCCCGCTACGGCGGTGGATCGCCACGTGCGATCGGTGACGCCGGAGCCGGGGGCGTGGGCGCAGTTTCGAGGTCAGCGGATCAAGCTCGGACCCATGATGCCCGCCGAAGGCGAGTACACCGACCTCGAACCGGGGGAGGTGCGTGTCGAACGCCGCCGTGTGCTCGTGGGCACGGCCACCTCGGCCCTCGTGCTCGGCGAGGTGCAGGCGCAGGGGAAGAAACGGATGTCGGCCACGGATTGGGCCAGGGGCAGCAGGATCGAGCAGGGAGAACGGCTGACATGACCGGTGAGCGGCGGGCTCCCCGCCACGGGCAGCGCGGTCAGGGTGGACGCCGTCCCGCGCCACGGAAGCAGGGTCCACGCAAACCTCCTGTGACCGACCCGGCGCGGCGGGCCGCGCTGGACGTTCTTCGCGCGGTCACCGACCGGGACGCCTACGCCAACCTGGTTCTGCCTGAGCTGCTGCGGCAACGCCGGATCACCGGCAGAGACGCGGCATTGGCCACCGAGCTCACCTACGGCACGGCGAGGGCAGCCGGTCTGCTCGACGCGGTGCTCGGGCGCTGCGTGGACCGGCCACTGGACACAGTGGACACTCCGGTGCGCGACGCGCTGCGTCTCGGCGCATACCAGTTGCTGCGGACCCGAATCCCGACGCACGCCGCTGTGGCCTCCACTGTGGACCTCGTGCGCGAGGAAGCGGGATCGCGGGTGGCCGGTTTCGCCAACGCCGTGCTGCGCAGGGTGTCGGAGAAGGATGAGCGGCAGTGGCTTGACGAGCTGGAGGCCGACACCGCCGACCCGCTGGCCAGGATCGCGCTGCGCACGTCCCATCCCCGGTGGATCGCGCGGGCCTTCGCCGAAGCGCTCGGCGACTCCGGCGACGAGCTGCGGGCGGCGCTGGAGGCCGACGACGCGCGTCCGGCGGTGCACCTGCTGGCCAAGCCGGGCGTGGTGAGCGCTGACGAGCTGGCCGCCATCACGGGCGGCGACGTGGCGCCCTACTCGCCCTACGGCGTGCACCTGCCTCCTGGCGGGGGTGACCTCGCGGAGTCCGAGGCCCTCGCCGAGGGAATCGCCACGGTGCAGGACGAGGGCAGCCAGCTGGTGGCCGTGGCGGCCACCTCGGCACCGCTGACGGACGGCCCCGACGAGCGCTGGCTCGACCTGTGTGCAGGACCGGGCGGCAAGACCGTGGTGCTCGGCAGTCTCGCCCAGGTGTCGGGCGCCACGGTGGACGCCGTCGAGGTCGCCGAGCACAGGGCACGGCTTGTCCGCGAGGTCACCGATGATCTTCCCGTCACGGTGCACGTCGCCGACGGGAGAGACCCCGGCCTCGATCCCGGCTACGACCGGATTCTCGTGGACGCGCCGTGCAGCGGGCTCGGCGCGCTGCGGCGCAGGCCGGAAGCGCGGTGGCGCAAGCAGCCCGGCGACATCGCCGAGCTGACCCGGTTACAGGGGGAACTCCTAGCGTCGGCGTACCGGCTGGTGCGTCCGGGTGGAGTGGTGACCTACGTCGTGTGCTCCCCGCATCTGGCCGAGACCGAGGGCATCGTCGTGGAAGCGGCACGCCGGGGCGGCGCGGAGATCCTCGACGCGCGGCCACTGTTTCCCGATGTTCCCGACCTCGGTGACGGCCCCTTCGTGCAGTTGTGGCCCCACCGGCACGGCACTGACGCGATGTTCTGCGCGGTGACCCGCAAGCGCTGACTCACCGCGCGGGAGTCCTGCCCGTGAACGCGTCGGCGCGCTGCGGGCAATACCGAATGTGACCGATCCGATCCAGAACTCGGTGCGCACCGCCGACGCCGAAGACGCCGAGGACCGGCCCGACCTGTCAGGTCCGGAGCCCGCCCCGGAGTTCGAGCGGCTGTTCGACCGGCACGCCCGTCCCCTGCACCGCTACCTCGCGCGGCGGGCCCGTGACGTCGCCGACGACCTCGTCGCCGAGACGTTCCTCGTGGCGCTCCAGACGAGACACGACTACGACCCGCGCCGGGGCACGGCCAGGTCCTGGCTCTACGGCATCGCGACCAACCTGCTGCGCAGACACGCACGCCAGGAGGTGCGGGGGCTGCGGGCCACGGCGCGCTGCCAGGAAACCGAGGCGGTACGCACCGAAGGGCCGGAGAACCGGGTGGCGGATCGGGTCGATGCGCAGGCGCGGGCGCGGCAGCTGGCGAGGGCTCTCGCCGAACTCAACCCGAGCGACCGTGACGTGCTCCTGCTCATCAGCTGGGCGGAGTTCGACTCAGCCGAGGTCGCCGAGGTGCTCGGCATCCCCGTCGGCACCGTCCGTTCGCGACTGCACAGGGTCCGTCGCCGTCTCCGTATCCAGGACTCCACGGAACACGAAGGGAACAAGTCATGAACTCCGAGGAAACCGGCCACTCTGTCCGTCGCGTGTGGACGGAGTCCGAACTCGACGAGGCGTTGTCGAACCTGCACGACGACGTGACCACCGACGAGCAGGTCCTGGCGACTGCCCGTGCCGCCATGCTGAACAGCGCGGGTGGGCAGGTCACCGATGTGCGGCAGGTGAGGCGGGCCGACGCCGCGCCACGACAGCGTTCGATGCGGCGCTGGCTGGCCGCGGCGGCCGTGGTCGGGGTCGTGACCGCGGGCGGGCTCGTCGCGGGATCGCTGTCCTTCGGCGGCGACGCCCCGGAGACCCCGCGTGCGGGAGCCGCTGTGGCCGCGACCCTCGAACGCGCCGCCGAGCGGGCGTCCGGTGCCGACGAGCCCGCCGCGGCGGAAGGCCAGTACCGCTACGTCATGGAGCGGGTGTCTGTCGTGAACTCGGGATCCGGCGACGGCGGCCGGTCGATCTTCTGGCGTGTCGAGCAGGTGAACGAGACGTGGGCGCCGCACAGGGAGAGCGACGAGTGGCTGCACAGGAGGACACCCGACGGTGAGCGGGAATGGCTCGTCGGGAGCGAGGAGGAAGCGAGGCGAGCCGGTCTGACGTTCGACGACGAGCACTCCGACGGTGAGTGGAAGGCGCCTTGCGGCGACTGGTTCTCCGAGCGGCCGTGCGAGGAACCCGCCGGCTGGCACAACCCGACACCCGAGTGGCAGGCGAGCCTGCCGAAGGACCCCGGCGCCCTCTACGAGCGGCTGCGTGACGACGCGCCCGAGAACTCGCGTGGTGACGCGGAGTTGCTCGTCTACGCGGCCGACGCCTTGCGGTCTGGCGTTCTCGGCAAGGAAGTCAGGGCGGCGCTCTACGAGGCACTGACGAAGGTGCCGGGACTGGAGATCACCGAGGAGGAGGCCACTCTGGACGGACGGGTGGGAACGGCGCTGGGAATCGAGGACGGCACCCAGCGGCAGGAGATCATCATCGACCCGGACACCGGCGAGTTCATCGGCGAGCGCACGGTGCTGTCCGAGGGCAACGGCGACCTCCCCGAGGGCACGGTGCTGAGCCACTCCTCCGTGACCACGGCCGTGGTGGACGATGCGGGCGACCGGCCCGTCGAGTGAGCACCGGGTGAGCACCGGGTGAGCGAGGAGGGGTCCGCGCGCGTCGGGGCGCGGCGGGCCCCTCTACACTCGGGAGAGTGGCGCACGAACCGATGATCGCTCCCAGTATTCTCTCCGCCGATTTCGCCAGGCTCGGGGCGGAGATCGACGCTGTCGCGGGGCCCGGTGACGGCCGGGCCGACTGGGTGCACGTCGATGTCATGGACAACCATTTCGTTCCCAACCTCACCATCGGGCTTCCCGTCGTCGAGTCGCTGCGCAAGCACACCGGTCTCCCGCTGGACTGCCACCTCATGATCGAGGACCCCGACCGCTGGGCACCGGGATACGCGGAGGCGGGCGCCCACAACGTCACCGTCCACGTCGAAGCCGCGCACGACCCGGTGATGCTGGCCAAGAACCTGAGGGCAGCGGGAGCGAAGGCCGGGCTGGCGATCAAACCGGGCACGCCGATCGAGGATTATCTCGACACCCTCAAGCACTACGACACGCTGCTGGTGATGTCGGTGGAACCCGGTTTCGGCGGCCAGTCGTTCATCCCCGACGTCCTCGACAAGGTGCGCACCGCGCGCAGGCTCGTGGACACGGGCCATCTGACGTTGCTGGTGGAGATCGACGGCGGTATCAACGCCGACACCATCGAGCAGGCCGCCGAGGCGGGTGCCGATTGCTTCGTCGCGGGATCGGCCGTGTACGGCGCCGGTGACCCGGCCAAGGCGGTCGCGGCGTTGCGGGACAAGGCGAGGGCGGCCCGCGCGCGGTGAACACGTCGGCAGGCTCTGGTCCCCATGCCGGTGCCCGCACGGCCGTGGAGCGGGCGATGGAGGCCGCGCTCGCGCTCAGTGAGGGGGTGCGCGGGACCACGAGCCCCAATCCTCCCGTCGGGGCCGTGATCCTCGACGCGGACGGACGGCGGGTCGGCGAGGGAGCCACGCAGCCGCCACCCGGCCCGCACGCCGAGGTGCTGGCGCTGCGTGAGGCGGGCGATCGGGCCAGGGGCGGCACCGCCGTGGTCACCTTGGAGCCGTGCTCGCATCACGGGCGTACCCCGCCGTGCACGCGGGCGCTGATCGAGGCCGGGGTGGCTGCCGTGCGGTTCGCCGTGTCCGATCCGCACCCGGAGGCCTCCGGCGGTGCCGGGGTCCTGAGGGCGGCGGGTGTGGACGTCGAGGGCGGTCTGCTCGCGGAACAGGTGGCGGCGGGGCCGTTGCGGGCCTGGCTGCACCGCGAGCGCACCGGACGACCCCACGTCACGTGGAAGTACGCGACGAGCCTCGACGGCAGGGTCGCCGCGGCCGACGGCACCAGCCGGTGGATCTCGGGCCCCGTCTCACGCGCCGAGGTGCACACACTGCGGTCCAGGATGGACGCCGTTGTGGTGGGCACGGGGACCGTGCTCGCCGACGACCCGTGGCTGACGGTGCGCGCGAAGGACGGGACACTCGCCGACCGTCAGCCGCTCCGTGTGGTGGTGGGCACACGCGGCATACCTCGCGACGCGCGCGTGTTGGACAGCGCGGCGGAGACGGTGGTGTTCGCCACTCACGACCCCGGTGAGGTGCTGGCCGGGCTCGCCGAGCGCGGCGTCGTCGATGTGCTGCTGGAGGGCGGACCGACGGTGGCGGGAGCATTCGTCGCCGGTGGCATGGTCGATCGCATCCTCGCGTACGTCGCCCCCGCCCTGCTGGGGGCGGGGCCCGTGGCACTGCGGGATGCGGGAGTGTCAACCATCACCGAAGCACACCGCTGGCGGGTGGAAGAGGCCACCATGAGCGGTGAGGACGTGCGAATCTCCGCCGTTCCGCTCACAGGCGAGGGAGGCGACTAGGTGTTCACCGGGATTGTCGAAGAGCTGGGCGAGGTCACGCGGGTCGAACCGCGGGATGCGGCCATGCGGCTCGCGCTGCGCGGGCCCGTGGTGACGAAGGACGCCAAGCACGGCGACTCGATCGCGGTGAACGGGGTGTGTCTCACCGTGGTGGACGTGGTGGGCGACGAGTTCACCGTGGACGTGGTGGGCGAGACGGTGAAGCGCACCAGTCTCGACGGTGTCGAGCCGGGCCGCCTCGTGAACCTGGAGCGGGCGATGGCGGCCGACGGCCGGTTCTCCGGGCACATCGTGCAGGGACACGTCGATGGCACCGGGACCTTCCTCTCGCGCGATTCCGACGGCCTCACCCGCTTCGCCTACCCTCCCCGGCTGTCGCGCTACGTCGTCGAGAAGGGGTCGATCACGGTGGACGGGGTTTCGCTCACGGTGGCCGAGGTGTCGGCGGACGAGTTCGCCGTCGCGCTCATCCCCACCACGTTGCGCGCCACCACGCTGGGCCGGAACCAGCCCGGTGACGCCGTGAACCTTGAGGTTGACGTGCTCGCGAAGTACGTCGAGAAGCTGGCCGCCGTCCACCTGCCCCCGGCAGCGGTGGAGAATGGCAGGGGCGAGGAGGACAGGTGACGATGACGGAGCCCGCGCCGTCGGTGGACGTCGAGTCCATCGAGAGGGCCATCGAGGACATCGCGAACGGCCGCCCTGTGGTGGTGGTGGACGACGAGGACCGCGAGAACGAGGGAGACCTGATCTTCGCGGCCGAGTGTGCGACGCCGGAGCTGCTCGCGTTCATGGTGCGGTACACGTCCGGCTACGTGTGCGTGTCGCTGACCGGCGAGGACTGCGACCGGCTGAACCTCCCGCCGATGTACCACGCGAACGAGGATCGGCGCGGCACCGCGTACACGGTCACGGTGGACGCGGCCGAGGGCATCGGCACCGGCATCTCCGCAGCCGACCGCAGCCACACGATCCGGCTGCTGGCCGACCCGAAGTCCACGCCGTCCGACCTGCGAAGGCCGGGGCACGTGGTGCCGCTGCGCGCGAAGGACGGCGGTGTGCTGCGCAGGCCGGGGCACACGGAGGCCGCCGTGGATCTGGCCAGGATGGCGGGGCTCGCACCGGCGGGTGTGCTGTGCGAGATCGTGTCGCAGAAGAACGAGGGCGACATGGCCCGCCGCGACGAGCTGGAGGTGTTCGCGGCGGAGCACGATCTGCAACTGATCACGATCGCCGACCTCATCGCCTACCGCAGGCGCACGGAGAAGCAGGTCGAGCGCGTGGCTGAGGCCCGCATCCCGCTGGCGGCGGGCACGTTCAGGGCCATCGGGTACGACAGCCTGCTCGACGGCATCGAGCACATCGCGTTCGTCTACGGCGACATCGGCGACGGCGAGGACATCCTCGTCCGCGTCCACTCCGAATGCCTGACGGGCGACGTGTTCGGGTCGCTGCGCTGTGACTGCGGCCCTCAGCTGAACGCGGCGCTGGAAGCGGTGGCCACCGAGGGCCGGGGTGTCGTGCTCTACGTGCGCGGCCACGAGGGCAGGGGCATCGGGCTGCTGCACAAGTTGCAGGCCTACCAGTTGCAGGATGCCGGGGCGGACACGGTGGACGCCAACCTGGCGCTCGGGGTTCCCGCCGACGCCCGCGACTACGGCACGGGCGCGCAGATCCTGTGCGATCTCGGTGTGCGGTCGATGCGGCTGCTCACCAACAACCCCGCCAAGCGAGTCGGCCTCGAAGGCTACGGGTTGCGGGTGGTCGGCAGGGTTCCGCTGCCGATCTCACCCAATCCGGAGAACCTGCGTTACCTCACAACGAAGCGTGACAGGATGGGCCACGAATTGTCCCAGCTGGAGCAGTTCGACGAGGTCGGAGCGGAGGTCGCCGACGCCGACCGCACCGGCCGGGGGCAGGACGACGGCGCAGTGACGGGTGGAGCATGAGTGGAGAAGGCCGCCCCGACGAGGGGCAGGAACTGCGGGAGTGCGAGAACCTCCGGCTGGCGATCGTCGCCACCCGCTGGCACACGCGGATCACGGACAGCCTGCTGGCCTCCGCGCTGCGCACGGCGGCCGAGGTGAAACTGGCCGAGGAGCCGACGGTGCTGCGGGTGGCGGGGGCCGTCGAGTTGCCGGTAGTGGCGCAGGCGCTCGCGCGGGGCCACGACGCGGTCGTCGCGCTCGGCGTGGTGATCCGGGGCGACACGCCGCATTTCGACTACGTGTGCGAGTCGGTGACGGCGGGCCTGACCAGGGTCGCGCTGGACGAGAGCACCCCCGTGGGCAACGGCGTGCTGACATGTGACACCGAGGAGCAGGCATTGGCGAGGGCTGGACTGCCGTCCTCGAAGGAGGACAAGGGACGGGAGGCGACGGTGGCCGCGCTGACCACCGCCAACGTGTTGCGTGGCCTGCGTCAGCCGTGGACGGAGCGAGGTTTCGTGTGAGCCGGGTGGCGGACATGACGGACGGGAAGCAGACCGAGAACACCGCGGGCACCGAGGGTACCGACGGCGCCGTGGTGATCCGGCCGCACCGCGTGGTGTGGATGTCGGGGGCGTTGGCGGTGCTGCTGCTGGCGGTGTTCGTCACCGTGGCGGTGCTGCTGCGCTCGCAGGACACCGGCGTGATCTTCATGGTCAGCGACCAGATCGCGATGATCGGCGTCGGCGTGTTCCTCGCGGGTGCCGCGATGCTGTTCGCCACGCCGAGGGTGCGGGCCGACAGCGACGGTGTTCACGTGCGCAACATCGGTGTGTCGAGGACGTTCGGCTGGGACGAGGTGCTGTCGGTGAGCTTCCCCGACGGCGCGTCCTTCGCGCGGCTCGAACTGCCCGACTACGAGTACTACTCGATGATGGCGATCCAGGCCGTTGACCGGGAGCGTGCCGTTGCGGCGGTGCGCGCGCTGCGGCGCCTCCACAGCGCCGCGCACCGCGACTGAGGATTCAGAAGGATTCAGGGCGCAGGCTCCGCCGTGGTGGGGCCTGACTTCCCGGCCTTCGCCGCGCGGGGACGGTAACGCGACAGGGCGACCCCCGCCAGGCAGACCGCCCCGCCCACCAGGCCGTACACGGTGGGGACTTCGTGCAGGAGCGCCCACGACAGCACCACCGAGATGGCGGGCACGGCGTACGTGGAGACGCTGAGCTTGCCCGCGTCGGTGCGTTTGAGGGCGTAGGCCCAGGTGCTGAACCCGATCGCGGTGGGGAACATCCCGAGGTAGACGGCGCCGAGCACGGCGGAGGCGGGGGCGGCCGCGACCTCGGTGACGAGCTGCGGCGTCCACGGCAGCAGGGCCGCGGCGCCGATAAGGCAGCCCAGCCAGGTGATGGCCGTGGCATCGACGTGCCGCATCGCGGTCTTCTGGATGAGCACACCACCCGCGTACAGCACGGCGGCGAGCAGGCACAACGCGACGCCGATCCAGTCGCCCTCGGTCTCGGTGCCGAGCCCGATGATGACGATGCCGGACAGTCCGACGGCGCCGCCGACGATGAGCGGGCGCGGGAAGCCCTCGCCGAGCACGAGCCCCGCCCCGAAGGTGATGAGGATCGGGGCGATGTTCACCAGCAGTGCGGCCGTGCCGGCGTCGAGGTGCAGCTCGGCGGCGTTGAGGGCGACGGTGTAGCAGCACAGCCACAGGACGCCGTAGGCGATGACGAGCAGCCACGAGGTGCGGTCGCGGGGGAGCGGTGGAAGGCGCCGGGAGCTGACACCGATGAGCACGGTGAGCGTCGCGGCGGCGACGACGAGGCGGAGCAGCGCGAGCGGTGCGGGGGAGAGCACGTCGCCGATGGCGCGGATGGCCACGAACGCCGAGGACCACAACACCATCGTCACCACGGCGGCCAGCGCGGCCTTCGTGGTGTCGGAGCGGGGAGTGCGGGAGCGGGAGAGCAGCTGGGTCACGACCGTCATCGTCACCGGCGCCGAACCGGAAGGACAAGCGACTAATCCTGTATCACCGTTTAGCAGGGCTGTACTGTCGTGCCGTGCCGGACGTGAGTCGTTTGCGCGTGTTGAGGGCCGTGGTGGCGAAGGGATCGATCCGGGAGGCCGCCGCCGCTCTGGGTTACACGCCGTCGGCGGTGAGCCAGCAACTGGCGGCGCTGCAACAGGAGACGGGACTGCGGCTGGTGGACCGGGTCGGCCGCGGCATCGAGCCGACCACGGCGGGGCGCACGCTGGCCGAGGAGTCGGAGGCGTTGTTCCGGGAGCTGAGCCGCCTCGACGGCCTCGCCAGGGATCTGCGCGCGGGCCGCACCGGCGTGTTGTCCATCGGGTACTTCGCCTCGGCGGGCGCGGCGTGGCTGCCCTCCGTGGTGACCGTGCTGAGGCGGGAGTTCCCCGAACTGCGTCTCGACCTGCGATGGACCGAGGTGCTCGACGAGCGGCCCGCCGATCTCGATGTGGAGGTGTTCGTCGAGACGCGGGGCGCGCGGCCTGCTGGCACGATCGTGTACCCGCTGGTCGATGACCCCTACGAGGTGGTGGTGCGGGACGACGACCCGCTCGCGGAGGGGGCGTCGGTGCCGCTGGCCGAGCTGGCCGACCGTCCGTGGATCGACAACGACATCAGCCACGGTGCCTGTAGGGAGATCCTGCTCACGGCGTGCGCGGAGGTGGGATTCGCGCCCCGGTTCTCGGTCGAGATGCGCGACTACCGGACGGCGATCCCCTTCGTGGTCAGCGGGATGGGGATCACCGTTCTGCCGAGGCTGGCGCGCGGCGAGCTGCCCCAGGGGTTGACCTCACGGCCGGTGGTGGCACCGGCGCCGGTGCGGCGGATCAGCGTGGCCGTCAGGAAGGCCGTCGCCGACCATCTCGCCGCGACGCGCACGGTGGAGTTGCTCCGTGCGGCGGTCAGCGAGGAGTGCGGTTCTCACGGTGTGGAGTGCGGCGCGAGATCCATGACGACGGGCGCGTGGTCGGAGGCGCCCTTGCCCTTGCGCTCTTCCCGATCGACGTAGGCGTCGGTCACGGCGTCGGCGAACGCGCCGGAGGCGTAGACGAGGTCGATGCGCATGCCGCGGTTCTTCGGGAACGCGAGCTGCCGGTAGTCCCAGTACGTGTAGGGATAGTCGTACTTCAGCGGCCTGGGCACCACGTCGGAAAGGCCGGCCTCACGCAGGGCCGCCAGTGCGTCGCGTTCCGGTTCGGTGACGTGCGTGGAGCCGGTGAACGCCGAAATGTCCCACACGTCGTCGTCGGTGGGCGCGATGTTGAAGTCGCCGAGCACCGCGAACGGCCTGCCGGGCTCGTTCTCGGCGAGCACGGTCTCGCGCAGGGCGGCGAGCCAGCGCAGTTTGTAGGCGTAGTGCGGGTGGCCGGGTTCGCGGCCGTTGGGCACGTACACCGACCACACGCGGACGCCGTCGCAGGTGGCGCCGATGGCGCGGGGTTCGATCTCACCGTCGTAGGACGGCTCGTCGATCAGTCCACGGGTGAGGTCGTCGAGCCCGATGCGGGAGAGCACGGCGACACCGTTCCAGCGGCCGGAGCCATGGCAGGCGATGTCGTAGCCGAGTTCGGTGATCTCGTCACGCGGGAACGCGTCGGCGCCGCACTTCAGTTCCTGGAGGCACACCACGTCGGGCTGGGCGGAGCGCAGCCAGGCGAGCACTCGCGGCAGCCGGGCGGTGATCGAGTTGACGTTCCACGTCGCGATGCGCATGCCGCGAGAATCGCACACGCCGGACCTCCAGCCCCCAACCCTCTCGTATAACGCCCTATACGGCGGGGCTGTCGGAGGCGGATCTCGTCATCTCGGATCACTCCCTTTCGATGAGGTTGTGCCGGGCAGAGGAAGTGCGGGGTGGCCCTGCGGCAACCGCCTGCCGGTTTTCGATGGCTCGTCGTCGGCGGTCGGATGGATCGAACAAATGGCCGAAGTCGCTAGGGTATCGAGTCGTGACGATCATCGAGAAGAAGATCGAAAGTCCGCGTGCCGCAGCCACCGAAGGGGATCCGGACGCAGCTCGTGAGCTGGGGCGCCTGCTGTGCCTGCTTCGGGCCGACTCCGAGGAGCACCTCGGCGACATGGGCACGCTCTTCTGGCCGGAGGAACCATGGCTTCGTGCCGCCCTGCGCGCTCGGCCCGACGATCGGCTCGCCGCCACCCTGCTCGCCGGGAGACTCGTCCAGCAGATCGCGTACTGGAAGATCGATGAAGACCATGCGGAGGCACATGGCGAGAACGAGGACACCCTGGCACGCAGGCGAGACGAGGCCCGCGCCCTCTACGAACGAGTTCTGAAAGCCGCCCCCGGCGACCCTGCTGCCCTGGCCGGTGTCGCTGCTCTACAGATGTGGGCCGACGACAGCGATGCCGTTGAGGGGGCGTGTCCTTTCTCGTATTACGAACTTCATCTGGCCGAGGCGTCAGGCTCGTTCGAGTATTCCGAAACGGTCGTCAGCACCCATCCGGACGAGGTGCGCTGGGCTGCCTCCTGGCTCCTCGCGTCGGCCATCGCGGAGACAGGAGAACCTCCTACGGGCGACCTGTGCCTCTTCATCCACTCGCCCGGTCGGACAGACCGCGTCATCCGCCTCGATGAGCATGTCAACGCCGATGGCACGATCGAATGGGACGCCATCGAGATCCCGCCCTTGACGGGCGAGCCGCTTCCTGCGGGGCATCCGGTCGGCACGGGACACTACGGCTATTCCTGCGACTGGGGATAGTCCTCGCGCCGCGCGGTGGCCGCAGGCGGATCATGGGAAGGGGCCGATCGGACTTGTCGCCGGGGAGCCATAGGCTGGACGGCGTGGCCGACCCTTCCACCTACCGACCCGCGCCGGGAACCATCCCCGACTCGCCCGGCGTGTACAAGTTCCGCGACGCGAGTAGCCGGGTCATCTACGTCGGCAAGGCGAAGAGCCTGCGCAGCAGGCTGAACTCCTACTTCGCCGACCTCTCCGGCCTGCATCCGAGGACCCGGCAGATGGTCACCACGGCGGCGAGCGTCGAGTGGACCGTGGTGGGCACCGAGGTGGAGGCACTCCAGCTCGAATACAACTGGATCAAGGAGTTCGACCCGAGGTTCAACGTCCGCTACCGCGACGACAAGTCGTATCCGGTGCTCGCGGTGACGTTGAACGAGCAGTTCCCCCGCCTGCACGTCTACCGGGGCCCGAGGAAGAAAGGCGTGCGCTACTTCGGCCCCTACGCGCACGCCTGGGCGATCCGCGAGACGCTCGATTTGTTGCTCAGGGTGTTCCCCGCGCGGACGTGCTCGGCAGGTGTGTTCCGCAGGCACGCCCAGATCGGCAGGCCGTGCCTGCTCGGCTACATCGGCAAGTGCTCGGCGCCGTGCGTCGGCAGGGTGTCGGCCGAGGAACACCGCGAGATCGTCGAGGAGTTCTGCGACTTCCTCGCCGGCCGCACCGACGTCATGATCCGCAGGCTTGAGCGGGAGATGGCCGAGGCGTCCGAGGCGCTGGAGTTCGAGCGGGCCGCCCGGCTTCGCGACGACCTCGGCGCGCTGCGCAGGGCGATGGAGAAGCAGGCCGTGGTGCTCGGCGACGGCACCGACGCCGACGTCATCGCCTTCGCCCACGACGAACTCGAAGCGGCTGTGCAGATCTTCCATGTGCGGGGTGGGCGGGTCAGGGGCCAGCGTGGCTGGGTGATCGACAAGGTCGATGAGATGGACGTGCCCGCGCTGGTGGAGCAGTTCCTCTCGCAGTTCTACGCCGAGCAGACCGAACTGGCCGCCGAGACGTCCGCCGAGGGCGGCACCGACCAGGTGGGCACCGTCGTGCCACGGGAAGTGCTCGTGCCGGAGCTGCCGTCCGATCCCGACGCGGTGGAGGAGTGGTTGTCCGGTCTGCGCGGCTCGCGGGTCCGGCTGAGGGTTCCGCAGCGCGGCGACAAGCGCGCGCTGGCCGACACGGTGGCCCGCAACGCGGTGGAGGCGTTCACCCAGCACAAACTGCGCAGGGCAGGCGACCTCACCGCGCGGTCGGCGGCACTGGCCGAACTTCAGGAATACCTCGACCTCGACAGCGCGCCGCTGCGCATCGAGTGCGTGGACATCAGCCACCTCGCCGGAACCGACGTGGTGGCCTCGCTCGTGGTGTTCGAGGACGGGCTGCCGCGCAAGTCCGAGTACCGCCGGTTCGCGCTGCGCGAGGCCGCCTCCGAGGGGGACGTGGCCGCCATCGCCGAGGTCGTGCGACGCCGGTTCTCGAGATACCTGAAGGAGACGGCGGAAACCCCGGAGACCCCGGAAACCTCGCAGGCCCCGGGAATCCCGGAGACCCCGGAGGCAGGCGGCGTCGCGAGTGGAGCAGGGCAGGCTCTCGACCCTGCGACAGGGCGCCCGCGTAAGTTCGCCTACCCTCCCAACCTGCTGGTGGTGGACGGGGCGGGGGCGCAAGCCACGGCAGCGGCCGACGTGCTCGCCGAGCTCGGGATCACCGACGTCGCCGTCGTCGGGCTCGCCAAGCGGCTCGAAGAGGTGTGGTTGCCCGCGGGCAGTGGTGACTCAGCCGATCCGGTCATCCTGCCGAGGACGTCGGACGCGCTGTACCTTCTCCAGCGGGTGAGGGACGAGGCACACCGGTTCGCGATCACCTACCAGCGGCAGAAGCGTTCGAAGCGGGTGCAGGCTTCGGCCCTCGACGGGATACCCGGTCTCGGGCAGGCGCGGAAGACCGCTCTGATCAAACACTTCGGCTCGGTGAAGAAGCTGAGGCAGGCCACGGTGGCCGAGATCGCACAGGTGCCGGGCTTCGGCACCCGCACGGCGGAGGCCGTGCATACCGCGCTCGCGGGGGAGCGCACCGACAGCAGAGGGGAGTCGCAGACGTGACCGAATCCGACATCGGCGCGAGGGCGTCGGGTGAGCGGGGTTCCGGTATGGAGGTCGCTGTCGTCACCGGCCTTTCCGGCGCGGGACGCAGCACCGCGGCCAAGTGTCTCGAAGACCTTGGCTGGTTCGTGGTGGACAACCTGCCACCGGAGCTGATCTCCACGATGGTGGAGCTCGGCGCGCAGGCGAGGGGCGCCATCACCAAGGTGGCCGTGGTCATGGACGTGCGGTCCCGCGCGTTCACCGACGACCTCGCCTCGGTGATCAAGGACCTCGACGCACGCGGGTACAAGCCGAGGGTGCTGTTCCTGGAGGCGACCGACCCGGTGCTGGTGCGCCGCTTCGAGCAGGTGCGGCGCGGCCACCCGATGCAGGGCGACGGGCGGCTGGTTGACGGCATCACAGCGGAACGCGCGTTGCTCGCGCCGCTGCGGGAGGAGGCCGACCTGATGCTCGACACGTCGGCGCTGTCGGTGCACGACCTCCGCGCCAAGATCGAGGACGCCTTCGGGACGGAGTCGAGCACCAGGACGAGGGTGACGGTGCTCTCCTTCGGCTACAAGTACGGCCTCCCGATGGACTCCGACCTCGTAATGGACGTGCGCTTCCTGCCGAACCCGTTCTGGATCCCCGAGTTGCGCGACCAGAGCGGTCTCGACGGGGACGTGCGCAACTACGTGCTCGGGCAGGAGGGCGCCGAGGAGTTCCTTGAGCAGTACCACGAGTTGCTGCGCCTCGTGGGTGCCGGATACAAGCGGGAGGGCAAGAGGTACCTGACCCTGGCCGTCGGCTGCACCGGGGGTAAGCACCGCAGCGTGGCCATCTCCGAGGAGCTGGCGAAGCGGCTCTCCAAGGAGGACGGCATGGCGGTCAAGGTCGTGCACCGCGACCTGGGCAGGGAATGAGCCGCGAGATGCGTGCCGTCGCACTCGGTGGTGGACACGGGCTGCACGCGACGCTGTCGGCGTTGCGGCGGCTCACCTCCGACGTCACCGCGGTGGTGACGGTCGCCGACGACGGTGGCTCGTCGGGGCGGCTCCGGCGGGAGCTCGGTCTGCTCCCGCCGGGGGATCTCCGCCAGGCGCTGGCGGCGCTCGCCGCGGCCGAGGACGGCGGAACGCTGTGGGCGGAGGTGTTCCAGCACCGGTTCGGAGGCACCGGGGCGCTCACCGGACACGCTGTCGGCAACCTGCTGCTCGCGGGGCTGTTCGAGGTGCTCGGCGACCCCGTCGCGGGGCTCGACGAGGCGGCGAGGCTGCTCGGCATCACAGGGAGGGTGCTGCCGATGTCGGCGGAGCCGCTGGAGATCGAAGCCGAGGTCACGGGCCTGGAGAACGGCGCCGTCAGCCGCATCAGGGGTCAGGTTGCCGTCGCCAGCACACCGGGCAGGGTGCGGCGCATCAGCCTGCACAACCCCGGCCGCCCGCATCGCCCTCCCGTGGCGTGTGCGGACGCGGTGGAGGCCGTGCGCGGCGCCGACGCCGTCTTCCTCGGCCCGGGATCGTGGTTCACCAGCGTCCTGCCGCACCTGCTCGTTCCGGACCTGCACGACGCGCTGGTCACCACGTCGGCCACCAAGGTGGTGATCCTCAACCTCGTCCCCCAGCCGGGTGAGACGGCTGGCTTCTCACCGGAACGGCACCTCCACGTACTCTTCGAACACGCTCCCCGCCTCACGGTGGACGCGGTGATCGCCGATGTCGATTCCGTGCCCACCCCCGCGCGGCTTCGCCGTGCGGCCGAGGCGCTGGGCGGGCGGGCGCATCTGGCATCCATCGCCGCACCAGGCGGAGCGGGACGGCATGATCCGGATGCCCTTGCGGGCTGTGTGCGAGAGGCTCTCGGTCTGTCCGAGAACGTGGAGGAGGGGCAGTAGATGGCGATGACGGCGGCGGTCAAGGACGAACTCAGCCGCTTGGAGATCACCAAGGTCGGTCCGCGCCGGTCGGAGGTGTCCTCACTGTTGCGGTTCGCAGGCGGGCTGCACATCGTGGCAGGCAGGGTCGTCGTCGAGGCCGAACTCGACACCGGGTCGGTGGCGCGCAGGCTTCGCAAGGAGATCCACGAGCTGTACGGGCACACCTCGGACGTGCACGTGATCACCTCGGGCGGCTTGCGGAAGGGCACCCGCTACGTCGTGCGCGTGGTGAAGGACGGCGAGGGACTGGCGCGGCAGACGGGCCTGATCGACCAGCGTGGCCGGCCTGTGCGGGGGCTTCCTTCCTCGGTGGTGTCGGGTGGCGTCGCCGACGCCGAAGCGGCCTGGCGGGGCGCGTTCCTGGCCCACGGGTCCCTGACCGAGCCAGGCAGGTCGTCGTCGCTGGAAGTGACGTGCCCAGGGCCGGAAGCGGCGCTGGCGCTGGTGGGGGCCGCCAGGCGGATGGGCATCCAGGCGAAGTCGCGGGAGGTTCGCGGCGCCGACCGGGTCGTGGTGCGCGACGGTGATGCCATCGGGGCGATGCTGACCAGGCTGGGCGCGCATTCCAGCGTGCTCGCGTGGGAGGAGCGGCGCATGCGCCGCGAGGTGAGGGCCACGGCCAACCGGCTCGCGAACTTCGACGACGCCAACCTGCGGAGGTCGGCGAGGGCGGCGGTCGCCGCGGCTGCGCGGGTCGAGCGGGCCATGGAGATCCTCGGTGACACCGTGCCCGACCACCTGCTCGCCGCGGGGAAGCTGCGGCTGACCAACCGGCAGGCGTCGTTGGAGGAACTCGGGCAGCTCTCCGATCCGCCGATGACGAAGGACGCCGTGGCGGGCCGCATTCGCAGGCTGCTGGCGATGGCCGACAAACGGGCCAAGGAACTCGGGGTGCCCGACACGGAGTCGGCCGTTACGCAGGAGCTGCTGGAGGAAACCCTGTAGGGCCGTCGAGCGCTTTCACTCCCCGTCGCCGGGATGGTGCGGCGGGGAGTGGTGCAATTTGCCGCCGTTTCGAGGTGTGAACCGACCGCGTTACGTCCATCCGGGTGTAGAGGTCAGGTCGTCACCGGGTCGTGTCAGCCCGGTCGGCGGCCCGCAACGTGAACGGCCGACGCTTCCCCTGGCGATTCCACGGTCGCTCTCGCACGAAAGGGGACCTCGTGGACACGACACGCATCGGGTTGGACCCGGCCGCCGAACTCACTCTCTCCCCACGGGTCCGTTCCTGGTTGCGGCGCAGGTCCTCTCGCGCCGACGACTGGACGGCAGCCCAGCTCGCCGCCCTCAAGGGTGATCGCACCGTCAGTGTCGTCATCCCGGCGCGCGACGAGGAGGAGACGGTGGGGCAGATCGTGCGGACGATCCGCACGGCGCTGATGGAGGACGACCCGCTCGTCGATGACGTCCTCGTCGTTGACTCCCGGTCGCGCGACGACACGGCGAGGGTGGCGGCCGAGGCGGGTGCGAGAGTGGTGGCCCAGGATGCGGTCCTGCGCCCGCTGCCCGGTATGCACGGCAAGGGCGAGGCACTGTGGAAGGGGCTCGCCGCCACGAGTGGCGACCTCGTCGTGTTCGTGGACGGCGACCTCTACGACTTCACCGCCGATTACATCATCGGCCTGCTCGGGCCGCTGCTGACCGACCCCGGCGTGGACTACGTCAAGGGCTTCTACCACCGGCCGCTGGTCAACGGGAGCCACACCGACGCCGACGGCGGCGGGCGGGTCACCGAACTCGTCGCCAGGCCGCTGCTGAACATGTACTGGCCGGATCTCGCGGGTTTCGTCCAGCCGCTGGCAGGCGAGTACGCGGGACGCCGGGAGGTGCTGGAGAGCATCCCGTTCGTCACCCACTACGGGGTGGAGGTCGCGCACCTCATCGATCTGGTGCGGTGGCGGGGTCTGGACGCGCTCGCCCAGGTCGATCTCGGGATGCGCACCCACCGGCATCAGAGCACGCAGGCGCTGGGCAGGATGGCGGGACAGATCATGCTGACGGTCATGGACCGGCTTGACCGCAGTGGTCGGTTGACGGCGCATCAGGCGCCCTCGACGCTGCTCGCCCAGTTCCGCAGGGGACATGCGCTCGACGGTGTCGAACGGGAACTCGTCGTGTCCGACCTCGCCGTGCAGGAGCGCCCGCCACTACGCACGGTGCGGCAACCCGGCCCGCGAAGGTAGGGGCGACTCGGGCCGGGTCCTCGGAACTGTTGCCGGTGAAATGGCGCGTGTTCGCCGACTCGCACCGCCTGAACACTGGCGTGTCCAATCGGACACTAATACGACAAGGAGAAGTGCAGTGACTGATGTCTTGGATCCCGTGGCGCCTGTCCGTCTGCCGAGCACCAGTTCACCTTTACAGGGTGACGTGCGCGCGCCGGGCAAGCTCTGCTAGTTCCGGCATCCTGCTGTGCCTGGGGAAGGTGGCCAGGGCTCTGATCAGCCGCCGCGCTGAGCTGCGGGTGTGTACTTCGCCGGGGGCATGGTATTCAGCGAGCAGGATCGCTCGATAGGCGTGACGGTCGTGGCCATGCTGTTGCCAGGCCAACGCGAGATCGACCAGGTAGCGGCCTTTGCGTTCGGTGGTGGGGAGCGCGTCGAGGTGCACTTGGCGGGCCGCCTCCAGTGCTGTGGCGGAGTCGCCCAGTTTAGAGGCACTACTGATCTGGTGGGCCAGGGCGTAGTCACGCGCCATGCACTGTTGGTGGTGATCGCTGATCTGGGCGGCCACGGCGGCTGCTTCGCGATAGCACTCGATGAAGCGGTCCCGGTCACCGCCGATGGCTGCTGCGTACCCGGCCACGCACCACAGTTCAACCACGTGCCGCCACGTGGCCGGATGATTCTGCTGGGTGAGAGGAAGATCTTCGATCGCGCGGATGCCGACCCGTTCGGCTTGCTCGTAGTCACCGATCCGGCGTGCCGCTGTGGAAAGGACTCGCCGGGCCTGCGCCAGCACCAGAGGATCGTCGGCCTGGTATGCGCGGTGGACGGCGCGGTCGGCTGTCATCGGCTGTAACCCGGAGACCAGGAGCTTCGCCAAGGTGTGCGCGGCGAGCTGGTAGCTGGCTGAGGACAGCGCGGCGGTAGCGGCCGTCGGTGTCGCGGCCATGCTCGCGTCGGCGGCGGAGATCAGTCGCGGGAGTTCGTCAGACAGCCACGCGTAGCGGCACGCGTTGTATCCGGCTTGTGCGCGGCCCAGCCGCGCCCGCAGCTCGCCCACCGGCATCGGCGTGGCACTGGCGCCGGTGGTGTTGAACAGACAGGCTGACAGTCGCTTTTCCAGCAGCGCCGCCGGGTCCGGCTCGTCAGCCGCAGCAGGCGGGGCGAACGCGGCTGACACGCCGACCGCGCCGGCCACACCGAGGAATGCACGACGGTCCACCGGTCCCTCCGAAGTGCCTATGTCCAGGTTCGACGCCAGAGTAGGCGACTCGTCAGCCAGCCCGAACATCGACGGCGACACGCCAAGAACCTCTGCGAGTCGGCGCAGAACAGTGACGTCCCGGATGGGTTGTGCCCCCGTCTCTGCTCGGGAGACCCGTGTCTTGGTGTAGCCGATGCGGCGCCCCAGCTCATCCTGGGTCCAACCCATCGCCCGCCGAGCCTGCCTGATCAGGTGCCCCATGCCTGCCTGCTGCATGTGTGCCTCCAGCAATCGCGTCCCAGCCCACCGTAGTGGCGCGGGCAGTGGGGCAACCCGAAATGCCTGATCGGCAACCGATGTGCGGAGTCGGCACAACAGGGTCCAACGCCAGCCGACGTGCGGTTACGTGGCCTCATCACCAGTGTGAGGGAGGACAGGACGATGACTGTTTCCGCAGCACAGCACAGCCGGGTGGGTGATCCGGGGCGCGTGTGGGCGCCGATTGTGGATCAGCACGCGACGTGGATCGCGGTCAATCCGGTACAGGGCTGTCCAAAGCGCTGCACGTACTGCTTTCTCAACGAGCGTGGTCAGACCGCCGTGCCGCCGACGCAACTCGCGTCGGCCCGCGAGGCGGTGGATCTGCTGCTGAGCTCGGAGTTCTACGGTCCGTCGCGTCCGGTGGCGCTCTACACCTGGACCGATGTGATGGCGCTGCCCGCCTCGCGGACACATCTGGCCGCGCTGCTGGAGGAGTGGGTGCGGCGTGCGGTGCCGAGTCCGGTTGTGCTGATCACGAAGTGCCAGGTCCCGGATGAGACGATCGCGGTCATCAACTCCGCGCGCGAACGTGGGACAACGGTTCTGGTGTACCTGAGTTACTCGGGTCTTTCCCGCGAGGTTGAGCGGGGGATCCGGCACGACGCGATCGTGGCGAACTTCCCGCGCCTGGCCGAGGCCGGGATTCCGATCGTGCACTACTGGCGGCCCGTTTTCCCAGACTCCGCCGATCTGGAAACGATGTGTCGGGTGCTGGACCACGCGGCGCGCTACGCGGTCTGTACCGTCGCCGCCGGGCTCAAGGTCGAGCCCGCCGCACTGGACCGCCTGGCGGAGTCCTGGCCGGAGCTGGCGAGCACGCCAGGCGTGACTGAGGCGGAGGGCGTGTATCCGCGCCTGTTCTGGGAATTCATCCACCGCACCTGGCAGCGGCATCCCGGTTATCCGCTGTTTCACACCAACTCCTGCGCCCTGTCCTTTGTCCTCGAGCGGGCGGACTCGTTTGGAGTTTTCGGCAGCCCAATCTGCCGGCAGCGCAACACCTGCCCGGTCACGCAGCGCGAACGCTGTACCGCCGCCGACTCCCGCCGCACGCCGCCCAGCAACGATGAGATACGTGCTGCGTTGACTCGCCGTGGCTTGCCGGAAGTATCGTTTTCATTGGTCGAGCAAGGTCGCGAGTTGATCATCGACGCGGCAGCTGAGACGAACGTCGCCGCTGCACTGACCCAAGACCTCGGTGTCCGGATCCGGGTGGCTCGCGACGACGGGGACGCCTATTGGAGCAGCGGGACGGCTGGGGCGATACCCGTGATCGTGGGATGAGCCGCCTCAGTGAGCACGTCGGCGACGTGCTGGACGACGTCCGCCATCTGCGCCGCCGATTCGCCACCACTGCGCCCCGCGCATGGGATCCCAGCACCGCTGCCGCGGAGTTGTCCGTCCAGGTCGGACACCTGGCGTTGTGTTTGCTGCGCGACCACGGCGCCGACGTCACCGGGCTGGAAGACCCGCGCCGCCCCCTCGAGGACGTCGGGGACGAACTGGCCGACATCGTGCTCGCCGCGTTGAGTATCACCGTCCTCGCCCGCTGCGAGCCGATCGGATGCGCGGAGCCGCCGCGTGCGGAGACGGCCCTCGACGCGTTTCTGCGGCTGCTCGTGGCGGCGGGCACTCTCTCGGAGGCCGCGCTGGTCGAGCACCATTACCGCCATCGGCCCGAAGGGAGTCCACCGTCGCTGCCGGAAGCCGCCGGGGCCGTCGTCGCGGCGTGCGACGTACTCGCCGACCAGCTCGGACTCGACCTGATCGGCGAGTTCCGCGCGATGGTCGCCGACGCCTGCTCCTTCCTCGACCAGCGGGAAGGCAACGTGTCATGAGTCGGCAGGTGGGCGAGTTCAGCACGCGTCGCCGCGACGGTGCGCATGTCACCAAGCGCCTCACGCGGCAGCATCCGACCGGAGCTCGGTTCGTCACCGCGATGAGCGCGACCGGGACGGCCGGAATGCGCTCCTACCTCGACGCACTCCAGGCAAGTGGGGTGCGGCTCGCAGACGAGCTACAGCTACTCGGATCCGAACCGTTGACGATCCGCCACAGGTGGGTACCGGGGCCGAATCTTCTCGACGCCGCCAACCACACAGAGCCCGCCAGCTTCGCCGCGGCCGTCGCCGAGATCGCGCACTGGATCCGAGCGCTCGACGGCTCGGACGCGCGGCTTGACGCCAATCTCGCGAACTTCTGCCTCACCGACGATCGGCCAGTGCTCGTCGATGTCCTGCCGCCGTTGATTCCGAGTCTGCGGCCGAAGCCGGTGAACCTATTCGACGAGTTGTTCGCCGTGCTGTGCTTCGACACACCGGTCCTGCTCGACGCGTTCCTCGGCTACGCCCTACGGGCGTGCCTGCACACCCCGAACCGGACCCCCGCGCGTGAACTCTTGCCCGTCGTCCGCGACTTCGCCGCCGACGACGACGCCGACGCGGGTTTCCCGGCGACGTGGTTTCGCGTCCGGCTTCAACTCGCGGCCAGCGCAGCGTGTGGTGAGGTCGCGGTCGAATCAGTGCACGACTTCTTCTCCCTCACCTCGGTGCTGGGCTTCGGGCAGCTCAGCGAACACGCGCGCCGCCACCGCATCGACGCCGTCGCACGACGCATCCAGGAGTGGTCATGACCGCACAGCCCTACGAGTCCTGGACGTCACATCTGGGGGATGTGGGATTCGAGATCAGCGCACCGGTGTCCTGGGCCGCCCAGCAGCGCCGGTATCTGGCCGATTACCTGCCCGGCCGCCTCGGCGATCAGAGTTTCGGAGCGTTTCATCTTGTCGTGCGGCCCGACGACGCACGATGCGAGGAGGTCGTGCGGGACGCGAACCGGCCATCGATCACCCGGCACCTCGAACCGGTTCCCGGGGTGGTTCTGACCGAGACCCATACCCCTGCCGGGACTCGCAGCTACGCCGTGGCCGCCGACGGCTTGGAGCACCAGGCCAGCGCCTGGGCCGTTCGCGTGCACGAGCGCAGCATCGAGCTTTCCCTGCACTCCAGTGCGCGGCGTCCGCATGCCTATCCGCTGCGCTTGATGCGCGAGGCGATGCTGCGCACCTACGAGGACCACGGCGGTGTCGTCTTCCACGCCGCCGGAGCCGACTTCGACGGCCACGGCATGGTGATCATCGGCCCCCGTTCGGCGGGCAAGACAACATTGCTGACCTGCCTGCTCCGCGCCACACGCGCTGCATTGCTGTCCAACGATCGGCTCATCCTCCATCACCAGCGGCGTCTGGTCGCCGTCCCGCTGCCCGTCCCGGTCGCACGCGGCACCCTGGAAGCCGTTGCCGAACTCGCCGACGCCGTCTCGGCTTCATCCCGGCCGCAGCGTCCGGTCAGCGCACTCCCGACCACCTTCGGAGCCACGGACAAAGCCGAGTTCAGCGCCCGCGAGTACGCCGCCGCGCTCGGGACCTCGCTCGCTGCCGGTTCCTGGTTACGCACGATCCTTGTGCCGCGGCTCTCCGATACCGCCGAACCCGCGAGCATCCGCACACTCCCACCAGCGGAAGCCCAGCGAGCACTGTGGGCCAGTTGTTTCACACCGCACGACGAGTTCTGGCAACAACCGTGGCTTGTACCCCGCACGACGCCTGCCGCCGCACTGCGGCATCAGGCCGAACCGCTCGTGCGGGAGGTCGCCGAAACCATCCCGTGCGTGGAGATCCGGTTCGGGATACGCAACCCGCTCGGCGAACTGGAGCAGATACTTCCGACGATGGCGCTGGAGAGGACCATGTCATGACCAGGACGGATTTTCCCGCGGTCGTGACCGCAGCGGGGGCGGCCACACGATTCCAGCCGTTCGCAGCCACGGTGCCCAAGGAGATGCTGCCGCTGGGCCCCACGCCCGCCGTCGAGCACGTGATCCGCGAGTGTCTGGGCGCCGGCGCCACCGACGTCATCGTCGTAACCCGCCCCGGCGACACTGTCGTCCCAACCCATGTGCAAGGCCTGCGCGCCGAGGGGCTTCCCGTCGAGACCGTCGCAGAAGACCTCTCTCACGGTTACGGCAACGCCACGCCACTGCTCACCCTCCGGGATCGTCTCGCTTCCTGCGAGGCGTTCGCCGTCGCGTTCGGCGACGACATCCTCCTCGGCGAACACTCATCTGGCACGAACCTCACAACGATGCGCAACCACCTGCGTGGCGGAGTCGAAGGCGTCATCGCCGCCCAACACATCGATCGCAACGACACCCGCTCGTTCGGCATCATCGACACCGCCGCCGACACCCCTGACCGCGTGCGCAGGATTCGGCAACGTCCGACTCCCGAGACGGTGGACGAGCCACTGGCGGTTGTCTCTCGTCTGATCCTGCGGCCGTCGATCCTCGCCCGGCTCCGGCCCACCGAGCTCGCGCGTGGTGAAGTGGACCTCGGCATCGCCACAGGCCAGCTCGCCACCGAGGCATGTGTCTTGGTCCACCGGATCGCGGGACACTGGGTCACCGTCGGCGACCCTCACCGCTACTTCGACGCCCTCCGCACCTACTGGCAGCACCACACCGACCCGACAGGAGTTCCGCACCCGTGACTGAGATCGACATCTTCACCGACCGCTACGAACACCTCGGCACCGAGGACAAGAAGGAAGCCCACCGCTTGGGGCTGTGGCATCGCACGTTCTCCGCGCTCGCCGTCAACCCGAGTCGCCGCCGTGTGCTGTTGCAGAAGAAGGTCCCGGGCCGGTACTCATTCGACCGGCCCGACTACGCCGACATCACCGTCGGCGGCCACTACCACGCCGGTGAGGACATCCCCGCCGGTGTGCGCGAGGTTCACGAAGAACTGGGTCTACCCGTCTCCTACGACCAGCTGCATCCGCTCGGGCTGCGCCAGACCGCCGTCACCCTCGCCCCCGACTACCTCGAGCGCGAGTTCCAGCACTGGCACCTCCTGCCACTGGAGATCGACCTCGAGGAGATCCCACTGGCTGATGCCGAGGTGTCCGGACTCGTCGAACTCGACCTCGACGACGCGATCTCCCTGGCCACAGGCGACACCGACACCGTGCCCGCCCGGTTCGCCAGCCGCACCGACACCGGCCTGCACCACAGCGACGGCACGCTGTCACGCGCCGAGCTCGTGCCCAACTACCTCGCACTCGACCAGCTCTACTTACGCCTGTTCGTCACCGCATACCGCTACTGCGCGGGCGAACGCACCCACCTGTTCTGGTAGGCGCGAAGTGACTGTTGCGCTCATCGTGGGAACCCGACCCGAAGCCATCAAGCTCGCGCCTCTCGCCTCGCTGCTCGGTCCCGAAGCACTGGTCGTCCATACCGGTCAGCACCACACCGCCGGCATGACCGGCCACCTCACACCCGACATCGAACTCCACACCGCGCACGACACGACACGGGGTGCTCAACTCGGTGCGATGACCAGCGCCCTCGACCAGCTCTTCCGCAAAAACCGGCCGGACGTGGTCGTGGTGCAGGGCGACACGACCTCCGCGCTGGCCGGAGCCCTCGCCGCCAACGCCACCGACATGCCTCTGGTGCACGTCGAGGCAGGGTTACGCAGCTTCGATCGCGCCATGCCCGAGGAACACCACCGGGTTCTCATCGATCACCTCGCCGACCTCTGCTGCGCACCCACCCCCGTGGCGCGCGACAACCTTCTGGCCGAACGCATCCCACCCAGTCGCATCGCGGTCACCGGCAACCCCATCGTCGAAGCCGTCGGCCACAACCTGCCCCAGCCCGAGCATCAACTCCAACTCCTCAACCAGCTCGGCCTCACCACCAGCGCGTTCATCCTCGCGACCCTCCATCGGCCCGAAAACACCGACAATCCGGACGCATTGGAGACGATCCTGCGCGAACTCACCGCGCTCCGGGAGCCGGTCGTCCTGGCGCTGCACCCGCGAACCCAGCGTCAGATCACGAAGTTCAGTCTCACCACGCTCACGCGCGAGATCCGGTGTAGCGGCCCTCTCGACTATCCGATGCTGCTGACCCTGATCCGCCACGCCGCCGTCGTGATCTCCGACTCCGGCGGCGTCCAAGAAGAAACCACCGTGCTCAAACGCCCCATCCTCGTCATCCGCCGCAGCAACGAACGCCCTGAAGTCGAAGCAACCTTCGGAGCACGGCTGCGACCGGGCCAGGACATCGCAGGCACCGTGAACCAATGGCTCAGCGACATCGCCGCCACTCACACACGCCTCGCTGACCAGCGCTGCCCGTACGGGGATGGCACCGCCACACGCCGAATCGCGGACGCCATGCAAACAGTACGGCGATCAGCGAGGACGCTGTGTCCGGTGCCAAAGACCAGTCATCACAGGCCGATGTCGTTGAGGGCGTTGTCAGTCCAGCCGTCTTCCTCGCGGATGTAGCGGTCCACGTCCCGCTGGTGGGGCTCCACCGTCCTTGGCGGCTGATGGAGTGCTGGTCGTGGCCGGCGCGGCGGGCGGAGGTGGCCATCCCGGCGCGCAGCGAGCGTCCGGTGAACCGGAACGCCGACCCGCACAAGCCGTGGGCCATGCGTTCAATCGCTTGGCCCACGGCCTGCCCCGTCATGCCGCCGCCGAGGTTGCCGTGCCGGTCCACACGACGGAAGGCAGGCCCGTAGGTAAGAGCCGGGTCCGAGCACTGACTCCCTCGACGCGGGGTGGCCCACGCTTCGCGAAGCGTCTCCTCTCGGGTCATCTGACACCCACGACGCTGGGTGGCGTTTGGCGGTGCGGCGGCTCGGCAACACCCGTCCCGATCGGAGGTGCGGTGTGTTCGGACGGCGACGGACGGTGGGAGAGCTCGCCACGGCCGCGGCGCGGCGGTGGCCCCGGCGGTGGCCCCAGGAATGGCCGCAGGAATGGCCGCTGCGACCCCTGCCGCGCGAGGAGTGGGGCCGCCGGCGGCCGACGGTGGGGCAGGCCGACGTCACGGTGATCGACGCCGCCGTCAAGCGGGCGCAGGCCCGGCCGTCGGGTAACTGGTTCGTCGTCGCCGATTCCCGGCTCGTGCGCCGCGACCGTCCCTACGGCATGACGATCGCGGGCAGGGAACTGGTGGCGTGGCGCGACGAGCACGGTGACGCCGTCGTCGGTTCGGGTGTGTGCCCGCACCTCGGTGCCCCGCTGGCGCAGGGCCGCATCGTCGAAGGGCGACTCGTGTGCCGGTGGCACGGGCTCGCGGTGCCCGCGTCCGGATTGCCCGGCTGGGGATGGTGCCCGCTGCCCTCCCACGACGACGGCGTGCTCGTGTGGGCGCGACTCGACGACGTTGACGGCGAACCCCCGGCACCGAGGCCGGTGCTACCGCGGCGGCCGGACCTCGGCACGGCGCTGACGGCGGTCACCCGGCTCGACGGCGTGTGCGAGCCCGTGGACGTGGTGGCCAACCGGCTCGATCCGTGGCACGGCGCGTGGTTCCACCCCTACGCCTTCACCGCACTGCGGGTCGTGGAGACGCCGGAGACACCGGATGCCTCGCAGTCCCCTGACGCGGACGCCGAGGACCGGTGGGACCGGTTCGTGGTGGACGTGACCTTCCGCGTCGGGCCGAGGCTGGGCGTTCCGGTGCGCGCGGAGTTCACCTGCCCCGAACCGCGCACCGTGGTCATGCGCATCGTCTCGGGGGAGGGGCAGGGCAGCGTCGTGGAGACCCATGCGACGCCGCTGGGGCCGGGCCCCGACGGGCGGGAGCGCTCGGCCGTCATCGAGGCGGTCGTGGCGACGTCGCAGCGCACCGGGTTCCTCCTGGCCCGCAGGCTCGCGCCCGCGATCCGGCCTGCCGTGCGCAGGGCGGCCACCAGGCTGTGGCGGGACGATCTCGCGTATGCCGAACGCCGTTACGCCCTGCGGCGCGGTGTCTGAGCGCGAGACCGGGGCGCACGGCGGGACGCGGGTGCCGCGCTGGGCGGGGACTCGCCGGGATCGGTGAGCTGCGTCCTGTCGGACGGCGGCCACACGTACGGCAGGTCGTCGGGCACGTCGGGGAAGGCGGGGCGGTAGTGCTCCGGGTCCTTGCGCACCAGCGCCGACCGGTGGCTGCGGTGGAACGCCTCGTCACCGAACCACGGTGGAAGCTCGTGCGCGGCGGCCAGGGCATCCTGATCGCGCACGGTCGTGACGCCGAGCGCTCCGGCAAGATCGGCGACGAGCTTCACCGCGCACGTGTCGGCGCGGCCCTGCGCCGTCCAGTGCTCGCACATGGCGAGCCCGTACCGCGTGAGGGCCTCCTCGTAGCCGGCCCACATGCGCACGGCCGGATGGCGCCGCCAGCCGTGTCCCGGCACGGTCAGCGCGCGCAGCACCTGGAGTGTCTCGACGCGCTGCTTGCCCAGCCGCCGCAGGTCCAGCACACGGGCGGTGGCGGCGAAATCGGGGTAGGGCAGGAAGGTTTGCACCCGGCCTCCTCACACCGGCACGCCCGCGCCGGGGATCGCGTCGCGGCGGGAGCCGAACCGGGCGGTGAGCGCCCCGAGCGTCCGCAGTGCCCTCAGCGCCGCGTTGTAGCCCCTGCCGGGCACCGTGACCAGGTCGTGGCCTGCCGCGCCCCAGTTGGCGAGCAGGTGGTTCGCGGCAAGCCAGCCGGTGGTGGCGGCCCGCTCCATCAGGGCCACCGGCAGGTCCACCCTGATGCCGTCGCCCGCGAGCACAAGGCCCGGCACCGGTGTGCTGATGCCGGGACGGAACACGAAGGAGCCGGGTGGGAAGAGCGGACAGTCGTCCCGCCAGAGCACTTGCTCGGTCACCGTCCGCGCGGCGCGTGTTTCCGGGTACACCTCGTGCAGCCGCTGCCACAGCCGCGCCCGGATGTCCTGGCGAACGCCAGGGTCGTCGCCGCCGGTGACGGCGTAGGCGTGCAGTTCCACCACCGATCCGCCCTCGCGGGTGGCCCACGCCGCCGCGTCGGTGTCGTAGCGGTCGAGGACGCTCACGTTGTCCAGCGGCGGTCTGCCGCCCGTGGCGAGGAACGCGGGCCGCGCCGGATCGACCGGACGGTCCAGCCACGCCCGCAGCACGCAGAACGGCGGCGCCGTCGTCAGCTTCGCCACCTGCTCCCGCCACCACGGGGGCCCCAGCGCGGGGGAGTTCGCCACAAGTGTCCGCAGCCCACGCACGTCCGTCGCCAGCACCACGGCGTCGGCGTGTGCCGTCTCACCGCTGCCGTTGACGCGGAAAACACTCCCGTCCTGCTCGATCCGCTCCACGGCCATGCCGGTGCGCAGGCGCGCCCCCCGGCCGGTGAGGTAGTCGGCCAGCGGTTGCCACAGCTCATGGAACGGCCGGTGAGGCACGTCGAACACGAGCCCCTCCGCCGAGCCGAGGAAGTAGAGGTGGAACATCAGCGCCAGCTCGGCGGCCGAGAGCTGTTCGGCGGGGGCGAAGAAGCTGCGCGAGAACACGTCGAACGCCAGGTGCCTGGCGGCGTCGGGGAACCTGATGCGGTCGAGGAACGCGTGGGCGTCGAGGTCGTCGAGTGCGTGGTAGACGTCGGGAACGCGCACGTCGATCAGGGGCAGGGCGTCTTTCGCGGACACCCGCAGCAGGCCGGAGGCGGGAAAGGTCGGGCTTCGCAGGGCGAAGGCGATGGCGTTCCACGGCGGGGTCGTCGGCAGCCCCCTGAAGGAATCGACGCGGCCCTGTGCGTCCACCAGCGGGTAGTCGGCGACGGGCCGCAGCACCGCGAGACCGCTTTCCGCGCGGGCCAGCAGCGCGCGCAGGTTGTAGTACTGCCGGAAGAAGGCGTGGAAACCGCGGCTCATGCCGGTGTGGCGCCCATCGGGCAGCGGCACAGTCCAGCCGCCGACCCTGCCCCCCAGGTACGGCATGGCCTCCAGCAGTTCGACGGTGACGCCTCGTTCGGCGAGGCCGGTCGCGGCGGCGAGGCCCGCGATGCCGCCGCCGACCACCACGACACGGCGTCGCGGGAACACGGTGGCGGTTCCGCGCTGAGCGGCGATCGTCCTCCTCCGGGGGTCGGTGCCGAGAGCCGGATTCACGGCGCCGTCCCGCGAGGGCCGGGCGGCGCGGTGGCCGTGATCGTGTGCAGGATGCCCCGATGCCAGCCGCGTGCGGGGTGCTCGGACACGCGGGTGAAACCCGCGTCGAGCAGACGGCGCCGCAGCCGCGACGGCGAGTCGAACTCCCGCACGCTGCGCCACAGGTACCGGTACAGGCGGGTGTCGCCGCTGACCAGCCACGCTGCCGGGATGATCGCCGAACAGCACACGGCCGTCCACGTCAGCCGCGGCAGCGGGCGTTCCGCGAGCGAGTAGTCGTGCAGGACGAGCACCCCGCCGGGACGCAGCAGCCCCCGCAGAGCAGCCAGCGTGGTGTCCGGGTCGGGCACGTTGCGGAGCAGGTAGGCGGCGAACACCGCGTCCACAGTGCCGGCGACCCCGAGCGCGGGAAGGCCGGGCAGATCGTCGATGGCGGCGGCCACGAACCGCACCGAGTCGGGCCACGGCTTGCGCCTCGCCACATCGATCATGCCGGCCGAGGCGTCAACGGCCACGATCTCCGGATCGACGAGCATCGACAGCAGTGCCTGGGTGGATGCCCCCGTGCCGCACCCCGCGTCGAGCACCCGCGCTCCCGGTCCCACCGCCCTCGCCACGAGGCCGGCGGCGGAACGCAGGTGCGCGTGGTAGCCGGGATCGAGACCGACGAGCCGGTCGTAGTGCGGCGCGGCCCTGTCGAATTCGCCCATCACCTCGGCCTTGACCAGTCCGGTTACCGTCACGAGGTGTGCTCCTGTCGTTCGCTCGCGGTCCAGGCCAGCAGGGTGGCGGTGACGAGGCTGAACCCGAACAGGAAGTCCTCGACGGGGATGTCGAGCGGGAACCTCAGCCCAAGGTGATGTGCGGGGTCGTAGATCACGACCGGCGCGGAGAGCTTCGTCAGCCAGCCGTCCACCGGTACCTGAAAGGCCAGCACGATGGCCACAGTGATCCAGTACGCTCCGCGCCGGAAGAGGCCCGTGCGCAGCCACGCGAGCTCCGCGCCGACCACGGCGACCACCGAGGCCAGCGCGGGCACCGTGTATCCGAGGCCGCTCACCGTCGCTCACCCACCTTGCCGACCCTGATGCGCCGCACCGTCTCGAACGTGAGCAGCGCGCACAGCGGGATGGTGACGAAGAACAGCGCCTCCTCGACAGGGAGACCGGGAGCGAGCCGCACCCCCAGCGTGTAGACCGGGCTGATCTCCCACACCCCCGCACCGATGGCCACCACATCCCAAGCCAGAAACAGCAACGCGGGCGCCAGCGCGCGCACCAGGCGGCGGGGCCGCCGGTACACCCTGGCTCCCGCGAACTCCAGCGGCAGTGTGACGGCGAGGCAGGCAGCCAGCGCGAGTGCGTAGTGCCACTCGTCGGGCGGGAACGCCATGACCTCCGGCGCGGACGGCATCAGCGCCTCTCCTTCGTCGAGGTGATCGGGATGTGCTCGCCGACAGGGCCGCCGCGGTTACTCCGGCCTGCCCGGCTCCGGCCCACGGCGAACGAACGGGCGCCGGGACCGGTGTAGACAGGCTGACGCCGCCGCAGCGGGGCCCTGCGGGGAGGCGGCAAGGCCGCCGTGCGGACCATCGTGCTCGCGGCCAGCGCCAGCCGGCGCGAGGTGCCGACGACCGCGCGGCCTGCGAAGACGTCGTATCCCGCCTCGGCGATCGCGTCGAGAATCCGGGAGTACAGCGTGAACGCGGTGGCCACGCACGGCCGAGACTCGGGGCGCAGCAGCGCGACTCCCGGCCACGCGCGCCGGTAGACGCGGCGAGTGCGCTCCACCTGGTCGGCGACGGCGCGGCGCACCTTCGGGTCGGCGTGTCCCACGGTGCGGCACCACGACAGCAGTTCACGATCGACGCCGTGAGCGGCCAGCTCGTCGGCAGGCAGGTAGACGCGGCCCCGATCGAGATCCTCGGCGATGTCGCGCAGGAAGTTGGTGAGCTGGAACGCGGCCCCGAGCGCGGCAGCCCTTGGCGCGGCTGACGCCCGGTCGCACACGGTGCCCAGCACGGGAAGCAGTTGCAGGCCGATGACCTCGGCCGAACCGTGCATGTACTCCTCCAGCGCCGCGCGGGTGGCGTAACCGGAGGTGGTCAGGTCCATGCGCATCGAGCGCAGGAACGGGGTGAACAGGCCGGGGTCGATCTCGTAGCGGTTCACGGTGTCGGCCAGCGCGGTGAACACCGGGTCGTCGCACGGCCTCCCCGCCAGCGCCGCGCCCAGCGCGGTGTCGAGCGCCGTGAGCCGTGCCGCCGCCTCCGCGCGAGGCAGATCACCGTCCACGATGTCGTCGGCATGGCGCGCGAAGCCGTACAACGCGTGCACGGCGGGCCTGCGCGACGCGGGCAGCAGGCGCGTCGCCAGGAAGTAGGTGCGCCCGTGCCGGGCGTTGAGCCACCGGGAGTGCAGGTAGGCGGCACGGAGCCGGGGTTCGGTGATGCGCGCGGCGGCGAGTTCCCTGCGCGCGGCGACGCTGTCACCGACGGCACCGGCGCCGACGGAATCGCCGATCACTCCGACGTCACCGCCGGTGGGATCGCTTTCGGGACCGCTCCGCCTGACGACCACGGCCCTGCCCTCACCGCGAGAAGTTCGAGGGAGTCGCCCGGTCGGTCGCGGTGCGGGTGTTCTCGGCCCCGGTCACATCACGGGGCTCGGCCTCGTGGCCGGCAAGACCCCTGCTGCGGCGGGCGTGTTTGAGCCCAGCCTCGTACGCGTGCCGCTGACCTGGTGTGAGCCTTCTCGCCTCGTCGGCGAAATCCCGGAACACCGCGTAGTAGGTGTCCTCGTAGTCCTCGACCACCTGGTACGTCCAGCGGCCCGGCAGCACGTTGCGGCCGAGCAGTTCCCTGTCCAGCCGCGCGGCGAGGTCGGAGTGCCCGGCGTCCCGCAACATCCCGATCGCCTCCTCGAGTGCGAAGTCGGCCGTGCCGGTGAGCCGGTGGAAGGCGTAGAGGTGACCTCGCGCTTCCTCCACCACCTCCAGTGCCTCGGTCACCTTGCCCACCGCGCGCACCGTGGCGGTGCCGGGCTGCGATGTGTGCGTCATGGACGGTCGGGTACCCGGAGCGCGCACGACTGATGCGTGCCGGACCGTCCGGCGCGGCGATCTGCCGAGGAGGTGGTGCCCGTGAGCACGGTGATGAAGGCCGTCGATGTGGAGGTCCCGCTGTCCACCGCGTACAACCAGTGGACGCAGTTCGAGTCGTTCCCCGAGTTCATGGAGGGGGTCGAGCAGGTCCGCCAGCTCGACGACACGCGCACACACTGGGTGACCCAGGTCGGTGGGGTGACCCGCGAGTTCGACGCGACCATCACCGAGCAACACCCCGACGAGCGGGTGGCATGGAGGTCCGACTCCGGCCCCACTCATGCCGGGGTGATCACGTTCCACCGGCTCGACCCTCACCGCACCAGGGTCACGGCCCAGCTGGACATCGACCCTGACACGTTCCTCGAGAAGGTCGCGGACAAGGCAGGCCTGCTCGAGAAGCGCATCGACGGCGATCTGCACCGGTTCAAGGAGTTCGTCGAGCACCGGGGCCACGAGACCGGCGCATGGCGCGGCGACGTCCCGCCGCCTCCCACCGCGCGGTCGTAGGCGGCCGGTTCCCCAGGAAATCCACGAAGCCGGCTCACGACGTGAGCCGGCTTTCTTAATCGATTCGCCCGGACGGCGAGCGTGGCTCAGGTCTCGTCACGGGGTACTCGGGTAGCCGCTGGCCAGCACGCTAGGGTGGCTGGTGAACCCGAAGAAGTGTCAGCCCGGTTACGCTCCGGGCCGAACCCCGAGGAGAGCAGAGCAGTGACGGTTCGCGTAGGCGTCAACGGCTTCGGCCGGATCGGCCGCAACTTCTTCCGCGCCGTGCAGGCCGGCGGCCACGACATCGAGATCGTCGCCTTCAACGATCTCGGTGACGTCGCCACGATGGCTCACCTGCTCAAGTACGACAGCATCCTGGGCCGGTTGAGCGAGGACGTCTCCGTCAGCGAGGACGGCATCGTCGTCGGAGGCAAGACGATCAAGGCTCTCGCCGAGAAGGACCCCGCCAAGCTTCCGTGGGGCGACCTCGGTGTCGATGTGGTCGTGGAGTCCACCGGCTTCTTCACCAAGGCGGAGGCCGCGAAGGCTCACATCGACGGTGGCGCCAAGAAGGTGATCATCTCCGCTCCCGCGAAGGGCGAGGACCTCACCGTCGTTCTCGGTGTCAACGACTCCGCCTACGACGGGTCGCAGACCATCATCTCGAACGCGTCCTGCACCACCAACTGCCTCGCGCCGCTGGCGAAGGTGCTGCACGACGAGTTCGGCATCCAGCAGGGTCTGATGACCACGATCCACGCCTACACGCAGGACCAGAACCTGCAGGACGGCCCCCACAAGGATCTGCGAAGGGCACGTGCCGCCGCGCTGAACGTGGTGCCGACCTCCACCGGCGCGGCCAAGGCCATCGGTCTCGTGCTGCCCGAGCTCAACGGCAAGCTCGACGGCTACGCGCTGCGCGTGCCCGTGCCGACCGGCTCCGCCACCGACCTCACGGTGACGCTCGCGAAGAGCGCCTCGCTGGAGGACATCAACGCCGCCTACCGGGCCGCCGCGGACGGTCCGCTGAAGGGCATCCTCCGCTACAGCGAGGAGCCCATCGTGTCGTCCGACATCGTCACCGACCCCGCGTCGTGCATCTACGACGCGCCGCTGACCAAGGTCATCGACAACCAGGTGAAGGTCGTCGGCTGGTACGACAACGAGTGGGGCTACTCCAACCGCCTCGCCGACCTGGTGAAGCTCGTCGGCTCGAAGCTGTCCTGACGACATGGCGGTGAAGACTCTCGACGACCTGCTCGGCGAGGGAGTTCGTGGTCGGCGCGTGCTCGTGCGCGCCGACCTGAACGTTCCGCTCGACCGGGGGGAGATCACGGACGACGGCCGGGTGAAGGCCGCGCTGCCCACGATCCGCGCGCTCACCGAGGCGGGTGCGCGCGTCATCGTGGCGGCCCACCTCGGCAGGCCCAAGGGCGTGCCTGCCCAGGAGTACTCGCTCGGCCCTGTCGCCGACAGGCTGGCCGAGCTGCTCGGCACTCCGGTGACGTTGGCGGACGACGTGGTCGGCGAGCACGCGAAGGCCGCCGTGGCCGCGCTCACCGACGGCGCGGTGGTCCTGCTGGAGAACGTGCGTTTCGACGCGAGGGAGACCAGCAAGTCGGAGGCGGAACGCGCGGAACTCGCCCGTGAGCTTGCCGCGTTGACCGGCGAGAACGGCGCGTTCGTCTCCGACGGTTTCGGCGTGGTGCACCGGAAGCAGGCGTCGGTCTACGACGTCGCACGTGAGCTGCCCGCCTACGCGGGTGGGCTTGTGCTGTCCGAGCTGACCGTGCTGCGCACCCTGACCGGCGACCCCGAACGCCCCTACGCCGTCGTGCTCGGCGGCTCGAAGGTATCGGACAAGCTCGCCGTCATCGAGGCGCTGCTGCCGAAGGTCGATCGGCTGCTCGTCGGTGGCGGGATGTGCTTCACGTTCCTCGCCGCCCAGGGTCACGGTGTCGGCTCGTCGCTGCTGGAGAGCGACATGGTCGCCACCTGTGCCCGGTTGCTCGACGAGGCGGGTGACAAGCTGCTGCTGCCCGTGGACTTCGTGGTGGCCGACGCCTTCTCGGCCGACGCCCGGACGCGCACCGTGCCCGCGACCGGCATCGAGGACGGCTGGATGGGCCTCGACATCGGGCCCGAAACCGTGGCCGCGTTCGGGGCGGCGCTGCGCGACGCGCGCACCGTGTTCTGGAACGGCCCGATGGGTGTCTTCGAGATGGCGCCGTTCGCGGAGGGAACGCGAGGGGTGGCCACCGCGATCGCGGAGTCGGCGGCGTTCAGCGTCGTCGGCGGTGGTGACTCGGCCGCGGCCGTCCGCCTGCTCGGGCTTGCCGAGGACGGTTTCTCCCACATCTCCACGGGAGGCGGTGCCTCGCTGGAGTACCTGGAGGGCAAGGACTTGCCCGGTGTCGCCGTGCTGAGTGAGGAGCGCTGATGGCTCGCAAACCGCTGATCGCGGGCAACTGGAAGATGAACCTCAACCACTTGGAGGCCATCGCTCTGGTTCAGAAGATCGCGTTCGCGCTGCCGGAGAAGTACTACGCGAAGGTGGACGTGACGGTGCTGCCGCCGTTCACCGACATCCGCAGCGTGCAGACACTGGTTGACGGTGACAAGCTGCTGCTCACCTACGGCGCGCAGGATGTGTCGCCGCACGACTCCGGCGCCTACACCGGCGACGTGTCGGGCCCGATGCTCGCCAAGCTCGGCTGCACCTACGTGGTCGTGGGGCACTCCGAGCGTCGCGAGTACCACGCCGAGACCGACGAGGTGGTGAACAAGAAGGTCCGCGCCGCCCTCAAGCACGGGCTCAGCCCCATCGTGTGTGTCGGGGAGAAACTCGACGTGCGTGAGGCGGGCGGGCACATCGAGCACACCACGTCACAGCTGATCGCGGCGTTGAAGGGACTCAAGGCCGAGCAGGTCGAGCAGGTCGTCGTCGCCTACGAGCCGGTGTGGGCCATCGGCACCGGCAGGGTCGCCACACCCGCCGACGCCGAGGAGGTCTGCGCGGCGCTGCGGACGGCGCTGTCGGACAAGTACGGCGCCGACCTCGCCAAGGGCGTCCGCGTGCTCTACGGCGGGTCGGTCAAGTCGAACAACGTGGCGGAACTCGTGAAATGCGAGAACGTCGATGGGGCGCTCGTCGGTGGTGCCAGCCTTGACGGTGAGGAGTTCACGAAGTTGTGCGCTCTCGCCGCAGGTGGCCCACTCCCGTGACGTCGATCGCGATTGCGCTACCCTTGAGGCTCCCGCCACACGCAGTACTCAGAGGATGACATGGAACTGTTCCTGCAAATTTTGTTGATCGTCTCCAGCGTGCTGCTCATCGTCGCGGTGTTGTTGCACCGTGGTCGTGGCGGCGGGTTGTCGTCTCTGTTCGGTGGCGGAACGCAGTCGAGCCTTTCGGGGTCGAGCGTGGCCGAGAAGAACCTCGACCGCATCACGCTCGGGCTCGGGGCGGTGTGGGTGATCGCCATCGTGGGGCTCGGCCTGCTGACGAAACTCTGATCGACGTTGGCGTGCGAGAAGCGTACGCCAACTCATCTGGTGGGGTGACGATTTCATGGTTGGCGGTAACGCGATTCGAGGCACGCGGATCGGGGCGGGCCCGTCCGGCGAGTCGGAGCGTGGGGAGGCTGCTCCGCGTCGCCGGATCTCCTACTGGTGCGCCAACGGACACGAGTCACGTCCTTCGTTCTCGATGGACGCGGAGATTCCGGAGGAGTGGGACTGTCCCCGCTGTGGCCTTCCGGGAGGTCGGGACAGGGAGCATCCTCCAGCGGCTCCCCGTACGGAGCCGTACAAGTCCCACCTGGCGTACGTGAAGGAACGCCGCAGCGATGCCGACGGCGAGGCCATCCTCGCCGAGGCGTTGGAGCGGCTGCGACGTCGCAGGGAAGGCTGACAGGCGCGAGAACCGCCTCGTCCTACTGAAAGGGATGGGGCGGTTTCTCGTTTCCTCCGGTGGGGACGGTCTTGGACCACCCTGTGATTCCTGTCCGTGCCCACCTTTCATGCCGGGTGCGAAGCATTGTTCGGCGCACCGCGAGTTCCGGTGAAGGGTGTCTTTCTCGTAGCTCGTGTCATGACAACGAGGAGAGCGGTCATGGACGAATTCGCGGTCCTGCGCGAGTTGTTCGCTGACGAGCCTGCCACGGTGCACGAGCTGCGGGCCGCGTGGGAGCGCGCCCGTTCGCTGTTCGCCACGGTGCACGACAAGTACGAGAGCGGTGTCCTGCGTGATGAGCTGAACCGGCACGCCACCACGGCCAACGAAGCTCTGCTGCTGGAACTGGTGCGGGAGACGCTGGCGCGGGAGGGACTGACCGACGACGTAGTGGCCGCCGTGTTCACCGCGCAGGAATGGGACAACGGGTGCTTTCTGAACGAGCACGCCCGCGTCGTGAGGCGTGACGGAGCCCGAATCCGCTTCGACTTCGGTGAGGCCGTGGAGGATGTGCTGATCGAGGAGTACGGACCTGTCGGTCGTGATGCGGCGGTCGGGGTGGATCTGCGCAGCGGAACCATGACGTTCGACATCGACGCGAGCAATGTCTTCGCGAGGATCGCGGCGACGAACTCGTGAGTCGCGCGCTTCCCGGCAGGACCGCGCGCACCATGACCCGCGAACGTCGGCTCAGCGGGAGCGAGTCTGCCATCGTCGGACGGGCCGGCCTGCCAGCGAAGGCGCCCGAAACGCCATGGCCCTGACACCACGAAGGCCACCCTTCCTGCACCAGCCGCAGGGAAAGGTGGCCTTCACTTGCACAGGAAAAGCGGCCTTCGTGGTCAACCGAACGGATAGCGGGCGTGGATGCGGAAACCGCCGTCGTCGGTGGGCTCGGCCTCGAACGTGCCTCCGAGCAGTTTCGCTCGTTCGGCCAGCCCCGCCAGTCCGTAGCCTCCGCCGCGCGGGAGCGCGACGGTGCGCCGTGACTTCGGCCTGTCGTTGTGGACATCCACGCAGACACTGTTACCGGTGGCCGACACGTGGACGAACGCCGTCGCGCCAGGTGCGTGTTTGCGGACGTTGGTGAGGCCCTCCTGCACCGTCCGGTAGGCGGCGGCCGATACAGGGGCGGGCAGGCACGCCGGCACGTTCTCCACCGTCACCCGCACCGGAACCCCCGCGTGACACACGAGATCGTCGAGGTCACGCAGGTCTGCTTGCACGGCCATGTCGGCTCCCGAGCGAAGCACTCCGACGAGGCCCCGGAGTTCTTCCAGGGTGCGCGTGCTGAGCGTGCGGATGGTGTCCGCGGTCTTCTTCGCCTCGGTGCCCGCCTCGGCTGCCGACAACACTCCCGCCTGCATGGCGATGAGCGTGATGTCGTGTGAGACGACATCGTGCATTTCCCGCGCGAGCCGTGCTCGTTCCTCCGCGCGCACCGCCTGCGCGTGCAGTTGCCTTTCCCGGTCCCGGCTCGCGGCCAGTTCCGAGAGCCGGTCCGCCAGTTCCGCCCTCGACACGATCAGCAGCCCGATGGCCACGGGCATACCGGCCACGATGACCCCGTAAATGGCGTCGAGGATGTGCATCCGCCACGTGAGGCCGAGGAAGTCGGCGGGGGGCCAGAGCACGAACCGGCACAACCACACCAGCCCCGCACCCGTCCACATGTGCCAGTGGAACGGTTTCCGGCTCGCCAGCGAGCCCAACGCGAACATGGCCGCCAGCTGCGCCCAGCCCACGAAGAACCCGGGAACAGCGAGGACGACCGCGGTGAACGGCAACTTGCGGCGCAACAGCAGCGCCGCGCAACTCGCCGCTGAAAGGTAGATCGAGTAGGACGGTGCTTCCTCGGGAACCACCAGCCACACATCCAGAATCGCGATGACGACGAACGCGATATCGGTCGCCACAGCCGACACGGCGGGATGTCTGGAGAGCACGCGTGAGCGGAGGTTCAGCGCCGCGACTTTGGTTCGCGGCGGGTCGGCAGTCCCCGAGCCAGGACCGCTGACCGGGACTCCGGTAAGGGAGATTCCCTGTGTGGTCATTGGTTTTCGACCTCTCGTCTTGTGGACTCGACACAGAGAGGTTTCTGCGGTCTGATGGGGGAGCGCAACCCCTGAGCCGTGTGCGGTTGCAACGAAACGCGCGGGAAACAGCGGGTTCACAATGGTTCCCGAGTCTCCCGCGCGTTCTTTTCGGTCAGCGGGTGGGCTGCACCTTCGCCGCCGCGGCCCTGTCGATGAGCCACACGGTGCGTCGCTTTCCCTTGGCTCCCGCCACAGGAAGGCTCACCTCGTCGGCCCCGGCGAGCGCGAGGGCGACAGCGTCGGCCTTCGCCTCGCCCGCCGTGAGCAGCCACACCTCCTCGGCAGCCCGGATCGCGGGCAACGTCAACGACAACCGCGTGGGCGGTGGCTTCGGGCAGTCCCGCACGGCCACGACCGTGGCCGTGTTCTCCCTAACGGCGGGACTGGCCGGGAAGATCGACGCCGTGTGGCCCTCGCCGCCGAGCCCGAGCAGCAGCACATCGAAGGACGGCACCCGCACCGCGCCGGTCGCGGTGCTCGCCGAACGGGCCGAGGCCGCGAGAACGTCGGCGTAGGCGGAGGCCGCCGCGTCCGGATCGTCGCCGAAGGCGGCGTCGGAGGCGGCCATCGGATGCACCCGCGACTCGTCGATGGGCACGTGATCCAGCAACGCGGCGCGCGCCTGCTTCTCGTTACGGTCGTCGTCGGCGGCGGGAACGAAGCGTTCGTCGCCCCAGTAGACGTCCAGCCGCGACCAGTCCACGGCGTCCCTGGCCGGACTGTGGCGGAGGTGCTCCAGCACCGCGATACCCGTGCCGCCGCCGGTGAGGACCACGGAGGCATGGCCCTTGCGGGCCTGTGCGTCGGCGAGCGAGGAGAGCAGGCGCGCGGCGACGGCCGCGGCGAGGACGTCCGCGTCGGGATGAACGACGACCGTGGGTTCGGTGCCGGACGGTGTGCTCATGCGCCTGCCTCCGCTGCCGTCTCCGACGGTGTCGTCGCTGCCGCCGAGGCGGCCCTGCGGGTGATCTTCGTTCCTTCCTTGCGGCCCTTGCCCGCCGCAGTGGATTTCGCGGGCTTGCGGGCAGGGGCGAGTTTGGTGAGCCCCCGAAGCGCGGCCTCGTAGACCTCGTCCGCGTCCAGTCTGCGCAACTCCTCGATGAGGCAGTCGCGGTTGTCCCTCCTGTGCAGGGCGATCCGGCGCGTCGGCTGTCCAGGCTGGGTCAGCGTGCCGGTCTTCCCGTCGGGCCGGTACAGCTCGATGGGGCCGGAGGGCCGGTCGAGCCGGACCGCCACAATGCCTTGAGCCTCGGTGGTTTTGACCCGCCGCACCGGGACGTTGAGGTACTCGGCGAGCCAGCCCGCCAGTAGTTCCGTCGAGGGGGAGTCCGCCTCACCGGTGACCGAGGCTCCGGTGATGGGTTCGTACGGCGGCAGGTCGAGAGCGGCAACGAGCTGCGCCCGCCAGTTGGTCAGCCTGGTCCAGGCCAGGTCGGTATCACCATCTACATAGGACTTGCTGCGGCTGGCCAGCGCGCGGATGGGGTTGCTCTCCGCCGCGGAGTCGGTGATGCGGCGCTGAGCGAGCTGGCCGAGCTGGTCCTGCGACGGCGCCTTCGGCCCCTTGCTCGGCCACCACGTGACCGTGGGCGTGTCGGGCAGCAGCAGCGGCACCACCGCGCTCTTGCCCTGGTTCGCGAGCGCCCCGTACAGGCGCAGCACGATGACGTCGCTCGCGCCCGCGTCACCTCCGACCCGGATCTGGCCGTCGATGCGGGGCGCTGCCGTGCGCGCGCCCTTCGCCACCACGATCACCCGCGACGGATGCTCGCGGCTCGCCTCGTTGGCGGCGTCGATGGCGTCTTCGAGCTGGTCGTCGTCCTCCGCCGCGATCACCAGCGTCAGCACCCGGCCCAGCGCCACCGCGCCACCGCGCTCGCGAATCTCGACGAGTTTCTTGTTCAACTGCGACGTCGTGGTCGAGGGCAGATCGATGATCATCGAAGTCTCCAGTGTCGTTCCCGGGCATCCCGGTCGGCGTCCCTGACCGCGCGACCAATGTCGGTCACGGACGCCTCCAGTGGCGGCCCGTGCGGCGCAGCATCTCCTCCGCCGACGGCGGACCCCACGAGCCCGGCTCGTACGGTTCCGGCGCGCCGAGTTTCGCCCAGTGGTCGAGCACAGGGTCGAGGATCTGCCAGGACAGCTCGACCTCCTCGTTGCCGGGGAACAACGACGGCTCGCCCAGCAGCACGTCGAGGATCAGCCGCTCGTACGCCTCCGGCGAACTCTCGGTGAACGCGTGCCCGTAACCGAAGTCCATCGTGACGTCGCGGACCTCCATCATGGTGCCAGGCACCTTGGAGCCGAAGCGCATCGTCACGCCTTCGTCGGGCTGCACCCGGATCACCAGCGCGTTCTCGCCGAGTTCCTCGGTGGACGTCGAGTCGAACGGCAGGTGCGGGGCGCGCTTGAACACCACGGCGACCTCTGTGACGCGCCTGCCGAGCCGCTTGCCCGTGCGCAGGTAGAACGGCACGCCGGCCCAGCGGCGATTGCGGACCTCCAGTGTCACGGCCGCGTAGGTCTCGGTGGTGGAGTCCTTGGAGAAACCGTGTTCGGCGTGCAGGCCGGGCACCTTCTTGCCGCCCTGCCAGCCCCCGGTGTACTGGCCCCTCGCCGTGGTCTCGTCGAACGGTCCCACGGCCTCCGTCGCGCCGAGCACCTTGACCTTCTCGGCACGCAGCGCCCTCGGGTCGAACGACACCGGCTCCTCCATCGCCGTGAGGGCGAGCAGTTGGAGCAGGTGGTTCTGGATGACGTCGCGTGCGGCGCCGATGCCCTCGTAGTAGCCCGCGCGGCCACCGAGCCCGATGTCCTCGGCCATCGTGATCTGCACGTGATCGACGTAGTTCGCGTTCCAGATCGGTTCGAACAACTGGTTCGCGAACCGCAGCGCCAGGATGTTCTGCACCGTCTCCTTGCCGAGGTAGTGATCGATGCGGAACACCGATTCCTCGGGGAAGACGTCGTTGACGACGGTGTTGAGCTGCCTGGCACTGTCGAGGTCGTGGCCGAACGGCTTCTCGACGACGACCCTTCGCCAGACGTCCTCACTGGACTCGGCGAGCCCGCACCTCGCGAGCTGCTTGGTCACGACGGGAAACGCCCACGGCGGGATGGAGAGGTAGAACGCCGTGTTGCCGCCGGTGCCGCGTTCCTCGCTCAGCTCCCGCACGGTGTGGGCGAGGCGGTCGAAGGCGTCGTCGTCGTCGAAGGAACCCTGCACGAACCGGATGCCTTCGGCCAGCCGGTTCCACACCGACTCCCGGAACGGCGTTCGCGCGTGTTCGGCCACGGCATCGTGCACCTGCTGACCGAAGTCCTGATGTTCCCACTCGCGGCGGGCGAAGCCGATGAGCGAGAAACCCGCTGGCAGCAGACCCCGGTTGGCGAGGTCGTAGATCGCGGGCATGAGCTTCTTGCGGGAAAGGTCGCCGGTGACCCCGAAGATCACCAGGCTTGACGGCCCCGCGATCCTCGGCAGGCGCTTGTCCCGGGGATCGCGAAGCGGGTTGGACCAACCTTGCCTCATCGAGTGAGCTCCTGTACGGCTCGGACGACGTCCGCGAGCCCGGCGGCCCTGTCGGTGAGGTGCAACCGGAGCACGGGCCTTCCTCCTTCGGCCAGTACCTGCCCGTCACCGAGGGCCTGCGCGAGCTGCAACGTGCTGAGGGTGTATGGGCGGCCGGGCACCGGCACGTCCTGCTCGGCCGATCCCGTGATCTGAAGGAAGCTGCCGTTGCGGTGGCCGCCCTTGTGGTACTGGCCGGTGGAGTGCAGGAAACGCGGGCCCCAGCCGAACGTCGTCTGTCGTCCCGAACACCGGGCGAGTTCGCTGCGCAACAGGGAGGCGGACGCGTCGTCGAGCCGGTCGAGATACGCCTGCACGGCGAGGTAACCGCCGTCGGCGACACCGCCGACGAACTGCCGCAGCACGTCGGCGAGCGTGCCCGTGGCGGGAACAGCCTGATCGCCAGGGGCCGCGTAGACCTCGACGGGGCCGATCACGGCCGAGGGTTCCTCGGTGCCCGTGAGCGCCTGCGGGTTGTCCAGCAGCGCGCGTGCGGCCTTCTTCGCCGCCTCCACGTCGGGCTGGTCGAACGGGTTGATCCCCAGCAGCCTGCCTGCCACCGCGACGGCGTATTCCCACAGCAGGAACTGGGCACCAAGCGGGCCCTCGACCGCCAGCGCGGCGCCCTGAACGCGCGGCCCGACGGCCACGGTGGTGGCGTCGGAACCCGCGTCGGCGAAGCCGGGTGCCGCAGGGCCCTCGACCACCACGGGCAGCAGGCCGGTGCCTTCTTTGCCGGTGGACTCGGCGATGAGCTGCTCGGCCCAGTCGCCGAAGCCCGCGATACCGGAACCCGTGTCGGTGAGCACCACCTTCTCAGCGCCGTCGGTGTGCGCGGCGGCCAGCGCGGCCGCCAGCGTCAACGCCGGGTTGTCCGGTGAGTCGGCCGACAGCGCTTCGGCGATGCCTGCTGCCTGGTCGAGCAGCCGCGCGACGTCCGCCCCCGCGAGACCCGAGGGCACGAGACCGAACGCGGTGAGCGCGGAGTAACGCCCGCCCACATGTGGATCGGCGAGGAAGACCTTCCGGTAGCCCTCGCTCGCGGCGAGCTGGGCCAACGGCGATCCTGGGTCGGTGACGGCGACGATTCGCCTCGCCGCGTCGATCCCGGCTTCAGCGAACGCCTCGGCGAAGATGCGCCGATGGCTGTCGGTCTCCACGGTGGTGCCCGACTTCGACGACACCACGAGCAGCGTGCGATCCAGGTCCCCGGCGAGCGCGTCGGAGACCTGGCCCGGATCGGTGGTGTCCAGCACCGTCAGCGCGACGCCCTCGGTGCTGGTGATGACCTCGGGCGCGAGCGACGACCCTCCCATGCCTGCGAGGACGATCCTGTCGATGCCCTCCGACCGCAGGTCGGTGCGCAGCGCCTCGATCTCGCCGATCAGCGCCCTGGAACTCTTGTGCAGGGTGGTCCACGCCAGCCGGATGGACGCCTCCGGCTCGGCTTCCTCGCCCCACAGGGTCGCGTTCTGCGCGGTGAGCGCGCTCGCCACCCCGTCGGAGACAAGCCGGTCAACCAGAGGTCGCGCCGCGCCGGCGAGAGTGTCGTCGGTGATCTCGACCGTCGTGCGCTCCGCCATCAGCCCTGCGCCTTCGCCGCGTCGAGCTGGCCCCGCACCGTGTCGAGCAGCTCGACCCAGGATGTGTCGAACTTCTCCACGCCCTCGTCCTCCAGCGTGCGGAACACGTCGCTGACGTCGATGCCGACTTCGGCGAGCCGGTCGAACACCCGCTGCGCCTCGGCTGCCGTTCCGGTGACGGTGTCGCCCTGCACGTTCGCGTGGTCCGCGACGGCGTCGAGGGTCTTCTCGGGCATCGTGTTGACCGTGCCCGCGACGACCAGCTCGTCCACGTACCGAGTGTCGGAGTAATCAGGGTTCTTCACACCGGTGGATGCCCACAACGGGCGCTGAGGGTTGGCTCCCGCCGCCTTCAGCGACTGCCAGCGCTCACTCGTGAACGCCTCCTCGTACGCGGCGTAGGCGAGCCTGGCGTTGGCGATGGCCGCCTCACCGCGCAGGGCGAGTGCCTCGGCCGTGCCGATGGCCTCCAGCCGCTTGTCCACCTCGGTATCGACCCGTGAGACGAAGAACGACGCGACCGACTCGATGGCCGAGAGGTCGTGGCCGTTGGCCTTCGCCCTTTCCAAGCCCGCGAAGAACGCTTCGATCACGGCGCGGTAGCGCTCCACCGAGAAGATCAAGGTGACGTTGACGCTGATGCCGTCGGCCAGTGTCCTCGTGATCGCGGGCAGGCCCTGCTCCGTGGCCGGGATCTTGACGAGGATGTTGGGCCGATCGACCGTCTTCCACAGCTGCTCGGCCTCGGCGACGGTCCGCTCGGTGTCGCGTGCGAGACCGGGGTCCACCTCGATCGAGACCCTGCCGTCGGTGCCGTTCGTCGCGGTGTGCACGTCGCGGAAGAGATCGGCGGCGTCCCGGACGTCGCTGGTGGTCAGTTCGCGGACGGCGGTGTGCACGTCAGCGCCGCGCGCGGCGAGTTCCCTGATCTGCTCGTCGTACGCCTCGCCCTTCGACAGGGCTGACGCGAAGATGGTCGGGTTCGTGGTGACCCCGACGACGTGCTTGTGGCGGATCAGGTCCGCGAGGTTGCCTGAGCGCAGCCGTTCCCGCGACAGGTCGTCGAGCCAGATCGACACTCCCGCCCCGGACAGCTGGGCCAGCCTGTCGGTGTTGCCCATCACGTCATCCCTTCCCACGTTTCGACTCCTCGCGGGTGGGGGCGCCGCGTCGTCGCCGCGACGCCCCCACCCGCCGGACTGTGTGCCGCGACGTCAGCTCTTGGCCAGCGAGCGGCGGGCAGCCGCGACCACGGCCTCAGCAGTGATCCCGAACTTCTCGTACAGGGTCTTGTAGTCGGCCGACGCTCCGAAGTGCTCGATCGACACGATCTCGCCCGCGTCACCGACGAAACGGTGCCACGGCTGCGCGACGCCTGCCTCGACGGCGACCCGTGCCTTGACGGTCGGCGGGATGACCGCGTCGCGGTAGGCCGCGTCCTGCTTGTCGAACCACTCGACGCACGGCATGGACACCACGCTGGCCGGTGTGCCCTCGGCCTCCAGGACCTCGCGCGCCTCCACGGCGAGCTGCACCTCGGAACCCGTGGCGATGAGCACGACCTCGGGGGAGCCGTTGGACGCCTCGGCCAGCACGTAGCCGCCCTTGGCCACACCCTCGGCGTTGGTGCCCTCCAGCACCGGCACGTTCTGGCGGGTCAGCGCGAGCCCGGTGGGGGCCTCGATGTCCTCCAGCGCGGCCTTCCACGCCGCCGCGGTCTCGTTGGCGTCGGCGGGCCGAACGACGTTCAGGCCGGGGATCGCGCGCAGCGAGGCGAGCTGCTCGATCGGCTGGTGCGTCGGGCCGTCCTCACCGAGCCCGATCGAGTCGTGCGTCCACACGTAGACGACCGGCGCCTTCATCAGCGCGGCGAGGCGGACCGACGGCCGCATGTAATCGCTGAAGATGAGGAACGTCGCGCCGTAGGGGCGGGTGCCGCCGTGCAGGGCGATGCCGTTGAGGATCGCGCCCATGGCGTGCTCGCGGACACCGAAGTGCAGGTTCCTGCCGTAGGGGTGGGCGGTGAACATGTCCGTCGAGGCGCTCTGGGGCCCGAACGAGTCGGAATTCTTGATGAGGGTGTTGTTGCTCTCGGCCAGGTCGGCGGAACCGCCCCACAGCTCGGGCAGCACATCGCCGACAGCGTTGAGGACCTCACCGGAGGCCTTGCGGGTCGCGACGCTCGCTCCGGGCTCCCAGCTCGGCAGCTTCTCGGCCCAGCCGGAGGGCAGCGTCCTGGTGCGGAGCCGGTCGGCCAGTTCCTTGCGCTCGGGGTTGGCCCGCGCCCACTCGTCGAAGGCCTGCTGCCACTTCTGACGCTCGGCCCTGGCGCGTTCGACCGCTTTGCGGGTGTGCGTCAGCACCTCGGCGTCGATGTGGAAGCTGACCTCGGGGTCGAAGCCCAGCACGCGCTTGACACCGGCCACCTCGTCGGCCCCGAGTGCGGCGCCGTGGGCCTTGCCGGTGTTCATCTTCGTCGGCGCGGGATAGCCGATCACCGTGCGCAGCAGGATGAACGAGGGGCGCGTCGTCTCCGCCTTCGCGGCCTCGATGGCCTTCTCGAACGCCACGACGTCCTCGCCGCCGTCCACCACCTGCACGTGCCAGCCGTACGCCTCGTAGCGCTTGGCGGTGTCCTCGGACAGCGCGATGCTCGTGTCGTCCTCGATGGAGATCTTGTTGTCGTCGTAGATGACGACGAGGTTGCCCAGTTCCTGCCGCCCCGCGATGGAGGACGCCTCGGCGGTCACGCCCTCCTCGATGTCGCCGTCGGAGGCGATGACGTAGATGTGGTGGTCGAACGGGCTCGCACCCTGAGGCGTGTCCGGGTCGAGCAGGCCGCGTTCCCGCCGCGCCGCCATGGCCATGCCCACGGCGTTGGCCAGGCCCTGGCCGAGCGGTCCCGTCGTGGTCTCCACACCAGGGGTGTGGCGGTACTCGGGGTGGCCGGGCGTCGCGGAACCCCACTTGCGCAGCTGCTTCAGGTCCTCCATCTCAAGGCCGTAGCCCGCGAGGAAGAGCTGGATGTAGAGCGTGAGGCTACTGTGGCCTGCCGACAGGACGAAGCGGTCGCGAGCCGCCCACTCGGGGTCGGTGGGGTCGTGGCGCATGATGCGCTGGAACAGTGAGTAGGCCACCGGTGCCAGGCTCATGGCCGTGCCGGGGTGCCCGCTGCCGCAGTGCTCGACGGCGTCGGCCGCGAGCACGCGAATCGTGTCCACCGCGCGGGTGTCCAGATCCGTCCAGTCGGCCGGGTAGTTCCGGCGCAACAATGGGTTGTTCTCCGAAGGGGCGATCTCCGACACTGACTCGGCTCCCTGAGGTCTCGCGCGTGGGCTGTTCGGTTGCCGGTTACCCGGTGGTGGCCGTCCGCAGTCGATCTTAATCGATCCTGAATCCGGTGTGCGCGGTCTCGGTGGACGGGACTGCGCGGATTCGGCAACTCGGACTCCGGTGACGGGTACCGGCGAATTCGAGGGCAAGCCTAGTCCACGGGATCCGGCGGGCTCGTCGTCACGGCGGCCCCGGTATGCGGGGCAGGCAGGGGCGCGGCATCGACGGCCACGGCCACGCGCCGGGTCGCCCGCGGCGCCGCCGTGGGAAGCCGGAGGTCTCAGGTATGCGTGCCGAAGGTGACCTGGGTCCCCGTCCCGGGTGCCGCCGGGCGGCGTCGGCTCTCGCTCTACTACGATCTGTCAAGGTATCGCGTCCATGCCGACGCCCGAGACGAATTCAAGGCACAGGGAGCGAAATGTCGTTGGTGAACGCTGCGCACGGGCGCAGTGAGCACACCAGCGCCGTGCATCCCACTGGCGAGTCGGAAGCTGGTGGCCGGCGAGGTCTGCGTGAGGTCATCGGCGCGTATGCCGCGCTTGCCAAACCGAGGGTCATCGAGCTTCTGCTGGTGACCACGATCCCGGCGATGTTCCTGGCCGGGCGCGAGATCCCGTCGCCCTGGCTGGTGCTCGCCACGCTCGTCGGCGGAACGATGGCCGCGGGAAGCGCCAACGCGCTGAACTGCGTCATCGACGCCGACATCGACAAGGTGATGAACCGGACCCGCCGGCGGCCACTGGTGCGGGACTCCGTGCCGCGACAGAACGCCCTGATCTTCGGTCTCGTACTCGGGGCGGCGTCGGCCGTGCTGCTCTACGTGACGGTGAACCTGCTGGCCGCCCTGCTCGCCATCGTCACGATCCTGTTCTACATCTTCATCTACACGCTGCTGCTCAAGCGGCGGACTCCGCAGAACGTCGTGTGGGGCGGCGCCGCGGGATGCATGCCGGTGGTCATCGGCTGGGCCGCCGTCACGGGCACCGTGGAGTGGCCCGCCTTCGTGATGTTCGGGGTGATCTTCTTCTGGACCCCGCCGCACACCTGGGCGCTCGCGATGCGGTACCGCGACGACTACGAGCGTGCGGGTGTGCCGATGCTTCCCGTCGTGGCGACGCCGCAGCACGTCGCCAAGCAGATCCTCGTGTACTCGTGGGTCATGGTGGCGTGGACGCTGCTGCTGGTTCCGGCCACCAGCTGGATCTACACGACCTTCGCGGTGCTCGCGGGCGTGTGGTTCCTCTTCTACGCGCACCGGCTCCACGCCGCGGTCTCGCGGGGCGAGAAGGCGAAGCCGATGTCGTTGTTCCACCGCTCGAACACGTATCTGATGATCGTGTTCGTCGCGCTGGCCGTGGACGCCGCGGTCGGCCTTCCCGTGCTCGGGCTGCCCTTCTGACGGCGGCTCGCCTCGCGTCCGGTTCGGTCGTGCCCCGAAGCTCCTTCCGGGTGAGCGGGTGAAACACGGCCCGGTCACCGGATGGTGTGGGGAGGGAATCACGGGCGCCCCGCGTTCGTTATTCCTGCGCCATGGAGTCCCTCGACCGCGAAAGTGGGCTGCTTGTGTCCGTGTCCCCGCACCATCGGGAACCCGACAACACAGTGATGTTCGATCCCCGGATCTCCGAACCGGAGCAGGCCAGGAGCGCAGAGATCGCCGCCGAGCAGGGGTACGTCTCGATGCTGTACGACCGGCTCGACGCCGAGCGTGAGCTTGCGGATCGCAGGCTCTCCGACGCGCTCCGCAGTTCGGGAGGCCCGCCGCAGGCCGCGGCGGAGCGTGAGGCGGCCACGGCCACCTACAGTGACCGGCTCGCCGCGCTGAAGTCCGTGGAGCAGGGACTGTGTTTCGGAAGGCTGGACTTCGCCGACGGCTCCGCGAACGTCGATACCGACGACGACCCGACCATCTACATCGGCCGTGTCGGCCTGTTCGACGAGAGCGACGACTACCGTCCCCTGCTGATCGACTGGCGGGCGCCCGTCGCGCGGCCGTTCTACCTGGCCACGGCGGCCTCCCCGCAGGGAGTCCGGCGGCGGCGGCACATCAGGACGTTGAGCCGCAAGGTCGTCGGTCTCGACGACGAGGTGCTCGATCTCGGCGCGGGTGAACACAACGACCACCTCGGCCTCGCGGGCGAGGCGGCGTTGCTGTCGGCGCTGGAGCGCAGGCGCACCGGTGAGATGTCGGACATCGTCTCCACCATCCAGGCCGAGCAGGACGCCATCATCCGCGCCGACCTCGGCGGCGTGCTGGTGGTGCAGGGTGGTCCCGGCACGGGAAAGACCGCTGTCGCGTTGCACCGCGCCGCGTACCTCCTCTATACCCACCGAAGGCAGCTCACCACGCGCGGTGTGCTCGTCGTCGGCCCCAACAGCACGTTCCTGCGCTACATCGGGCAGGTGCTGCCTTCTCTTGGCGAGACAGGCGTGATGCTGGCCACCGTCGGTGAGCTGTATCCCGGGTTGTCCGCCACGGGGCTCGACACCCCGGAGGCCGCGGAGATCAAGGGCAGGATCGGGATGACCGAGGTGCTCGCGAAGGCCGTGCGGGACAGGCAGATCGTGCCAGAGGACGTCCTTGAGGTGACGGTCGAGGGCGGTGAGGTGCTGGTCCTCGATCGCGCCACCTGCGAGTTGGCCAGGTCGAAGGCACGCGAGACACTCCGGCCACACAACCTGGCCCGCAGGGTGTTCTCCGACCGCGTGCTCGACGCTCTGGTCGAGGTGTCGATGAACCAGCTGGAGTCGCATGTTCTCGACGATCTCCCCGAGATCCCGCTGTCCGGAGACGAGGTGGACAGCGGCCCCATGCTCGACTCCCGCGACCGCGCCACCATCCGGCAGGAACTCGCCGAGGACCCTGCGGTGCAGGCCGTGTTGCAGGAGTTGTGGCCGAAACTGACGCCGCAGGAGTTGCTCAGCGACCTGCTCACCGACACCGAACGCCTCGCCTCGGCCGCGAGCGGAGTGCTCACCGAGGCGGAGTGGCGGACGCTGCTGCGCAGGCCGGGATCGTTGTGGACGGCCGCCGACGTGCCGTTGCTCGACGAACTCGCCGAACTGCTCGGCGAGGACGACACCGAGGCCCGCGCCCGCAGGGAGCGGCAGCGCAGGGAGGAACGCGCCTACGCCGAAGGTGTGCTGCACGTCCTCGAACAGGACGAGGAGATCCTCGACGAAGAGGTCGTGCGGGTGCGGGATGTCCTCGACGCGGAACTGCTGGCCGAACGGCAGGAGGCGCGCAGCGACCTCACCGCCGCCCAGCGCGCGGCACTGGATCGCTCCTGGACGTTCGGGCACGTCATCGTGGACGAGGCACAGGAGCTGTCGGAGATGGACTGGCGGGTGCTCATGCGCCGCTGTCCCAGCCGGTCGATGACGCTGGTGGGCGACGTCTCGCAGACGGGGTCGGCCGCCGGAACGTCGTCGTGGGACCGCGTGCTGCGGCCGTACGTCGAGGACCGCTGGCGGCTGCGTGAGCTGACCGTGAACTACCGCACCCCCGCCGAGATCATGGAACTGGCCTCGGCGGTACTCGCCGACATCGACCCCGGGTTGACGGCGCCGACGTCGGTTCGCGAGTCGGGCATCGAGCCGTGGCGGCGATCGAGTTCGCCCGGTTCGGTGACGGCCGATGTCCGCCGCTGGGTTGACGAGGAACTGGCCGCGCTCACGGAGGAACGCGGAGGCGGAACACTGGCCGTGCTGTGCCCAGCGGCTCTTGAGGGGCCGTTGTCGGCCGAGCTCGCCGAGGTCCAGGCCGCCGCGGGAGCCGACGACACGGGCGACAACCCGAGGGTCTCCGTGCTGACCGTGGACAGGGCGAAGGGCCTCGAGTTCGACGCCGTGATCGTCGTGGACCCCGAAAGCATCGCCACGGCGACGGCGCGGGGCCTCAACGACGTCTACGTGGCACTGACGCGGGCGACACAGCGGCTCGGCATCGTCCACACGGCACCGCCGATGCCCGCACTCTCAGGCGAGCAAGGCGCCTCGCGGGCAGCCGGATAGGGTGTCAACCATGCGCAACGCTGGCAAGATCATCACCGTGGCGGCCGTCGCCGCGGCGCTCGCGGCGTGCTCGCCGCCCAACGAGCAGCCCTCGGACCTGCCTCCGGGAGCCGAACCCACACCGTCGGAGCAGGCGGCGCAGCCCGGAACGCAGCAGCCGACGTCGTCCGCCCCGCAGGACCAGGGGCAGGGCCAGGGTGAGCCCTGCACGGCAGAGGACATCAAGGTCACGCAGTCCTCGGAGGGTGAGGGCTACCAGGTCACCATTCCTCAGGACTGCGCGGAACCGGCCAAGCTGCTGACCCGCGAATTGCAGGCGGGTTCGGGCGAGGCCGCGGCCGAAGGTGACCAGCTCGACGTCGATTACTCGATCGTCGCGTGGTCCGACGGCGAGGTGAAGGAGAACTCCTTCGGCCAGCTCGGTGTGCTGAGCGTCCAGCTCGGCGAGCAGCAGCCGGAGTTCGAGGGCTGGAATGAGGCGTTGCAGGGAGCCCAGCAGGGCACGCGGCGGCTGATCGTGGTGCCCGAGGACATGGGCTTCGCCCAGGACAGTGACAACCCGCTGGCCGGTGAGACGCTCGTGGTCGTCGCCGAGGTCGTGGACATCGCGCCACAGCAGTGACGGCGCTGTCGTGAGTGGACGCGGCCCCTCGCCCGTCCACTCACGACCTGCCCACGTCAGGGCAGCAGCAGCACCTTGCCCGTGGTGCGGCGCCCTTCCAGGTCCTCGTGGGCCTTCCGCGCGTCGGCCAGCGCGTACCTGGCACCGATCCGGACGTTCAGCGTGCCGTTGGCGATCCCGTCGAACAGCTCGCCAACCCGCCACTCGATCTCCTGCCGGCTGCGCGTGTAGTCGGCGCTGGTCGGGCGGGTGAGGTACAGCGAGCCGCCCTTGTTGAGCCGCTGCGGGTCGATCGGGGGCACCGGGCCGCTCGACGCGCCGAACAGCGCGAGCAGACCCCTCGGCCGCAGGCAGGACAGGCTGCCCTCGTAGGTCGAGGCGCCGACGCCGTCGTAGACCACATCGACGCCCTCACCGCCGGTGAACTCCCGCGTGGCGGCGACGAAATCCCGTTCGGTGTACCGGATGACCTCGTCGGCGCCCGCCTCCCGCGCCAGCTGCTCCTTCTCCGGCGTGGAGACCGTGCCGATGACCCGCGCGCCTTTCGCCTTCGCCAGCTGTGTGAGCAGTAGGCCGACCCCTCCGGCCGCCGCGTGCACCAGCACGGTCTCGCCCTCCCTCACGCGGTGGGTGGACGCGGTGAGGTAGTGCGCGGTGATGCCCTGAAGCATCACGGCAGCGGCCGATTCGTCGGTCACACCTTCGGGAATCCGCACCGCCATCTCGGCAGGCACGACGGCCTGCTCGGCGTAGGAGCCGGGGCTGCCCTGCCACGCGACCCTGTCGCCGACCGACAGTCCCGTGACCCCCGCCCCCACGGCGATGATCCGCCCTGCGCCTTCGAGACCCGGCGTGTAGGGCAGCGGAACCGGGTACAGGCCGCTGCGCTGGTAGGTGTCGATGTAGTTCACCCCGGCGGCGCTCACCTCGACCAGGACCTTCCCGTGCCCTGGCTCGCCGATTTCCACGTCGGCGACGTCGAGTACGTCCGGCCCTCCGGTCCGCTGGATACGAATCGCCGTGACCATTCCTGTCCTCCTCGTGCATGGGTGGGATGTGACCGTACGGCCTCACCGGCTTGATCATTCCCGAGGGCCCGGACACGGCGGGCCGCCGCGGCGTACCGTGGAGTGCGGGTCCCCACACGGGGGCGTTTTCCGGGAATCACGCGAGCCCTTTCGACGCTGGTCCTCACCGTGGTATTGCCTGTCGCTCTCGGTTTCACGGCGGCGTTCCTGTTCGCCGCCTCGGCCGCTTTGCAGCGCCGTGCGGTGTTGTCCGCGGCCGACTCCGACTCCGAGCACAGGGCGAGTAACCACCGGATTCCGGTGTTGTGGCTGTTCCAGCGGCTGCTGCGGCAGCGGGTCTGGCTCGCCGGCTGGACGACCAACCTCGGCGGGTTCGCCTGTCAGGCGGCCGCCCTGCACTTCGGCTCGGTCGCCTTGGTGCAGCCGCTGCTGGTGACCCAGCTGCTCTTCGCGCTGCCCATGGCGTCCGCCGCCGTGCGCCGGTGGCCGCCGCTGCGCGACTGGCTCGCGGCGCTGGCCATCAGCGGAGGCGTCGCGCTGTTCCTCTCGGTAGAGGGCGCGGCGCCGATGGAGGGCGACCCCGACCGGGGACGGCTCGTAGTCGCGCTCGTGGTGGCGGCACTGACCATCGCCGCGTTGCTGCAACTCGCGCAGAATCGCGGCCCGCTCGCCTACAGCGCGCTCGTCGCGGCGTGCGCGGGCATCTGCTATGCCCTCAGCGCCGCCATGATGAAGCTCACCGCCGACAGCCTGATCAGCGAAGGAGTGCTCGCGACGGCCACCGACTGGCCGGGCTACCTGCTCGCCGTCACCACGCTGTCGGGACTCGTCCTCGGGCACCAGGCCTACGGGTCCGGTTCGCTCTCCGCCGCGGTGGCCGTGATGTCCACCGTGAACCCGGTCGTGAGCTTCACCATCGGGCTGCTGGTGTTCGGCGCTGTGCCGAGCACCGAACCCGGCCCGCTCGCCGCCGTGGCGGTCGCGGGCGTCCTGCTGATCGTGGGAGCGTCCGGCCTCGCCCACTCACCCGCTGTTCGAATGGAGACGCGCAGCACAGCGACACACGGCGTTTACCCCATTAGAGGTAACGTTTAGGACACGAACCAGGTGGGTGAGCCATCCTGATGGAGGACACGTCCGCCTGGTGTCATGCCTCCCCGGCCTGGCCCCGACCCGAAAGATCCCTCATCGTGCCCCACCTCGTCCCGGAGCCGTCCGATGACCGGCACCTGGTCATCGAGATCCCCCACCTGAGGGCCACCATCACTCGTGCCATCGTCATGGCATTGGAGACGGCGGTCGTTCCCACTCTGTTGTTCATGCTCCTGCTGAACCTGGCAGGCCTCGTCCCCGGTCTGCTGGCCGTACTCGGCTGGAGCGCCTTCGTCATCGGCCTGCGTGGCCTGATGCGGAGGAAGGTGCCGCACACGCTGCTGCTGGCCACCGGCATGCTCGTGGCGCGCGCGTTGTTCGCGCTCGTCACGTCCAGTGCCGTCGTCTACGTGCTCCAGCCTGTCGTCGGCTCGCTGTTCATGTTCCTGCTGTTCGTCGGCAGTGCCGTGCTGGGCAGACCCATCACGGCGCGACTCGCCCGCGACTTCGTGCATCTGCCAGCCGAACTCTTCGCCCACCGGCGAGTGCAGAAGGTGTTCGTCAACGTCGCGCTGATGTGGGGCGGGTCTCGGCTGCTCGACGCCGCCATGACCTGGGGCTTCTTGCAGTGGAGCATCGACGCCGGGCTGCTGTCCCGCGGCGTGTTCAGCGGGTTGCTGACGGCGCTGACCATCGCGGTCTGCGCGGCCCACGGCTGGCGCAGGCTGCGCTCGCTGCCCGACGTGACACTCCGGCTCGCCCGCAGGCCGACCCCGGCACCGGCCGCCACCCCCGCCTGACGGAGTCCCTGCCGTCACTCGCCAGGTCGCGTTCGTACGCGGCGCCACGCCCCGCGTGGTAGACCGAGAATGTGCTCACGGCAGGGTCGGTGACGAGCACCACCCCGGATGCGCCGAGGCAGCGCGTCCCTCCGAGGTGGTGGGCCGAGATCCTGCTCGGACTCGCCCTCTTCGGCGTGTACGCGCTGCTCGGCGGGCTCCCGCTGCCCGGTCATGAGCGGCGTGCCGTCACCAACGGTGAGAACATTCTCGCGCTCGAAGCCGTGTTCCACACCGACTTCGAGCGCGCGGTCAACCACTGGCTGGCCGACCAGGGCTGGCTCATGGTCGTGGCCAACTACGAGTACGCGTTCAGCTACCTCGCCGTCACGCTGGTGACCCTGGTGTGGCTGTACCGGCGCAGGCCCTTGGCGTACGTGTGGAGCCGCAACGCCTTCGTGGTGCTGAATCTCGTGGCGATCGTGTGTTTCTGGTTGTATCCGGTGACACCGCCGCGCCTGCTGCCTGACGCGGGATTCCTCGACACCGTGCGGCTCAGCGGGACCTGGGGCTCGTGGGGTTCTCCCATGGTGGAGGGAGCGAACCAGCTCGCCGCCATGCCGTCGCTGCACATCGGCTGGGCGATGTGGGCGTCGCTGGCACTGGCCCGTGGTGCCGCGCCGCGCTGGGCGCAGACGGCCAGCGCGGCGCACGTGCTCATGACGTTCGCGGTGATCGTGGCCACGGGCAACCACTATTGGCTCGACGCTCTCGGTGGTGTGGCCGTGGTGTGGCTGGGCGCGCTCACCGCCGATGCCGGGCGAAGGGCGCAAGGCCGCCGCTCGGTGACGTGGACCGCTTCCGTCCGGCGAAGGCTGTGGCACCCGCTGTCGCCGCCCTACACTGTCGCCGTGACTGACACCGCAACCGACGCCGCGACACCCGCACCGGTCAAGTCCGCGCAGCTGGCCGCTGCCCGAGACTTCGTCGCCCGCCACGGCAAACCGGCGAAGGCCGTCGTGCAACGCATCGGGCGCGCCGGCGCGAGGGTGGTGCTGGTGGGCCACGACGGTGCCCTTGGTGACGTCGTGGTGCCCAGTGTGGAAACAGGCGAGGCGCTGATCGAGGCCCTCGACGACGTCGAACGCGCCGAGTGGGACGCCGAAACCGTCGGAGCTACCGCGATCGGTGCGGCACACCGAAGGCGGATGGCCGGGCCGCTCGCCCGCCGGTGACCGCGAAAGTCCTGTTCGCAGGGTGCCGTGACCTGCCCGAGGGCACCGGTGACGAACACGGTGCCGCGAAGGTACTCACCGAAGCGGGTACCGAGGTGCGCTGGGCAGTGTGGGACGACCCGCAGGTACCCTTCGCCGACGCCGACCTCGTCGTACTGCGAGCGACGTGGGACTACCTGGAGCGACATGAGGAGTTCCTCGCGTGGTGCGAGTCCGTGCCGTGCCTGCGCAACTCCGCTGCCGTGGTGCGGTGGAACACCGACAAGCGCTACCTGCTCGACCTCGCTGCGGCCGGGGTGCCTGTCGTCCCCACCGACGTGGTGGTGCCGGGCGCCGCGGTGCCCTGGCCCGACGGGGAGTTCGTCGTCAAGCCTGCCGTGGGGGCGGGTTCGCGGGGAGCGAGACGATTCGGGCCTGGTGAGCGGATGCGCGCCACGGCGCACGTGCGCGCGCTCCACGACGACGGCCGCGCGGCGCTTGTACAGCCTTACCAGGCCGACGTGGACACCAACGGCGAGACCGCGCTCGTCTTCGTCGGCGGGGTGTACTCGCACGCCTTCACCAAGGCAGCCATGCTGACCGGTCCCGAGGGAGACTCCGCGGGATCAGCCGGGGCCGAGAAGCTCACCGCAGCCGACCCCGAGCCGGAACAGCTGGCAGCCGCCGAGGAGACGCTCGACGCGGCGACGGGCCTGCTGGGCATGACGCGTGGCGACCTGCTGTACGCGAGGGTTGACGTGGTGACCGGCCATGACGGTGCGCCGCTGCTCCTGGAACTGGAGCTGACGGAACCGTACCTCGGTTTCGCGCACGCCGAGGGCGCCGCCGCGTCCCGTTTCGCCTCGGCCGTTCGCGCCCAGCTCGGCTGAACCACGAGCACGGAGAAGTCTCGTTCCGGCGAGCCGGGTGGGCCTTGCTTGCCGTCGGCGGTTCTTCGCCGCACGCCGGGCGGGGACATGTGGCGATCCACAGGGACGCCCGCACCCCGCCCGGCGCGGAGAGGACTCGGAGCGAACCGGCTAGGCAATTCGCTTCGCGGCGAGCCGCTCCGGCTTCGGCCAGCGGACGTTGTGTGCCCAGCCGAGCTTCTCGAACAGCCAGATCAAGCGCGCGGAAATGTCGAGCTGCCCGCGCAGGACGCCGTGGCGGGCGCAGGTCGGGTCGGCGTGGTGGCTGTTGTGCCAGGATTCGCCCATCGACAGGATCGCGAGCGGCCAGAAGTTCGCGGCCTTGTCCCGGCTGGCGAACGGCCGGTCGCCCACCATGTGGCAGATGGAGTTCACCGACCACGTCACGTGATGCGAGAAGGCGATGCGCACGAGTCCGGCCCAGAAGAACGCCGTCACCGCGCCCCACCAGGACCACGTGATGAGGCCACCGAGGACGGCGGGCAGCGCGAGGCTCGCCACGATCCACAACCAGAAGAACTTGTTGACGACCTGAAGGTCCTTGTCCGACACCAGGTCGGGGGCGAACCGCTCGTAGTTGGTGACCTCACGCTTGAACATCCAGCCCATGTGCGCGTGCCAGAAACCGCGCAGCAGAGCCAGGGGCGACGTGCCGAACAACCACGGCGAGTGTGGGTCGCCCTCCTTGTCGGCGAAGGCGTGGTGCCTGCGGTGGCTGGCGACCCAGAAAATCACGGAGCCCTGCACGGCCATGCTGCCGGTGATGGCGAGCGCGATACGCAGCGGACGGTTGGTCTTGAAGGCGCCGTGAGTGAAGTACCGGTGGTAGCCGACAGTGACACCGAGCGTGCCGACGGTGTAGAAGACGGCGGCGAGGATGAGATCCACCCACGTCAGTCCCCACCCCCAGGCGAAGGGGATCGCCACGACCAGCGCGACGAACGGGATCAACAGGAACGCCTTGAGCACGATCATCTGTGCGGTGGAGCGTTCGTGTCCGACAAGGGGTTTCGGTCCGGGTTGGTGGTCGGACTTCTGTACGGTGCTGCTGCTCATCGTGTTCCTGTGACCTCGCATGCGGAATGGGAGAACGGGCAGAAAAGGGATTCCCGAACTCAGTCCAGCACAGCGTAGCGGCGATCGCATACGACGTCGTCGCGCGAGGAGGTGTTCACGGCGTCGTGCGGGATTCCCGGTTCGGCGAGGGAGATCAGGCCGCGTGGACGGTGGCGCTCTCACCTGCCGGTGCGGCACTCACGACGGGCCCACGGTCGCGCGCGGCACACCACAGAGCGGCCGTGGCGATGATGACCAGCATCGAACCGAGGACGTGCAGCGACACGAGAGCCTCCGGGATGCCGAGCCGGTACTGGATGCTGCCAAGGAGTCCCTGGGCGAGCGAGACGGCCCAGACGGCGGCGTAGCGCGTCCACAGTGCCTTCCCGAGGGCCTTCTCGGCGCGCGCCCTGTACCACTGCACACCGAGCACCGCGAGCAGCGCGAGGAACGCCACGAGGAATCCGACGTGGATCTCCGCGAGAGTTTCGATCGGGGCGTCGAACCGCTCGACATCGGGGTCGCCACCGTGCGGGCCCGCGCCGGTGACCACGGTGCCCGCCATGATGAGGCCGGCCAGTGCGACCACGAGCGCGGAGAACACGGGGCGGCTCGCGCGAGGGATGCGCCACCTCGGTGGCTCGTCGCCCTCGTTGAACGCGCGCAGGAGCACGACGGCCATCCATACCAGCACGGTGGAGGGGAGGAAGTGCAGTGCCACGGTCCACCACAGCAGGTCGGCGAGCACCGTGATACCCCCGATCACGGCCTGCGCGACGACACCGGCAGGCAAGACCCAGGCGAGCCGCACCAGCCGCTTGCGGCTGGGGTGATCGAGGTAGACCCGCCAGGCCGCCAGCACGGCCAGAGCCGCGACGAACACCACGACGATCGTCAGAAGCCGGTTGCCGTACTCGATCCACTGATTGAGCGTGGCGTACTCGGGATGTTCGACCGGCACCATGCTGCCGGGGAAGCACTGAGGCCAGGTGGGGCAGCCGAGTCCTGACCCGGTCACCCTGACGATGGAACCGGTGACGCCGATGCCGGCCTGCGTGACGATCGCGGCGATGGCGAGGCCACGTTGCAGGCTCTGCGACGGGTACGGCAGGCGACCGACGAGCGAAGACAACTGCACGGGCCAAGGGTATTACTACCGCGTGTAGGGAGTCCCGGTGGGTGGTCAAGGACCAGGCATTCCCGGCGTGTCCGCACTTGTCGCACGCGTGTCCGCACTTGCCGTACGGATGTCTGCACTTGCCGTACAGGTGTCCGCACTTGCTGTACGGGCGTCCGCAGGTGGCGCAGGTATGTCCTCGATCTGCATCACGGAGCACACACGCACAGGGGGACGCGCGTGCGGGGAGTGCCAACACGGGTGCAGGAGGTGCCAACACCCGTGCAGGGGACGGGTCAGGTCAGTTTCGTGGTGCGGGTGGCTAGTGCCGTGGCCGCGGCGGCCCACGCCGCGAGGACGGCGACGGGGGTCCAGGACGGCACGCCGTCGGTGAGAGCGGTGGTGAGGCCCTCCGCCAGCGCACCGGAGGGCAGGTAGGGCACGACCGAGGCGAGGAATCCGGGAAGGGCGTCGGTGCCGAGCACGATGCCGCCCGCGAGCAGCAGCGCGAACCACACGATGTTGGCCAGCGCGAGAACCGTCTCAGCCCGCAGTGCACCGCCGAGGAGGACACCGAGCGCCCCGAAGGCCACCGTGCCCGCCACGAGATACACGAGAGCGGCGGCGAGCCCGGCAGGGCTGGGCGACCAGCCGAGCGCCGCGGCCACCCCACCGAGCACCACGACCTGGACGGCCACGACGACGAGGGCTGCGACGAGTTTGCCGAGCACGAGCAGCCAGCGCGGCAGCGCGGTGGCCGCGAGCCGCTTCAACACGCCGTAACGGCGGTCGAAGCCGAGGGCGATGGCCTGTCCCGTGAAGGCCGACGACATCACGGCGAGCGCGAGGATGCGTGGCGTCACCCAGTCGATGCGGTGTTCGACGCCGTCCGGAACGGGCACGACGTCGAGCAGGCTCATGCCGACGAGCAGGGCCAGCGGGATGAGCAGCGTGAGCAGGATCTGCTCGCCGTGGCGCAGGGTCAGACCGATCTCGGTGCGGGCGTGCGTGAACAGCATCGTCCCGGCCTTCCCGCGTCCGGGTGCGGGGGCGAACGTGCCGGGTTCGAAACGTGGTCGGCCCGCTGTGGGCGAGGTGGTCACGCGCGAAGCTCCCGTCCGGTCAGTTCGAGGAAGACCTCTTCGAGATCGCGCCTGCCGACGTGCAGTTCCTCCGCGAGGACACCCTGCTGGGCGCACCACGACGTGACTGCGGAGACCACCTGCGGATCGACCGCGCCGCACACCCGGTAGGCGCCGGGCGAGGACTCCGTCACGAGGTAACCCTCGGGGAGTGCGGCGGCGAGCAGGCCGGTGTCGAGGCCCGGTCTCGCCTTGAACCGCAGTTGCGCGTCGTCGGCGTGCTCCGCCGTGAGGTCGCTGGGTGAGCCCTCGGCGATGACCCTGCCGCGATCGACGATGACCACCGTGTCGGCGAGCGCTTCCGCCTCCTCCATGACGTGTGTGGTGAGCAGCACGCTCACCCCGTCGTCGCGCAGGGCGGCGAGCAGCTCCCACACCAGGCGGCGGGCCTGGGGGTCCATGCCTGCGGTCGGTTCGTCCAGGAACACGAGTTCGGGGCGCCCCACCAGGGCGCACGCGAGCGAGAGGCGTTGTTGCTGCCCGCCGGAGAGGCGTTTGAAGGGAGTCCGGCGCACCGGTGCGAGGCCGAGGACGTCGAGCAGCCACTCGGGGTCGAGGGGGTTCGCGGCGCACGAGGCCACCAGCCGCAGCATGTCCGCGGCCCGCACTCCGGGGTAGGCGCCGCCGCCCTGCGGCATGACGCCGATGCGGGGGCGCAGTGCGGCTCCGTCGCGGGCGGGGTCGAGCCCGAGCACGCGGATCGTTCCTTCGTCAGGGCGCTGGAATCCCTCACAGATCTCGACGGTGGTCGTCTTACCCGCACCGTTGGGTCCGAGCAGGGCCAGTACTGAGGCGCGGGGCATCGTCAGGTCGAGGCCGGCCACGGCCGTGACGGCACCGAACCGCTTCACCAGTCCGGTGATTTCGACGGCCGTTGCGTTCACGACTGACAAGGGTAGAGCGGGCCGCTCAGGACCCGGCCGTCGGGCGACCCGCACGTCCGGGCCGGACGGTGTTTCCCGGGCGGCGCAGGAGCATCGGTGTGCGGCGCCACACGATCAGCACCATGAGCGCGACGACGATCAGCGCGGCCACGAACGCCTGATGGAGGATGTACGACCGGTTGTCGAACGGGCTTCCCGTCGGCGGGATGAGCAGGGCGAGTGCCGCGCTCACGGCGGTGGCGGCGTTGCGGAACCTGGATGTGCCTGCCGCGGCGGCGAGCGGGATCACGGCCCACAACAGCCACCACGGCTGCATGGACACGTGCAGCATCATGAATGCCCCGAGCGAGACGCCGAGTCCGATGATCGGCCGGTAACGCCAGTGGAAGCTGTCCCACAGGAACTTGAGCGTGACCGCGCCTGCGACGCCGTAGCCGAGCAGGCCGAGGATCGTGATGATCGACCCGGTGTGGTTGCCGAGGCCGAGCACGACGCCGAGGATGCCGCCGAGCTGGCCGAGCTCGGCGACGGGGGACAGCCAGCTCCAGACCTTCGACGGTGTTTCGAGGGCACCGATCCAGCCGAAACCGAGTCCGGTGCCGAACCCGACGGCGAGGGTGACGGCCACGAAGACCACGAGCATGAGCGCCGCGGCCGCGGCGAGGTCGGTGAACCGGCCCCGCGCTCGCCTGGCGATCATGACGCCGAAGAACCCGAGCGCCACGATGGCGTGGATCTTCACCATCGCCGCGAGTGAGATCACCACGGCGCCGAGCACGATGAAGACGATCTCCCCTCGGCGCCAAGGTGGAGAGGGTTCGCCCTTGACGCGGACGGTGAGCCTCCGCATGCCGAGCTCCAGGCCCGCGAGCATCAGCCCGATGCCGAGTGCCTCGTTGTGCGCGCCGGCCACCAGGTGGAAGAGCACGAGGGGGTTCGCCGCGCCGAGCCACAGGGCGGTGCCGGGCGCCACGCCGTACCGGCGCGCGAGTCTGGGCAGCGCCCACACGATGAGTCCGAAGCCCGCGAGGGCCACCAGGCGTTGAAGGAGGACACCGACGGCCACGTTGGTGCCGCCGATGCCGCCGAGCCAGCTGCCGATCTCGAGGAACAGCGGGCCGTAGGGCGCGGGGGTGTCGCGCCACATGTTCGACACGCCTGCGGTGAACGGATCGGCGACACCGAGAGCCTCGGCGGGGCCCAGCGCGTAGGGGTCGAAACCGCGCCGCACGATCTCGCTCTGCGCGAGGTAGCTGTACACGTCGCGGGAGAACAGCGGCGGGATGACCAGCAGCGGCAGCGTCCAGGTGACGAGGGTGCGCAGCACCTGCCCCTGGCTCGCGATCCGGTCGCGGCCGGGCCGTGCGAACCTGCCGAGCCACAGCCAGGCGAGCACCATCATTCCCATGCCGGTGAATGCGATCGCGACCGACACGGTGGGAATGCGGGTGAACAACCGGAGGACGGGGATCTCCAGCACGGGGTTGATGATCGGTGCGGCACCCGCGCCGAGAGACCCGAATGCCAGCAACAGCGCCCCGACGATGCCGAAGCGGCGCGTCACCGCGAGCGCGCGGGTCTCTTCGGCGTCGAGGGGGTCCATCCCGCCGGGGTCCGCCGATGGTCGCGCCTTGATCCCGCCCTTGCCCAAAACCACGGGCCGAGGGTATCGGCTCCCGCCGTCGCGTGAGTCCGGTCACTCGGTTTCGGGGCCACCTTTGCCCCGGCCCCTGAAATACGACACACTTATGTTGTGAAAAAGCAGGGGACGTTCGACCGGCACGGTGGCGGTGCGCTGCCAGCCGTGTCGCAGTCCTCTGCGTCCTTGAAGCCTTCGATGTCGTCCACGTCGTCCACGTCGTCCACGTCGTCCACACCGTCCACGTCGTCGCTGGTCCCGGTCACCGAGCCGCACCCGGCGCCGGAGCAGCCTTCCCCTTCGGAGGGCAGGACCCGCAACGAGGTCGCCCGGCTCCTGCTCGAACAGGGGCCCCTTCCCGCTGCGGCCGTCGCCGAGCAGTTGGGCATCAGCGCCACCGCGGTGCGCAGGCATCTCGACGCGCTGGTGGCCGACAACGAGGCACAGACCCGGCAGGCGCCCCGCCGTGGCCGCCGTGGCAGGGGGCGGCCTGCCAAGCTGTTCCTGCTCACCGAGCAGGGTAGAGCCAGGTTCGGGCACGCCTACGACGACCTCGCCGTGTCGGCCATCCGGTTTCTGGCGGAGCACGCGGGGGAACAGGCCGTGAAGGCGTTCGCCGAACGCCGCGTCTCGGCGCTGGTCGGTCCCTACCGCGAGGCCGTGACCCGGCACTCCGATGCCGCAACGAGGGCCGAGGCGCTCGCGGGAGCCTTGACCAGGGAAGGCTACGCCGCATCGACCCGCACGGTGGCGACGCCGGGTTCGGCCCCCGGCGCGCACGGTGCCCAACTGTGCCAGCACCACTGCCCGGTCGCGCACGTCGCAGCTGAGTTCCCGCAGCTGTGCGAGGCGGAGACCGAGGCGTTCGCCGAGCTGCTCGGCACCCATGTGCAGCGGCTGGCGACTATTGCGCGCGGCGACGCCGCGTGCACCACGCACGTACCCGCCGAGCCGGTGGGTAGTGAAGGGAGACGTCGGTTTCCGCCGCTCGCGGGTGACACCGCCGAGCAGCAGGACATCGACAGTGCAACTCCGAACGGAGGGACTACCGCATGACTGCCGCTGCCGAGCAGCGCAATCCCACCACCGAGCCGTTGAGCCAGGAAGAGACCATCGAGTCGCTTGGCAAGTACGCCTTCGGCTGGGCCGACCCGGACACCGCGGGCGCGAGCGCCCGTCGCGGACTGAACGAGGATGTCGTCATCGACATCTCCGAGAAGAAGTCCGAGCCGGAGTGGATGCGCGAGACGCGACTGAAGGCGCTGAGGCTGTTCGAACGCAAGCCGATGCCGAACTGGGGCGCCGACCTGTCGGGGATCGACTTCGACAACATCAAGTACTTCGTGCGCTCCACGGAGAAGCAGGCGACGAGCTGGGACGAGCTGCCTGCCGACATCAAGAACACCTATGACAAGCTCGGCATCCCCGAGGCCGAGAAGCAGCGCCTCATCGCGGGTGTGGCCGCTCAGTACGAGTCGGAGGTCGTCTACCACCAGATCCGCGAGGACCTGGAGAAGCAGGGCGTCCTGTTCCTCGACACCGACACGGCCCTGCGCGAGCACCCCGAGCTGTTCAAGGAGTACTTCGGCTCCGTCATCCCCGCCGGTGACAACAAGTTCTCCGCGCTGAACACGGCCGTGTGGTCCGGAGGGTCGTTCATCTACGTGCCGCCAGGCGTGCACGTGGACATCCCGCTCCAGGCCTACTTCCGCATCAACACGGAGAACATGGGCCAGTTCGAGCGGACGCTGATCATCGTCGATGAGGGCGCGTACGTGCACTACGTCGAGGGCTGTACGGCACCGATCTACAAGTCCGACTCGCTGCACTCGGCCGTGGTGGAGATCATCGTGAAGAAGGGCGGCCGGTGCCGCTACACGACGATCCAGAACTGGTCGAACAACGTCTACAACCTGGTCACCAAGCGCGCCAAGGCCGAAGAGGGCGCCACCATGGAGTGGATCGACGGCAACATCGGCTCCAAGGTGACGATGAAGTACCCGTCGGTGTTCCTCATGGGTGAGCACGCCAAGGGCGAGGTTCTCTCCGTGGCTTTCGCGGGCGAGGGCCAGCACCAGGACGCGGGCGCCAAAATGGAACACCTCGCCCCGCACACGTCCTCGACCATCGTGTCGAAGTCGGTGGCGCGCGGGGGTGGCCGCACGTCGTACCGCGGTCTGGTCAAGGTCGCCAAGCGGGCGTACAACTCGCGCTCCAGCGTGGTGTGCGACGCGCTGCTGGTGGACACGATCTCGCGGTCGGACACCTACCCCTACGTCGATATCCGCAACGACGACGTCTCCATGGGGCACGAGGCCACGGTGTCGAAGGTCAGCGAGGACCAGCTGTTCTACCTGATGTCGCGCGGCCTCACCGAGGAAGAGGCGATGGCCATGGTGGTGCGCGGCTTCGTGGAGCCCATCGCGCGTGAGCTGCCCATGGAGTACGCGCTGGAGCTCAACCGCTTGATCGAACTGCAGATGGAAGGAAGCGTCGGCTGAGATGACAGTGGCCGAGAACAACGCCGGTGCCACGGCCGCGGCTGCGGAAGCCGTGGTGCCGGCACTGTCGCGCGGAGAGCGATTCACCTCCTACGACGTCAAGGCGTTCGAGGTTCCCGGCGGGCGCGAGGAGAACTGGCGATTCACGCCGATGAAGCGGCTGCGTGGCCTGCACGACGGTTCCGCGCAGGCCACCGGCGAGGTCACGCTCGACGCCGAGGCCGCGCCCGAGGTCACCGTGGAGACGGTCGCGCGGGACGACGCCCGGCTCGGCGAGGCCGGTGTGCCGAGCGACCGGATCGCGGCGCAGGCGTACTCGTCCTTCGAGAAGGCCACGCTGATCACCGTGCCCAAGGAGACGAAGGCGTCGTCCCGCACGCTTGTCAGGCTGACGGGGCCGGGTGAGGGCAAGACCGCCTACGGTCACGTGCAGGTGAGGGCGGAGCGGTTCGCGGAGGCCGTGGTCGTGCTCGACCACGTCGGGTCGGGAACCTACGCCGACAACGTCGAGTTCGTCATCGGTGACGGCGCGAACCTCACCGTCGTCAGCGTCCAGGACTGGGCCGACGACGCCGTGCACGTGTCCGAGCAGCACCTGAAGCTCGGCAGGGACGCCACGCTGAAGCACATCGTCGTCACACTGGGCGGCGACCTGGTGCGGGTGAGCCCCACGGCCACGTTCTCCGCCCCCGGCGGCAGCGTGGAGATGCTCGGGCTGAACTTCGCCGATGCCGGACAGCACCAGGAACACCGCCTCTTCGTCGATCACGCCGTGCCGCACTGCAAGTCGAACGTGCTCTACAAGGGCGCGCTCCAGGGCGAGGGCGCGCACTCGGTGTGGATCGGCGACGTGCTCATCAGGGCCGCGGCGGAGGGCACGGAGACGTTCGAGCTGAACCGCAACCTCGTTCTCACGCAGGGCGCCCGCGCCGACTCGGTGCCGAACCTGGAGATCGAGACGGGCGAGATCGAGGGCGCCGGGCACGCCAGCGCCACGGGAAGGTTCGACGACGAGCAGTTGTTCTACCTGCAGTCGCGAGGTATCGCGGAGGAGCAGGCTCGCAGGCTCGTCGTCCGCGGGTTCTTCCACGAGATCCTCATGAAGATCGACGTCCCCGAGGTGCGTGAGCGTCTCGAGGCCGCGATCGAGGAGGAACTCCAGGCCATCGGCGCCTGAGAAGGCCCGGCACCACCGAAGCTGACCACGCTCACGAAGACTCACGGAAAGATCGAAGAGAAGGCATGGCCACACTGGAAATCAAGGATCTGCGGGCCGACGTCGTCACCGACGAGGGCAACAAGGAGATCCTCAAGGGCGTCAACCTGACGATCCGCTCGGGCGAGACCCACGCGATCATGGGTCCCAACGGCTCGGGCAAGTCCACCCTCTCCTACGCCATCGCCGGGCACCCGAAGTACGAGGTGACCTCGGGTGAGGTGCTGCTCGACGGCGAGAACGTCCTCGACATGAGCGTGGACGAACGCGCTCGGGCCGGGCTGTTCCTCGCGATGCAGTACCCCGTCGAGGTGCCGGGCGTGTCGATGTCGAACTTCCTGCGCTCGGCGGCCACCGCGGTCCGCGGCGAGGCGCCGAAGCTGCGCCACTGGGTGAAGGAAGTCAAGGAGGAGATGGGCAAGCTCGACATCGCGCCCGAGTTCGCCGAGCGCAGTGTCAACGAGGGTTTCTCCGGCGGTGAGAAGAAGCGCCACGAGATCCTTCAGCTCTCCCTGCTGAAGCCGAAGATCGCGGTGCTCGACGAGACCGACTCGGGTCTCGACGTCGATGCCCTGCGCGTGGTGTCGGACGCGGTCAACGAGTACAAGACTGCCAACGAGGTCGGCGTCATGCTGATCACGCACTACACGCGCATTCTCAAGCACATCCACCCCGACTTCGTGCACGTGTTCGCGGGCGGGAGGATCGTCGAATCCGGTGGCAAGGAGCTGGCCGACGAGCTGGAGGAGAACGGGTACGTCAAGTACACCGCAGGCAACCCGGCTGATGCTGCCAAGGCAGCGGTCTGAGCGGGTAGGCGGGGAACGTCGAAAGGAGTTGGCGCGATGACCACCATGGACTCGCGACCCCTTGATGTCACGGCGGTGCGCGCCGACTTCCCGATCCTGTCCCGCACCGTGCGTGACGGCAAGCGGCTCGTCTACCTGGACTCCGGTGCCACCTCGCAGCGCCCGGCGCAGGTGCTCGACGCGGAGCGGCGGTTCGTCGAGACGTCGAACGCGGCCGTGCACCGGGGTGCGCACCAGCTGTCGGAGGAGGCGACCGACGCCTACGAGGACGCGCGGGCGAAGATCGCCACGTTCGTGGGTGTCTCGCCGGGCGAGGTGGTGTTCACGAAGAACGCCACCGAGGGCATCAACCTCGTCGCCTACGCCATGAGCAACGCGGCGACGGCGGGCCCCGGGGCGGAGCGCTTCACCATCAAGCCCGGTGACGAGATCGTGGTCACCGAGATGGAGCACCACGCCAACCTGGTGCCGTGGCAGCAGCTGTGCCGCCGCACGGGGGCCACGTTGCGCTGGTTCGGGGTCACGCCGGACGGCAGGCTCGACCTGTCGCGGCTCGACGAGCTGATCACCGAGAGGACCAGGGTGGTGGCGTTCGCGCACCAGTCCAACGTCCTCGGCACGATCAACCCCGTCGAGACGCTGGTGCGCAAGGCCCACGAGGTGGGTGCGCTGGTGGTGCTCGACGCCTGCCAGTCGGTGCCGCATTTCGCCGTGGACTTCGCCGAGCTGGGCGTCGATTTCGCGGTGTTCTCGGGACACAAGATGCTCGGCCCTTCCGGCATCGGTGTGCTGTACGGCCGCAGGGAGCTCCTGGAGGCCATGCCGCCGTTCCTCACCGGCGGGTCGATGATCGAGCTGGTGCGGATGGAGGAATCGACGTTCGCGCCGCCGCCGCAGCGGTTCGAGGCCGGTGTGCCGATGACCTCGCAGGCGGTGGGACTCGGGGCCGCCGTGGACTATTTGAACGCCATCGGCATGGACCGCATCGCCGCTCACGAGCACCTGCTCGCGGAGCGGGCGATCGAGGGGTTGAAGTCCCTGCCCGGCGTGCGGGTGATCGGTCCGCAGGACACTGTGGACCGGGGTGCCACCGTGGCGTTCGTGGTGGACGGTGTGCACCCGCACGACGTGGGTCAGGTGCTCGACAGCCTTGGGATCGCCGTGCGGGTCGGTCACCACTGCGCGTGGCCGTTGCATCGGTCGTGCGGTATCCCGGCCACGGCGAGGGCGTCGTTCTACCTCTACAATGAACTGTCCGAAGTGGATGTTCTCGTCGAGGGCGTGCGCGAGGCTCAGCGGTTCTTCGGTGTGGGGGGAGCTGCGTGATGGATCTTGAATCCATGTACCAGGAGATCATCCTGGATCACTACAAGAACCCGCACGGGCGCGGTCTGCGCGAACCGTATGATGCCGAGTCGTTCCAGGTGAACCCTACCTGCGGTGACGAGGTGACGTTGCGGGTTCGGCTGGAAGGCGATGTGGTCGCCGACGTGTCGTACGAAGGCCAGGGCTGCTCGATCAGCCAGGCCTCGACGTCGGTGATGACGGACCTCGTCGTCGGTCGCCCGCTCGACGAGGCTCTCGCGAAGCTGGAGGCGTTCTCCCAGCTCATGCAGAGCCGGGGTGAGGCGGAGCCCGACGAGGACGTGCTGGAGGATGCTGTCGCGTTCACCGGTGTCGCGAAGTACCCGGCTCGGGTGAAGTGCGCGTTGCTCGGCTGGATGGCCTTCAAGGACGCTGTGGGCAGGACGTCGATCAATGAGGTGGGAGCACGATGAGCGAGACCGAGACGGCAGGCCACCGCGAGGGCCGCACGGCGGCTGACCTGCCTGAGCAGGCGCAGCAGGCCCCCAGCGGTGACGTGGCCAAAATCGAGGACATCGAGGAGGCCATGCGCGACGTCGTCGATCCCGAACTGGGCATCAACGTCGTCGATCTGGGACTCGTCTACGACATCCGCGTTGACGAGGAGAACACGGCCACCATCGACATGACGCTGACGTCGGCGGCGTGCCCGCTGACCGACGTCATCGAGGATCAGACCGCGTCGGTGCTCACCGGCGCGACGGGCGTGGTGAAGGACTTCCGGATCAACTGGGTCTGGATGCCGCCGTGGGGCCCCGAGAAGATCACCGAGGACGGCCGTGAGCAGTTGAGGGCACTCGGCTTCACGGTCTGACCCCTCGCTGAAAAGCGGGCATCCGTACGAGAACTGCCAAGGACCGTACAAGGATTGCCAGCACCCGTGCGACAACTGCAAAGACCCGTACGAGAACTGCGGACACGCCGGAGCATCGGCGTGTCCGCAGTTTGTGTACAGGTGTTGGCAGTTCAGGGACGGCACGACCGGTGAGTCAGGGCTCGTCCAGGTCGTCATGCTGCGCGCGGAACGCGAGGAACAGCAGACGCAGCCCCACGAGAGCGCTGACGACCAGCAGGTTGTAGCCGAGAAGCTGGTGCAGGGTCACGTCAGGTAGCACCGTCGGACCTCCACCGCCGGTGAGCAGCAGCACGGCCATGAGCCCGGTCGCCGCACCGAGGAACGCGAGCAGAACCTCGTGCAGCCACCGCGAGATCTGACGGCGGTCGCGGGAGTCCGCCAGCAGGCGCACGTTCACCGACAGCCTGCCCTGCTCCAGCGCGTTCGTGATGCGATCCACCCTGCGGGGGAGCCGCCGCAGCAACGGCAGCACGCTGAGCAGTTCGCTCGTGACGGCGTCCTTCACCGAGGTGGGCCGCAACCGGGCGTCGATCTCGGCCGCCGCGAACTCCCGTGTCGCTCCGACCAGGTCGAACCCCGGCGCGAGGGCCGCGAGGGTGCCTTCCAGGGTCGCGAGGGCACGGAACACCGCCGCGATCGGAGCCGGAACGGACAGCTGGAAGTCGGCGACGAGCCGGAACAGATCGGCGAACAACGCGGCGTCGGGGCCGCCGCTGCTGTGCAGGTGCCGGGCGAGGAGCCCGCCGAGCGCGCGTTCGAGGCGTTGCTCGTCGAGGTCGTCGGGGTGGTCCAGAACGATCAGCAGGCTGTCGCGCAACGCGGCAGGGTCACCGCGATCGACGGCGACGAACAGCGACCGCAGACCTTCGCGAAGGCCGAGGTCGAGCCGCCCGACCGAACCGAAGTCGAGCAGGCCGAGCGTGGTGCCGTCGTGGAGGAGAACGTTGCCAGGGTGCGGGTCGGCGTGGAACGTGCCGTGGTCGAGGATCTGGCGTAGCAGACAGGTCAGCAGCCCGGTGGCCAGCTCGCGGCGCACGTCCTCGTCCTCGGGAAGGCGGGCCTGGGACACCGGCGTGCCGTCGAGCCGTTCCATGACGAGAACGCGTTCCGTCGTCCATTCGGGGTGAGCCCGGGGAATGCGCACCATCGGCGTGGCTGTGCTGGACCCGCTGGACCCGCTGGTCGCGGCGGCGTGCGCGACGGCGTCGGCGTTGCGGGCCTCGATGCGGAAGTCGAGTTCCTCCGACAGGGCGGCGGTGAAGCCGTCGGCGAGGTCGAGCACGCCGAGGCCGCGCGCCCAGGCTGCCCTCCGGTGCAGGGTTCTCGCGAGCTGGTTCACGATGTCGATGTCCCGCTCGACCCTGTCCCGGATGTCGGGGCGCTGCACCTTGACCACCACCTCCTCACCGCTGTGCAGGCGGGCGCGGTACACCTGCGCGATGGAGGCCGCCGCGAGCGGTTCGGGGTCGAATTCGGCGAACACCTCGCATGCGGGCCTTCCGAGTTCGGCGCTCAGCACGCGATCGATCTCGGCTTGCGGGGCGGGCGCGACCTGGCTCTGCAGGCGGCTCAACTCGTCGATGAACACGGCGGGCAGCAGGTCGGTGCGGGTGGACAGCACCTGTCCGAGCTTGACGAACGTGACCCCGGCTTCTTCGAGAGCGCGGCGCAGCGACCGCGCGAGAGTGGCCCGCCGGATGTCGGTGTCGTGGCCGGAGCGGCGTCCCGCGAGGTAGGGGCCGAGCCCGTGGCGGACGGCGATGGCCGTGATCCGCGAGTATCGGCGGGTTCTGCCGATGCGCCGTCGCAGCGAACGGAGCCTTCCGAGGGGACCGAGTCCGGAGCCGCTGGGAAACGCCACCTCGGCGACGAACAGGAAGACCAGGGTGGCGAGGAACGACACACCGGCTACAGGGACGAGCAGCCAGAACGCGGCCCCCGGTTCGGTGCGTTGCACGTCGGTGAGTTCCGAGAACGGCGGCAGGTTCGACACGACAAGGCCCGCGATGGTCCAGCCGAAGATCGCACCGGCGAAGGCACGGAGCGTGCCGATGGGCACGCCGAGCACTCTCCGGGACGCGGCCACCAGCGGCCACAACATCAGCAGGTAGAGCGGGAGGCTCAGAACACCGAGCAGTACCGAGGACATCGACGACCCTGACGATCGGACCCGGGACGGGCAGCAGTACAACGGGAACACGGCAGCAGTGGCTGACGAGGGCGCCGACCTTACCGGACGGGGTCGAACACGCCGTGAACGGTGATCACGCGCGCAGGCTGTGGCCGGACCAGCCCACGCGCGGGGGAAACGTCACGTCCCACGGAGTCCCGTGGCCGACGCGGCGTGCGGGGCTACATCACCGATGCCGGAACGCCGCTGTAGGAGCTCGCGTTCGATCACCAGCAACGCTTCACCCGGCACGGAAAGCCCGTTCGGCGGGAACCCGGAGTCGCGCAGGTGCAGGGTTGGGTCCTCCCGCTGCGGCGAGGCGTCGCCTGGGTGTCGCGAGCCGGACGGGCCACTGTGCCGCAAGGCAGTGCCGGAGTGTCCGCTGCGGTGAACGCGCCTGTGTGTGGACGCCGAGTGTGGCGGGGACACGGCGGGGGAGATGCGATGATCTGGCAGGCTGGCCGTATGACACGGTGGGCGCTGGGGCCGTTCACGCGGCCCGCGACCTACCGCCGGTGGGTGTACTTCATCCTCGGTGGCGCGCTGTTCGTGCCGTTTCTGTTGTTCGGGGCGGTGCTGGTGCCGTCGGTCGTGCCGTGGGCCTCGACGCTGTGGGGTGCGCTGCTCATCGGGGGCAGCGCGGCGGCGCTGGTGCTGGTCGCGGTGGCGTTCCTGCCTGCCGTGCGGGTGCTGGAGGGCGCAGCGGTGCGGGAACTGCTCGACGACCCTGTGCCGGACGCCGAGTTCGGCGCGACGGGCGACTGGTCGGTGCGGTTGCGTTCAGCGGTGATGTTCGCCGCGCACGTCCTCACCGGCGGAGTACTGAGCACGCTGAGCCTTGCCCTCCCCGTGCTCGTGGCGCTGACGATCTCGGCGCCGTTCACGGGGGAGCTGGCTCTCGGCGCCGGCGGTCCCACCCCTGTGCCGCAGGGCTGGGCGAGCGCGTGGCTGCCGGGGCTCGCGGTGGGGGCGACATTGGCGTTCGTTCCCGTGGTGGCGTTGTCGGGGTCGGTGTTCCGGCGGATGGCGGTCGCTCTGCTCGGGCCGAGCGTCGCCGACCGGATCGCCCGCCTGGAACGCCGCGCCGATCAGTTGCGTGAACGCACGCGGCTCGCCCGCGAACTGCACGACTCCGTGGGGCACGCGCTGAGTATCGTGGCCGTGCAGGCCGGGGCGGCACGGCGGCTGCTGCGCCGTGACACGGGCGCGTCCGAACAGGCGCTGGAGGCGATCGAAGCGGCGGCCAGGGCAGCCCTCGACGACCTCGATCACGTGCTGGGTCTTCTGCGGGAGGACGGAGAGGCGGTGCCGAGGGCACCGAGGGCGGGGCTCGCCGACCTGCCCTCGCTGCTGTCGGCCACCAGGCTCGCGGGGGTGTTGGTCGATGCCGACGTGCGCGGTGATCCGGACGCGGTCGCGCCCGTGGTGTCCAGGGAGGCGTACCGGATCGTGCAGGAATGTCTCACGAACGCCGTGCGCCACGCCGGTATGGTGCCGGTGACCGTGCGGGTCGAGGTCGCAGGCCCGGCTGTCACGATCAGTGTGCGTAACCGGATCGACGGCCCCGGCCGGGCGCGAGGAGAGCGGGGCGGGAGAGGACTGCGGGGGATGAGGGAGCGCGTCGATGTGCTCGGGGGGACGTTCCAAGCAGGCCGGGACGAGGACGACTGGGTGGTCGAGGTGCGGCTTCCCACGGGAAGGACGACGTCGTGACGCGCCGGATCGGTGTCGTGCTCGTGGACGACGAACCCCTCATCAGGACGGGGCTGCGGGCGATCCTGGAGTCGGAGGACGATCTCGCCGTGGTGGGTGAGGCCGCCGACGGTGCCGAGGTCGCCGACCTGGTGCGCCGGGTGCGACCCGATGTCGTGCTCATGGATGTGCGGATGCCGTCCGTTGACGGCATCGCGGCCACGAGACATGTGCTGGCCTGCGTACCGGAACCACCGAAGATCATCGTGGTGACGACGTTCGACAACGACGACTACGTGTACTCGGCGCTGCGCGCGGGTGCCAGCGGCTTCGTGCTCAAGCGGGCGCGGCCGGAGGAACTCGTCGCGGCGGTGCGGACGGTGTGCGCAGGCGACTCGCTGCTGTACCCGTCGGCGCTGCGGCGGATGGCCGCGCGGCATCCCGCCACCGGGTCGCGCCTCGCGGAGGCGAGGCTCACCGAGAGGGAACAGCAGGTGCTGCGGTTGATGGCGGCGGGGCTGTCCAACGCCGAGATCGCGGGCGAGTTGTTCCTCGGGGTCGAGACGGTGAAGACCTACGTCGGCAACGTGCTCGCCAAACTCGGGGCCCGCGACCGCACCCAGGCGGTGATCGCGGCGTTCGAATCGGGGTTCGTCTCGCCGGGCGATCGCCGGTGACGTCGGCCGGTGCGGCGGGGGTGTCCCGTACGGTGTGGGCATGGTGAGCGAGGTTCCTCAGCGTGACCCCCGAGCCCGGCGCCGGGACGAGGGGGCGGAATCGGGAGGATTCGCCGAACTGTCCTCCAGCCCGTTCCGGGCCGACCGCGACCGGCTGGTGGCTTCCCCGTACTTCGCGCGGCTGGCCGGGGTGACGCAGGTGGTCAGCGCGAGTGGCTCCGCGTTGCTGCACAACCGCCTCACCCACAGTCTCAAGGTGGCTCAGGTGGCGCGGTCGATCGCGGAGCGCATCCGCTCGGAACCCGGCGTCGCCGCGCTCGTCGCCGACCTCGGTGGCTGCGATCCCGACGTGGCCGAGGCCGCCGCGCTCGGGCACGACCTCGGTCATCCCCCGTTCGGCCACCTCGGGGAACAGGTACTCGACCGCATCGCCCGCCACCGCTACGGCCTCGCCGACGGGTTCGAGGGCAACGCGCAGACGTTCCGGATCGTCACCACCACGGAGGTGGGCGGCCCGGTCCCCCGCGGGCTGAACCTCACGGCGGCGACCCGCGCGTCGCTGCTGAAATACCCGTGGGCGAGGCTGCATCGCCCGAAGCCACATCCCAGCGAGCTGCCCGTGCCACCGCGCGGAGCGGCCGAGCCGCCGCACGCTCCCGGTTCGGGTTCGGCCAAGTTTTCCGCCTACTCCACCGAACTGGGCGAGCTGGAAGCGTGCCGGGCCCCGTTCGCCGGCAGGATCGACTACTGGCAGCAGACGGTGGAGGCGTCGGTCATGGACCTCGCCGACGACATCGCCTACGCCATCCACGACCTGCAGGACTTCCACCGCATCGGCGTGCTGCAGCACGCCTCGGTGGCGGCGGAGCTGGGCCACTGGCTGTCGGGAAGGGCGGAGCTGGCCGCCCTGCCCGAGGCCGAGCTGGTGGACCACCATCGCAAGCCGGGCCGCTCGCTGGAGCATCTGCGCCGCCGCCTGCACGTCAAGGACGCCTGGATCGCCGACGCGGGGGCGTTCGCCGACGCGGTCGCCCGGGTCAGGACGGAGCTGGTGGACGAGCTGCTCGGTATCCCCTTCGACGGCTCGGTGGAGGCCGAGCAGGCCACGGCGCGGTTCTCGGCACGCTGGACCGCGCGGCTGGTCGGTGGGGTGGTCGTCACGCCGTCGCCCTCACCGCGCACCGGCCACGTGACGCTGGAGGTCGCGCAGTGGCACGAGGTGCAGGTGCTGAAGTTCGTCCACAAGCGATTCGTGTTGCAGCGCCCCGATCTGGCGCTGCATCAGAGGGGGCAGGCGAGTCTGATCGTCGCGCTCGTGGACGCGCTCGACGCGTGGCTGACCGATCGCGAGGAGGTGTCGCGGTTGCCGCGCAGGTTGCACGATCTCGTGGAGCTGGCGCAGGCCGAGTACGGCGCGCTCGCCGGTGAGGCACCCGAACTTCTCGTCGGCGCCACAGGTGAGCCGGTGCGGGGCGCGGATGCCGTGCGCGCTCTGGCCAGGGGCAGAGCGGTGATCGACTTCGTGGCTTCGCTGACCGACCGGCAGGCCGCCGCCATGCTGGACGCGATCTCGGGCCGGTCGGAGCAGCCCTGGTCGGAGCCGTCGGTGCTCTAGCGCGGTGACGCCGTGGTGGTGGGGATCGGCGGCATCGCAAGGCGGTCAGCGGTTGGCGTCCAGCGGCGTCGTCACCGCTCGTCCTCCAGCGAGTGGACGTCGTCCGGGGTGACGGCGGTGCCGAGATCGACCACCGGGAGGCCGGTCCTGGCGCTGCGGGTCACCTCGGCGGACTCGCCTTCGACCTGCTCTCGTGCGACGGACCGAGCCTGTCGGTGTGCGGCGCCGGGTCGATCGTTGCTGCTCATACGGGAAGCGTAGCTTCGACGCATCACGATGCGCGGGGATCGGAGTGCGGATGGTGCGGAAGCGGCAGGCACCCGGCGGCGGCACGGTCGTCGAGGTGGAGCCGGAGCGGCTGGCCAGGTGGCTCGACCGCTTCGCGGAGCGCAATGACGGGGTGACCCGCACCGAGATCAATCCGAGGCAGGTGCGGTTCGTCGGCGGTAACGGGGTCACCGCGACGGTCGCGGTGCCGTTCGAGCCGCTGGCCGTCGAAGCCGGCACCCAGGGGGAGGGGCTTTGTGCCGGTGTGCTGCTCGATCACGCGCTCACCCCGCGGCGCATCGGCCTGCTGCTGGTGCGGCTCGGTGGACACAGCGTGGGGGTCGCTGAGGGCGGGCGGGTCACGGTGTCGCGCACCGGCCGCCACCTCGTGCACGGCCGCAGCGCCGCGGGAGGCTGGTCCCAGCAGAGGTTCGCCCGCCGCCGCGACGGCCAGGCCAGGCAGGCATTACGCGCGGCGGCCGACGACGCCGCGGACATCCTCGGCTCGCGCGTGACCGACCTCGATGCCGTCGTGCTCGGAGGTGACCGCAAGGCTCTGGAGGAACTGCGCGCCGACCGCAGGCTCGACACCGTGTTCGCCAAAGCCGAACCCCGGGTGCTGGACGTCGTCGAACCACGCCGCACGGTGCTCGACGACGCGGCGGAGCGATCACGAGCCGTGGAGATCGTCGTACGGTGACCGGCGACACCACCGAGGAGAACGACTGGACAGCCGCCCCTACACTGGGTGCCGTGGTCGTTCGACTGGAGTAGGCGCACGCTCGCGCCCCGTCCTGCCCTGTCCGGCCACCTCGTCGAAACCACGGAGTCTCTTAAGTGATCACGGCCACCGGCCTCGAACTGCGCGCCGGTTCTCGCATCCTGCTGTCCGACACCACACTGCGTGTGCAACCGGGAGACCGCATCGGCCTCGTCGGGCGCAACGGGGCGGGCAAGACCACCACGCTGCGGGTACTGGCGGGGGAGGGCGACCCGTACGCGGGTGAGGTGCAGTACACCGGCGAGATCGGATATCTGCCCCAGGACCCGAGGGAGGGCGATCTCTCGGTCAGTGCGAAGGACCGCGTCCTCTCCGCGCGGGGGCTCGACATGCTGCTCCGCGACATGGAGAAGGCGCAGAGCGCCATGGCCGAACTCGCCGACGACAACGCGCGCGACAAGGCGGTCCGCCGGTACGGGCGGCTCGAGGAACGGTTCGCCGCCCTTGGCGGGTACGCCGCCGAGAGCGAGGCGGCCCGCATCTGCGCCAACCTCGGCCTTGAGGACCGCGTTCTGTCGCAGCCGTTGCGGACGCTGTCCGGCGGGCAGCGGCGGCGCGTGGAACTCGCGCGCATCCTGTTCGCCGCGTCCGAGGCTGGCGCGGGAGGCCGCTCGGGCACCATCCTGTTGCTCGACGAGCCCACCAACCACCTCGACGCCGACTCGATCACGTGGCTGCGCGGGTTCCTGAAGTCGCACACCGGCGGCCTCGTCATCATCAGCCACGACGTCGATCTGCTTGACGAGGTCGTCAACAAGGTGTGGTTCCTCGACGCCACCCGTGGTGAACTCGACCTCTACAACATGAACTGGAAGCGCTACCTCGATGCCCGCGCCACCGACGAGAAACGGCGGAGGCGGGAGCGGGCCAACGCGGAGAAGAAGGCGGCGGCGTTGCAGCAGCAGGCGGCCAAGCTCGGCGCGAAGGCCACGAAGGCGGTCGCGGCGAAGAACATGGCCCGCCGTGCCGAGCAGATGCTCGCGAGTCTCGACGAGGAGCGCCAGTCCGACAAGGTGGCGCACATCCGGTTCCCCGCGCCCGCCCCGTGCGGTCGCACGCCGCTCACCGCCGAGAATCTGTCGAAGTCGTACGGCTCGCTGGAAATCTTCACCGGGGTCGATCTCGCCATCGATCGCGGTTCGAGGGTCGTCGTGCTGGGCCTCAACGGCGCGGGCAAGACCACGTTGCTGCGACTGCTGTCCGGACTGGAGACTCCCGACACAGGGCGGGTCGTCGCGGGCCATGGCTTGCGGCTCGGATATTACGCCCAGGAGCACGAGACGCTGGACCACGATGCGACGGTGTGGGAGAACATCCGCCATCTCGCGCCGGACACCGGGGCACAGGAGTTGCGCAACCTGCTCGGCTCGTTCCTCTTCAGCGGTGAGCAACTCGACCAGCCCGCCAGGACACTGTCCGGCGGTGAGAAGACCAGGCTGGCACTCGCGGGTCTCGTGTCCAGCGCAGCGAATGTGTTGCTGTTGGACGAACCGACCAACAACCTGGACCCGGCGAGCCGCGAGCAGGTGCTCGACGCATTGCGTCGATACGAGGGTTCCGTGGTTCTTGTGACACACGATCCGGGAGCGGTCGAGGCTCTCGAACCCGAACGGGTGATCCTGCTGCCGGACGGCACCGAAGATCTGTGGTCCGACGATTATCGGGAACTGATCGAACTCGCCTGATCGGGTGTTTGTCGTCGAAATGTGACAGCCGCTGCCCGAGCGGGCAATCGACCGCGGGGCATGGTGTGCTCACCGGGTGACGAAAAGATCACCGACAGCTGCCTGACCAGTGCCGTTGGCCCTATGCCCGGATCAGGTGAGCGGCCCCCTTTCGAGTGGAGTGTGGCGCGCCACCGGCTGCCGTGGCTGAGTAGTTTTTGCGCGTTCCGTCATTGTTCGCTCTACAGCAAGTACCGTATCGGACGTTTTCGACGCCATTCGAGCATGTTTTTTCGTTGTCGTCTGGCATTCCGCGGCGTCGTGTTCGATCATTGCCACGGCAGGGGCTGAAAGTGGCCCGAAACATCAACGGGCGGAAGGTGGATTGACGTGGCAGACCTGAAGAAGGGTGCGCGCATCACCGGAAACACGCGCGACAAGCTGGCCGCTGACCTGAAGAAGAAGTACGAGAAGGGGGCGAGCATCCGCGCTTTGGCGGAGTCAACCGGGCGCTCCTACGGCTTCGTGCACCGGGTCCTCTCGGAGTCCGGGGTGCAACTTCGGGGCAGGGGTGGCGCAACGCGCGTCAAGAAGAAGTAAGAGGGGCATGATCTCCGTGAGTTCCGGAGCCGGGTTGACCGGTGCCGAGGGGAGCCGCGGCCCGGTTCCGGAACACCAGCACCGCGCCCAGCAACACGGAGACGTACACGAGGTAGCCGAAGCGGGTGGCCGTCGTCAGCATCGTGAAGGCGGCGAGCCCCACAGCGATTCGCAGGGCGGCGTCGGCCGCCGTGCGTGGCGGGCGGCGAATCAGCCACAGCAGCACCGCGAGTCCCGCCGCGGCGAGTAGTACCAGGGCGATCACGGTTCCCACCTCGCCCGTACTCGCGATCAGCCTGCCAGGAAGGGGACTGGCCGCGGGAGAGGCGACTTCGCCGAGCCCCGAGGGGAACAGCAGGACGTGCTCGACGAACGCCCCCGGGTTCACCAGGACAACCGGCACGGTCACCACCGCTGTGACACCGGCGAACACCACCGCGAAACGGGCGAGTGCGCGTCCGCCCCACCGGCTCGCGACGAGGAAACCGATCACCACGGCGGCGGGCGCGGCGATCAGCTTCGCGCTCGTCACGAGCGCGCACGCGAGCGCCGCCCATCCAGTCCGGCCGGTGGCGGCGAGTGCGACAGCCAGCACGATCACGCTCACGATCGCGAAGTCGGGTCCTGCGGTCGCCCAGGTCAGCGCTGTCAAGGGGAACACGACCGCGAGCTGCGCACCCCGGATCGGAACCGACCGAGGCCGCAGCAGCCGCAGGCTCGCGACGACGCAACCGGCCGCCACGAGCGCGAAGACGATGCGGGCATCGGTGAGCGCGTCCGTCACCGGGCTGCCGCCTGCCAGCGCCCGAGGGAGACCGAACACCGCCATCACGGGGCCGTAAGGCGTGTAGTCGTGGACGTGCGGGGCGCGGTCGAGCGCGGCGATGTCCAGGTAGGGCGTTCCGGTGGACAGCAGAGCACTCGCGGCTCTCTCGATCACCCACACTTCGGGCTGGGCGTTCCACAGCCCCTCGGCGTCGGTCCAGTCTCCGCCTGAGACCTGTCGTCGCACGAGCAACGTCACCAGCGGGGCCACCATGCCGACGGCGGCGACTGCGCCCACTCCGACCCATCGTGAGCGCAGTCGGCTGTGCTCGGCGCGTGGGGTCAGCAGCAGCAGGCAGGTGTGGACCAGCGCGAGTCCGTACCCCGCGACGGCGAAGGCGCCCCAGACGCGATAGCCGAAGTGTTTGTCCGTCAGCGCCATCACCAGTGCGTAGCAGGCGCATCCGAGGTAGAGCAGCGCATCGACGGTGAGCGGCCGCCGTGCGAGCGCCGACCGCACACGGCCGAACGTGCCTGCCCGTGCGGGCTCGGTTTCCTCCTGCGCCTGTCTCCCCATGGCGGTCGAGCGTACCGAGGGCGGTGACACTGTCGGTGGCGCCCGGCAGAATCGTCCGGAACGCGAAAGCCAGGCAGGGGCGATCCTCACGGCACGGGAAGATCCACGGTGCCGCCGCTGTTGTGGTGAGCACCGGAATGAGAAGGGTTGTTGGCGAGTGGACAACACGTGGTCGCTGCTCCGGGGGGCGATGAACTCGGCCGACGCACCCCGAGGGTTGCGCAAGGGCACCGTCCGCAGGGTGGCGTCGTTCGCGAAGCCGCATCGGCGGAGGCTTCTCGTCTTCCTCGCGCTGACGATGATCGGTGCCGTGCTGGCGGTCACCACACCGCTTCTGGCTGGGCGTGTCGTCAACGCCATCGTCGAGGGCCGATCGGTGTCCACAGTCGTCTGGCTCGCGGTGGCCATCGCCGCCATCGCCGTCGCCGACGCGGTGCTGGGACTCGCCGAACGCTGGCAGTCCGCCCACATCGGTGAGGGACTCATCCTCGATCTGCGCAGGACGGTGTTCGAGCACGTTCAGCGCATGCCCGTCGCGTTCTTCCTGCGCAGCCGCACCGGCGCGCTGGTGAGCAGGCTCAACAACGACGTCATCGGCGCGCAGCGCACATTCACCGCGACCCTGTCCGGCCTCGTCACCAACGTCATCCAACTGGTGCTCTCACTCGCCGTGATGGTGACGCTGTCGTGGCAGGTGACTGTGCTCGCGCTCGTGCTCCTCCCGGTCTTCGTGCTGCCCGCGCGCCGGATCGGCAGGAGAATGGCCGATCTCCAGCACGAGTCGGCCGAGCTCAACGCGGCCATGACGACCCAGATGACGGAGCGCTTCTCCGCGGCGGGCGCCACGCTCGTCAAGCTGTTCGGCAGGCCGAAGGCCGAGGTGGACGAGTTCGGCAGGCGGGCGGGGCGGGTGCGCGACATCGGTGTCCGCACGGCGATGCTCACCCGCTGGTTCATGACCAGCCTGACCCTGGTGTCCGCGCTGGCGCAGGCGCTCGTCTACGGGCTCGGCGGGTGGCTCGCGCTCACCGGCCGCCTCGACCCTGGCACGGTGGTGGCGCTCGCCCTGCTGCTCACGCGCCTGTACACGCCGTTGACGGCGCTGGCGAACGTCCGTGTTGACGTCATGACCGCTCTGGTGTCGTTCGAGCGCGTCTTCGAGGTGCTCGACCTCAAGCCCATGATCACCGAGCGCCCCGATCCCATCCCGCTGCCGTCCGGTGGTGTCTCCGTCGAGTTCGACGACGTGCGGTTCGCCTACCCGTCGGCGGAGGGCTACTCGCTGGCCTCGCTCGAAGAAGTGTCCACACTGGATACCCGGGGCGGGGAACAGGTGGTGCACGGCGTGAGTTTCCTGGCCGGGGCTGGGCAGATGGTGGCGCTGGTGGGGCCGTCGGGAGCGGGCAAGTCAACCATCGCCTCGCTGGTCGCACGGCTCTACGACGTGGACTCCGGTGCCGTGCGGCTCGCCGGAGTCGATGTCCGCGACCTCTCGTTCGAGTCGCTGCGCCGCACCGTGGGATTCGTCACGCAGGACGGGCACCTCTTCCACGACACCGTCAGGGCCAACCTCGCATACGCGCGGCCCGAGGCCTGCGACGACGAGATCTGGGACGCGCTGCGCAGGGCCAGGCTGGAGAATCTCGTTCGCTCGCTGCCCGACGGCCTCGACACCGTGGTGGGCGAGCGGGGTTACCGCCTCTCAGGAGGTGAGCGGCAACGGCTCACCATCGCGAGGCTGCTGCTCGCGCGGCCGAGGGTGGTGGTGCTCGACGAGGCCACCGCGCACCTGGACTCCGAGTCCGAGGCCGCGGTCGGTGAGGCACTGGCCGACGCGTTGAGCGGGAGGACGGCCATCGTCATCGCCCACCGGCTGTCCACCGTCAGGGCCGCCGATCAGATCCTCGTCGTCGAGGAAGGCCGGATCACCGAGCGCGGTACCCACAGGGAGCTGCTGGCGCTCGGAGGACGGTACGCGGAGCTGCACGACACCCAGTTCGCCACGGACGAGCGGTCGGCCGCATGAGGACCCTCGGCGAGGGGCGGCCCTCACTGTCCACGTTGTCGTCGAGCGGTGCGCGGCCCAGGGCCGTGGCTCTCGTGCTGCATGGGGGAGCCGAGTACGGGGCCGACGTCGTCCGGCCATGGCGCCTCGCCTACCTGCGCATGGTCCCGGTGGCTCAGGCCATTCGGTCGGCGGGCGCCCGGCACGGGCTGGAGGTGCGGCTGCTGCGCAACCGGGTCCGCGGCTGGAACGAACCCCACCGCCATCCCGTCGAGGACGCGCGGTGGGCGCTGCGGGCCATCAGAGCCGAGCGTCCCGGCCTTCCCGTCGTCCTGGTGGGCCACTCCATGGGCGGGCGGGTGGCACTCCAGGTGTGCGACGACGAGGCCGTACGCGGCGTGTGTGCCTTCGCGCCGTGGACTCCGGAGTCCGATCCGGTCGAGCCGGTGACAGGACGCGCCGTCGTGATCGCGCACGGCGTCCTCGATCGCGTGACCGGGCCAGGGGACTCCTACCGGTACGCCGAGCGTGCCGACGCTCATGCCGAGCGGCTGGCGCGGTTCGACGTGGCCGCGGAGAGTCATGCGCTGCTGCGCAGGCCCGCCGTGTGGAACCGGCTCGCCGCCGAGTTCGCTGTCCAGACCGCGGGGTTGCTGCCCGAACGTGGCCTGCTCGCCCGCGCCTTCGCGCAGCAGGCACCACTCCGGTGGCGACTGACACTGTGAGCCGCACTTTCTGTGCGTAAATGTCCGCTTTGGGTGTGGTGGTCCGGTGGTCGGCACAACCTGACCGGGGGATGCCGCGTCTACGCCATGAGACATGCGGTTAGGTATGCGTGCCAGAACGACAGCCGCGCGAACCGATCGGAGTGGCCATGACCTACGGCGGGCACCAGGGTGGACACCGGCCACCGCCTCCGGGCCGGAGGCCGCCACAAGGGCGCCAGCAGCAACAGGCACGGATGATGCCCGTACCGGGCAGCGCCAGGGCAGGGCAGGCGGCGCGTCCGCCGCAGCCGACGAGGGCCGCGCCGCGACCGCCGCAGCCACCGCCGCCCGGCGATCGGAGGCCGCGCCCCGGCGGTGATCCCCGTCGCAAGCGGCCGTCGTTCAAGAAGGTGCTCACGAGCCTCGTGCTCGTGCTCGTGCTGTTGCTGGGTGCCGTGTGGGTGTACCTGGAGTTCTCCATCAACCGCATCGACGCACTGCCCGGCGACTACGAGGGAAGACCGGCCGCAGCCGAGGGCACGAACTGGCTGCTCGTCGGGTCGGACTCCCGTGAAGGATTGGACGAGGAGCAGATGGCGGAGCTGTCCACCGGCGACACCGGGGGCAGGCGAACCGACACGATCATGCTCGTCCACATACCGGACAACGACACACCGCCGACCCTGCTGAGCCTGCCGCGCGACTCGCAGGTCGAGATTCCCGGACACGGCGTCAACAAGATCAACGCCGCGTTCTCCTTCGGCGGCGCCCCGCTGCTGACCAAGACGGTGGAGCAGGCCACGGGACTGCGCATCGACCACTACGCCGAGATCGGATTCGGTGGATTCGCGGAGGTCGTCGATGCCATCGGCGGCGTCGAGATGGAGATCCCGAAGGAGATGCGCGACACCAAGACCGGCGTCGTCATCCCGGCGGGCACGCAGACACTCGACGGCGCGCAGGCGCTCGGGTTCGTGCGTATGCGCTACAGCGATGCCACCCCCCGGTCGGACCTGGACCGTGTGGCGAACCAGCGCAAGTTCATCGGCGCACTGGCCGGTGAGATCGCCAGCCCCGCGACGTTGCTGAACCCGTTCGACGTGTTCCCGCTGCTGGGTACCGTGCCCGACGCACTGACCCTCGACACCGACGACCACCTGCACCACCTCGTGGGGTTGGCCTGGGCCATGCGGGGCATCGGCGACGGCGGTGTGGTCACCACCACCGTGCCGGTCACGTCGGCCTCGGCCGAGACCTGGGATCCGGCCAAGTCGGAGGCGCTGTTCGAGGCGTTGCGCACCGATTCGCCGATCCCGGACGACATCCTCATGGAGTGATGCGGAACCGCTGGGCCGTGTCCGCAGCGTGCGGATGTTCGCACCGCACGCTGCGGACACGCGTGCAGGAGCTGCGGACACGCGTGCGGGAGCTGCGGACACGCGTGCGGGAGCTGCGGACACGCGTGCGGGAGCTGCGGACACGCGTGCGGGAGCTCAGGGGTTCGTGGGTGGTGTGACCAGCGGTGGGATCGGCCTCGGGCGCCCTTCGGCGTCGATGGCGACGAACGTCAGCCTCGCGGTCGCGACCTCCGTCACCGGCCCCGAGGCGTTCCACCGTTCCGACGTCACACGGACCACCGTGGTCATCGACGTCCGCCCTGCTCGTTCCAGGCTGGCGTGGACGCTGAGCAGATCACCCGCGCGCACCGGAGCCAGAAAGGTCATCCGGTCAACCGACGCCGTCACGGCGGGGCCGTCCGCGTGACGGCCTGCCGCGGCAGCCGCGGCGTCGTCGATCAGTTTCATCACCACCCCGCCGTGGATGGTGCCGTACAGGTTGGTGTCGTGCTCGCTCATGATGTGGGCGAGCGTGACCTGGGAGTCTTCCGGGGTCTTGGGGTCGGAACGCAACGTCGTGTTGCGGTGTGCCACGTGAGCTCTCCTTCGCGAGTCGCGGCGGACGGCACCGTGCGCGGACGGCGCACGGGCAGTAGGCAGGTCTTCGGACTCGCGGGCACGCCACCGTCCCTGGCCGGGACGGGATGGCACCTACTGGCCGTCGCTTCCCAGGCCACACGTGGCCCAGTGCTCGATGACGGCGGTCGTTCCCACTCACCGCTGCGGGGCAGTCCCGGATTCCCACCGGGTTCCCTCTTGCGACGCCCCGGCCGGAAAGGACGGGGCGAACCCACTGCGCAGCCACCTTACGTCGCATGCGGTTCTGCGGGCGGCCGTGGTCGGCGGAGATCGCCGATCGGGACGCCGCGCGAGGCGACGGAGGTGGGTGGGCCTTGTGGCGGTGGGTGTGCGCCGGTCGCGGATGCGAGACGGGGCGACCGTGACCGTGGGGCGAGCCGACCCGTTGTGGTGGGCGAGCCGACTTCGCCATCGTGGAGTGGTTCGACCACGGACGCGGCGATGGTGATCATCGCTGTCGAGGGGGCCATCCTCCCGCGTGGAGACGTGCCGACGGCGGACATCGAGGGCCGACCGTGGTCGTCGAGCATGCGGCCGTGGGGCCGTGGGACGGCGCGTCACGCTTCGTTCGCCAGTCGCAGTTTGCGTTCCACCGCCGTCTGCTGCGGCTGGGCCGCCAGTTCCCGCCACAGCGACAGCGCTCTCTCGAAGTACGCGCGCGAGGTGTGCGGCTGACCGAGCGACTCGTGGAGTTCGCCGAGCCGCTGGCTCACCGTGGCCTCGGAGCGGCGGTCCCCGGTGTCGCGGTGCACGGCGAGGGAGTTGCCGAGCAGCAGTTGTGCGTGGGCCAGCTCTCCACTGCTCAGACACAACTCGCCGAGGCTCTGCTGCGCGTACCCCGCACAGTGGTCGTCGCCAAGATCGTCGAAGACGGCGATGGCCTGGTCCAGTTGTTGCCGTGCCGCGCCGAGGCTGCCGCGCCGCTGGTGGAGCAGCGCCTGCCGGTGCAGGGCGTGCGCCGCGCGGTGGCGGTCGCCGATCGCGGACGCCAGCGCGTAGGCGTCGGCGAACCAGGTCTCCGCTTCGTCGAGGGCGCCGCTGTCCATGCGGACCGTGCCGATGGCGATGCGTGCCGCCGCCTCGCCGTAGAGATCGCCCGCCTCGGAGAACAACTCCAGTGCCCGGCGGCCGCAGGCGAGCGCGCGGGCCGTGTCTCCACGGATGCGGTGCACGGTGCCGCGACCGGCGAGCGCGACGGCCTCTCCCTGGGCGTCCTGAAGCCGCGCGAACAGCGCCGCCGACCGCGCGAACAAGTCGAGCGCCTCGCGGTAGCGGTCCTGGTAGACGTGCACCTGACCGAGGTCACGCAGGATGATCGCCTCGCCGTGCCGGTTGCCGGTCCGCCTCGCCGCGGCGAGGGCGACCTCGTTGGTGCGCCACCAGTCCTCCCACCGGTTGCGCAGGTCGTAGAACGGGGTGAGGGCGGTGGTGAGCCGCCAGGCCGCCTCGTCGGCCGCGTGCCGTGCCGCCAACTCCACGAGGGCGGCGGCCGTGTCGTGTTCGGAGTCGAACCAGGCGATCGGATCGGCCACGAGCCGTCCGAGGTCGCGGGGACGCCAGTAGGCCTGGGGCACCGGGGTGGGTCTTACCCCGAAGAAGCGGACCGGCATGCGTTCCACGGCGGCCGTCGCGGCGGCGTAGTACCCCTCGACCACCCGCCGGACCCGTGCGGTGTCTTCGGCGCCGGCCCGGTCGGCCGCGTAGCAGCGGAGCAAATCGTGCATGCGGTACCGGGGAGCGCCGGTGGCGCCGGTACCGACGAGCTCCACGAGATGGGTATCGACGAGGACGTCGAGCACATCCGCTGCGGCCATCGTCTCGCCGTCCTCGCCGTCCTCGGCGGCGGTCCGCGAGGTGTGCGCGCCGTCCAATGCCGCCGCGACCGTCCATCCAGGAAAGCCGACCGCGCCGAGCATGCCGAGGACCCGGAATGCGGTCGCGGCTCCCGTGGGCAGCCGCGCGTAGCTGAGTTCGAAACCGGCGCGCACGGCGAGGTCTCCCGCACGCAACTCGTCGAGCCTGCGCCGCTCGTCGGCGATGCGGTCGGCGAAGTGTGCCAAAGGCAGCTGCCGTCGCTGTGCCAGCCGCGCCCCCGCGACCCGCAGCGCGAGAGGCAGCCGCCCGCAGGCGGCGACGATGCGCGCGGCCTGCTCGGGTTCGGCCGCCACCCTGTCCTCGCCCACGATGCCGCGGAACAGGCGCAGCGCCGGATCGTGATCGAGCACGTCGAGCTCGACGTGGTGCGCTTCCACCAGATCCGGCAGCCGGGTTCGGGCGGTCACGAGGATCACCGACGTTCCCGCGCCGGGCAGAAGAGGCCGCACCTGCGCTGCCGAGGCCGCGTCGTCGAGGACGACGCACAGCGAGTGGCCCGTCAGCGCCGAGCGCAGCGCGGCGGCGCGTTCGGCTTCGGCAGGGGGCAGCATGGCGTCGGAGAGACCGAGTGACCGCAGCAGTTCGGCAAGAACGTCCAGCGGCCTTCGCGGCGTGGACGTGGTAGCTGCCAGCCCGACGTACAGGTGTCCCTCGGCAACCTCCCGCCGAAGCCGGTGAGCGATGTGGACGGCCAAAGAGGACTTGCCGACACCCGGCGGTCCCGACAGGACGACGACGGTGGGATTTCCCTCGGAACGCCGCCGTCGTACGAGTGCGAGCACATCGGCGATGTGCCGCTCGCGTCCGGTGAAATCGGGGAGGTCCAGCGGCAACTGGCACACCACCCGGCTGCTCTCGCGGCGGCGCGGCGCTGAGGACGGTGTGCCGAGGCGGGAGCGCAGGGCTCTCAGGTGCGGCCCCGGTGCGGCGTCGAGTTCGTCACGCAGCACGCGCACGGCCTCGTTGTAGGCGTCAACGGCCTCGGCCCTCCGCCCGCAGCGATCGAGCGCGACGACGAGGTGCGACCACAGTTCTTCCCGCAACGGATGACGGGCCAGAAGCTCCCGCAGCTCCGGCACCACCTCGCCGTACTCGCCGAGGGTGAGCCGGGCTCGCACCCTCAGTTCGTGCGCTGCGAGATACACCTCGCCGAGGCGGGCGAGTTCGGGCTTCCACGTGTGGTGGTGCGGCAGGTCGGCAAGGGGCGGTCCCTGCCAATGCGGCACGGCGCGGGCCAGTTCGGCCAGCACGTCCGCAGGCCGATCGTCCGCCATGGCCTCGCGGGCCGCCGCCACGTGGCCCGCGAACACCGCCGTGTCGAGTTCGCCCCGTGACACCGCGATGCGGTAACCCGACGGCACCCGCTCGATCCGGTCCTCGGTGAGCAGGCGGCGCAGCGAGTGCACGTAGGTGCGCAGGTTGGCCACGGCGGAGCGAGGTGGAGACGACGGCCACACGACATCGATCAGGGTGTCCGTCGCGACCGGAGATCCCGCCTCCAGCAGCAGGGCGGCGAGCACGAGGCGGGGTTTCCTCCCGCCGAGCGCCACCTCACGTCCGTCGATCTGGACGGAGAGCGGTCCGAGGAGGCGGAAGCGGATCTCGGCCACCCTGCACCTCCGCCGCGCTCACGCCTGCCTGTGGGAGCGCAGGACGTCGAGAGCCTTGTCGGCGTGGACGGACATGCGGAGTTCACTGCGGATCACGGCGAGCACCGTCCTGTCGGTGCCGATCACGAAGGTGTGCCGCTTGGTGCGCAGCGGGCCGAAACCCCGGCGCACACCGAACTCGCTCGCGATGGCGCCGTCGGGGTCCGACAGCAGCGGGAACCCGAGGTCGTGGGCCTCGGAGAACCGCCGCTGCGTGTCCACGGGGTCGGGGCTCACCCCGACCGGCTGCGCGCCCAGCGCCGCGAATTCGGCGGAGAGATCGCGGAAGTGGCAGCTCTCCGTCGTGCACCCCGCCGTCATGGCAGCGGGATAGAAGAACAGCACGACAGGACCGGCCGTGAGCAACTCGGTCAGCCGCCGGGGCGTGCCCGACTCGTCGGGCAACGTGAAGTCCGGCGCGCGTTCTGCCTGCTTCATGGGCGCAATGCTCGCATGGTTCCCGCCGACTTCGCGAGCATCGATCGAATACTTGCCGCGCCGGTCTCCTCGCCGAACAGCGGGCCCCTGCCCGCGACGACGCCGAGTGCGGCGAGCCGCCGGGCGTGCTCGAAGCTGCGTACGCCCTCGACGCCGACCCTGGCGATCTTGAGTTCTCTCGCGCGGATCATCAGCATCTCGAAATGCCGGTGGGCGCTCTGCATGCTCTCGTCGTCCTCAGCGAGCGCGTCCACCAGCGTGCCTGACACGATGACGAAACCCACGGGAAGCCGGTGCCGGTGGATGAGTTCGAGATCGGCTGCTCCGGACACGGCCAGGGTGATCTTGACGCCCAGTTCGGCGAGGATCGACAGGTTCTCCAGCACCTCTCCGCGCGGCTCGATGAGAGTGACGCTGTCGGTGCAGATGCGCAGCGTGTTCGGTGGCAGCCCGGTGCGGTCGAGTTCGGTGCGCACGAAACGGACGAGGTTCGGGTCGTTCGCGAGCCTGGCGGGCAGCCGCACACACAGGTCGGGTGCGTCGCCGAACTCGTGATGCCACGCGGCGGCGTCGGTCATCGACAGGGCGAGCAGCAACTCGCCCAGTGCCGGCGTCATACCGGTGGTGTCGGCGAGGTCGGAGAAATCGCGGGAACGGAGCACACCGTGGTCGGGGTGATCCCAGCGGAGCTGGGCGTTGACCACGGCGACGCGCTCATGGTCGTCGAGCGTGACGGTGGGCTCATAGTCCACGGCGAACTGGCCGTTCTCCAGTCCACCGCCGATGGCGGCGCCGATGCCGAAGCGTCTCCGGTCGCGGTCGTGCAGGTCCTGCTCGAACAGCATCCACTGGGCCTTGCCGTTCTCCTTGGCCCTGTGCAAGGTGATCTCGGCGGCCCTGTGCAGTTCCTCGCTGGTCCGGCCCGCGGCCTCGGTGACGACGATGCCGACGCTGACATTGACCCCGACGCCCTTGCCGTCCACATACACCGGCTCGGCGAGCTCCCGCATCGAGTCCTCGACGAGATCAACGACGGTGGCGGTGTCGAGCCCACTGTCCGACCTGCCGTGCAGCAGCACGGCGAAACCGTCACCGGAGAGCCGTGCGACGACGGCCTCGTGTCCGCACTGGCCGGTGAAGTGGCTCCCGAGTTTGCGGGCGACCTGCCGCAGGACTTCGTCGCCTGCGCCGGGACCGAGCCCGTCGTTGATCACCTTGAAGCCGTCGATGTCGAAGTAGACCAGCGCCACGCGTCCGCCCTGCGCCGTGGCGAGTGCGGTGTCCAGCTTGTTCTCGAAGTGGTACGAGTTCGGCAGGCCCGTGAGCGGGTCCTGCACGTTCTGCCTGCGCAACTGCTCGCTGAGCAGGTCGAGCTCGTGCACATCCTCGATCATGAGGACGGGATGGGGCAGTCCGGGACCGTCGGCGGTGATGGTGGCGACCGTGACGCGGGCCCGGAGCGTGCCGTCCCTCCCGTGGGTCACCGTGATCCGTTCCTGCCGGGGCCGCCGTGCGGGGAGCAACGCCTCCTCGACGACCGAGGCGAGGATCTTCGCGTCGGCCGCCGTGGCGGCGAGCCGGGTGAGCGGGTGCCCGACGAGGTCGGACCTGGTGTGGTGGACCAATTCGACGAAGGCGGGGTTGACGTCGCGGATGGTTCCGTCCGCGTCACCGAGCACGACCCCGACCGGGGAGGCGGCGTAGAGGTCGGAGAACCGGCGAACGGCCGCGTCATGGGCCGTCCACGCCTCCGCCTGTGCCTCGCGGGCGAGCGCGAGAAGCGAGGGACGCAGTGTTTCGGCGGACACCGAGACACCGTCGATCTCGGTCAGGCGGGCGGCCCAGCGCCGCGCGATGTCCTCAAGTCCTGGCGTGTCACCAGGTTCCGGCACGCTTCACCTCGCACAACATCGTCGATCATCGGCAGCTCGAATCCGCACAGCGACAGGGGTCCGGGCCACGGTCCGGAACCCTGCAACCGCATCATGCAATAAGCATCTTGTCTACCGCCTGGAAGGGTGGAGAGATCACACGACAGTGTCACACCGACGCTACTGTCGGTGTGACACTGTCGCGTTCCGGTCACGGCGGCACCGCCGGTGCGGAATGGCTCGGCCGCCGAGCGTACCCAGCGGCGGTCACCCCGCAACTTGAGCGGGACGGCGCGGACAGCGGACGTCCCGCACCCACGTCGGTCAGTCCCACTCCAGTGCCGCGCCGCTGCGGTAGTCGGTCACCCTGGTCTCGAAGAAGTTCTTCTCCTTACGCAGGTCCATGGCTTCCGACATCCACGGGAACGGGTTCTCCCTCTCGCCGAACACGGGGTCGAGACCGAGCTGCGCCGCCCTGCGGTCGGTGATGAAGTGCATGTACTGCTCGCACAACTCCGCGGACAACCCCAGTATTGGCCTCGGCATGGTGTCGCGGGCGTAGGCGACCTCCAGAGCACACGCCTCCACCAGCATGTCGCGCACCTCCTGCTGGAACTCCGGCGTCCACAGGTGCGGGTTCTCCACCTTGATCTGATTGATGCAGTCGATGCCGAAATTCAGGTGGATCGACTCGTCGCGCAGGATGTACTGGTACTGCTCGGCGATGCCCACCATCTTGTTCCGCCTGCCGAGCGACAGAACCTGGGCGAACCCGGTGTAGAACCACATGCCCTCGAACACGACGTAGAACGCGACGAGGTCGCGCAGGAAGTTCTGGTCGGCCTCCGGCGTCCCGGTGCGGAAGCCGGGATCGTCGAGGTCGCGCGTGTAGCGCAGCGCCCAGGAATCCTTGTCCGCGATCGAAGGAACCTCCCGGTACGCGTTGAACAGCTCGCCCTCGTCGAGGCCGAGACTTTCGCAGATGTACTGGAAGGTGTGGGTGTGCACGGCCTCCTCGAACGCCTGCCGCAGCAGGTACTGCCTGCACTCCGGGTTGGTGAGGTGCCGGTAGACGGCGAGCACGAGATTGTTCGCCACCAGCGATTCGGCCGTCGCGAAGAAACCGAGGTTGCGCTTCAGCATGAGCCGCTCGTCGTCGCTGAGGCCGTCGCGCGACTTCCACAGAGCGATGTCGGCCTGCATGGCGACCTCGGTGGGCATCCAGTGGTTGTCGCATCCGGCGAGGTACTTCTCCCACGCCCAGCCATACTTCATCGGAAGCAGCTGGTTCACGTCGGCGCGCGCATTGATCATCGCCTTGTCGTCCACGTTCACACGGGCGGCGCCGAAGTCGAGGGTGAGGTTCTTGCTCAACGAGTGTCCTTTCGACTGGGTTCGTCGGATGGCTACTGGCAGGCTTCGCAGTCGAGGTCGTCGATCCGGCAGGCCGCGGCGACGTCCAGGGCCTCGACGGGCACGGACGGCACGGCGGGGGTGACGGCGTTGAGCCTGCCGTCGGTGCCGCGCAATGTGCTCTTCTCCACCTGGGTGGCGGCGCGCGAGCGCAGGTAGTACGTCGTCTTCAGGCCGCGCCGCCAGGCGTGGCGGTACAGCGCGTCGAGTGCCTTGCCACTCGGCTCCGCGAGGTAGAGGTTGAGCGACTGCGCCTGGTCGATCCACTTCTGCCGCCGCGACGCCGCGTCGATGAGCCAGCGGCTGTCGATCTCGAACGCCGTCGCGTACAGCGCCTTGAGGTCGTCGGGAACGCGGTCGATGGGGGCGAGCACGCCGTCGTGGAACTTCAGTTCGGCGACCATGGCGTCGTCCCACAGCCCTCGCTGTTTGAGATCGCGCACCAGGTGCGGGTTCACGACGGTGAACTCGCCGGACATGTTCGACTTGACGAAGAGATTGGAGAACAGCGGCTCGATCGACTGCCCGACCCCGCAGATGTTGGAGATCGTGGCTGTCGGGGCGATGGCGAGCACGTTCGAGTTGCGCATACCCCCCGCGCGTACACGCTCGCGCAGCGAGTCCCAGTCGAGCGTGGTCGTGGTGTCGATGTCGAGTTCGCCCTCACCGCGAGCCTGCGCGAGCAGCCGCAGCGAGTCGATCGGCAGCACGCCCTGGCTCCACAGCGAACCCGCGAACGACGGGTACGTGCCCCGCTCCTCGGCGAGGTCGGCCGACGCCGCGATGGCGTGGTAGCTCAGCACCTCCATGCTGCGGTCGGCGAACTCGACGGCGGCGTCGGACGCCTGGGGGATGCCGAGTTCGAACAACGCGTCGGCGAAACCCATGAGGCCGAGACCGACAGGGCGGTGGCGCAGGTTCGACCGTTCCGCCTCCGGCACGGTGTAGAAGTTGATGTCGATCACGTTGTCGAGCATGCGGACGGCCGTGGTCACGGTGTCGCGCAGCGCTTCGACGTCGAGGCCGTTCTCGCCGACGTGGCGGGCGAGGTTGACCGAACCGAGGTTGCACACGGCGATCTCGTCGGCGCTGGTGTTCAGCGTGATCTCCGTGCACAGGTTCGAGGAGTGCACCACACCGGCGTGTTGCTGCGGCGAGCGCAGGTTGCACGGGTCCTTGAACGTGATCCACGGGTGGCCCGTCTCGAACAGCATGGTGAGCATGCGCCGCCACAGCTGCTTGGCGCTCACTCTGCGGAACACGCGGATCTGCCCCGCGTCGGCGGCCTCCTCGTAGGCCCGGTACCGCTCCGCGAACGCGGTGCCGTAGAGGTCGTGCAGGTCGGGAACCTCGTCAGGGGAGAACAGCGTCCACTCCGCGTCGGCCTCCACCCTGCGGAGGAACTCGTCGGGCACCCAGTTGGCCGTGTTCATGTCGTGGGTGCGCCTGCGGTCGTCGCCGGTGTTCTTGCGCAGGTCGAGGAATTCTTCGACGTCGATGTGCCAGGTCTCCAGGTAGGCGCACGCGGCTCCCTTGCGCTTGCCGCCCTGGTTCACCGCCACCGCCGTGTCGTTGGCGATCTTGAGGAAGGGCACGACACCCTGCGACTTGCCTCCGGTGCCCCTGATGTGGGCGCCGAGACCGCGCACCGGCGTCCAGTCGTTGCCGAGGCCGCCGGAGTACTTCGCCAGCATCGCGTTGTTGCGGTAACTCGTGAAGATCGACGAGAGGTCGTCGGACACGGTCGTGAGGAAGCACGACGACAGCTGTGGGCGCCGTGTACCGGAGTTGAACAGGGTCGGGGTGGACGTCATGAACCGCAGTGAGGAGAGCAGTTCGTAGAACTCGACGGCCCTGGCCTCGCGATTGCGTTCGGCGACGGCAAGCCCCATCGCCACGCGCATGAAGAACGCCTGCGGCAACTCGAACCGGGTGCCCGAGTGCGGATCACGCAGCACGTAGCGGTCGTACAGCGTTTGCAGTCCGAGCAGGCCGAGGTCGAGGTCGCGTTCGGGGCGCAAAGCCGAGGTGATGACGTCGAGGTCGAAGGTGGCGAGGTCGTCGGCGAGCAGGTGCAGGTCGATGCCCCGGCGAAGGTAGTCGCGGAAGTAGTCCGCGTACGTGGCGGCCATCTCGGGATAGTCCGGCTGCCGTGGCTCGCCTGCGAGGTAGGAGACGGCCTCCGCGCGTGCCGAGTCGAGTAGCAGCCTGGCCGCCGCGAACGAGTAGTTCGGTTCGCGCTCCACGAGCGTGCGAGCGGCCATGACCTGCGCGAGTGCGAGTTCGTCCTCGCCGATGCCTTCGTAGACGTTGCGCCGGAGCTCTGTGAGGACAGCCTCGGCGGAGGTTCCGGCAAGACCGGCGACGGCCTCCCGCACGACCTTCTCGACCCGCTCCCACGCGAGGTCTCCCGCCCCGGCGGAGTGAGAGAGAGCGGTGTCCGGTGACGCTTCCACTGACATGCGACGACTCCAAAATGGGTGAGTTCGACCGCCTCGCGGGCAGGGGTGCCCGCGAGTTCGGCCGGTGTTCGGTTGTGCTGAGGTCTCGGAGATCGAAGCCTACATGTAGGGGTTCATGAGCGCGCAGCACCCAAGATATGGGCGTGTCGTGACTGTGGGCACAATGGCGGTGTCATTGAGTGACAGGTCCAGGTGGCTCGCCCGGCGCCGGGAGGCGGAGCAGGCGGAAGTCGGGCAGCCGGATGCGGCGGGTGCGGCGCCGGTAGGTGAAGGTGCGGCCCGGCCAGATGGACACGACACGGCCGCTCGTGTCGCGGTACCAGCTCCGGCAGTGCGTCCACACCGATCGTGCGAGCCTGCCCCGCACCTCGCGATCCCACCGGCGTTCCGCCTCCGGCCGCACGTCCAGGCAGTGGCCGGGGTGGTCGAGCAGCCACCGCACGGCGGAGCGGATGTAGCGGGCTTGGCTCTCCAGCATGTGCACGATCGAACCGCCGCCGAGGTTGGTGTTGGGTCCGTACACGAAGAACAGGTTGGGAAACCCGGGAACCGTGATGCCGAGATGGGCGCGAGCGCCGTCCCGCCACACCTCCGCCAGGGTGCGGCCGGAGAGGCCCCTCACGGTCATGGAACCGAGGAACTCGGACGCGGCGAAGCCGGTTCCGTAGACGATGACGTCCACCTCGTACTGCCTTCCGTCGGCAGTGCGGAGCCCGGTGGGCGTGACGGCGACGGCCTCACTGGTGACAAGGTCTACAGTGGACGAGGTGAGGGCGGGATAGTAGTCGTTGCTGAACAGCACGCGTTTGCAGCCGAGCCGATGGTCCGGTGTCAGTGCCGCGCGCAGGCCGGGATCGGCCACCGACCGTCGCAGGTGTCGGCGCGCTTGGACAGTGAACAGTGGACTGAAGAAGTGCCATCTCGACAGGCATTGCTGGGCGAACTCAGTGTAGAGCCAGAAACCGAGGCGGTCGAGTTGCCGCGCCAGTGGAACCGAACGCAGGAAAGCCAGACCCCGCTCGGTGTAGATCCGGTCGCGTTTGGGCAGGACGTACGGGGCCGTCCGCTGGAACAGCGTCACCGAGGCCGCCCGCTCCCGGAGGAAGGGAACGAACTGCACGGCACTGGCTCCGGTCCCGATCACCGCGACCCGCTTGCCCGCCAGCTCGCAGTCGTGGTCCCAGCGGGCGGAGTGGAAGGACTCGCCGGTGAAGGTGCCGATGCCGGGCACCGATGGGTACGCGGGCCGGGAGAGCTGCCCTGTGGCGGGGACCAACACCCTCGCGGAATAGGCGGCTCCGGCTGCGGTACGCACCAGCCAGCGTCCTGTCCGCTCACCGAACTCGGCCGAGACGACCTCGCTGTGGAAGCGAACATTCTCGTAGACCCCGCACCGGCGGGCCACCCGCAGCAGGTACCGGAGGATGTCGGGCTGCTCCGCGTACCGGCGGGGCCAGTCCGGCTTCGGGGCGAACGAGAACGAGTACAGCGGCGAGGGAACGTCGCAGGCCGCCCCGGGATAGGTGTTGTCGCGCCACACGCCGCCCACCTCGCCCGACGCCTCCAGCACGACGACGTCGTGGATACCGGCCCTGCGCAGTTCCACGGCCGTGGCGATGCCGCCGAATCCCGCCCCGACCACGAGGACGTCGGTGTCGATGATCTCCATGCACGGGGAGGGTAAGGCCGGATACCGGCCTGTACCAGGTCTTCCGGAGCCTGCCGGGCACGCGCCCGTTCCTCCGGACGTCGTGCCGGAGCGGCGGGCACGCGGGAGGTGATCGCCCCGCGATCACGCCTTCATGGGCGCGGGTTCCGCACCGTGCGGGCATGGATTCCGTCGCCGCACGGGCTTTCCGAGACGGGGGACCGCTACGGCGACGCGGCGGGGTTCATCCGCACGTCGGCCCGGTGGGAAGGCCGCCCACCGGGCCGGTACGCGGGCTCGGCGGTGCCGGTCAGACGGGCTTGACCATCGGGAACAGGATCGTCTCCCTGATGCCCTTGCCGGTGAAGGCCATGAGCAGCCGGTCGATGCCCATGCCCGCGCCGACGGTCGGCGGCATGCCGTACTCCAGCGCGCGCAGGAAGTCCTCGTCGAGCTGCATGGCCTCGGGATCGCCCCCCGCTGCCCGCAGCGACTGCTCCGTGAGCCGCCTTCGCTGCTCCACAGGGTCGATCAACTCCGAGTAGCAGGTGCCGAGTTCCATGCCGAACCCAATCAGGTCCCACTTCTCCGTGAGCAGCTCGTCGTCGCGGTGCTTGCGGGTCAGCGGGCTGGTCTCGACGGGGTAGTCCCGCACGAACGTGGGCTGGATCAGCGTGTGCTCCACCAGCTCCTCGAACAGGTGCTCCACGAACTTGCCTTGCCCCCAGGAAGGGTCCCAGCCGATCTCGCGCGCGTCGGCGTGCTTGCGGAGCACGTCGATCGGCGTACGCGGGGTGATCTCGGCGTCCAGCGCCTCCGACACCGACCCGTACAGCGTGATCTGCGGCCACTCACCGCTGAGATCCACCTCGCCGTAGCGGGGGTTGCGCACGATCTGGTCGCCGAACACGGCCTCGGCCGCCTGACGGACGAGGTTCTGGGTGATGTGCATGCCGTCGTTGTAGTCGCCGTAGGCGCGGTACCACTCCAGCATCGTGAACTCGGGATTGTGTGTGGAGTCGGCGCCCTCGTTGCGGAACGACCGGTTGATCTCGAAGACGGCCCCGAGGTCGCCGACGATGAGCCGCTTGAGGAACAGCTCGGGAGCGATGCGCAGGTACAGGTCGAGGTCGTAGGCGTTGATGTGGGTGGTGAAGGGGCGGGCCGTCGCGCCGCCGTGCACGAGGTGCAGCATCGGCGTGTCCACCTCGAGGAACCCGAGGTCGAGCAGGCCCTGCCGGAGCGCCTGCACGGTGGCCGCGCGCGTGCGCACCATGTCGCGGGCCTCGTCGTTGACGATCAGATCCACGTAGCGCTGCCTGACGCGGGCCTCGGGATCGGTGAGTCCCTTGTGCTTCTCGGGCAGGGGCCGCAGCGCCTTCGACGTCAGCGTCCATTCATCGACGAGGACCGACAACTCGCCGCGCTTGGAGGTGATGACCTCGCCGGTGACCCCCACGTGGTCGCCGAGATCGATGTCGCTCTTCCACGAGTCGAGTGCCTCGGCACCGACCTTGTCGAGCGACAGCATGATCTGGATCTGGGCGGTCGGGTCCTTGATCGTGGCGAAGCAGAGCTTGCCGCCCGTGCGGTACAACATGACCCGGCCCGCGACGCCCACCCGCTCGCCCGTGTGCTGGTCGGGTCCCAGGTCGCTGTGCTGTTCGCGGATCTCCGCGATCGTGGCGGTCCGGGGGAAACCGACCGGGTAGGGCTCCACACCCGACGTGCGCAACCGTTCCAGCTTGGCTCGCCGGATGCGCATCTGCTCGGGCAGGTCCTCGTGGAAATCGTCCAGCGCGTCACTCACGGCGACGAGTGTATCCGCCCAGCTAGGCCACCTTTCACACGTCCCAGGACAGTCTTGCTTTCCTCGGCGACCGCGGTTGCCGGTCACGCACGGTTGACCCCGCTGGCCGGTCAGGGCGCGGGCATCCGGTCCGGTTACGCGGAGCGCCGGACCGGATGCGGCACAGGGGCGACGGGGAGTTCGTCGCGGAGGATCGCCGTGTGGACGTGGCGCAGCCGTTCGCCCGGTTCCACACCGAGATCGTCGAGGAGCAGCTCGCGCACCCGCGTGAACACCGACACGGCGTCGGCTCTGCGGCCTGTCACGTACAGGGCGCGCATGAGCAGCTCGGCCACCGGTTCGCTGTGAGGATGTTCCACCGCGCCGGCTCGCAGTTCGTCGATGGCCTGAGTGTGACGGCCCAGCCGGAGCAGCCCCTCGGCCCTCCGGGTCGCCAGCGTGAGCCTGCGCTCGGTCAGCCGCAGCCGCACCATGTCGGCGAACGGGCCGGGCAGCCCGGAGAGCGGCTCTCCTGCGAACAAGTCCAGCGCGCGCCGGTGCGCCTCGACGGCGGTGGTGACATCGCCCGCTCGCCACGCCGTGCCCGCTTCGGCGGTGAGCTCGTCGAGGCGGGTGACGTCGAGGTCGGCCCCGTCGCCGGAGAAGCGGTAGCCCGCGCGATCCCTGTCGATCACCGGGTCGCGCCCTCCGCCGAGGCATTTGCGCAGCCGGTAGACGTACACCTGGACGACGTTGCCCTCGGGGGCCGAAAGGCCCCACACGTCGTTGAGCAACTCACGCCTGCTCACCGGAACACCCGGCCGCAGTGCCAGCGCCGCGAGCACGGCCTGCTGCCGCGCGGGGCCGAGATCGAGCGGGGTCGCGCCTGCCCACGCCCGCAGTGGTCCGAGCGCGCACAGCCGGAGCGGGGGACTGGCAGGGGCGGGCCCGAGCGCGGGTGACGGTGTGGGGCGGCCATTCGCCGGCCGCTGCCCGGGCCGGGGCCCGGCCGGTGACACGATGCTGTGGTCGAACGCGTAGACGATGAGCGCGCAGCGGTCACGGAGGCCGAGACCGGCGCGGAGGCGCTCGACACCCTGCCGCACTGCCGCGACAGGGCAACCCAGTTCCGCCGCGATCTCCGAGTCGTTCAGACCACGCCCGACCGCGCGCAGCACGCGCAACTCCGTGGTGGTGAGGCGGCGGGCGGGCGCAGGTGGCGTGGTGATCGACGGGTCCGGGGCTGTGGCCGCCATGCGATCTCCTTCGTGGCCTCTCACAGTGTCCCGATTCTTCGAGTGCACGGGCATGGCGAACAGGCCAGCGACCGGCCACTTGTGGCCGGTGCCACGATAAGCTGCTCAACCTCAGCCAACTTCAGACGAAAGGCGGCCGTGACCAGCGAGTTCGGCGCACAACTTCGGCTGCGACGGCGTGCGGCGGGGTTGACCCAGGAGCAGTTGTCGGAACGTTCGGGTGTGGGGGTCCGCACAATCCGGGGCTTCGAAACCGGGGAACGCGCGGCTCCACGGATGGCGACGGTCAGGTTGCTGGCCGAGGCTCTTGAGCTGTCCGGTGAGGAGCGCGACGCTCTGGTGGCCGCCGCACTCGGGACGGTGCCGGGAGCGAGGACACCATCGCGGCCGTCGCACGGCGTCGCCGGTGGCGGGGATTCCGGCACAGCTCCGGCCGGTGAGACGGCGCCGCAACCCGCCGGGGACGGCGGCGCAGCGGATTCAGGGCCGGTGCCGGCCGCCGAGGGGAGGCGGAGCGTCCGGGCGGCGACGCGGGCTCCGCGCGGAACGGTAGCGGCGGTGACGACGACCCGAAGACCGACCGCGCGGACGGGACGGGCGCGGCGCACCTCGACGACGCCCTCGCCGACGCCGCCGCCGAACTCGCCATGGAGGTCGGCAGCCGGTGGCGCAGGGAGGAGGAGAACCGGCAGATCCACGATCCGTTCCCGCTGCCGGTGCGCTGGCACTCGGCGCGGGAGGATGTCGCCGACCACGACGAGAACGTCTACCGCGTCCTTCCTGACAGCACCTCGCCCGCGCCCGGAGTGGCGGAGTTGCGCGGAAGCCTCGCCGATGTGGTGGACACCTACCGGAGCCTGCCCTCGGGACGGATGGTGGTACTGGGCAGGGCCGGTTCGGGAAAGACCGTGCTGACCCTGCGTTTCCTGCTCGACCTGCTCAAGATCCGCAGGCGCGCCGACCCGGTTCCGGTGATCGTCGGCCTCGGGTCGTGGGACCCCGGGGCGGCGTCGCTACGGGACTGGCTGACCGATCAGCTCGAACGGGACCACCCGGAGTTCGCCGCCACCTCGTACGGCAGCACGACTCTGGCGGCCGCACTGGTGGAGGCGGGCTTGGTGCTGCCGGTGCTCGACGGCTTCGACGAGATCGCCGACGGGCTCCGGCGTCCCGCCTTGCGCGCGCTCAACGCCACTACCCTGCCTCTGCTGCTGACGAGCCGTCCCGACGAGTACGTCGCCGCCGTCGAGGACGTGGATGTGCTCACCTCGGCCGCGGTCGTCGAACTGTGCGACCTGACCGTGTCCGACCTCGCGGCGTATCTTCCGCGCACCGCGCGGAAGCGGAGATTCGGTGGCAAGGCGGCGACGGTGTGGGACCCCGTGCTGGCGGAGCTGACCGAGCATCCCGAACGGCCGGGGTGTGCCAACCTCGTCTTGGTGCTCGCCACCCCGCTGATGGTGGGTCTTGCCAGAGCCGTCTACAGCGACCAGCCCGGCAGGGACCCGGCCGAACTGCTCGACACCGAGCGGTTCGGCACACCCGAGGCCATCGAGACGCATCTGTTCGACACCTTCGTTCCCACGGCCTACCAGGACCGTCCCGGCGGCGAGCAGAGCCGTTGGGACGTGCGGCGCGTCCCGTACTGGCTCGGCTACCTCGCCAAGCACCTCGACCGGCTCGGCAGCCGCGACCTCGCCTGGTGGCAGCTCGGCAACACGCTCGGAGCCTCGATCCGCATGCTCGTGGTCGGCGTGCTGGCGGGCGCGGGCGTCGGTCTCGCCGAGTGGCTCGTGATGGGGCTCGTGTCCGGCGTGCTCCTCGGCCCTGAGGCGGCGAAGGAGTACCTGTTCGGGCTCGGCCTCGTGGACACGGCGCACGTCACGCTGGCGGCGGGCCTCGCGTTCGCGCTCGCGCACGGCCTCGCGTTCGTGTCCGGTACGGCGGCGCTCGAACCGTCGCGGTCCCGCATCGGAGTTCGCAAGGGGAGAACGAACCGGTTCCGCGTGTTCGTCTCCCGGTTCAGAGTCGGGTTGCTCGCGGGCGCCCTGTTCGGCGTGCTGATCGGGATCGTGTGGGGAATCATTCGATGGCTGGTGTCGGGCAAAGCCGAAGCGCTGCTCGGCGGCCTGATCGACGCGTTCCTGTGCTCGGTCGTGTTCGGCCTCGGGGCCGGGGTGTCGTACGGCGTGATCGGGATGCTCGAGACGTCGCGGGACATCAGATCGATCAGTAGCCCCGCCGATCTGCTGCGCCTCAACCGCAGGACCGTGCTCGCGCAACTGTGCCTTTTCGGGCCGATGTTCGGCCTCGTCGTCGCATTCGGCGGCGCGCTCGTCGTGGCGGTGTTCCAGGGCATCCTCGGGCCACTGTCCTACGGAGTACTGGGTGGGTTCCTGTGGGGAAGCATCGGCATGGTGGGCGGGGGGCTCGGTTACGTGCTCTGCATGACCGCGTGGGGGCAGTGGGTGGTCTTCGCGCGGATCTACCTTCCGCTGACCGGGCGCCTTCCGTGGAAGGTGCCCGCGTTCCTCGACGACGCGTACCGGCGCGGGGTGCTGCGGCAGGCGGGCACCGTGTACCAATTCCGCCACGCGCGCCTGCACGACCACCTCAGCCGGGTCTTCGAGGAGCGCGACAACGCCTGAGCGGAAGCGTTCATCCGGATTTCACGCGCTCTGCCTACTGTCCTCTCAGGACAACACCGCGGGTGCCCTTCGTCCGGGCAGCGCGGCCAGACTGGGGAGGACAGGGAAACGATGCCGACGAGGTCGAGGCGGGTCACGCTCGCGGTCGCCGCACTGCTGAGCGGTCTCGGGACGGTCACCGTTCCGGTCGCGCAGGCCGCACAGGACGCGGGCTGCGCGCAGACCAAGATTTTCGAGGTCGGGGGAGCGGGGGACGGGCTGGGACTCGTGTACGACGAGTTCAACGCGGGGGTGCCTGCCGGGGTGGAGACCGAGAAGATCGTCTACGCCGCCGAGATCGCGCCGTTCCCCGGCCACGAGAAGACCATGGATCAGTCCGTCGAGGAGGGAATGGCGGCCCTCGAAGAGGCGGTCCTGCGGTTCGCCGAGTCCTGCGCCGACTCGACTGTGATCATCGTGGGGTACTCCATGGGGGCACTCGTCGCGGGCAACGTGCTGGACACCTTCGCCGAGGGCGAGCAGATCCCGCACGAGGTGCTCAAAGGCGTGCTCTACGGTGATCCGCGCAGGCCGGGTGATCCGGCTTCGGGCTCGGACGGCAGCGCCGGTGGCGGTGCGGGCGGGGTCGCGACGAACATACCGACGTTCTTCCCCGGCATGACGTTGCAGGGCCCCCGGCCCGGTGACGGCGACGTGGCGGTGACGCAGATCTGCAACCAGAACGACGGCATCTGCAACTCCGTCAACCCGTTCACCAACGCGCTGGCCTTCGCCAACGGCTGGGCGGGATACCTCAACGGGGCGCACGCCTACGACATCGACCCGCTGCGGGACGTGGACCGGCCGGACATCTTCCTCACCCAGCCGCCGCTGATCCCGTACGGGCCGCCGCTGCCGCTGTCGCTGCCGAACCCGTACGAGCTGGCCGACGGCGACATCGAGCTGTCCCAGGCCGTGGTCAGGCAGGTTCGCGACGCGCTGAGGGCCGCACTGCCGGAACCGATGTGGCAGCGGCTGGTCGAGCGTCTGCCCTGGCTGGACCATCTCTGACCGTCCCTGATGCGGCAGGAGACGCGGAAAGGCCCGGCGTACCGACCCGCGCCGGGCCTTCGGCGGTTGTTTCGCAGAACGCGGTTTCGCGAGGGGGATGAGCATCTTCGTGGGCGCACTGCTGGGACTCGCCCTCTTCTTCGGCCTCGTGTTCGCCGTGAAGTTCTTCAGCGGCGGCGATGTGGTGCCGGGGGTGTTGTCCAGCCTTGTCGCCTCGGCCCCTGTGGTGGTTCTGCTCCACGGCGCCGTGCGCAACCGGATACGGTCCCTGCCGAGGAAGCCGGTGCGCGAACCGCCACCGCGTGCCGTCGTGCTCCGGCGGCGCAGGGCCGTGGTGCTGGCGCTCCTGATCGCGCTCGTCCTCGCCGTCGTGCTCGCGTGAGTCTCGCGGGTCAGCGCCTGCCGAACAGCAGACGCGCGTCCCGCAGGTGGACGCTGACCAGCGGGCGCCGCCCTCCGAGGTAGCCGAGTGGGCCGTCCGGGTTCACCGTCCACGTCGCGGACGCCGGTCGCGGGCGGACGCGGGCGAGCACGGGGCTGACGAGGGGCAGGCCGCCGACGGACTGGATCACCGAGAATCTCGCCCGCGTCGCGGGGCCGGACGGTCCTTTCGGGACGAATGTGGCCGAGGCGATCCACTCGCTCGGTGTCGCGGCCGACACGGTGACATCGCCGGTGCGGTCGAGGTGGAAGGTCGCGAGCTCCTTCGGGATGCCCCACAGAGCACGGCCTCCCCGAAGCGACGTCTCGCTGTCCACCCAGATCTCGGTGATGCTGCCAGCCGGTGAGCGCCCGTGCCGCACGGCGACGACTGCGAGCAGTTCGTGGTAGCTCAGCTGGCCCGGCGGGGTGTAGTCGATCCACGCGGTGACGACCACGGCCCGCCCTCCCACGGTGTGCGGGGTGACCACGTCGCTGACCCTGGGCAGTGCACCGAGCGGGACCGCCCACACGGACACGTACGCCTCGCCTGCCAGCCGCCACGGTTCGCCGGGGTATGCGGTGTTCACGTCTCGTCCCTTCGGAGCCAGGGCAGTACCTCGGGCAGGTCGCCGGGTACCCGGCCGCTGAAGTCCGGTGGCCGTTTCTGGAGGAACGACAGGACTCCCTCGATCGCGTCCGGGCTTTCGGGAATGCTCGCGATCAGACGCGAGTCGAGTTCGTGGACGGGGCCCGGAGAGTCCACACCGGACATACGGTAGAGCAGCTGCCGTGTGACGGCCACCGACACGGCCGCCGTGGTGGCGGCGAGGTCGGCGGCGAGGTTGTGCGCGGCGCCGCGCAGGTCGCCCGGGGCGTGCAGGCTGTGGACGAGCCCGGTGCGCAGCGCCTCCTCGGCGCCGAACACCCGTCCGCTGATCATCCAGTCGAGGGCGCGGCCCATGCCGACGAGCCGGGGCAGGAACCACGCCGAGGCGCCCTCGGGGTAGATGCCTCTGCGGGTGAACACGAAGCCGAACCGTGAGTCGGTGGCCGCGAGGCGGTAGTCGGCGGCGAGGGTGATGGTGAGTCCCGCGCCGACGGCGGCGCCGTTCAGTGCGGCGATCACCGGCGTGTTCGACGCGAACATCCGGCGCGACACCCGGCCCGCTGGTTCCTGCCACGCGTCGCCGGAGCCGGACGCGGGAATGACGTCGAAGCCGCCCTGCGACAGGTCGGCGCCGACACAGAAGTCGCGGCCGTGCCCGGTGAGCACGATGACCCTCACGTCGGGATCGCGGTCGGCCCTTCCGAGTGCGTCGGCGAGTTCGTCGGCCATGGTGATGGTGTACCCGTTACGGGCGTGCGGCCGGTTCAGCGCCACCGTCGCGATGCGCTCGGCGACCGTGTACGTGATCTGCGAGTAGCCTTCCCCGGCCTCAGTCATGACTGTTCTCCCGCCGCGTCCCGAGCCTGGCGGTCATTGGACCACAGACTGTGCGGGGGACGACAGGATAAAACAATCAGTCGTGCTTGCTTTTTCTGTAGTCGGGCTGCCAGGCTGAGGGTGTCGGCAGGGCGGCGCCGAAGCTGCCCGGGAGGAGGTGAGGTGTGGCGGACACCGACACGGCCGGAACCGTCGGCGCTGTTGTCGCGGTTCTGCGGGACCTGGAGGCCGAGAGCGAGGAGGTCGATGCCCTCGTGGCCGACCTCGACCCCGCGCGCTGGGCGCTGCCGACGCCCGCGAGGGGATGGACCATCGCGCACCAGATCGCGCATCTGGCCTGGACCGACGACAAGGCGCTCGTCGCCGCCACCGAGCCGGGACGGTTCGAGGACGAGATCGCTTCCGCGCTGGCCGCGGGCGAGAGCTACGTGGACGAGGGCGCGGCCGAGGGCGCGGCGCTGCCGCCCGGCCGGCTGCTCGGCACCTGGCGGCGTCGGCGGGGGCAGCTCACCGACGCGCTGCGAGCGCTGCCGGAGGGCGCCCGCCTTCCGTGGTTCGGCCCGCCGATGAGCGCGGCGTCGATGGCCTCGGCGCGGCTGATGGAGACCTGGGCGCACGGCCAGGACATCGCCGACGCCCTTGGTGTGCGCCGTGTTCCGACAGCCAGGCTGTGGCACGTGGCCCGGCTCGGGGTGCGCACCCGCGACTTCGCCTTCGCCGTGCGGGGCCTGACACCTCCAGCCGGGGAGTTCCGGGTGGAACTCACCGGACCGGACGGCGCAACCTGGGCGTTCGGCCCGGCTGACGCGGCCCAGCGGATCACCGGAAGCGCCCACCACTTCTGCCTGCTGGTCACCCAGCGGACCCACAGGGCCGACACCGACCTGCGCGCCGACGGCGAGCACGCCACGACGTGGCTGGAGATCGCGCAGGCGTTCGCGGGACCGCCGGGGCCTGGCAGACCGCGCGCGGAAGGGGGACCGTCGTGATCCGGATCGGCAACGCCTCCGGCTTCTACGGCGACCGGTTCTCGGCCGTGCGGGACATGCTCACCGGAGGGCCTCTCGACGTGCTCACCGGCGACTACCTGGCCGAACTCACGATGCTGATCCTCGGCAGGGACCGGTTGAAGGACCCGCGACGCGGTTACGCCACCACGTTCCTGCGGCAGCTGGAGGAGTGCCTCGGGCTGGCCGTCGATGCCGGTGTGACGGTGGTGACCAACGCGGGCGGCCTCAATCCCGCGGGACTCGCCGACGCGGTGCGGCGGCTCGCGGATCGCGCCGGGATCGGCGTGACGGTGGCCCACGTCGAGGGCGACGACCTGATCGCCAGGGCGGGCGAACTCGGCCTCGGCACACCGGTGACCGCCAACGCCTACCTCGGCGCGTTCGGCATCGCCGAGTGTCTCAAGGCGGGGGCGGACGTCGTGGTGACGGGGCGGGTCACGGATGCCTCGCTGGTCGCCGGTCCGGCTGCGGCCCACTTCGGCTGGACGCCGGAGGATCACGACGCGCTCGCCGGTGCCGTGGTCGCGGGGCACGTGCTGGAGTGCGGGGCACAGGCCACAGGCGGCAACTATCCGTTCTTCACCGAGCACCGCCGCGACGTTCCAGGCTTCCCGATCGCGGAGATCGAAGCGGACGGGTCGAGCACCATCACCAAGCACGACGGCACCGGGGGCACCGTCACGGTCGGCACGGTGACGGCACAACTGCTGTACGAGATCGCGGGGCCCCGGTACGCGGGACCCGACGTCACGGCACGCTTCGACAGCATCCGGCTCCACCAGGTAGGACCGGACCGGGTCCGCGTGTCCGGGGTGCGGGGAGAACCGCCGCCACCCCGGCTGAAGGTGGGCCGCACGAGCCTCGGCGGTTACCGCAACGAGGTCACGTTCGTCCTCACCGGACTGAACATCGAGGCCAAGGCGGAGTGGGTGCGGGCGCAGTTCATCGACGCGCTGCGCGAGCGGCTGCCCCGCTCGGTGCGCTGGACGCTGGCCCGCACCGACCACGCCGACGCCGACACCGAGGAGGAGGCGAGTGCGTTGCTGCGCTGCGCGGTCGCCGACGAGGACCCCGACGTGGTGGGGCGCGCGTTCAGCGGCGCGGCCGTCGAGCTGGGCCTGTCGAGCTATCCCGGTTTCCATCTCACCGCGCCACCGGCGAAAGCGGCTCCCTACGGCGTGTTCTCCGACGCGTTCGTGGGCGCGTCCACCGTTCCGCACGTCGCCGTGTTGCCCGACGGCACCAGGGTGGACATCGCCCCGCCTGAGGCGACCAAGGAACTCACCGAGGTGGCCGAGCCCGCGCTGCCGCCACCGCCGCCCCCTGGCCCGGCCCGGCGCGTGCCGCTGGGGACGATCGCCGGTGCCCGCAGCGGCGACAAGGGCGGTAGCGCGAACATCGGCGTGTGGGTGCGCTCGCCCGAGGCGTGGTCGTGGCTCGCCCACACGCTCACCGTCGAGGCGGTGCGGTCGCTGCTTCCGGAGACGGCGGACCAACCCATGCGCAGGTTTCTGTTGCCGAACCTGTGGGCGGTCAACCTCGTCGTCGAGGACATTCTCGGCGAGGGCGTGGCGTCGCGGGCCCGGTTCGATCCGCAGGGCAAGGCGCTGGGCGAGTGGCTGCGCAGCCGCCTCATCGACGTCCCGGAGGTGCTGCTGTGAGCCGGTCCGATCCGTTCGGCACGCCCGAACGCCGCGAGCTGCGCAGGACGGTGCGACGCTTCGTGACCACCGAGGTGCTGCCGCACCTGGACGACTGGGAGCGTGACGGCGAGCTGCCGCGTTCGCTGCACCGCACGGCGGCGGAGGCCGGGCTGCTCGGCGTGTCCTTCCCCGACAGCGTCGGCGGGTCCGGCGGCGACGTGCTCGACGTCGTGACGATCATCGAGGAGGCGCACTACGCCGGAGCCTCGGGCGGCGTCATCGCGGCCCTGTTCACCGGCGGCATCGCCCTGCCGCACCTCGTCGAGGCAGGGGACGAGGGCCAGATCGACCGGTGGGTGCGGCCCACGCTGGCCGGGCGCACCATCGGGGCGCTCGCGATCACCGAACCGGACGGCGGCTCGGACGTCGCGGCACTGCGCACCACAGCCGTGCGCGACGGCGACCACTACGTCGTCAACGGCGCGAAGACGTTCATCACCTCAGGTTGCCGCGCCGATTTCGTCACCACGGCCGTGCGCACCGGAGGGCCTGGCGCCGGTGGTCTGTCGCTGGTCGTGATCGAGAAAGGCACGCCGGGCTTCACCGTCGGCCGCAGGCTGGAGAAGATGGGCTGGCACTGCTCCGACACGGCCGAACTGTCGTTCACGGATGTGCGGGTTCCGGTCGCCAACCGGGTCGGCGCCGAGAACAGCGCCTTCGCCCAGCTCGCCACGCAGTTCGTCACCGAACGCCTCACGCTCGCCGTGCAGGCGTACGCGACGGCGCAGCGCGCGCTGGAGACGACCGTCGAGTGGTGCCGCCTCAGGGAGACGTTCGGCAGGCCGTTGATCTCGCGGCAGAGCGTGCAGCACACGCTGACGGAGATGGCCCGCCGCATCGACGTCGCCCGCTCCTACGTGCGCGAGGTCGCCGTGCGGTACGCGGCGGGCGAGGACGTCGTCGCGCAGACGTGCTTCGCCAAGAACACGGCCGTCGAGGCGGGAACCTGGGTGGTGGACAGGGCAGTTCAGCTCCACGGCGGACTCGGCTACCTCCGTGAGTCCGAAGTGGAGCGCCATTATCGGGACGTGCGCATCCTCGGCATCGGGGGCGGGACCTCGGAGATCATGACGCAGCTGGCGGCGAAACGACTGGGATACGCCTCATGACGATTCTCACCTCAACAGTGGACACCAAAGACCCTGGTCACCTCGCCAACCGCGACGCGATGCTCGCCAAACTCGCCCAGATCGAGGCCGAGCACGCCAAGGCCGTCGCGGGCGGGGGAGCCAAGTACGTCGAGCGGCACCGCAAGCGCGGCAAGCTGCTCGTGCGTGAGCGCGTCGAACTGCTCCTCGACCCCGACTCGCCGTTTCTCGAACTCTCCCCGCTGGCGGGCTGGGGCAGCGACTACCCGGTCGGCGCCAGCGTGGTGACCGGGATCGGTGTCGTCGAGGGCGTCGAGTGCGTCATCGTCGGCAACGACCCCACGGTGCGCGGCGGCTCCAGCAATCCCTGGACGGTCCGCAAGATCTTCCGCGCGTGCGACATCGCGCTGGAGAACCGGCTTCCCGTGATCAACCTCGTCGAGTCGGGTGGCGCGGACCTGCCGAGCCAAAAGGAGATCTTCATTCCGGGCGGGCGGCTGTTCCGCGACCTCACCCGGCTGTCAGCGGCCGGGATTCCCACGATCGCGCTCGTGTTCGGCAACTCGACGGCCGGAGGCGCGTACGTGCCGGGGATGTCCGACCACGTCGTGATGGTGGAGGGCCGTTCCAAGGTCTTCCTCGGCGGCCCACCGCTGGTGAGGATGGCCACGGGGGAGATCTCCGACGACGAGTCGCTCGGCGGCGCGGCCATGCACGCGCGCACCTCCGGCCTCGCTGACCACCTCGCGCGGGACGAGGCCGACGCCATCCGCATCGGCAGGGACATCGTGAGGCGGCTCGGCTGGCGCAAACGCGGCCCCGAACCCGCCGCGTCGCTCCCCCCGCGCTACGACCCCGAGGAACTGCTCGGCATCGTGCCCGATGACCTCAAGGTGCCGTTCGACCCGAGGGACGTGCTCGCCAGAGTGGTGGACGACTCGGACTTCGACGAGGTCAAGCCGCGTTACGGCACCAGCCTCGTCACGGGCTGGGCGAGGATCCACGGCTATCCCGTCGGCGTGCTCGCCAACGCCAGAGGTGTGCTGTTCAGCGAGGAGTCGCAGAAGGCGGCCCAGTTCATCCAGCTCGCCAACCAGACCGGCACCCCGCTGGTGTTCCTCCACAACACCACGGGCTACATGGTCGGCAAGGACTACGAGCAGGGCGGCATCATCAAGCACGGCGCCATGATGATCAACGCCGTGTCGAACAGCAGGGTTCCGCACCTGTCCGTCCTCATGGGAGCGTCCTACGGCGCGGGCCACTACGGCATGTGCGGGCGCGCCTACGATCCGCGGTTCCTGTTCGCGTGGCCGAGCGCGAAATCGGCCGTGATGGGACCCGCGCAGCTCGCCGGGGTGCTGTCCATCGTGGCGCGCGACGCGGCTCGGGCACGTGGCCAGGTCTACGACGAGGACGGCGACGCGGCGCTGCGGGCGGCCGTCGAGGCGCAGGTGGAGGCCGAGTCGCTGCCGATGTTCCTCTCCGGCCGTCTCTACGACGACGGCGTGATCGACCCGAGGGACACGCGCACGGTGCTCGGGCTGTGCCTTTCGGCCGTGCACTCCCAGACCGTTCAGGGTGCCTCGTTCGACGGCACCGGCTTCGGCGTCTTCCGGATGTGAGGTTGTCGTGATCACGAACCTGCTGGTGGCCAACCGGGGCGAGATCGCGTTGCGGATCGTCAGCACGTGCCGTGAGTGGGGCGTCGGCACGGTCGCGGTGTACTCCGACCCTGACGAGGGCGCCCCGCACGTCGCCGCCGCCGACGCGGCCGTCCACCTGCCGGGGGCCGCGCCCTCGGACACCTACCTGCGGGTGGATGCGGTCGTGTCGGCCGCGCTGGCGGCGGGAGCCGACGCCGTCCATCCCGGGTACGGGTTCCTGTCCGAGAACGCCGAGTTCGCCCGCGCGGTGCTCGACGCGGGCCTGGTGTGGGTGGGCCCGGCACCGGAGTGCATCGCGCTCATGGGCTCGAAGATCGAGTCCAAGCGCGTCGTGGCCGCAGCGGGTGTGCCCGTGCTCGACGAACTCGACCCGGAGAATCTCACCGGTGACGAGTTTCCCGTGCTGGTGAAGGCGTCGGCAGGCGGGGGCGGCAGGGGCATGCGCGTGGTCCGCCGCCGCGCTGAGATCGCGGAGGCGCTGGCGGCGGCGAGGGCCGAGGCGGCGTCGGCGTTCGGGGACGCGGCCGTGTTCTGCGAGCGCTACCTCGAACGCGGACGGCACATCGAGGTGCAGGTGCTGGCCGACACCCACGGCACCGTGTGGGCCGTCGGCGAGCGCGAGTGCTCCATCCAGCGCAGGCACCAGAAGGTGGTGGAGGAGGCACCGTCCGGTGTGGACGAGACGCTGCGGCAGCGGTTGTTCGACGCCGCGAGGGCGGTGTGCCGGGCCGTCGGCTACGTCGGCGCAGGCACCGTCGAGTTCCTCGTCACCGACGGCGGCGGCGATGGCGATGGCGAGGACGGCGAGTTCTTCTTCCTGGAGATGAACACGCGCCTTCAGGTGGAGCACCCCGTCACCGAGTGCGTCACCGGCCTCGACCTGGTGGCGTGGCAGTTGCGCATCGCCGAGGGCAGTCCCCTCCACGGTGAACCCCCTCGCCCTCGCGGGCACGCGATCGAGGCCCGCCTCTACGCCGAGGACCCCCGCGCGGGCTGGCGTCCGTGCGGCGGGACGCTGCACCGGTTCGAGGTCGGGAACGTACGGGCGGAGTTCACGGTGCCGGACCGCCACGGTATCCGGCTCGACAGCGGGGTCGCCGACGGAACCGTGGTGAGCACGCACTACGACCCGATGCTGGCCAAGGTCATCGCCTGGGGGCCCGACCGGACGTCGGCGGCGAGGATGCTCGCCGGTGCGCTCACCTCGGCGCGCGTGCACGGCCCGGTCACCAATCGCGACCTGCTGGTGGCGGTGCTGCGCCACCCCGATTTCCTGGCGGGCGACACCCACACCGACTTCCTCACCCGCCACGCCCGCGATCTCCTCGCCACCGGCCCCGATGAGGACGCCGTGCGGTTGTCGGCGCTGGCCGCCGCACTCGCCGACGCCGAGTACAACCGCTCGCGGGCCCGGGCGCTGGCGGCCCTGCCACCGGCATGGCGCAACGTGTCATCGGCCCCGCAAGCGAAGACCTACCGGCACGGTGGGGACGAGCACACCGTCCGCTACACCGCGACCCGGTCCGGCCTGGCGCCGGTGGACGACCCCGGTGTCACCGTGGCCGCCGTGACACCGGAGCATGTCGTGTTGTGCCGGGACGGCGTGCGCCGCACGTTCCGGGTGGCCCGCTATCCGGGGCAGGTCGTCGTGGACTCCCCGCTGGGCTCGGTCTCCCTGACCCCCGCGCCCCGCTTCGCCGGCCACCATGCGGAACTCGCCGACGGATCACTCGTGGCGCCCATGCCCGGCACGGTCTCCCGCCTCGCCGTGTCGGTCGGCGACGCGGTGCGGGCGGGACAGCCACTGCTGTGGCTGGAGGCGATGAAGATGGAACACCAGATCGCGGCGCCGGCCGACGGTGTCGTCACCGCACTCGCCGTCACCGAGGGCGTGCAGGTGGAGCAGGACACCGTCCTGGCCGTGGTCACCCAGGCCGAGACCGGCGGGACCGGCGAGGCAGAGGCGACCGGCGAGGCAGGCGAGTCCGGACAACGACAGTCCGGTGACGGCACCGGTGCGAGGACAGCGAAGGAGTCGGCGTGATGTTCACCGAATCGCCCGAGCGCAGGGCGCTGCGCGAGGCCGTCGCCGAGCTGGCCGCGAAGTACGGCCACGAGTACTACCTGGCGAAGGCCCGAAGCGGCGAGCACACCAGTGAACTCTGGGACGAGGCGGGCAGACTCGGCTACCTCGGCGTGTCGGTACCCGAGGAATACGGCGGAGGGGGAGCGGGCATCGGTGAGCTCGCCGCCGTGTGTGAGGAGTTCTGCGCGGCGGGCACGCCGATGCTGCTCATGGTCGTGTCACCGGCGATCTGCGCCACGGTCATCGCCCGGTTCGGCACCGAAGAGCAGAAGGCGCGCTGGCTTCCCGGATTCGCCACAGGGGCCGTGCGGATGTCCTTCGCCATCACCGAACCCGACGCCGGGTCGAACGCCCACCGGATCACTACAACGGCCCGCCGCGACGGCGATGATTGGGTCCTGAATGGACGCAAGGTGTTCATCTCCGGAGTGGACGAGGCCGACGCCGTCCTCGTGGTGGGCCGCACGGAGGACGCCCGCACCGGCAGGCTCAAACCGGCGCTGTTCGTCGTGCCGACCGCGACGCCGGGCTTCGAGTACAGGGCGATCCCGATGGATCTGGTGTCGGCCGACAAGCAGTTCGAACTCCTGCTCGACGACGTGCGCCTGCCCGCCGACGCGCTCGTGGGGGAGGAGGACGCCGCCATCGCCCAGCTGTTCGCAGGCCTGAACCCGGAACGGATCATGGGGGCGTCGTTCTCCACTGGCATCGCGCGGTACGCGCTCGGCAAGGCCGTCGGCTACGCGCGGCAGCGCAGCGTGTTCGGCGTGCCCATCGGATCACATCAGGGGCTCGCGCACCCGCTGGCCGAGGTGAAGATCGAACTGGAGCTGGCGAGACTCATGACCCAGAAGGCCGCGGCCGTCTACGACTCCGGCGACGACGCCGCGGCGGGTGAGGCCGCCAACATGGCGAAGTACGCCGGAGCCGAGGTGGCCGTGCGCGCCGTTGACCAGGCCGTGCAGGTGCACGGCGGCAACGGACTGGCCTCCGAGTACGGTCTTGGCACGATGCTGGCAGCGGTGCGCGTCGGCAGGATCGCCCCCGTGAGCAGGGAGATGATCCTGAATTTCGTGGCCCAGCACAGTCTCGGACTGCCCAAGTCCTACTGAAACCGCGACACCAAGCAAGGAGCTGTTCGTGAACGACCTTTCAGGCAAGACCATCATCATGTCCGGAGGTAGCAGGGGCATCGGCGAGGCCATCGCCGTGCGCGCGGCGCGCGACGGTGCCAACGTGGCGCTGCTCGCCAAGACCTCCGAACCACACCCGAAACTGCCCGGCACCATCCACACGGCCGCGAAGGCCATCGAGGACGCCGGAGGCCACGCACTGCCGATCGTGGGCGACATCCGCGACGACGAGACCGTGGAGCGGGCTGTCGAGCGCACCGTCGAGCAGTTCGGCGGCATCGACATCGTGGTGAACAACGCCAGCGCCATCGACCTCACGCCCTCCGAGGTCATCCCGATGAAGCGCTACGACCTCATGCAGGACATCAATGCGCGCGGGTCGTTCCTGCTGTCGCGCACCGCGATCCCGCACCTGCGCCGTTCGGACAACCCGCACATCCTCACGCTGTCGCCGCCGATCCGGCTCGAGGAGAAGTGGTTCACCGGCGGCCACCTCGCCTACAGCATCGCGAAGTACTCGATGAGCCTGGTCACGGTGGGGCTCGCGGCGGAGTTGAAGGACGCCGGGGTCGCTGTGAACTCGCTGTGGCCGCGCACCACCATCGACACCGCCGCCATCCGCAACGTGGTCGGCTCGGAGCTCACAAGCCGATCACGCACACCGGAGATCATGGCCGACGCGGCGTACGCGGTGCTCACGAAACCGAGCCGGACGCTCACGGGCCGGTTCCTCATCGACGACGAGGTGCTGGCAGCCGAGGGGGTCACCGACTTCTCCCGCTACCGACTCGCCGAACGCGAGGAGGACCTGCAACTCGACTTCTGGGTCGAGCCGGCCGATGACACCGACGGTGCGTGAACCCCGGCAGGAGCGCAGCCGGACGACCCGGAGGCGGCTCGTGGGCGCCGCCGTGGACTGCCTGGCCGAACTCGGCTGGGCAGGGACCACGGTGGGCGTCGTCGCCGAGCGGGCAGGCGTGTCGCGGGGCGCGGCGCAGCACCACTTCCCGACGAGGGAGGATCTCGTGGTGGCCACCGTCGAGTTCCTCGCGGGGGAGCAGATCGCGGAACTGCGGGAGCGTGCCGAGACGTTGCCCAGGGGTAAGAGCCGCGCCGAGCCGGTGGCCCGCATGTTGCTGAACCTCTACACCGGGCCGAAGTTCCGGGCGGCGCTGCACCTGTGGGTGGCGGCCTCCGGAGACGACGCGCTGCGCAGGGCACTCACCCCGCTGGAAGCGAAGGTGGGCAGGGAGGCGCACCGGGTGGCCCTCGATCTGCTCGACGCCGACGAGTCGCGACCGGGTGTGCGCGAGACCGTGCAGGCCACCCTCGACCTCGCGCGTGGCCTCGGGCTGGCCGACCTGCTCAGCGACGACTCCAAACGCCGGGAGCGGCTCGTGCGCCAGTGGGCGAAAACCCTGGAACCCATCGTCGGGGAGGGCGGCAGGGCCTGAGGCTTGCCGGACGGACCCCGTGGCCAGGTGCTTCGGGGACCGTTTCGCTCGGTGTGGAGCAAGGCGGCCCGCCCGCCGAGGCGCGGGCACGTCCCCCGAGGCAGGGGTCCGCGGACCATTTCTCAGCGGCCGTTGCTCGGGTCCCGCTCGCCTCGCACGACTCCGATCAGGGACTCCGCGGCGGCCGGCTGGCCGGCGAGCCGGCCTGCCTCGCGTATCCGGTCCTCCGGTAGTGCGGCGCTCGTCGCCAGCTCGATAGCTTCATGAATCCCGTTGCCGTCACCGTGGTCGAACATGGTGAAGTACCAGCGCAACGTCTGAACCGGATCGGGCGCGGTGCCGAACCCGTCGCGGTACCAGCAGCCCGCCGCGTACATTGCCCCGGTGTGCGCTCGTGCGCGGCCCACAGGTACCAGTTCAGCGCCTCCGCGTCCCGGTCCATCGAGGAGAGCCGGTCGCCGAGCACGGCACCGGCTTCGACGAGACCCTGTCCCGCGGCCCGTGCCAGCAGGCGCAGGGATTCGTCGGCGTCGTCGGTGTGCTGGGCGAGGTTGAAGGTCCCGTAATCGTCCCCGCTCTCGGCGGCCGGCCGGAACAGTCCGGCCGCGGCGACGGGATCCGGCTCGACGCCGATGCCTTCGACGAGCAGGTAGCCGTAGGTGCGCTGGCCTGCCGGGTTCCCGGCCTCGGCCGACGCCTCGGCGTACGTCACGGCCAGTGGCAACGCCGATTCGTCGAAGTACTCCAGCAGAATCCCGGCCAGCAGGGCGGCGGCTTCCGCCGATCCGGCGTCGGCCGACAAGCGGAGCTCGACGGCGGCACGGGTCGCCCGCTCCGCGCCCTCCAGGCTGCCTCGCATGGCGGCCTGGACCCAGGCGTGGGCCGCGGCGATCCAGTCCCCAGCCTCGGCGGCTGACCGGCCCCGGCCCAAGAGGTCCGGCACCGAGGCCGGCATCGGCGCACCCGCCGGCGGTTCGATGATCTCGCTCATTCCCGGCACCCTACGGTCCTGGGGGCCGCGGCCATCGGACCGGCCGTGCCGCCGAGCGCGGCACGCACGATCCTCGGGTCGGGATGTACAACGGACCCGGCCGGACTCAGGCCGAGGTGCTTACCAATCCCTGTGTCATCGACTTGGGACAACTTCGTCACCGAAACAATGGCAAGCTCGCGCCCCTGCGGGGAGCGAAGCCGGCGCGGCGTGGAAGTGCTGCCGGTGTCAGCGACAGTCCTGCAAGGGGTGGCGCGTCAGCTGAGCAAGCGCTTAGTATGTCGCTGGCCGACGGGAGGACATGCCCGCCGGATGATGGCGGGAGGTGCGTGTGCGACGCGGTCAGCTCGGCCGGGCCGGATCGGCGCCCAGCATGCGCAACGCGAGGTCGCCGTACTCCCGCCCCAGTGCGGTGGGGGACATGCGGGAGCGGTCGGTGTACCAGCGCGCGACGTCCACGCCCAGCGAGAGCACCGCGCGAGCGGCGGTCATCGGGTCCGACACGGTGAAGTCGCCGGATTTCGCCCCCGCGACCACGAGATCGTGCACGATGTGCTCGATGCCGCGGCGCAATTCGGCCACGACGCGGTACTCCTTCTCCGGCAGCGCGCCGAGTTCGTACTGCACGACTCGCGCCACCGTGTGGCGCCGCGCGTGCCAGGCCACGAACCTTTCCACGATCGCGCGCATCGCCTCGACCGGCGTTCCGGCGGATTCCGCCGCGTTGCGGACGAGGTCGAGCGCCTGCTGGTGTCCGCTGCGGCTGATCGCGAACAGCAATGCGGCCTTCGAGGGGAAGTGCACGTACAGCGCGGCGGGACTCATGCCCGCGTTGGTCGCGATGTCGCGGGTGGTGGTGGCGTGGTAGCCGCGCTCGGCGAAGGACTCGACCCCGGCCAGCATCAGGCGGCGGGCCGCGTCCGGTTGGACATCCGGCCACAGCTCGGCCGACAGCGACATCGTCATGCCCGAATTGTAAGCGAGCGCTTAGCTGGAGGAGGAGAATGGCTGTGGACGGTCTGAAGAACCGGGTCGCCATTGTGACAGGGGCCAGCAGGGGAATCGGCTTCGGGGTCGCGAGGGCGCTGGTCGAGGCAGGAGCGAAAGTCACGATCACCGCCCGCAAGCCGGACCCCCTTGCCGACGCGGTCGAGAACCTCGGAGGTGCCGACGTCGCTCTCGGGGTGCCGGGCAAGGCCGACGACGCGGGCCACCAGGACGAGGCGGTGCGGCGCACCGTCGAGACGTTCGGCCGCATCGACTTCCTCGTCAACAACACCGGCATCAACCCCGTCTACGGGCCGATCCTCGACGTGGAGCCCGAGGCGGCAGCGAAGACCTTCGGTGTCAACGTGCTGTCGCCGCTGGCGTGGACGCGGAAGGTGCGCGACGCGTGGATGGGCGAGCACGGCGGCGCGATCGTCAACGTGTCGTCGATCGCGGGCCTTCGCACGTCGCCGGGCATCGGCATGTACGGCGTGAGCAAGGCGGCGCTGATCCGCCTTACCACCGAACTCGCACAGGAGCTGGCACCCGCCATCAGGGTCAACGCCGTGGCGCCTGCCGTGGTGAAGACCTCGTTCGCCACAGCCCTCTACGCCGACAAGGAAGACGAGGTCGCCGCCGCCTACCCGATGAAACGGCTCGGTGTTCCGTCCGATGTGGCCGGTGTGGTCACGTTCCTGCTCTCGGAGCAGGCGGCGTGGATCACCGGGCAGACGCTCGTCGTCGATGGCGGTGTCACGCTCGGCGGTGGGCTGTGACCGCAGAACTCGACGGTGCCCGCGTCGTCGTCACCGGAGGGGGCCGGGGCATCGGCGCGGCGCTGGCGGTCCAGCTGGCCGCCGAGGGCGCGCGCGTGGTGGTGTCCGATCTCGACGGTGACGCCGCGTCGGAGGTCGCCGCGCGGATCGGCGGTCTCGCCGTGGCCGGTGACGCGGCGTCGGAGGAGGGCGTGCGCGCGCTGGTCGCCGCCGCGCGGGCACACCTGAGAGAGATCGACCTCTTCTGCGCCAACGCGGGAATCGCGTTCGCCGGTGGTCCCGACGCAGCCGAGGAGCAATGGGCGCGGGCGTGGGAGGTCAACGTCATGGCCCACGTGCGCGCGGCGCGGGAGTTGCTGCCGCGCTGGCTGGAGCGGGGAAGCGGGCACTTCCTGGCTACCGTGTCGGCGGCAGGACTGCTCACCAGCCTCGGATCCGCGCCCTACTCCGTGACCAAACACGCCTCGCTCGCCTTCGCCGAATGGCTGTCGGTGACCTACCGGCACCGGGGCATCCGCGTGCAGGCGATCTGCCCGCAAGGGGTGCGCACGGACATGCTCGCCGATGCGGGACGGATGGGGGCCGCTCTGCTGGAACCCGGTGCCCTCGAACCCGAGCAGGTCGCCGAGGTCACCGTCGAGGGTCTCCGCGACGGCCGGTTCCTCATCCTGCCGCACCCCGAGGTCGCCGAGTTCTACGCGCGCCGCGCCACCCGCACCGAGCGCTGGCTCGCCGGGATGAACGCACTCCAGCGCGAGCTGGACGCCACGTCGTCGCAGTGATCCTCGCCCGCGCCGGGGCCTCATCGCACCGCGACGCACCGCCGGAGTCCGCCCGGCACGCGAGCCGGGGCGAGGTGGGACGCGGACAGCAGGGGCGCCAGCGGCAGCCGGTAGAGCAGGCAGTCCTCGTCCACCGAGCCCACCGCCCCCGGCCAGAGCCGGGTGAGCGCATGCCGGGCGGGTTCGTTGCCGGGAAGGACGGAGGCGCGGAACTCGCCGATCCCACGCGGCAAAGCCCGCTCGGCGAGGGCGGTGACCAGCGTCCGGCCGAGGCCCCGGTTCTGCCAGGCGTCCACGACGAGCACGCCGATCTCGGCCGTGCCGGGTTCCGTCCGCACGGCCTGCGCGAGTCCCACGACCAGATGGTCGGCCACGGCCACCACGGCGTCCTGGCGGTCGTGGTCAACCTGGGCGAGTTGCCGGAGCAGGGCGGCGGGGATGGCAGGCGTTCCCGCGAAGAACCGCTGATACAGCGAGCGGGCGGACAGGTGATGCGACATCGCGCGGATGCCGGGGAGATCGGTGCTGTCGAACTCGCGGATCGTGACGGCATCCGCAATAACACGAACGGTCGTGCTTTTTTCTGGGGAGAGAAGGTCGGTCATCATTCGGTGCCTTTCGGTGGGGGGCGGGTCACCGGCTGTGGTGCCGGAAGGCGTCAGATTCAGGGCAGGGGCGGCGCTCGGGCCTTGTGGGACCGTCCGCGCCGCCGGTGTCGGCCGGGGGCGTCGGCGTTTATCGGCGTTTGTCGGTGTCGGGTCAGCGTCGCGCGGCGTCGAGGAGCCGCTCGAACGCCGTGCGGGCGCGGTGCTCGGCGAGCGGGTCGCGCAGCAGTCTCTCGGCATGCAGGTAGGCGAGCAGGATTCCGTGCAGGTCCTGCGCGAACTGCTCGGGATCGGCGTCGGTGTGGAAGTGGCCCTCGGCGATGCCCGTGCGGAAGATCTGCGCGACCGAGTCCATCAGATCCCGCTCGTCGGCCACGAGCTGGTCACGCACAGGTCCCGGCTGGTCGTCGAACTCGGTGGCCGCCGTGGTGAAGACGCAGCCGCCGGGCAGCACGTCGCCGCGGACCCAGGGAAGCCAGTGTTCGAACAGCGTCCTGACCCGCGTCTCGCCGCGTGGAGCCGCGAGCGCGGGTTTGACGACGATGTCCACGAATCGGGCGCGTGCGTGCCGCAGCACCTCCAGTTGCAGGGCTTCCTTCGACCGGAAGTGGGCGAACAGCCCGCTCTTGGACAGCTCGGTTCTCGTGGCGAGCGTGCCGATGGTCAGAGCTTGGAGGCCGACCTCGCTGGCGAGTTCGCTCGCCGTGTCGAGGATCGACCGCTTGGTGCTCTCGCCCTTACCCATGCCGCAGTTATAGCACGACCGTTCGTTTCTAGCCAAGGTGTTCCGGTGAAGGGCCGCTTCCGGAACACCGTCACCGGTACTTCGCCAGCTCCCTCCTGGCGAGGGAGCGCTTGTGCACCTCGTCGGGTCCGTCGGCGAGGCGGAGCGTGCGCACACCCGCCCACAGCGACGCCAGGGGGAAGTCCTGACTCACGCCACCCGCGCCGTGCAGCTGGACGGCCTTGTCGAGAACCCACTCCACCGTGCTCGGTGTGGCGATCTTGATGGCCTGGATCTCGGTGTGCGCGCCCTTGTTGCCCACGGTGTCCATGAGCCACGCGGTTTTGAGCACGAGCTGCCGGAGCTGCTCGACCCGCACGCGGGACTCGGCGATCCAGTCCTGCACCACACCCTGCTCGCCGAGCGGTCTGCCGAACGCCACCCGCGACAGCGCCCTGCGGCACATCAGCTCGATGGCCCGCTCGGCCATGCCGATGGCCCGCATGCAGTGGTGGATCCGGCCGGGGCCGAGTCGGGCCTGCGCGATGGCGAACCCGTCACCCTCCCCGCCGACGAGGTTCTCCACCGGCACCCGGACGCGGTCGAAGACGATCTCGGCGTGGCCGCCGGACTCCTCGTCGCCGTAGCCGAACACCGTCATCGCGCGCTTCACCTCGACGCCAGGGGTGTCGCGGGGGACGATGACCATGCTCTGCTGCCGGTGCGGTTCGGCGCCGGGGTCGGTCTTGCCCATCACGATGAACACGCGGCAGCGCGGGTTCATGGCGCCGGAGATGAACCACTTCCGCCCGGTGATGACGTACTCGTCGCCGTCGCGTTCGATGCGCGTGGCGATGTTGCGGGCGTCGGACGAGGCGACGTCGGGTTCGGTCATGGCGAACGCCGACCGGATCTCCCCGGCCAGCAGCGGCTCAAGCCACCGGTGCTGCTGCTCGGGCGTGCCGAACTCCGACAGCAGTTCCATGTTGCCCGTGTCCGGCGCGGCACAGTTGGTGGCGATCGGCGCGAGGTGGGGGCTGCGGCCCGTGATCTCGGCGAGCGGTGCGTACTGGAGGTTGGTCAGTCCCGCGCCGCGGTCGCCGGGCAGGAACAGGTTCCACAATCCCTGTTCCCTGGCCTTCGTCTTCAGTTCCTCGACGACGGGGAGCGTGTCCCACGGGTCACCGGCGGTGGCCACCTGCTCGGCGAGCACGGCCTCGGCGGGGTAGACGTGCTCGTCGAGAAACGCCAGCAGCCGTCTGCGGTGGTCCTCGGTCACGGCGTCGTATGCGAAGTCCATTCAGTCCTCCTCCAACACGGCGTTGCCGCGTGCCACCAGCGGCGCGACGCTCGCGCCGATGCGGTCGAATCCCTCGCCGACGGTCTTGCCCTGGCTGTGGCGGAAGTGGATGCCCTCCAGGATCACGGCGAGCTTGAAGAACGCGAACCCGAGATACCAGGCCATCGCGGAGATGTCCCTCCCCGACGTGGCCGTGTAGCGGGTGATGAGGTCGCGCACCGGGGGGAATCCCGGCGCGGTGGCGACGCTGCTGATCTCGTCGCCCAGCGCCTCGCCCTCCGTGTAGGCGACGAGCAGGGCGATGTCGGTGAGCGGATCACCGAGGGTGGACATCTCCCAGTCCAGCACCGCGGCGACCCGGTCGTCGGCGCCGATGAGCAGGTTGTCGAGCCGGTAGTCACCGTGCACGATCGCGGGCTCCTGCGACGTGGGCAGACGGGCCGACAGCCGCTCGCGCAGCGTGTCGATTCCGGGGATGTCGCGGCTGCGGGACGCATCGAGCTGCCGTCCCCATCGCCGCACCTGCCGTTCGAGGTAGCCCTCCGGCCTGCCGAACCCGGCAAGGCCCACCGAGGCGTAGTCCACCGCGTGCAGCTCGGACAGCGTGTCGATCATGGCCTCGGCGATGAGCCGCGTGCGCTCACACCCGAGTGCTTCGAGCTGGTCGCGGCGCCGGTAGGGCGTGCCCTCGATGTAGTCCATGACGTAGAACGGTGCGCCGAGCACCGATTCGTCCGTGCACAGCAGCACCGTCGGCGGCACGGGCACCGGGGTCGGCCCGAGCGCGCTGATGACGGTGTGCTCGCGGCCCATGTCGTGTGCGGTGGGCAGGACGTGACCGAGCGGAGGGCGGCGGAGAACCCACCGGTTCTCGCCGTCGCCGACGACGTAGGTGAGATTCGACCGGCCGCCCTCGATGAGCCGCGCGCGCAACGGCCCCGTGACGAGGCCGGGCCGCTCGGCGTCCAGGTGTGCGCGCAGCCTGGCGAGGTCGAGTCCCGGCGGGTTCTCCTGATCCATGGTGTCTCCTCGTGGTGGCGGGCGTGCCGGGCCTGCCGTGCCGGACAGTGGCAGGCCCGGAACATCCGCTCTCGACTGGCGGGACTACGGCACGAGCAGCCCGACGGTCTCGGCGACGCACGCGGGCTTCTCGGCGTTCTCGATCTCGATCGTCCAGCGGACGACGGCCTGGGTGCCCTGGGGTCCCGGCGTGACGGAGACCAGCTCGGCGTGGCCCCTGATCCGCGAACCGACCGTCACCGGCTGCGGGAACCGCACCTTGTTGAGGCCGTAGTTGACGCCCATGCTCAAGCTCTCGATGCGGTAGACCTCGCCGATGAACCGGGGAATCAGCGACAGCGTCAGGTAACCGTGGGCGATCGGCGCCCCGAACGGCCCTTCGGCGGCCCTGGCGAGATCGACGTGAATCCACTGATGGTCGCCTGTGGCGTCGGCGAAGAGGTTCACCTGCTCCTGCGTGATCTCGTGCCACGGCCCCGTGCCCAGCGGTTCACCCACCGCGGCGGCGAAGGCGTCGATGTCGGGGAACACCCGGGGCCCGCTCATGCCTTCGGCCCGCCCGCGACGTAGATGACCTGCCCCGACACGAACGACGCGTCGTCGCTGACCAGGAACGACACCACACCCGCGATGTCGGAGGGCTGACCGACCCTGCGGACGGGGATCTCCGCGGCGGCGGCCTTCTTGAACTCCTCGAACGGCACGCCGACCCGCTCGGCCGTCGCCGCCGTCATCTCGGTCTCGATGAAACCGGGGGCGATCGCGTTGACGGTGACGCCGAACTTGCCCAGCTCGATGGCGAGCGTCTTCGTGAAGCCCTGGAGACCTGCCTTGGCCGTGGCGTAGTTGGCCTGCCCCCTGTTACCGAGCGCGGAGGTGCTGGAGAGGTTGACGATGCGGCCCCAGTTCTGCTGTGTCATGTGCTTCTGCGCGGCGCGGCTCATCAAGAACGACCCCCGCAGGTGCACGTTCATGACCGAGTCCCAATCGGATTCGGTCATCTTGAACAGCAGGTTGTCCCGCGTGATGCCCGCGTTGTTCACCAGCACCGTCGGCGCGCCGAGCCGCTCGGCCACGGTGTTCACGGCGGCGTCAACGGCGTCGGCGTCGGACACGTCAACACTGACGCCGATCGCGCGTCCACCGGCCTCGGTGATCGCCTCGGCGCGCGCGTCCACGGCGTCGGCAGCCAGGTCGAGCAGGGCGACGGAGAACCCGTCGGAGGCCAGCCGCGCGGCGACGGCGGCGCCGATGCCACGCCCTGCGCCCGTGACGATCGCGACGCGGGAGGGAGAGTCGGTCACAGCGTTTCCTCCTGTTCGGAAAGCCCGGGGCGGTCGTCAGTGCGGCCCCTGCGTGCTTCCGCCGCAGGATGCGCCGGCTCGGCCGCGTCCGGGTTCCTTCGATTGAGTCGGTAAGCGTGCGCTTAGTACCGTACCAGCGTGGCGGCGGAATCGGGACCACGATCGGGCGCGCGCAGCAGCCCGGGAACCAGTGACAGCACGGCCGTCACCTCCGTGGCCGCGAGAAGCCGTTCGACGAGCCCGAGCGGGATCGACCGCCACCACGGCTCACCACCGGAGAGCATCACCAGTACGGCCCCGACGATGACCACGAGCCACGCCAGCGACGCCACCGACAGCACCCGGGCGGCGGCCCGCAGCCGCGACGAGGGGCCGAACACGGCATTCGCCGCCGACCACACGGCCAGCGGCAGGCACACGAAGGCGACCATGCTGGCATAGCGGTGGATCGCGCCCTCCACGCTCGGCCCCACCGACCAGTCCGTCTTGCGGAACACCACGACCGCCACGAGCCCGAGCGTCCACAGCGCACCGAACGCCGTGCAGGCGGACACCGCGCGAACCTGACCCCGCGCCGCGGGCAGGGTGAAGACCACCGCCGACCCGAACGCCACCAGCAGCACGGACAGGTCGAAGAGCGCTTTGCCGGGGCCGTGGGCGTACTCGCTGATCGTGCGCCGCACCGGGTCCACGTCCGCACTCGACGGCAGCAGGTGCAGCACGACCATCACGACGGCTCCGCCCAGCAACGCCGCCAGTGCCGCCACGGGCGCGATGGCGTGACTTCGAGGTGTACTGCCGCTGTGCGTCATGCTGGTTCCTCCGGTGCGGGCTGGGACGACAGGCCGGGCTGCCGGTCACGCGGCCTGGCGAGATCGCGTCAGGTCCTCGCCGAGGGGGAGTGGCCGACGACCTGGCCCAGCACGGTGCGGAACACCTGGCGATCCACGGTGACGGGCTCGGCGGCCAGCCAGTCGCCCAGCAGCCGCACGAACTGCTCCGGCGTCATCGGTGCCGGGTCGTCGAAGTCGAGGAGATCGTCGAGGTCCGGTTCGTCGGCGGTGATCTCGCCGTCCCTGCTCGGGTACATGACCAGCGCGGCACACACCTCCACCTCGGGAAGGAGGCTGCGGAAGGCGGCGAGTCCGGTGGGCAACTGGGTTCCTCCGCCCCGGAACGTGCGGCCGTTGCGGGTGATGGTGCCGTCGTCGGCGAGGCCGTAGTGGCCGGGCAGCCACGACTTCGACTCCACCAGCACGAGCCTTCGCCCGCACAGCACGGCGTGGTCGATGTCGGCGAACACTGAGCCGGGCCAGGCGAGACCGTGGAAGATGCGCACGCCGGGAAGCCGGGTCAGGTAGCGCTCGAAGACCTCGGCGGTGAGCCGCTCCGCCACCTCGTCGTCCTCGGAACCCGGCTCCCCGAACACGATCCGGTCGCCGAACTCGCCGCGGAACGAGCGCACGGCCCGCAGCGACTCCAGGTGCCTGCGGACCAGCAGCACCATGGCCGCCGCGGCCGACACCACCAGCAGCGCCCACACCGCCGTCAGCCACACCGAGAACGCGAAGGGCACCACCAGCGGCAGGGGCAGGATCATCGCCCCGAGCAGCGCGCCGCCCGCCGTGGCATGGCCGGGAGAGCCGGGGTGGGCGTAGTGGACCCGCGAAGCACCCTCCACGAGGTCCCACCACGGCAGGTCGCGCACGTCGATCGCGGGCGCCGTCGGCACGAAGTCCGGGTCCTCGCCGAACCGGCGCGGTGCTGCCCTGCGGGCGGCGCGGGTCTCGGCGGCGAGCGCCATGGACGGCCGCCTGCCCCCACGGTCGTAGGCGGCCCGCAGCATCGGGTCGGCCAGCGTCTCGTAGGCCTGGCGCAGCAACTGGAAGTCCTCGGCGGACCCTCCGGCGTCCGGATGCCTCCTCCGCGCGAGTGACCGGTAGGCCGATTTGATCCGCGCGGTCGAGGCGTCGCGCTCGACACCCAGCACTGCGTAGTAATCGACCTCGGCCACCGTCACCTCCGCTCGCGGGCGCTCACACTATGGCGTGCCCCACCGGGACGGTGACGACGACCTGTGGGTCCGTGGTCACGGATCGTGTGCTATTGATGGACTTTTCGGTGTCGCGTCCCGATTGTTCACACCACTGAGGGGTGTGGTGGCCACCAATGGGCGTCTACGGGTCGTGAGTGCCTGGTCCGATCCCGGGTAATCCCCCACAGCCGACGAACGGTGTGGCCCGGCGTCGAGATCCGAGTGGCCCTGCGCGTGACGAGGTAAAGACCGGCCGGCCACGGGAAAGGATGTGAATACCGATGAACATCACGGAATCGTTCAACGACGCGCTTCGGTCGGTCATCACCTTCCTGCCGAAGTTCGCCGCGTTCCTCGTCATCCTGCTCATCGGGTGGCTGGTCGCGAAGGGCCTGCGCAAACTGGTCGATGTCGTGCTGGAGCGACTGAACTTCGACAGGGCCGTCGAACGCGGCGGTATCCAGCGCGCGCTGGCCAGGTCGAAATACGACGCGAGCAGTCTCGTGGCGGCCATTGTGTTCTACGCGGTGCTGCTGATCGCGTTGCAGATCGCGTTCGGCGTCTTCGGGCCCAACCCGGTGAGTTCGATGCTCGCGGCGATCGTCGCGTGGCTGCCGAGGGCCATCGTGGCGATCGTGATCGTCGTCGTGGTCACCGCCATCGCCAGCGCCGTCAAGGACATCATGAGCAGCGCGCTGGGCGGGCTGAGCTACGGCAGGGCGCTCGCCACGGCAGCGCAGGTGGTCATCATCGGTCTCGGGGTGATCGCCGCGCTCAACCAGATCGGCATCGCCACCTCGGTGACCACCCCGGTGTTGATCGCGGTGCTCGCGACGGTCGGCGCCATCCTCGCCATCGGCGTCGGCGGCGGTTTGATGCGGCCGATGCAGCAGCGGTGGGACCGCTGGCTCAACAGGGCCGAGGAGGAGATGCCGAACGCCAGGGCGCAGGCGGAGGCCTACCAGCGGGGCAGGGAGGACGTGGCGAGGACGCAGGAGGCGCAGACCGAGCCCATCCAGACCCCGGAGGAGCAGTCGCGCACCGCGCACCCGCCCAATCCCTGAGCCGAACGGGGTGACGACGCCGGACGCTTTCGCGGGCGCCCGGCGTCGCCGTGTTCGTCGTCGAGGTGCCCGGCGTGCGTGCTGCGCGGCGACCAGTGTTGCCGAGCCAACTCGCAGAGCTACAGCGCCCGGCGAAGCCGGTTCATCTCGTGAGCGTGGTCGGCCATCGCACCGACCATCCGGCCCATCGCCGCGCCGTGGTCGTACAGCGCGCCCCGCAGCCTGCTCATCGCCGCGGTGTGGCTGTCCAGCTCCTCGGCGTGCTGTCGCGTCTGGTCGTGCCCGTGGCGCAGCTCGCAGTAGATCGCCTGCAACAACAGCAATTGGGCCTCGGCAAGACGCTCGGTCCGCGTGCGTTCCGCCGGGTCCCCCGCGCGTTCCTCCTCGTCCTCGGCCATGAACTGGCACACGAGGTCGTACAGGACATCGCCGCGCTCGCGATCGCTCAGGGTGTCGTTGGTCTGCTCACCGGTTTCTGCCACAGCACTCACAGTAGCGAGCAGCACCGACGCGCGGGCCGGCTTCGGCCGGGAACTTTCGACAACTGAAGCGGCGCTGCCGGCCAGCAGCCTGCACGCTCGGAGAGAAGCACAAGCCCCGGATGACCCCGAGGTCAGGGGTCATCCGGGGCTGTCCGTGCGCCACCGTACGAGGTCACGGGGCACACGATGAGGTGCGCCCCAGATGTCGCCGAGAAGATCGGGGCGTGCGCTCAGGTGAACAGCAGCGGGTCGATGTCGGGGACGTCGCCTGCGGGGGAGGAGTCGGTGAGGGCGCAGACGGCGAGCAGCCGCAGCACGATCCAGTTCGTGGTGGACTCCACGCTCGCCGTGGTGTGGGATTCCGGCGTCCAACCCGCCTCGGCGGCGGCGTCGAGTACGCCCTGCGCGTAGGCGGCGAGTTCCACGACGCCTGCCGTGCCGCCTTCGGAGGTCAGGATGTCACGCACCGCGGCGGCGTGCTGATCGATCTCCGCGAGCCGTGCCGGGTCGAGCGCGGTCGTGCTCACCCCTGCCGAGGCGAGCCTTCCGGCGAGGACGTCGAGATCACGCCTGGCGTAATCGGCCTGCCGTGCGCCTGACAACCAACCCATGGCGCGACAGCATAGAAAAGGCTCACGAGTCGCCGAGCAGAGGGCCGAGCGGGCCCAGATCGATGTTGAGGTCCTCGGGGTCGAGCCCGAAGTGCTCGCGGAGTTCCTCCATGCGCTCTTCCAGCTTCATCAGGGTCAGACCGATGCGCTCCACCTGCTCATCGGTCAGATCGCCCTCGTCAACACGGCGCAGCGCCTGCCGCTCCATGAGCTGGCGCAGCAGCTCGATGATGGTCAGGACCAGACTCGCCAGCCCCTGTTCGACCGACTCGGGATCGGAGTCGATGCGTTCGGCGAGCGGGTTGCGGTGGCCGGGGTCACGGGTGGGGTCGGTCACGGTCGCTCTCCTCGTTCCAGTGTGCTCACCGAGGTGATCAGGGCTCGTAACGACACGTGCACGAGATCGACGTCGGCGATGGACAACGTGATCTCCCCGGTGAGCACCACGCCTCCCGCCAGAACGCGGTCGAGCAGATCAACGAGGGCGATCCTGCGTTCGGGCGCGGCTGCGGAGAGTTCGGCCGAGTCCTTCGCAGAGCCGAGGAGGTCGAAATCGGAGGTGCCGGGCCGCTCTGGTCCGGTCACGGGTGCTCCGCCTGTTTTGGGGCCTGTTTTGGGGCCTGTCTTGGGGCCCGTTCCGCGGCCTGCCCCACGGCGGCGAACGAGTAAGGCGGCCACGGCCCGGTCAGCTCGACCCGCACAGCGTCGTGTTCGGCGTCGAGTTCCCTGACCAGCTCGGCGAACGCCGCGGCCCGGTCGTCGTCCACCAGGTACGCGCCGTTGAGCACCATGTGCGCGCGCTCACCGGACAGTTTCGGGTCCTGCGGGGGATGGCGGCGATCGGCCACCGCCGCCCCGGCGAGCCGGGCATGCAGGCGCTCGGCGTGTTCGGCCGCGACCCGTTCGCCGGTTTCCCGCGCCGAGAGGGCGGCCTTGCGGCGCCGCAGGTACGCCGCACCGGCACCGCCAGACGAAGACTCCCCCGAAGCCGGGGTGGACACCGCCGATCCGGCAGGCGCGGCGAGCCGCCCAGGGTCGGTGTACACCTTGACGCCCCACTCGGTTCGGCCCGTGAGCGCGTTCAGGGTGGTGACGAACTCGGCCCGATTCCGGGTGACGAGGTCACGCACCCGGTCCTCATCGAAGGACACCGTGGCCAGCCGCAGCGGCACCGCGGCCGTCGCGGCGGCGGACACGGCCGCCACGATGGCGTCGTGCGCCCGCGCGGTGGCGGAGAGCCAGTCGAGGTCCTCCAGGTTGCGCCGCAGAGCCTGCTCACCGAACTCGTCCAGTGACACCGGGCTGACGACGGCGACCAGTTCCTCCCGCGTGTCCTCGTCGCGCACCCGGACGTCCCGCACGGGTGCGCCCGCGACGCCACGAAGATCCTCCAGCGGCGCGGGATCGAATCCACTCGCCACCGCGTACAGCCACAGGCCGGTGGGCGTCGGGTGTTCACTCATCGCGTTCCTCCGCGACGGCCTCGGCGTCGATCACGTCCTCGGCGTTGGGGGCGCCCGCCTCGACCTGCCCTGCCCGGGAACCCGCCTCCAGCGCCTCGATCCGCCTGCGCAGTTCGCGGTTCTCCCGCTCCAGCGCACTCTGCCTGCTGCCGCCTTCGACGCTGTGGCCGGTGCTCGTCCCGGTGAGCCACGGGTCGTTCTCCCACCAGTTGATGCCGACCTCCTTCGCCGTCTCCAGCGACGCCACCACCAGCCGGAGCTTGATCGTGAGGAGTTCGATGTCCAGCAGGTTCACCTGGATGTCGCCCGCGATGACAAGGCCCTTGTCGAGAACCCGTTCGAGGATGTCGCCGAGGTTGCCCGGCTGGTGGCTCGCCGCCGAGCCGGTCGAGGACGTCAGTGCCGAACCGGGGCGCCCTGATGCGGTCATGTACTACTGCCTTCCCTCGCGTGCCGCGTCGTTCATTCGGTGCGACCCCGCGCGTAGCGGCGGATCCTGCGGTAGGACACCAGCTCGCCGACCGCGTCGAGATCCACCTCGTACAGTCCGAGGATGTTGGCCGTCGAAGGGACCCGGCTCTCCTCGACGACCTCCACCTCCGCGGCCCAGCCCTCGTCCGTCGGACTCAGCGAGGTGACGCCGAGAGGTTGCCGCCGGGTGAGCCGTTCGATGGCCTCCAGTGCGAGTTCGGCGGCCTCCGCGGCACCCACCTCGTCGAGGTCCTGTGGCATGACCGTCACCCTCCTCCGGTGGTCGCGTCACCGCCGTCGTGGCCGGTGAGCCGCCCGAGTGCCCTCTGCTGGATCTCCGCCTCCTCCTCGGCAGTGATCTCGCCCTGTGCACGGGCCTCCTCGGCGGCTTCCAGCTCACGGCGCACCGACGCGGGGTCGTAGAGTTCGCGGTCCACCTGCTCGCGGATCACCTCGGCCAGTGACACCACACCGCGCACCGGCGCCAGCGGCAGCCCGAGAATCGCCGTCACGAGCCCCACGTCGGTGCCTCCTTTCTCCATCCCGGACGACCTCAGCCGCCCGGCCGTGTCGTGCGGACGAAGTCGTACGGCGCGAGCGGGCCCATCAGCCGCAGTTCCACCCGCTCGCCCCACTTCTTCGCCAGATCACCCGCCACGCGCTCCAGGTCGGGCTGGGCCGACACCTCCGCGAGGCAGGCCACGTAGACGGCGTCGCGTTCGTGCGTGGCCTCGCGCGGGGCGACGTCGATGTCCAGCTCCTCCAGTGCCTCGATCGCGGTGCGGGTGTCGGCCTCGCGCTTGGCCGCGATGGTGTTCGCGATCAGCTCTCCCAGCGCGAGACGTTCGTTGCGCGTGGCCTCCTCCGGTGCGTCCCGGATCGCGTCGCGCAAGCGCTGCGCCTCCGAGCTCTCCTGAAGGATCTCGGCGAGGATCGCGCGCTCGTCGTAGCGGCCCTTGAGGATGTACTGCGCCTTGCCCTCCAGTTCGCCGAGTGCGGCGGCGAACTCGTCGTGATGCTCGGCGAGCAGTTCGCCGGTCACCGCGTCGCGGTCGGTGACCACCGCGCCGAACCGCAGCGGCAGCACGGGCACCTCGCTCGCGGAGGCGTCCAGGATGCGGGCGTGCGCGGCGAGGTCGTCGGGCGTGCCGAGCGGGCGGTCCGCGTCGATCTCGCTGACGAGCGCGGCGATGTCTCCGTGCCGCACCGTCTCGATCGGGCTCGACGGGTCGCCGATGCCTTTCACCTCCGCGTCGGTCTCCACGTCGGCCGGCACGATGCCGTAGACGTAGATCGCGGTTTCGGGCTCGGTGTTCTCGTCACCCTGATCCGTCCGCTGGGTCGCTGTCCGCGCCATCTAGGACTTCCTCCCCTCGGTCTCGGTCTCCCCGAGTACGTCACGCAACTTGTCCCCCGCCGCTTCGAGGGCGCCCTTGGTTCGCGACTTCGCGGCCCCCGAGTTCATGTCCTCGATGAGTTCGGGCAAGCCCTTCTTGTCGTCGTCGGCCACCTGGAGGCGGTTCGTCGCCTCGGCGAATCGCAGATAGGTGTCCACACTGGCCACGACGATCCGCGCGTCCACGGTGAGGAGTTCGATCCCGACCAGTGACACGCGCACGTAGGCGTCGATCACCAGTCCCTTGTCGAGGATCGTGTCGATGACGTCGGCGAGACCGGACGGCGAAGGGCCTCCGCCGCCTCCGGTTGCGGCAACTGCTGTGGTCACGCATGTCCTCCTCGATGTTCAGCGCCTGCGAGCACGCCGGGCAGGGCGCTCGCGGCTGGTGTCCTCTTCGGACTCCTCGTCTTCCTCGTCGTCTTCCTCGTCGTCGTAGTCGTCCTCGTCCTGGTAGTCCTCGTCCTCGTAGTCGTCTTGCTCGCCCTCGTCGTAGTCCTCGTCGTAGTCGGAGTCCTCTTCATAGTCCTCTTCGGACTCGGGCCCGCCGGTTTCCTCCTCGTCTCGCTCCGGCCTGCCTTCGCGGCCTTCGTCAACCACTTCGCCGTCGCGGATCGTGCCGTGCCAGCCCTCGACCTCGTCCGGATGCAGGAGTGTCTGCGTCATGACATGCCTGCGGAAGTGCTTGAGTTCGAGCCGGACGCGGCGGCCCTGAGCACGCCACAGGTTCCCGGTGTGTTCGAAGAAGCCCTGCGGGTGATATTCGAGAACGACGAGGATGCGTGTGAGGCGTGGGGCGAGCGCGTGAAAGGTCACCGCGCCGTCCACGTAGCCCTTCTCGCCTTTCGACCGCCACACGATGTGCTCGTCGGGAACCTGGTCGGTGATCGTCGATTCCCACGTCCGGTGGGACCAGAGAACCTGCGCCTTCCACGTCAGCTTCTCGTCGGATTCCTGCTCGACGTTCTCGACCTTCTTCATGAAGGAGGGGAAGTCGGTGAAGCGAGTCCACTGGTCGTAGGCGACCTCGGCGGGCACACCCACGTCGATCGACTCGACGATGTTGGTGAGCTTGAGCCCGCCGCCCTTCTTGCTGGAGCCGCCGCCGAAGGCCTTCTTCACCGTGTCGCCGACCTTGGAGGCTCCCGCGCTCAACGCCGCGGAGACCGGTCCCTTGCCCTCGGCGAGCTTCTTCGCGCCGGTCGCGGCGGAGAGCAGGTTGCCGCCCTGGCCCTCGGCGTAGTCGGTGAGGCGCTTGGCCGACTCACTCACCTTGCCGGTGACCGCGGAGCCCGCCTTCTTGGCGAGGACACCGGCGAGCGTGCTCAGCGCACCGGTCAGGTCACCGCCGGGTGCCGCGTCACCGGCCTTGCCCGTCGCGTCCTTGGCCTTGCCTGCCACCGTGCCGCCTGCGTCACCGGCCTTGCCCGTCGCGCTCTTCGGCTTCTCCGCTGCCGCACGTGCTGTGGTCATGGCTCACCTCCCTGTCCTGCGCACGGGGGAGCGGCCCGCCGACGAGCGAGCCCGCGTACGAGGGTGGTCCTCGTCGCCGCCGGCACCGGACTCACCCGCACTGCCGGACGCTGCCGACGATTCGGCTCGTTTGCGTGCGGGCCTGCGGCTCCCTGCCGCCGACGTCGCGCGACGGCCGCGTGGTCCCGCCTCGTCCTCACCACCGGAGGCCCTGGAACGCTTGCGCGCACTGGGTTTCCGGGTGCGGTCCTCGCCGTCCCTGGACGGCGCCGCGCGGCCGGTGCGGTCCTCGCCGTCCTCGGAGGGCGCCTCGCCACCGCCCGTGTCGCGCTCCTCGCCATCGGTTTCGCCGTCCGCTTCCTTCTGGCCGTCGGAATCGCCCGACAGCCGCTGGGTCAACGACTCGACACGCGAGGTCGCCGCCTTGGTGGCCGCAGCACGGGCCGAGTCCAGCAACTCTCCGCGCACGCTCTCGGTGAGCTTGCCCAGCTCGGCCGACTCGCCGAGCCGGGAGAGCCCTGCTCGAAGGAGTCCCGCCGGGTTCGTGCCGTGTTTTCCTGTCGCGCCGGCCGCGGCGATCATCAGGGCGAGACGCATCTTCTTGGTTCGTCCCAGCAAGTACCCTGCGATGACCGCGGCGGCGGTCTGCGCGCCGCGTTTCATGAACTCTCCTTGGGGCCGGAGTCACGGACCCGACAGAGATGCCCCTTTAGGGTGAACGGGAAACGCGACCCTTGTGCGGCCTGCACCTCATGCGCCAATAGCCGCTCGGGTTGCCGGACCTGGGCGGGGACTGTGATCGTGACGCTCTAGTCTGTCGGGGTGACAGGAGGGGCCACAGGTGAGTGAGGGCGACGAGACACTGATCGCCGGGCGTTACCGGCTGGAACACCAGATCGGCAGCGGCGCGATGGGGGTCGTCTGGCTGGCGATCGACGTCCGCCTCGATCGGCAGGTGGCCGTGAAACAGTTGCTCCTGCCGCCTGGGTTGAACGACACCGAGACGGAGAAGGCACGTCAGCGCGCGTTCCGCGAGGGGCGCATCGCCGCTCGCCTCCAGCATTCCAACGCGATCTCCGTCTACAACGTCGCCGACCACGATGGTCAGCCGGTGCTCGTGATGGAGTACCTCCCGTCGCGCAGCCTCTCCGCGATGCTGGACGAGCGCGGCGTGTTGCCGCCTCTGGAGGTGGCCCGCATCGGGGCGCAGGTCGCGGCGGCGCTCGTCGTCGCTCACGAAGCCGGTGTCATTCACCGCGACGTCAAGCCCGCCAACATTCTGATCGGCAACGACGGCATTGCCAAGATCACCGACTTCGGCATCTCCCGTGCCGCGGGGGACATCACCGTCACTAGCACCGGCCTGCTCGCGGGCACACCGGCGTTCCTGTCACCGGAAAGCGCCCGGGGCGCCGAGCCCGGCCCCGCAGGGGATGTGTTCTCTCTCGGTGCCACCCTCTACGCGGCCGTGGAGGGCAGGCCGCCGTTCGAGAACCCCGGCAACGAGATCGCCATGCTGCACGTGGTGGCCGCAGGGCAGATCATCCCGCCTCGCCAGGCAGGCGTTCTGGACGGCGCTCTGCGCGCGATGCTCCAGCCCGAACCGCTGGCCCGGCCGACGATGGCGCAGGTGGAGGCCGCGCTCCGCGCTGTGTCCGAAGGCCGCCCCGACGGTCTCGACGCGCCGACCCTTCCGCCAGGCACCGTGCGCGGCTCCACACGCGTTGACCTTCAGCCTGCCGCGGTGTCGGCGATCCCGTCGGCGGTTCCTCCGCCGCCACCGCCCCGGCAGCAGCACTCCTCCGGCCCTCACACACCGGCGGCCGGGGCACCGCCCTCGCTCCACACCGCGCCCCCACAACGTCCTGAGCCGCAGCCTGCGACGGGCGCGCACCCCGCCGTGCGCGTCGCTCCGGCGAACACGCCCGAGCGCACCGGACAGACAGGGTGGTCGCGGGCCAGGATCGCGACGACGGTCATCGCCGTACTCGCTGCGGCCGCCGTGGGCGTGCTGGTGGCCGAACTCGTCGTGGGCGGCTCGGACGATGCCGGTGACTCAGGCGGAGCCGGTGCGCAGGACACCACGGTGATCGCCGCCTCGGCCACGTCGTCGATACCACAGGCGCCGCCTGCGTCCACCGGGTCCGACCCCGCCGACGACGTGCCGCCGTCCAGCGAAGAGCAGCCACCTCCGGAGACCCTTGACCCAGCCGAACTCGAAACGGCGGTCGCCGACTACTACGCGCTCATGCCCGGCGACGTCGAGCAGGGATGGCAACTGCTAGGCCCCGGCCTCCAGAGCCAGGGTGAGGACTCGTATCGCGACTTCTGGTCCGGCATCGAGGCCGTCAGCGTCGTCGGGGGGCCCACGGCCGTCAGTGAGACCGTCGTCGAGGTGGAACTTCAGTTCACCACCGACGAAGCCGTGACCCGTGAAAAGCACCGGCTCGGCATGGTGGTGCGGGAAGGGCGGGCGCTCATCGACACCGACGAGGTCGTGACCATCACCGACCTCGGCGAACCCGGAGAGGGCGAGGACGACGACGGCTGACTCCTGGGCCGCGTGTCAGGCCCGGCGGTCACCCTTTGGCCTCGCGGGCTGAGCCGGCACTCCGTGCGGTGGCGGGAAAACCGGAGCACCCGAGGTGTCCTCACCAACCACCGAGCCGTGCGCGGTGTCTCCTGCTTGCTCGGGCCGCACGTCGTGCTGTCCTTCGCTCGGCGTGGCACCCCGTGCCAGCTGATCGAGCCTCGCTCGCATCACCGTCACCACGGGAGTCCGGTCGGCGTGCTCGCGTTCGTAGGCGAGCAGCCGTTCGAGCTGGTCGGCGGTCAGTGAGCGAATGCGGTCCCGGAGCGCGGGCACGGGAAGGTGGTCGTAATCGGGCAGCGGCAGCTCGTCGCGGTGGTCACTCATTCGCGCGCCTCCTCATCGCCTCGTCGCGGCCAGACCCCTTCAGCGAGGTCGTCGGTGTCCAGGTCGTCGAGGGCGGAGATCACCTCCGCGCACACGGCGTCGCCGTCGAGCGGACGCGGCGGGGTCCGAGGACGCCCCACGGCCACGGCTCGGACACCGGGCAGCTCGTCCACCGCGCCAGGCCCCGAATCCACCACGATCACCGCGCGCACCGCGTCGGCGTGCCTGCGCAGCACATCGAGCACATCAGGTGGATCGCCGTGGACGACCGCGTCGATCGGCCTTCCGAAGGCGTCGGCGTCACCGAGCAGCCGGTCTGTCTCGGCCAGCGCGTGCTCCACCGCGAACCGGCACCACACGACCTGCCGCCGATCCGTGAGGGCACGCCAGGACTGCGGAATCTCGGCGGTCTCCGCCGGCGGAGCCGGGTCGAACACCAGCACCGTCGGCAGGTGCGGCGCGCCGTCCCACACCACGGCGGTCGTCATCGGTGCGCCCCCGGCGTCGTGGCCCGGTCTTCGCTGCCCTCGACGTTCTCGTCGAGGCAGTACAGCGCGTATGCCGAGCGGATCACCGGCTGGGCGACGTTACGCACCCGAACGCCACCGGGCGTGACCCCGTGTTCGCAGCCGAGGTGGGCGTGCCCGTGCACCGCGAGGGCCGCCTCCGCTTCGTCGATGACCTCGCCGAGCTGGTACGCCCCCAGAAACGGGTGGATCTCGGGTGGTTCTCCGTGCAGGGTGTCCGGCACGGGGGAGTAGTGCGTCAGCGCGACCCGCACGTCGGCGTCGAGTTCCTTCAACGTCCTCAGCGCAGAGCGGAGCGCGTCGGCGGTGTCCACGGTGTGCTCGACGAACGCCTTCATCTCCGGCTCACCGAACGCGCTGGCGCACCGGCCCTCGAACCCGCCCGCGAAACCCTTCACGCCGGCCACGCCGAACCGGGTGCCGTTCACGGCGAGCACCACGCCGTCGCCTTCGAGGACCCGGATTCCGGCCTCGCCGTCGAGGATGGCGGTGACCTCGTCCACGGCGTCGTGGTGGTAGTCGTGATTGCCGAGCACCGCGATCACGGGAACGCCCGCGTCGGCGAACTCCTCGGCCACGATGCGAGCCTCGGCGGGGGTGCCGTGCCGGGTGAGGTCACCGGCCAGCAGCAGCACGTCCGCGCGTTCTGGCAGGTGCTCAAGCGCGGGCCGCAGCCTGCCCCGCGCGTCCTCGCCGAGGTGCACGTCCCCGACAGCCGCGATCCTGATCATCGCAGCACCTCGGCCTCGCCCGGTTCGGTCGCCTCGACGACGCGGACGTCGTTGTGCAGGTGAAGGTCCGGTTCCCGGTCACGCAGGACGGCGTCGAGACGTTCCTTGCACGTCTGTGACGACACGACGCCGCTGAGGTAGACGTGCTCGCCCCTGACGTCCACCTGGATGCCCAGTTCCGCGGTACGCTCGTCCTCGGCGAGCGCCCTCCGCAGCCGGGCCGCCGTGTATTCGGGATGCCCGTGGTGTTCAGCCGGGTGCGGGCCGGACATGCCGTGCTCCTTTCGCATGGGCGAGTTCGCGTCCGTCGGTGACGCCGAGCGAGGACAGCAGCGTGAGAAACGCTCGCGCGTACGGCGACGATCCGGTCTGCCGTGCCACCTCGGCCCAGTCCACCTGTTCGCGAACGGCGCGGGCGATGGGCAGCAGCGGGGTGAAGTCGCAGCGGTGGTCCTCCAGCACCAGCAGCTTGTCCACCAGCAGTTCGGTCACCGGCACCACCGGCGCTGTCGTGGCACCCACCCGCAGTTCCTCCGCGCGGGCCAGCAGCTGCGGCGTCACCGGCCTTCCGTTCGGCCGGAAGATCAGATCGACGAGGCAGTCGCCGTCGTAGACCTTCAGCAGCCAGTTCTCCGGAGGATCGACCGCGCGCATCCCGGCCGCGACAAGAACCTTGCGCGCGGCGGGAGCGTCCCGCTCCGTCACGAAGACGTCCACATCGTGATCCGACGCGGGACCGCCGTGCGCGTACACCGCGCACCCTCCCGCCAACGCGAACGGGACGGCGCCTGCGCGCAGCGTGTTCGCCACCCGCATGGCGGTGCGGAGCAACTCGTCAGGTTCGGCGTCCACCGTGCCCGGTTACCCCCGGCCCACCGCGGGTATGCCCGGCGCGGAGGTGAGAGCCATGTCCCAGCCCAACCCCATCGACATGCAGAAGTACCTGTCCGGTGTGGACTATCCGTGTGCGAAGGAAGACCTCGTGCGGCACGCCCGTGAGCGGGGTGCGGACGACGAGGTTCTTCGCCATCTCGGCAACATTCCCGATCGCACCTACGACGGGCCGAACGCCGTGAGCGCGGAGTTCTCGAAGAGCTGAGCCGCAAGCTTTTTGGGTCTTCGGCCCTTCCGCTGCCGAACATCCGACGCTTTCGCCGTCGCCGACCACACGAGGTGATGCACGCCCGATGACCGATCTCGCCGTCGAACCCGACCTGCCGCCTGCCGAATCCGCCGACGGCAGAAGCATTCGCATCCACAATCCCGCCGACGGCACGCTCGTCGGTGATGTCGCCATGGCCACGCGCGAGGAGGCGGCCTCCGCCGTCGCAGCGGCCAGGGCCGTGTTCCCCGCCTGGGCCGCCACCCCCGCGGAGGAGCGCGCGGCCGCGTTGCGCTCCGCCGCCGACGCACTCGCCGACCGCGCCGACGACCTCGCCGAGATCAACGAAGCCGAAACGGGCCGTCCCGCAGCCCAGGCCCGCGAGGGCGTGCTCGCGGGAGTGGCGACGTTGCGCCAGTACGCCGAACTCGGCCCGCTGCACCGGGGGCGCACCCTGCTCGGACAGCCGTCGGCGACCGACCTGATGGTGCCGGAGCCCCGGGGCGTCGTCGTGGTGCTGACACCGTGGAACGACCCCGTCGCCGTGGCCTGCGGGCTCGTCGGCGCGGCGCTCGTGACGGGAAACACCGTGGTCGCCAAGCCCAGCGAACGCTGCCCGCACACCGGGGCGCTGCTCGGCGAGGTGCTCCGGCCTCACTTCCCCGAGAACGTGGTGCGGCACCTCGCGGGTGACGGCACCGTCGGCTCGTGGCTGGCCGGGCACGGGGACGTGAACGTGATCGCCCATGTCGGCAGCACCGCCACAGGGCGGTCGCTGGCCGAGGCCGCCGCCAGGACGGGAGCGAAGGCGCTACTGGAGAACGGCGGCAACGACCCGCTGGTGATCGACGGCGACGTGGACCCCGAGTGGGCGGCGGAGCAAGCCGCCACCGGCGCGTTCACGAACAGCGGCCAGATCTGTGTCGCGGTCGAGCGCATCTTCGTGCACCGCGCCGTCGCTGAACCGTTCGTCACCGCGCTGACCGCCGCAGCCGAGCGGGCCGGTCTGCTGCCGCTCGTGGACCTCCGCCACCGGAAGGCCGTGCACGAGCACGTGGCGCAGGCCGTCGAGGCGGGTGCGCGACTGCGGGCGGGTGGCGTTGTGCCCGACGGTCCCGGCTCGCTCTATCCCGCTACCGTGCTCACCGGCTGCGAGCCCGCGATGAGGGTCATGCGGGAGGAGACGTTCGGTCCGGTGGCGCCGGTGTGTGTGGTGGACGAGTTCGCCGAGGGGCTCGCGCTGGCCCGCGACGACGCCTACGGCCTCGCGGCGACCGTGCTGACGCGGTCCATGACCCACGCGCAGCAGGCGTGGCGGGCCCTGCCCGTGGGAACCGTGAAGGTCAACGCCGTCTTCGGTGGCGCGCCGGGTGGCGCGGCGCATCCGCGCGGCGCCAGCGGCCACGGGTACGGCTACGGCCCCGAACTGCTCGACGAGCTGACGGCCATGAAGGTCGTGCACGTCGAACCGGCCCCCTAACCCCCGGGGGGCGCCGCCCCAGGCCGACCGCAGCCTCAGGCCGACCGCAGCCCCAGGCCGAGATCCCGGGTCTGGGGTCGGGTGGGGTGGGGGCCGGAGGCCTGGCCTCGGATGCCCAGGGCCAGGGCAGATGCCCGGCTGCCGTGTCAGCAGTTGCTGTACGCGTGTCCGCAGTTCCTGCGCGCGTGTCAGCAGTTGCTTGCGGCATTGGAAATACGAGGCTCTGCCCAGTGCGTCGCGAGGACCTCGCCCAGGGGGTGGGCATGGGTGCCGAAAAGTGCGGACACGTGCACAGGCTGCCGACACGCGGGTCAGCGGGCGAACAGGCCCACCAGCGTTCCGGTGGCGAGCACGTGGTCGGCGACGGCGGCGTGGACGTCCCCGGCAGTGGCTCCCTCTCCGAGGCCGAGCGGGCGGTCTACCGCGTAGAGGCGGAAGTAGTAGCGGTGCGCGCCGTCGCCCACCGGCGGCTGGGGGCCGTCCCAGCCCAGATCGCCGAATCCGTTGCGGCCCTGCACGGCGCTGCCCGGCGCGGCGTCCTCGATTTCCGTGACGTCGGGCGGGATCCCCGCCACGACCCAGTGTGTGAAGGTCCCTCCCGGCGCGTCGGGGTCTTCGCACAGCAGTACCAACTCCTCCGTGCCCTCGGGAACGTGTGCCCACTGCAACGGAGGAATCTGATTGCCGCCCTGGCGGGAGTATCGACTCGGGATCAGCGTGCCGTCGTTGAACGCGGGTGAGCGCAGTTCCAGTCCGTCCGACAGCGCGCGCGGCGGCTCGTCGATCGTGGGATCCCCCCGGCTGGTTCCCCTGGCGCCCTTCGGTCCTGCCGCGCGGTCCGCCCCGGTCATGAGTGCACCTCCTCGGTAGTGAGGTTTTTGTTGCTCACGGCGTTCCCCGCCCGGGTGAGGGCAAACCGCAGGCACAAGGGAGCCGGAAGTGCCAACACGCGTGCGGGAACTGCGGACACGGGTGCGGGAAGTGCCAACACGCGTGCACCAAGTGCGGACACGCGTGCGGGAGGTGCGGACACGGTGCGGGGGACGTTCAGCGCGCTCAGCGCACCACGACGACGTGATCACCCCTCGGCACCAGTTCGCCGATCACGGGCGCGCCCGGCAGCTCTCCCGCCACCAGCAACCCACCCGAGGTCTGGGCGTCCGCGAGCAGCAACGCGGTCTCCTCCGGCACGGCCGAGAGGTCGGTGTGGGGGCGCACCCAGTCGAGGTTGCGCCGGGTGCCGCCCGACACGTACCCCTCGCGCACGGCGACGCGCGCGGAGTCCAGCACGGGCACCGCCGCCGAGTCGATCACGGCGGTGACCCCGCTCGCCCTCGCGAGCTTGTAGAGGTGACCGAGCAGCCCGAACCCGGTGACGTCGGTGGCGCAGCGATGACCGGCGGCCACGGCTACCTTCGCCGCCTCGGCGTTGAGCGTGGTCATCACCTCGACGGCTTCGGGGAACGACTCGCCGGTCGCCTTGTGCCGGGTGTTCAGCACGCCCACACCGAGGGGTTTCGTCAGCGACAACGGCAGTCCCGCGCGCCCCGCGTCGTTGCGCAGCAGCGACTCGGCCGAGCCGAGGCCGGTGACCGCGAGCCCGTACTTCGGCTCGGGATCATCGACGCTGTGTCCTCCCGCGAGGTGGCAGCCCGCGTCGGCGCAGACCTCCGCACCACCACGCAGCACCTCGGCAGCGAGGTCGAGCGGCAGCGTTTCCCTCGGCCAGCACAGCAGGTTCAGTGCCACCAGCGGCGTCGCGCCCATGGCGTAGACGTCCGACAGCGCGTTGGTGGCGGCGATGCGTCCCCAGTCGAAAGGGTCGTCCACGACCGGGGTGAAGAAGTCCGTCGTCGCGATCACCGCGCGGTCCCCGTCGAGGCGCACGGCGGCGGCATCGTCGCCACCGTCGAGCCCGACGAGCAACTCGGCGGCAGCGGAGGGGAGCGCGGCGCCGGACATGCCGCGCACGATGTCCTCCAGTTCACCGGGCGGGATCTTGCAGGCGCAACCGCCTCCGTGCGCGTAGTGGGTCAGTCGATGGGCCATGCCCCACATGCTGCCCCGAACGGGCGCGCTGCGCGGGCTGAATCGTGCTGGCACGATGTCGATGTGGTCGTGTTCGACGGGTCCTTTCGGAGAGCGGTACGGGGGCCTCGTGGAATGCGGCCACGGCACAGGGAGGCGCTTCCGGCCTGGTGACCGGCACGGTCTTCAAAACCGTTGAACGGCGGACACCGTCGTTGGCGGGTTCGATTCCCGTTCGCCTCCGCGATCATCGGTCCCGGGAAGGAGTTTCGTGCCCGACGCAGCCGACGCAGCCGATACCAAGGCGGGCCAGGTTCGCGGCGACGCGAGGAGACGGATCCCGCGGACCGATGCCCTGCTCGCCGAACCCAGGCTGGCCAAGGCGGTGGACGAGCTCGGTCGTGACCTCGTGCGAGGCGTGATCGCGGCGGCGCAGGACCGCGCCAGAGCGGGCGAGATCGCCCCCGAGGAGGTCGCCGACGAGGCTGTGGCGTCGTTGCCTGCCACAGCGACGTCTCTGCGTGAGGTGCTCAACGCCACCGGCGTGCTCGTCCACACCAACCTGGGACGCGCCCCGCTGTCGCGGGCTGCGGTGCGGGCCGTGCAGGCCGCGGCAGGCGGCACGGACGTCGAGTTCGATCTCGCCGAGGGGCGGCGCGCTCGCAGGGGCGTCGGCGCGCTCGCCGCGCTGGCCGAGGCGCTGCCGGAGGTGGGTGGCGTGGACGGTGTGCACGTCGTGAACAACAACGCCGCCGCGCTCCTGCTGTGTGCTCTCGTTCTCGCGCCGGGCAAGGAGATCGTCATCAGCAGGGGCGAGCTGGTCGAGATCGGCGACTCGTTCCGGATTCCGGACCTCGTCACCTCGGCGGGGGCGAGGCTGAGGGAGGTCGGCACCACCAACCGCACGCACCTCGCCGACTACGCCGAGGCCATCGGTCCCGACACCGGTTTCGTGCTGAAGGTGCACCCGTCGAACTTCCGGATCAGCGGCTTCACCGCACAGGTCCCGCTCACCCGGCTCGCTGGACTCGGTGTGCCGGTGGTGGCCGACATCGGATCGGGATTGCTTCGGCCGCATCCTCGCCTGCCAGGGGAACCCGACGCCGCGAGCGCGCTGGCCGACGGCGCGGCCGTGGTCACCGCCAGCGGCGACAAGCTGCTCGGTGGCCCGCAGGCGGGCCTGCTGTTCGGTGAACACACCGTCGTGCGACGCCTGCGGCGGCATCCCGCTGCCCGCGCGTTCCGGGTGGGCAAGCTGACGCTCGCGGCGCTGGAGGCTACCGTGCGCGGCCCCGCTCCGCCTGTACGGCGGTTCCTCGACACCGATCCCGGCACGCTGCGAGCGCGTGCCGAGCGGCTGGCGTCGGCGCTGGCCCGTCGTGGTGTGGACGCCGTCGCCGTGCGGACGACGGCTGCCGTCGGCGGGGGCGGCGCGCCCGGCGTCGAGTTGCCGAGTGCCGCCGTGAGCCTGCCGGGCGGGTTCGCGCCGAGGTTGCGCGCGGCCGACCCCGCCGTGGTGGGGCGGCTCGAACAGGGCCGATGCCTGCTCGATCTGTGCGCCATCGACCCCGATGCCGACGAACGTCTGGTGGAGGCCGTGTCGCGATGCACGTCGTAGCCACGGCAGGACACGTCGATCACGGCAAGTCCACGCTGGTGCGGGCGTTGACGGGGATGGAGCCCGATCGTCTCGCCGAGGAACGCCGCCGTGGCCTGACCATCGATCTCGGATTCGTGTGGACGGAGCTGGCTGGGCAGTCGTTCGCGTTCGTCGATGTGCCGGGACATCAGCGGTTCGTCCCCACGATGCTCGCCGGTGTCGGCCCCGTTCCCGCCGTGCTCTTCGTGGTGTCCGCCGATGAGGGCTGGCAGGAGCAGTCGAGCGAACACCTCGCGGCGCTCGACGCCTTCGGGGTCCGCCACGGTGTCCTCGCTGTCACCAAGGCCGATCGCGCCGATCCAGGCCCGGTGCTGGCCGAGTCGGTCGAACGGATCGCGTCCAGCGGCCTCGGCCGGATCCCCGCCGTGGCGGTGAGCGGGCACACGGGTGCGGGGCTCGACGCGCTGAGGGCCGAACTCGGCGCGCTCGGCGCGCGGCTTCCGAACCCCGATCGCGGAGCGGACGTGCGGCTGTGGATCGATCGCTCCTTCAGCATCAGGGGAGCGGGCACGGTCGTGACGGGCACACTCGGCGCAGGCACGCTCTCGGTGGGCGACGACCTCGTGCTCGATCGCGACGGCAGGCGCTGTGTGGTGCGCGCACTCCAGTCACTCGGGCAGGCTCACGACACCGTGACGGCTGTGGCCAGGGTCGCGGTGAACCTGCGGGGCGCCGACCAGCACGACCTCGGCAGGGGAGACGCCCTGCTCACCCCGGGGGCGTGGCGGTTCACCGCCGAGGCGGATGTCCGGCTGCGGGGCGAGAAAGCCGAGAGACCGCGTCAGCTCGTGGCGCACATCGGCTCCGTGGCCGTTCCCTGTCGTGTCCGTCCACTAGGGACAGGCACGGCCCGGCTGTCCTTCGCGAGGGAGTTGCCGCTGCGCGCCGGTGATCGCGGACTGCTGCGGGATCCGGGAGATCACCGATCCGCCGGGTTCGACGTCCTCGATCCCCGGCCGCCCGCCCTGCGGCGCAGGGGAGCGGCAAGGGCGCGGGCGGCGGAGCTGGCCTGCGACGACCCCGCTGTCGCCTACGTGCGCAGGCACGGTGCCGTCGCCGTCGAAGAGTTGCACGCGCTCGGATGGGCGGTGCCGGGCCGGACGATGGGACGGTGGGCCGTTGCCGAAGACCTGCCGCGGCGGCTCGCAGGGCGGGCGAGGGAACTGGTCGCCGACTGGCACGAGCGAAACCCGCTGTCGGCCGGTCTTCCCGTCGAGGCGTTGCGCCGTTCCCTTGACGTTCCCGAGGACCTGCTCGGCCCCGCACTCGACCACGCGGGGCTCGCCGTGCGCGACGGCGCGGTGACCGACCCCGCACGGGTCTCATGCCTGCCCGAGGCCGTGGAGCGAGCTGTGCGCGTCGTCGAGCGGCGGCTCGCGGGCGAGCCCTTCGCCGCACCCGAGGCCGCCGACCTCGCCGAGTTGGGGCTCGGACCCAAACACCTGGCCGCGGCGGAGAGAGCGGGCAGGCTGTTCCGCATCGCGGACGGTGTGGTGCTCGCCCCTGGCTGCCTCGACAAGGCCGTTCGCGTGCTTTCCGGGCTGGCCGAGCCGTTCACCGTCAGCCAGGCGAGGAAGGCGCTCGGCACCACGCGCAGGGTGGCCGTGCCGCTGCTGGAACGTCTCGACGCCGAGGGCCGCACGCGGCGCGCGCCCGACGGCACGCGGAGGGTGCGGCACGATCACACGTGATCGCGCGGTATCGAGGTGTGCCAGTTGCGGGAGAAGACCCGCTGCTCGCCCTCGTAGGCGTCCAGCCTGGCGTGCACGAGGAACTCCGTCGGCGTGCACGCGAGCGTGGTGTGCGTGACCGAGGAGGCGTCCCACTCTCCCCGGGTGAACCGCATGGTCCAGTCCACGCTGCCCCGTGCCGAGCCGAAGTCGTCGGCGACCCACTCGTAGTGTTCGTCGGCCCGCCTGCTCACGTCGAGGTCGATGTCGTCGAAGTGCAACACGCCGAGTTCCTTGACGACGTCGAGCGCCGACCGGTACTCCACGAGGTCCCGTGACACGGTCCAGCGTCCTTCCCCCGGCCGGAGCCGCCGCACGGGCGGCGGTGGTGCTCCCTCCGGTTCGTCGAACGGTTCGGCGTGGGTCTCGTCGTGCCGGGGCGGACGCACCGGCAGCGTCACCGAACTGCGGGCAGGGAACACCGTCAGCCGCACCGGTTCCGGCGGAGGCCACGCCAGCGGCCAGTAGGAGGTGGACACGGCGATGCGCACGCGGTGCCCCGCGGGGAACGCCTGCGCCACCCCGTTGAGCGGCACGCTCACGCGGTAACGCCGGTGCGGTTCGAGCGGTTCCGGCCGGTCGTGCCCGTTGCGGTGGGTGAGGTTGAGCAGGCCGTAACTCACGCGCGTGGCCCTGCCCTCCGGAGAGACGTCGGAAAGCCGCACCGTCACCATCGCGTTCGGCCGGTCGGCGCTCAGTTCGAGGTGCACGACGGGAGAGCCGAGGATCTCGTGGCGCTGTGTGAGTACGCCGGTGTCGAACACCAGCGACCCACCGTCCTCCTCCCTCTGGTCGTAGGGCAGGTCGGGCGGCGCGTTGTACGAGCACCACTTGCCCGCGAACTGGCCGACCGACAGCGGCGATTCGATGGTCAGCGCCTCACTGTTCTCGCCGTTCGCGCCGTCCTCGCTGTCCTCGGCGTCCGGTGCGCGCACCAGCCGGTTGGGCAGCAGTGTGAACCCGGTGACCTCGATGTGCGGCGACGGCCACGACGGCTCGCCGATCCACCTGCCGGGCCGCTGCTCGTACGCCGTGGCCGGTTTGGCGCTCTCCTGCATCCAGATCCGCAGCATCGGCTCGTCCATGACGCCGTTGTCGATGCCTTTGAGCCAGTGATCCCACCAGCGGACCAGCTCCTGGAGGAATCCGATGGCAGGGCCGGGCACACCGAGGTGCGGGTACTTGTGCGACCACGGCCCGATGAGGCCCTGACGAGGCACCCGGAGATGGCGCAGCAGCCGGAAGACGGAGTTGGAATACCCGTCGGCCCAGCCGCTCACGGCGAGCACGGGACAGTTCACGGCGGCGTAGTCCTCGCACACCGATCCGTGGCGCCAGTAGTCGTCGCGCCGCTGGTGGCGAAGCCACTCGACCAGCCACGGTTCGCAGTGCTGAAGCCGGTGCAACCACATCCGCCGCCACCGCCTGCCCACCACAGCGGGGTCGGGCGGGCAGGCGTTGTAGGCGAACATCGTCGAGGCCCACGACAGGTTGTCCGACAGCAGGCAGCCACCCATGTAGTGCACGTCGTCGGCGTACCGGTCGTCCGTGGACGACAGCGTGGCGACGGCCTTCAGGCTCGGGGGTCTGCGTGCCGCGATCTGCAAGGCGTTGAACCCGCCCCACGAGATTCCCATCATGGCCGTGCTGCCGTCGCACCACGGTTGCGCGGCCAGCCACGCCAGCACGTCCTCGCCGTCGGCGAGTTCCCGTTCGAGGTATTCGTCGGCGAGGACGCCGTCGCTGTTGCCGCTGCCCCGAAGGTCCACCCGCACCCCGGCGTAACCGTGCCCCGCGAGGTAGGGGTGGTGGATCGAATCGCGCTGGAACGTCAGATCGTTCAAGCGGTAGGGGATGAACTCCAGGATCGCGGGCACAGGGTCGTCGTCGGAGGACACCGGCCGCCACACCCGCGCCGACAGCCGGGTGCCGTCCGCCAGCGGAATCCACACGTGATCGTCCCTGCGCACCGGGTAGGGCAGCGAGGTCACCGTGCGCACGACACACCTCCGCCTCAGATGTCGCCGATCTCGAACCGCAACGCGGACACGCAGCGCTCGTACTTGTCGATCAGTTCGGACTCGCTGCCAGCCGCGATGTGGATGTCGGCCAGTTCGTAGCTGTAGCTGTCCCGCGCGTACTGGTCCGCGAGCCGGTTTCCCCGCCTCGTGGTGAGGTCCACGATCACGCCAACCTCACGCTCGACGGCGGCGATCTCCTCTCCACTCGGGACGCGCTGGACGATCCCGTCGGTGAACCGCCGCAGGAAGCACTTCGCCGCGACGGCGGCCGGTCCCTGACCTCGGGGCATCGTCGGCTCCTTCCCGAGGGCGAGACTCACCATGCAATGCAGGTTCGACACGCCGTCAACAGCCTCGAACAGCCGCGCGTGCGACTGCGACAGCCGGGGATTGACCTCCAGCACCCACGCGCGGCCGGAGCCGGGTTCGACGAAGAATTCGATGTCGAACGTCGTGGACCGCAGGCCCATCCGCACGACGACGGCCTTCGCGATGTCGGTGACCAGCCTGACCGACTCCTCGGGCAGCGTGGACGGGTACCGGTACCGCAGGAAGCTCGACGTGCCCGGGTAGCGCACCGAATCGACGACGCCGTAGACGTGCGGCTCGTGGTGATGGCGGTAGCCCTCCACGGTGATCTGTGCGCCGCCGACCGCCTCCTCGGCGAGGCACGCGGTCGCTCCGGCGTTCGCCACCTCGGGCGGTGGGGAAACTCGTTCCAGCACCGCGTCGAAAGGACCGCCGACCTCGCCGATGCCTGCCCTGATGTGCCTGATCGCCTCGGTGAACTCACGGTCGTCGGTCACCCGGTACGCGAGCTTGGACGACGACGACTTCACCGGTTTCAGCCACAGGGGAAAGGTGAGTCCCTCGGGCGGTCGTGGGGGGTCCGCGTGCGGGTCCACGAGGCCGAACCGGGGATACGCGTCGGTCACCTGCGCCTGTTCCAGCCTGCTCCAGTACTTGTGCTCGCACTTCACGATCGATTCCAGGCTGGAGCTGGGCAGCCCGTAGCGTTCGCACAGGATCGGCACCAGTGAGGTCACCGGGAAATCCCAATAGCCGGTGACGGCGTCGATGGGGCCGTCGAAGGAATCGAGCCGCTCGCACGCTCGGGCCAGGCAGCGGCGGAAGTCGCTGCGGCCGATGCGCACCTCGTCGATGCCGAGCAGCCCGTGGATGTGGTGGTCGCGCGCTCCGGGGAGCCTGCGGAGCAGCTCGGCATTGCCGTCGTCGAGTCCGAGCACGAAGACGTTCTCGGCCACCGGCCACCTCCCGAGGGCAGCGAAACGCCCGCGCAGAGGGTGACCCCGCCCGAGGCGGGTGAAACCGGAGGCGGTGTGGTGGAAGGCGTGCTTCGGCAGCGGTGTCGCCATGGCGAGGAACGGGCCGGTGCGCGCCTCGGTGTCCGGGAAGAGGGCCAGGTGAGCGTCACCGAGTTTGTTCGGCTACCCGGAGTCCGCCACGGGGTCTCAGAGCACCCCGCGCGGCCGGAACTGGATGCTGATCCGGGGTCCGACGGGCTTGCTGGTCTTCGGGACAGCGTGCTCCCAGGTGCGCTGGCACGAGCCACCCATGACGAGAAGATCGCCGTGCCCGAGCTGGTGCCGGATGGTGGCGCCGCCGCCGAAGCGGGGCCGCAGCAGCAGCGCCCGCGACGCGCCGACCGACAGGATCGCCACCATCGTGTCCTCACGGCGGCCCCTTCCGATGCGGTCGCCGTGCCAGGCGACGCTGTCGCGGCCGTCGCGGTAGTAACACAGACCCGCCGTGCGGAAGGGCTCGCCGAGTTCGCGCTCGTAGCGTGCGGTGAGCGCTGAGCGGGCCGCGTCGAGCACGGGTTCCGGCAGCGGATCGCGCTCGCCGTAGAAGCACAGCAGTCTCGGCACGGCGACGGTCTGGTCGTACATCACCCGCTCTTCGGCACGCCAGGGCACCCGCTCGGCCAGCCTCTCGAACAGCACGTCGGCACCCGACAACCAGCCGGGGAGCACGTCGATCCAGGCACCGTGCGCCAGCTCTGTCCGCCGCACGCCGTCGAGAGACCGCAGCGACGGCTCCCCGTCAGGGCCGCCGGGACCCAGCGCGTCGAACAGCGATCCCTGAAGTGCGAGGTCCATGCCGCCAGCGTAACCCGAATCGAACAGGTGTTCTACCCTTCCGCCGTGTCCGCACCTCCTGTACGCGTGTCCGCACCTCCTGTACGCGTGTCCGCACTTGCCGTACGTGTGCCGGGGCCGGCTGGACGTCCTGCCCTCGATCCCACGCCGCCACGGCATCCCCTGGCGAACCCGTGAACCCCGCGTGCGCGACCTGCCGTTTCCCGCCCTGGGAATGGTGGACCCTTCCAGGCTGTTGACGGGGATGGACGCCCACGACAACAGGGAGATTTCAGTGGCGACTGTCGAACTGACGACCGAGAACTTCAACGAGATCGTCGGCGGGCCGGGAACGGTGTTCGTGGACTTCTGGGCCTCCTGGTGTGGGCCGTGCCGGACGTTCGCGCCGGTGTTCGAGCGCGCCTCCGAGGAACACCCCGACATCACCTTCGGCAAGGTGGACACCGAGGCGCAGGTGGAACTCGCCCAGGCGTTCGGTATCTCGTCGATCCCGACGCTGCTCGCGGTGCGCGACGGCGTGGTGCTCTATGCCGAGCCCGGTGCGCTGCCTGCTCCGGCTTTCGAGGAGCTGATCGGCAAGGTGCAGCAGGTGGACATGGACGAGGTGCGCGCCGAGATCGAGCGCGCGAGCTGAAGCGGCGGGCTCGCGAATCGTTGACTGCCGTCGGCGATCGCGAGCCCTACACTGGTACTCATGCGTGGACCTGGTCCGGTCACCGAAGTGCCCGACGTCGTCGGTCTCGGGGCCGACGACGCTTGCGACATCGTTCGCCGCGCGGGTCTGAAGCCGGTTCCGCCGGACGGCGGTGAGCTGCCCATGTCGGGCATCGTCACCGCGCAACGTCCCATTGGCGCGGCGGGGGCCGTGGAGGGCGCCGAGGTGGTGCTCTGGGTCCACCCCGGTAAGGAATCGCCCGTGGGCGCGGCGAGCACGGGTCCTCTCGAATCCGCCTCACCCGACTGAGCACGCTAGGACGCGCGGACCCGACCGGGGAGCCGTGAACCCCATTCACGAGCCCGGTCGAGCTCGCCGTCGATCAACGGCCCCAGCGCGTCGGCGACGAGGAAGTGGCGGGGAGCGGCGACCGGCTCCACCGGTGCGCCGCGAAGTTGCTTGGCCACCTTCTTGGCTGCCGAGCCGGGTAGGCGTGGCTTGTCCACCTTGGTGTCGAAGACGGCAAGCCCGACCGGCGCCGTCACTCTGACGCGCTCCAGCCACTCCCGGACGCCGTCGCTGCGAGACAGAAACCGCGTGCCCGCCTTGTGAGCACGCTGCGCTGCGTCGTCGCGAGTGGACGGACGGCTGAGGCCGAAAGCGTGTGTCGGCGCGCCGATCACCAGGAGATCGACGTCCGCGCCTACCTCGGTGGGCGCGTCGCCGACCTCCACGATCCGCACGTCGTCGCCCAACCCCTCCGCGACCGCCTCGGCGACCGCGCGAGTGTTGCCGAACATGGATTCGTACACCACTAGTGATCGCATACCGTCACGATGGCAACGCATCGCTCGCGGGAAAAGGGCCGAAGGACTCCGGGCGGTCACCGAGGGTGCGGGATCTGGGTCTGGTTCCCGTGTGCGGTTGGCCTGCGCGGGTGCGAGGGCGGCCTGCCCCCGCCTGCGGAAGGGGCGGTGGCGCGGGCTGCCGCGCGCCGGGCCGCGGAGGCGGCTCGGACGCGTTCCCGTTCCTGACACGGAAGGCAGACGACGACGGTTCCGGCGTCGTCGCCGTGCACGTCGATGACCGACGCGATCCTGGCCGTACGGAATCCGCACTCGCCGCAGACGATCGCCGGCGCGTCGCCGTGGATTCGGATGGTCGGCTCGCCGGACGCCGAACGCGGAGCCGTCACCTCACATCGCCCTCCTCACCTGTGTGACCGGACATCGAACCGGGTACCCGTGGCGGCGGAAGTACACACGGTGTGGCCCCGCGCGGTCACACTCCGTCGATCGGGTGGATGGGAGGCAGGCGTGCCGACGACGCAGCAAGTGCGGGCGTTGCTCGCCGAGGGGCTCGACTATCGCGGGGCCGCCGAGCGGCTCGGGATCGCCCCGGGACTGGCCTACCTGATCGCCACCGGATTCCCCGCCGACGGGTCGGACGCGCCCAGCCCCGAGGAACGCCGAGCCCGAGGACTCCTCCCGGCGAGCCAGAACCTGTCGAACCCTCCGGTCGAGAGCCCCGCGGCGCGCGAGGTGGTGCGGCGGTGGCTTCACGACCGCGTCGCGGCGGACGACCGGATGCGGGGACGTTGACCGCGTGGTTTGATCGAGAGTGCGCACGAGCACCACGCGAGGAGTCCGGCTGACGAGGCGAGAGGGACGGCGATGGCGCGAGGGCAGTGGAAGCAGTGGATCGAGGGCTGGCCGGTGTACCGGCAGTTCACCGACGGCGACCGCACGGGCCGTGGCGCCGCGGCGAAGAGCCGGGTCACCGGCTCCTTGAAGGCCCGCACGAGCAGCGCCGACAAGGTCGTGAAGTCGATCTGCCCCTACTGCGCTGTCGGGTGCGGTCAGAACGTTTTCGTCAAGGACGGCAAGGTCACGCACATCGAGGGCGATCCCGACTCGCCGATCAGCAGGGGCAGGTTGTGTCCGAAGGGGTCGGCGAGTCTCCAGCTCACGACGGGATCCGCCCGGCAGTACCAGGTGCTCTACCGAAGGCCGTACGGCACGGAGTGGGAGACGCTGGACCTCGACACGGCGATGGACATGATCGCCGACCGCGTCCTCGAAGCGAGGGACGAGGGCTGGCAGTCCGAAGTAGACGGATTGGTCACGAACCGGACGCTCGGTTTCGCCAGTCTCGGCGGCGCAACACTGGACAACGAGGAGAACTACCTCCTCAAGAAGCTCTACACGGCACTCGGCGCTATCCAGGTGGAGAACCAGGCCCGCATTTGACACTCCTCCACGGTTCCCAGTTTGGGAACCTCCTTCGGTCGCGGGGGCGCGACGACGTTCCAGCAGGATCTGGCCAACGCCGACTGCATCGTGATCCAGGGCTCCAACATGGCCGAGTGCCATCCTGTGGGTTTCCAGTGGGTGATGGAGGCGAAGGCACGGGGCGCGACGCTGATCCACGTCGATCCCCGGTTCACGCGCACGAGCGCGATGGCCGACCTGCACGTGCCCTTGCGCGCGGGCAGTGACATCGCGTTTCTCGGCGGAATCGTCAACTACGTGCTGGAGAACGAGCGGTATTTCCGCGAGTACATCCTCGCCTACACCAACGCCGCGGCGATCGTCGGTGAGGATTTCGCCGACACCGAGGATCTCGACGGGCTGTTTTCCGGGTTCGACCCCGAGCACCGCCAGTACGACGTGTCCACCTGGCAGTACCAGGGCAGCAGGGTGCAGGCGGCGTCGGGTCAGCGGGACCAGCACTGGCGGGAACGTACCCGCGATGACTCGGATGTCGGGGAGGCGGCGAGGGGAGAGGCTCACGGTTCGGGAGGCGCCGAGATCGGTGCCGAGCCGGACACCGACCTGACGCTCACTCATCCTCGCTGCGTGTTCCAGCTGCTCAAACGGCATTTCGCCCGGTACACGCCCGAGGTGGTCGAGCAGGTTTGCGGTGTGCCGAGGGAGACGTTCACGAAGGTCTGCGAGCTGCTCGCCGACAACTCCGGCCGCGACCGTACGAGCGCGTTCGCCTACGCGGTGGGCTGGACCCAGCACACGGTGGGTGTGCAGTACATCCGCACGGCGGCCATCCTGCAACTGCTGCTCGGCAACATCGGGAGGCCGGGCGGCGGCATCCTGGCGCTGCGCGGGCACGCCTCCATCCAGGGTTCCACCGACATCCCGACCCTGTTCAATCTGCTGCCCGGCTACATCCCCATGCCGCACGCGCACAGCAACATCGACCTCGGCACCTTCGTGTCGGCGGAGGCCGCGCACAAGGGGTACTGGGGAAACATGCGCTCCTACATCGTCAGCCTGCTCAAGGCGTGGTGGGGCGCGGCCGCGACACCCGGCAACGACTTCTGTTTCGACTACCTGCCCCGGCTGACCGGAAGCCACGGCACGTACGAGACCGTGATCGAGCAGTTGAACGGCAGGTGCAAGGGTTATCTCCTGCTGGGGGAGAACCCCGCTGTCGGGTCGGCGGACGCGAAGGCGCAGCGCATGGGCATGGCCAACCTCGACTGGCTCGTCGTGCGGGACTTCTCGCTGATCGAGAGCGCGACGTGGTGGAAGGACGGCCCGGAGATCGAGAGCGGCGAGCTGAAGACCACCGACATCGGCACGGAGGTGTTTTTCCTTCCCGCCGCGACCCACACCGAGAAGGACGGCAGCTTCACCAACACCCAGCGGCTGTTGCAGTGGCATTTCCAGGCGGTGGAGCCGGAGGGCGATGCCCGCAGCGATCTGTGGTTCGCCTTTCACCTCGGCCGCATCATCCGGGAGAAGCTTGCGGGCTCCAGCCGCGAGCGCGATCGGCCGATCCTCGACCTGACGTGGGACTATCCCACCAAGGGGCCGCACGACGAGCCTGAGGCGGAAGCCGTGCTCGCCGAGATCAGTGGCTACGACGCGGACGCGACGCCGCTGTCCACCTATGAGCAGCTCCGGCCCGACGGTTCGACGGCATGCGGATGCTGGATCTACTGCGGCGTCTACGCCGAAGGAATCAACCAGGCCGCGCGCCGCAAGCCGTCGTCCGAACAGGACTGGGTGGCGAGCGAGTGGGCGTGGGCGTGGCCGCTCAACCGGCGCATCCTCTACAACCGCGCCTCGGCCGACCCCGAGGGGAGGCCGTGGAGCGAACGCAAGGCGTATGTGTGGTGGGACGAGGACCAGCGTCGCTGGGTCGGCCACGACGTGCCCGACTTCAAGGCGACGAGGCCACCGGACTTCGTTCCCGAACCCGGCGCGACGGGACCGGAGGCGTTGTCGGGCACCGACGCCTTCGTGATGCAGGCCGACGGCAAGGGGTGGTTGTACGCGCCTGCCGGGCTCACCGACGGGCCGTTGCCGACGCACTACGAACCGCAGGAGTCGCCGTTCGAGAACGCGCTGTACGCCCAGCAGCGCAACCCGGTCAGAAACGTGCTGCGCCACCCGTACGCCCGCTACCAGCCCAGTGGCGCGCAACCGGGTTCGGAGGTGTTCCCGTACGTCACCACGACCTACCGGCTCACCGAGCACCACACGGCGGGCGGCATGTCCCGGTGGCAGCCGTACCTGTCGGAGTTGCAGCCTGAGATGTTCTGCGAGGTGTCACCGCAGCTCGCCGCAGAGCGCGGCCTGGAACACCTCGGCTGGGCCACGATCGTGTCGGCTCGCGCCGCCATCGAGGCGCGAGTGCTGGTCACCGACCGCGTCACCCCGTTGCGCGTGCAGGGCCGCACGCTGCACCAGATCGGGCTGCCCTACCACTGGGGACCCAACGGGATCTCCACCGGAGACGCGGCCAACGAGCTGGCGGGGATGGCGCTCGATCCGAACGTCCACATCCAGGAGGTGAAGGCGCTGGCGTGCGACATCCGGCCGGGACGGCGGCCACGGGGACCGGCCCGCGAGGAGCTGGTCCTGCAGTACCGGCGGCGGGCAGGCATCACCGACGAGACGGGCACCGAGGTGTGACATGAGCAGCGCGACGCCGGACCCGGCGAGCCGCACCGGCTACGTCGATCACCCACCGCGCATGGGGTTCTTCACCGACACCACCGTGTGCATCGGCTGCAAGGCGTGTGAGGTGGCGTGCAAGGAGTGGAACGCCGTCCCCGACGACGGCATGGAGCTGACAGGCATGTCGTACGACAACACCGTCGGCCTCGGCGCCGACACCTGGCGGCACGTCGCATTCATCGAGCAGCGCAAGCCGCTGGGAGCGCAGCAGCCCTCCCTGCACGCGGGCACCGATGTGCTCGCGCTCGCCGAACAGGGTTCGGGCACCCCTCCACCCGAGGCTGGCATGACACCGACCACTCCCGGCGAGGAGGGCGAGTTCCGCTGGCTGATGGCCTCGGACGTGTGCAAGCACTGCACCCACGCCGCGTGCCTCGACGTGTGTCCCACCGGCGCCCTGTTCCGCACCGAGTTCGGCACGGTGGTGGTGCAGGAGGACGTCTGCAACGGCTGCGGCTACTGCATTCCCGCGTGCCCGTTCGGCGTGATCGACCAGCGCAAGGGCGACGGAAGGGCGTGGAAGTGCACCCTGTGCTACGACCGGCTGGGCAGCGGGCTCGAACCCGCGTGCGCGAAGGCGTGCCCCACCGACTCGATCCAGTTCGGACGGCTGGACGAGCTGAGGGAGCGCGCGGCGCGGCGTGTGGAGCAACTGCACTCGGCTGGGGTGACGGACGCGCGCCTCTACGGTGCCGACCCGGAGGACGGCGTCGGCGGCGACGGCGCGTTCTTCCTGTTGCTCGACGAACCCGAGGTGTACGGCCTTCCGCCGGACCCGGTCGTCACCACGCGCGACCTGCCCCGGATGTGGCGGCACGTCCTGTCGGCGGCGGCGACACTGGCGGCCGGTGCCGTCGCGGCCTTCCTCGGTGCGCGAAAGGGGCGATGAGATGAGCGGGAACGGGCAGGACTCGCCTGCCGCACGCCCCGGAAGGGAAGCGGTCACCGGCGCCGTCGGCGCCATCGACGGCGGGCGGCGGCGCCGGAAGGCCGGGAAGGGCAGGAGGGGCCGGGGCGAGCAAGCTATGGTCCCCGAGGCCGAGTTCACCTCCTACTACGGAAAACCGGTGCTCAACGGGCCGGTGTGGAAGACGCCGGACGTGCCCGCCTATCTGTTTCTCGGCGGCCTCGCGGGCGGGTCGTCGCTACTCGCGGCCGGCTACCACGTGCTCGGCCGTGAGCGGCCCGGGTTGATCGCGAAACTCGGCGCGCTCGGGTCCGTCGGCGCATCGGTGGTGGCGCTCGTCCACGATCTCGGCAGGCCTGAGCGATTCGTCAACATGCTGCGGGTCGTCAAGCCCACCTCACCGATGAGTATGGGGTCGTGGCTGCTGACGGTGTACGGGCCCATGGCAGGACTCTCGGCCGCGTCGGCCGTCACCGGCCTGCTTCCGCGCGTTGGCACGGCGGCCACGGCCTGCGCGGCGCTGACCGGCCCCGGCGTGGCGTCGTACACGGCGGCGCTCGTGGCGGACACGGCCGTGCCCGCGTGGCACGACGCCCACCGCGAGCTGCCGTACGTGTTCGTCGGCTCGGGAGCCGTCGCGGCAGGAGGACTCGGCCTGCTCGCTCTTCGGCGTGGGGCCGACGCGGCGCCCGCCCGGAATCTCGCGTTGTTCGGCACCGCGTTGGAGATCGGAGCCTCACGGCTGCTGGAACGCAGGCTCGGCATGGTCGCCGAGCCGTACCGGCAGGGGAGGTCCGGCGCGTTGGTGCGCGCGGGGGAGGCTCTGGCCGTCGCGGGCTCGGCAGGCGCGGTCGCGGGTCGGCGTAGCCGGGTCGCGCGGGCACTGTCCGGTGTGGCATTGCTGGCGGGCTCGGCGCTCACGAAGTGGGGGGTGTTCGAGGCGGGCCGGGTCTCGGCAGCCGATCCCAAGTACACGGTCGTGCCGCAGCGGGAGCGCCTTCGCAGGCGTGAGGAGGAGGCAGCCGAACACGGTGCGGTGCGCCGGTGACGCGAACGTCACGGCGGAGCGCGGGAATCCTGGTGTATCAGGTGGTCTCCGGTGTGCCACAGGTGTTGCTCGGCCACATGGGCGGGCCGTTCTGGGCCCGCCGCGACGCGGGCGCGTGGACGATCCCGAAAGGCGAGTACTCACCGGACGAACAGCCTGAGGTGGCGGCGCGGCGGGAGTTCACGGAGGAACTCGGCCTGCCGCCACCGGAAGGTCCGCTGATCCCTCTCGGCGAGGTCAGGCAGGCAGGGGGAAAGCTGGTGACCGTGTTCGCCCTGTCCGGCGATCTGGACCCCGGCGCGGTGGTGCCCGGCACCTTCGCGCTGGAATGGCCGAAAGGGTCGGGTGTGGTCCAGCAGTTTCCCGAACTCGATCGCGTCGAGTGGTTCGACCTCGACAGGGCGAAGGCCAGGATCGTGGTCGCACAGCGAGTGTTCCTCGACCGGCTCGACGAGCGTCTCTCCCGTTAGGCGTGGCACGGCCGGGTGTCCCTGTGGGCTTTACCACCGACCTCCGGTGGAGACCTCACCGGGCAGCGCTGGTCTGGATCGATTGGGTGATGTGAACCAGCCGCGCCGCTGCCGTTTGCCACCACCCTGCCGGGGTACGTCTGCCAGCATGAGCATCGCCCCGCAGATCCCGTCCGTGCGAACGGGCCCCGCCTGCGTCCAGGGACTCACAGAGAACCGGATCGTGCTCGCCGACGGTACGGCGGTGGAGATCCTCACCTCGTACCCGGTGCGGCCGGACGCGGACCTGTTCAGCCTCGCCACGGCGATCGAGTTCCACTGCGCTGACTGTGCGCAACCCTGTGAGGCGACGCTCGTCGCCGTGAGGCAGCGGTGGCTGCTGTGCCCTGGCTGTTACGCGACGCTCGGTGTGGTCCGGGCGCCACCGGAGTCGCAGGTCCCTGACGCGCGCAACGCGGCCTGAGCAGGCTGCCGACCGGGGCTTCGGTCCGCATCCGGCCCGCGACCACGACGGTGACGACGACGGAGACGGGAACAAGGTGGGACGAACAGTGACGATGGCCTGGGGCCGCTCGGCAGCCGTCGGCGTGGGTGCCGGAGCCGCGGGTGTGGTGGCCATGACACTGGTCGAGAAACTGGAGCAGCGCATCACGGGCCGCCCCGACTCGTACGTGCCTGCCCGGACCCTCGAACGCCTGCTCGGCCTCGCCCACGCCAGGGGAAGGCGGGCCTGGCTGCACAACCTCGCCATGCACGCGAGTCAGGGCGCGATGCTCGGTGCGCTGCGCGGGGTGATGGCTGGTGCCGGTCTTCGGGGGCCGTGGGCGTCGCTGATGTTCTTCGCGGTGCGGCTGACTAACGACCAGACGTTCGAGAACGCCAGCGGCGTCGGCGCGCCGCCGTGGACCTGGCCGCGCGACGAGCTGGTGGTGGACCTCGCGCACAAGGCGGTCTACGCCTTCGCCACGGGTGTCGTCGCCGATGCGCTGGCCGTCCGGTGGGGACCGGGGCCTGGCCAGGTGCACGCCGAGGAGTTTCCCGGGCGCCGCAGGCACATCGGTCCTCCGCCCAGGGCGTAGCCATGTCGCTCGATCCGGCTCCCGACACCCTGACGTTCATCGGCACGGCCACGACGCTGATCCGGGTGGGACCCTTCACGCTGCTGACGGACCCGAACTTCCTGCACAGAGGTCAGTGGCTCCACATAGGACACGGTGTGATCACGCGGCGGCGCACCGAGCCTGCCGCCCAGCCGGAAGACCTCCCGCCGCTCGACGCGGTGGTGCTCTCCCACCTGCACGGCGACCACTTCGATCCCGTGGCCCGGCGCAGGCTCGACCGGGACGTGCCCATCCTGACGACCCACCACGCGGCACGGCGACTGGGCCGTCACGGATTCACCGAGGTGGCGCCGCTGCGCACCTGGCAGAGCGAGACACTGCGGCACGGTGCGGCGACGTTGACCGTCACCGCCGTGCCCGCCCGGCATTCGGGCACGGTGCTCGACCACGTGCTCCTGCCGCCGGTGATGGGCAGTGTGCTCGAATACCGAGCCGACGCCGAGGCCGGCCCTCTGCGCGTCTACCTCAGTGGCGACACGCTGCCCCACCGGCAGCTGCGCCCGATCGCCGAACGCTTTCCCTCGCTCGACCTCGCAGTCCTGCACCTCGGAGGCACGAGAGTGCTCGGTGTGTGGCTGTCCATGAACGACCGGCACGGCGCCGATCTGCTCGAACTGCTGGAGCCCACCGAGGCGGTCCCTGTTCACCACGACGACTACGGCGTGTTCACCTCCCCGGTGTCGAACTTCCTCGTCGAGGTGGCCGAACGCAGGCTCGCCACGCAGGTGCGCCTGCTGCGGCGTGGGCAGAGCCTGTCGTTGCGCGGCGCGGACTGAGCACCGGACCGCGAGGACGACGTGTCCGGACGGCGACCGCCTCAGCGCACCGCGAACGGGGTCGGCCTCGGGTCGTCGCTCCAGCGTGCGAGCCGCTCACCGAGCAGGGCGTACACCTCGGGGTCGAGACCCATCTCCACGTGCGAGCTGTGCACCTCGACGCAGTCGGCGCACGGGTCCTGGCAGAGCTGCCAGGGCACCACGGCGTCGCGGCGGGAGAACACCGACACGGCGGGAACCGGGCGCGGCAACGGTGTTCGCAGCAGAGCCGAGTTCGTGCGGTAGCAGTCGCCGCCGAAGCAGTCGGCGTCGAGGAGCCCGGGAACTCCCCACGCGGACGCCCTCACCAGCGCGCGGGCGAGGTCGATGCCGCGCGCGTGGACGCCGAGCGGGTCGAGCACGGGCGAGGCGAGCATCACCAGCGCCCGCACCAGTTCCGGTCTCCTGACGGCGGCGATCCTGGCGAGCCAGCCGCCCCGGCTCTGGCCCACGACGATCACCCTGCGGCCGGTGGTGCGGGCAAGCTCCTCCAACCGCTGTTCGATGCGCTCCACGAGCGCGGCGGTGCAACCGAGGTTCATCCCGGTTCGCGTGCCCAGCGGCCGGTATCCGCGCGCGTCCAGCCACGAGTGGAGCAGGCGCAGACTCCAGTCACCGAACCCAAAGCCGGGAACGAGCAGCACCCCTTGCCCGGCTCCCCTGCCGGGGTCCTCGGCCCGCCACACAGGATGGCGCACCAGCCGGGGAACCATCCGCGCTGTCGAGGCGAGCACCTGTTCACGAGAGGACCACACCCGGGTCCATACCCGCTCATCCGCTGGCTACGCGACGAGCGCCGCGCGGCGTGTCCGCACTGTGTGCGCAGGTGTTGGCAGCTTGTGCGCGGGTGTTGGCACGCTGCGGTTTCGCCGAACGCGTCACGGCTTCCCAGTCAGGCCGCGGCACCGCCCGTACCGTCCGCGAACGAAAACCGCAGTGTGGTGATCGCACCTGTGGTGGAGACCTCGGGCGCGCCGAGCCACGCCGGAGCACCGGCACGCTTGAGCAGCCTCACCGCAGCCCGAGCGGCACCGGCTCGTTCAGGCGTGCGCGACCGAGACCGCGTGCCGGACGAGCGCCTGATCATCGACGGTGCGGATCAGGAAGTCGGCCAGGTCGGCGCGTGAGATCGAGAACGCACCGCGCACGCCCGCGCCGATGCGGCTGCGCACCGCGCCGGTCCGCCTGCCGTTCGTGAGCCTCGGCGGCAGCACGATGGTCCAGTCGAGGTCGCTTCGCCGGATGCGGTCCTCCATCACCAGCGTGTCGGCGAACGGGTGCCGCAGCGCCCGTTGCAGGATCGGTTTGACGAGGACCCGCACGAGGAGGCCGTCCCCGGTGGTGTGCGCGCCGGCAGCGCTCACGGCGACGAGCCGCCGGACCTCCTGCTTCCGCATGGCGGCCATGATGACCTGGATCGTGTCGGCGCAGACGCTGGTCGGTCCGCGATGCCCGGCTCCGACGGCCGAGATCACCGCGTCCGTGCCGTCGAGGGCGGGGGCGAGGTCGCCGGGATCGTCGAGGCCTGCCGTGACGACGTGCAACCCCGGCGAGGAGGGCAGAGCCAGCCGTGCCGGGTCGCGCACGACGGCGGTCACGGTGTGGCCGAGGTCGAGAGCCTGCCGCACGACCGAGGAACCGGTGCCTCCGGTCGCGCCGAAGACGGTGAGCTTCATGGTTGCCGAACCTCCACGAGAAGCCAGGTGAGTGAACACTCACCACTATAGTGAGTGAACACTCATCCCAGGTGAAGCGAGAGGGATTCCAGGCGACAGTGACGACACGGGACGTGATCGTGGAGGCCGCAGGCCGCATCCTGCGCACTCGCGGCTATGCGCACGCGACCACCAAGGAGATCGCCCGCGAGGCCGGGTATTCCGAGGCCACGCTCTACAAGTACTTCACCGACAAGACCGAGATCTTCCTCAGCGTGCTCTCGACCCGGCTGCCCGGTTACGAGACGGTGCTCGCCAGGATCAACGACCACGGCGCGGACCGCGAGGTCAGGGACAACCTCGTCGATGTCGCGGCGGTCGCCCTTGCCTTCTACGCCGAGAACTTTCCCATCTCGATGTCGCTGTTCTCCTCGGCCGATCTGCTCGCCGCCCACCGGCGCAGGCTGGGGGAGCTGGGCTCGGACGGCCCGAGGAGGCCGCTGGCCGGACTCGCGCGATACCTGGCCGCCGAGCAGCGGCGTGGCCGCATCCGCTCGGGTGCCGACCCGGCGGCCGTCGCCGCACTGCTGATCGGCGCGTGCTTCCAGCAGGGGTTCCTGTCCGCGTTCGACGGGACGTCGCGGAGCGAGGAGGAGTCGCGCCGCGACGCCGAACGACTCGTGGACACCCTGCTGGCAGGGCTCACGCCCTGACCGGATCACCCGAGACGCGACCTCAGGCGCCGAGCCGCAGTCCCGTTTCGGGGTCGAACGTGTGGGCGGCGTCGGCGTGGCGCAGTGTGACTCGCATGGTCTGCCCGAACGACGGTGCCTTGTCGGCCTCGGTCCGCACGATGAACCGCTCGTGCCGCCCGCCGACGTCCACCTGCCCGTAGACGTAGGCGTCGGACCCGAGCACCTCCACCAGTTCGACTTTCAACTCCAGCGCGGGTTCGTCGGCACCGGCGGCCCGAAGTCCTTCGGGCCGGATGCCGACCGTCACCTCCCGGAGATCGGTGCCACCGAGGACGGCCCGCTCGACGGGAACTGTGAGACCGTCCAGTTCGGCACCGCCGTCGGTGAGCGGCACCGTGGTCAGGTTCATGGCGGGGGAGCCGATGAACCCGGCGACGAACACGTTCGCCGGGGTGTCGTAGAGGACCTTCGGCGTGTCGCACTGCTGGAGCACACCGTTCTTGAGCACCGCCACCCTGTGTCCCATGGTCATCGCCTCGACCTGGTCGTGCGTGACGTAGACGGTGGTGGTTCCCAGCCTGCTCTGCAACGCCGTGATGTTCGCCCTGGTCTCCACCCGCAATTTCGCGTCCAGATTGGACAGTGGCTCGTCCATGAGGAACACGGCGGGCTCGCGGACGATGGCGCGTCCCATCGCGACCCGCTGCCGCTGCCCTCCGGACAGCGCCTTCGGCTTGCGGTCGAGGTAGTCGGTGAGATCGAGCAGGCGCGCGGCCTCCGCCACCCGCTCGGCGATCTCCGTCTTGGGCACTCGCTTGATCTTGAGCGCGAATCCCATGTTCTCGGCCACCGTCATGTGCGGGTACAGCGCGTAGGACTGGAACACCATCGCGATGTCCCGGTTCTTGGGCGACACCCCGGTGACGTCCTTTCCGCCGATGGTGATGGCGCCCTCGTCCACGTCCTCAAGGCCCGCCAGCATCCGCAGTGCGGTCGATTTGCCCGAGCCGGAGGGGCCGACGAGGACGAGGAACTCGCCGTCGGCGATGTCGAGGGAGAGTTTGTCCACTGCCCGCACGACGGGGTTGCCCGGGAAGAGCCGGGACGCTTCGACGAACGAGACCTCTGCCATCGCGGATGTTCCTCTCCAGGTGACGAGCCGGACTGGCTCGGGGTGCGCCACTGTCTACCGCGCTTCACCCGATCGTGGCTAGAGTTCGATAGTCCAGTGGACTGACGAAATCACGGGAGGTGAGGTCGTGGACTGGGCCAGCCCGGCGCGGCCGGTGGGCCAGCACGCCCACAACCTGGCGCTGGTGTCGCGGTTGATCGCGGACGGCGGCCCGGTGTCACGGGCCGAACTGGCCCAGCGCAGCGGGTTGACGAAGACCACCGTGACCCAGCTCACCGGCGAGTTGCTCGACGCGGGACTCGTCAGGGAGCTGGGAACCGCACGCCACGGCGGCCCCGGAAGGCCGGCCACGCATCTTGTGGTGAACGTCTTGGGACCGGTGGGTATCGGGATGCAGATCGAGGCCGACCATGTCGCGGGCTGCCTGGTGGACCTCACCGGCAGGGTGCGGGACCGCGCGGTGCGGCGCATCGACGACCCGGTCGGTGGTCCCGGCGTCGCGGTGAAGGCCGCCGAACCGGTGCTGCGCAGGCTGCTCGCCTCGGCCGACGCGAGGGACTCCGTGGTCGCCGGTATCGCGGTCGGAGTCCCCGGCCGCGTCGATGGACAGCGAAGAGTCGATTCGGTGGAACTCGACTGGGTCCGTGTTCCCCTGGCCTCCCTGCTCACTCACAGGCTCGAAATGCTGAGCGGCGGCATCATCCCCGTGGAGGCACACGACGGTTTCCGGCTCGCCGCGCTGGCCGAACGGTGGTTCGGCGGCGCGGACCCCACCCGGCCGCTGGTGACGGTGGCGGGGGAGTCGTCGCTGGGCGTCGGCGTGATCGACGGCCCTGGGTGGGAGCGTGGTTATTCGGGGCCTCTGGGACATGTGCGTGTCCGGCGCGGCGGAGACCGCTGCCACTGCGGCGCCAGGGGCTGCCTGGACACGGCAGCCGGGCCGAGGTTCCTGCTGCGGGTCTCCGACTCCGGCGCGCCGGTGCTCTCCCGGCTGCGTGGCGGCGAGAGCCGGATGCGGGCGCTCACGCGGAATCCCGAGGCGAGCGCCGTCCTGCGCAGGGCGGCCTCCGCGCTCGGCGACGCGCTCGCGGGACTGCTCGTGGCTCACAGCTCGGCGAGTGTCGTACTCGGCGGCCACCTGGCCCCGCTCGGCAGCGGGTTCGCCGAGCAGGTCGCCGCCGCGCTCGGCCGCAGGCTTCCCGACGGCGCGCCACCGGTCACGACGTCGTCACTGCGTGGCGACGCGGTGGCGCTGGCGGCAGGCAGGACGGTGACAAGGCGGCTGATCGAGAACCCGGCTCGCTGGCTGGCGAGCTGACCTCACGCCGTGGCGGGCCGCGTGAGGTCGGGGGCCAGTCGCCGCAGGCAGTCACCCGCCGCGTCGGCGAGCTCCTCCGCGGTCGCGACGCCGCTCACCTCGGTGGCCTTGACCCACGCACTGACCGAGTGCTGGGCGAAGGTCTGCACCGACGTCGAAGCGCGCCACGTCGCGGGTTCCGGCTCCGTCTCACCGGCGAGGAACCGGTCGAGCCCCGCGATGGCCACGTCCCAGCCCGGACCGTGACGCACCCCGCCGTCACGCGGCACGCCGGTGTGGACCAGTTCGGCCACGGTGTCGCCCGCCTCGTCCTCGGCCAGCCGCACGGTGACCACCTCGGTCTCCCCGCCCCAGGTGACGGCGAACAGGTGCGGCGCGGCGCAGTCCAGCACCGTGCCTTCTGCGTGGTCCGCGACGCGGAAGGCGCCGCCGACGTGGGTCTCGCCCGTCACGAGAGCCAGCCACCTTGCGAGGTTCTCCACCTCGGTCATCGCACTCCACGCGGTGGCGGGCGGGCAGGGAAACCGGCGGCGAAGGACGAGCCCGTACTCGGCGGCATCCGTTCCGGGCCTCGGCTGCTCTGTCTGTTCCAGGGCACCGACGTCCGTCGTGGTGCGTACCTCGCGATAGGTCGCGGTGAGCCGATCAGCAATGTCGATCACGTGACGCTCCTCCCGTGCCGTCATCCCGGAGGCCACTGGAGATTACGGCCACCGAGTACATGACAGTGGGCGTGGAAGACCGTTTGATTGGCGTCCGCACCGGTGTTGAAGACCAGGCGATAGCCGGAGGCGTCCACACCATCGATCTTGGCGACCTCACCCGCGGCCGCGAGCACCTCTCCCGCGAGCTTCGGGTCGGCCGCCGCCATGGAGGCGGCGTCGGGAAAGTGCTCCTTGGGAATCACGAGGATATGCGTGTCGGCCTGGGGATCGATGTCCCTGAAGGCGAGCACCGAGTCGGTCTCGTGCACGATGGTGGACGGCACGGAGCCCTCGACGATCCGGCAGAACAGGCAGTCTGTGCTCACGCACTCACTGTATTCCGAGCCGCCGGAACCCGTGGGGAAGGGGCCGCAAAAATCCCGGCGCAGTCTCCGGAAAGCCCCGCGCCGGGAAGGGAGGAACGGGGGAGGTCTCAGTGAGCCCTCTCAGTGAGCCTTGCGGTAGGCGTCTGTGACCTCCGACGGGATGCGCCCGCGATCGGAGATCTCATATCCGTTCTTGCGCGCCCACGCGCGGATAGCCTGGTTCTGCTCTCGTTCGGCCGAGGAGGAACGGGACTGCGCCGCAGCGCTCCCACGGCGGCGCGATGCCGTCCGCTTCCGGCCTCCCGCCCTGCGGGCATGCTCGATGTAGTGGGCGAGCGCGTCCCGCAGCTCTTCGGCGTTCTCCGCCGACAGGTCGATCTCGTAGGTGACACCGTCGAGGGCGAACTGCACCGTCTCGTCGGCCTCGGACCCGTCGAGGTCGTCCACGAGGGAGACAAGAATCTGCTGTGCCACCAGTTCCTCCTGCTTCGCGCCGCGTCGGCGAATGAATTGAAGTCCGCTGGGCGAGAAGTGTACCCGACCGCCTTGGGGGCCGGGCAGGCGCCGTTTGCTTCTCTCCGTCGAAATGGAAACCGGCCTGCCCGCTTCCCTGAGGGCGTTCGGCATCCGCCGGGGAATGCGCGCCGCAGTTGCGGGGAAGCGAAGCGTATTCGCCGCAGGTGGGAGTCGTGCACCGGGATGTCCTCGTGGGACTGGCCGAGGTCGCGACGGCATAAGGTGCCCCGGGTTTTTCCGTGGCGTGACGGGACTTCCGGCGCACCGGCACCCACCGAACGCGACGGTGGGCGCCGCCTGCGAAGCGGCCTGCCGAGTGCGCCGCCGACGCGGTGGGAGGTGGGCCACGGCTCCGGGTGATTCCGTTGGCCGGAACGGGTAGCGTGTCCGGCGCTCATTTCCGGAGGCGGGCCGCGAGGAAAAGCGGGGAAAGGGCTCGATGCGCCACTCTCGGGATGGCTTGCGGTGCTCGAATGGCGGTTCGCCGGGCCGGTGAAGATATTCGCCCGAAAAACGGGTGGCTGCGACGGAGGCCGGTAGTGTGTCGGGTGATCATTATGCCTGCCCAGCGCGGCGTCGCCGCCGTGCGGTCACGAGAGGGACGATCCATGATCACCGACAGTGCCACCCTGGAGAAGGTCGCGAAGTCGCGGGCGGACACTCCGGCTTGCGACACCGTCGTGCACTTCGACAACGCGGGTTCTTCGCTTCCACCGAGGCAGGTGGTGGACCGGGTCGTGCGGCACCTCCGCCGCGAGGAGAGCGTCGGCGGGTACATCGCCGCCGACGAGGTGCGCGACGAACTGGACGACGGCTATGCCACGCTGGCCAGGCTGGTGGGGGCGAGGCCGGAGGAGATCGCGATCACCGACAGTGCCACACGCTCGTGGCTGTCGCTGTTCACCGCCGTGCGCTGGCGGGAGGGAGATCGGGTGCTCACCGCGGCTCCCGAGTACTCCAGCAACCTCATCGCCATGCTGTCGGTGGCGCGCGAACTCGGTGTCTCGGTGGAGCGGGTGCCGAGCACCGAGGAGGGCGATCTCGACCTCGACGGGCTGCGGGCGATGCTCGACGACCGGGTCCGCATGGTGGCGATCACGCACGCGCCCAGCAACGGCGGTCTCGTGCAGCCGGTGGAGCGCATCGGCGAGATCGTCGCCGACAGTCCCGCGCTGTTCCTGGTGGACGCCTGCCAGAGCATCGGCCAGATCCCGATCGACTTCGACGCCGTCCGAGCCGACGCCCTGTCGGCCACCGGCCGCAAGTTCCTTCGCGCGCCGAGGGGCACCGGGTTCCTCGCCGTCCGCCGCTCGGTACTCGACGAGTTGACGCCCTCGCACGTGGACCTGGCCTCCGGGTCGATCGAGGACAGCCGCGTGCGCCTGCGCGACGACGCGCGACGGTTCGAGCTGTTCGAACGCAACGTCGCCGCCGTGCTCGGGCTCGGCGAGGCGGCGCGCTACTACCTCGACGCGGGGCCGCAGTGGGTGCACGACTACGTCACAGAGCTGGCCGAGCACCTGCGCGGGCTGCTCGGCGAACTGCCCGGCGTCGCCGTGACCGACATCGGGTCACGGCGCTCGGGCATCGTGTCGTTCCGGGCAGGGACGACGCCGGCGCGGGACCTCGTCGCGACGTTGCGGGATCGCGGCGTCCACGTCACCGTCTCCCACGCGTCATCGACCCCGTGGGACATGGAAAGCCGCGGCCTCGACGAGCTGGTCCGCGCCTCCGTGCACCACTACAACACCCCGGACGAGGTGAGCAGGTTCTGCGAGGAGGTGGCCTCGGCCCTGCGGTGAGGGTGGAGTTCACCGGGTCAGCGCCGAGGTGAACTCCGCCTCGGCGGGCTCGCCCTCCAGCACGGTGCCGTCGTCGAAGCGAAACAGCGGCACGGTCGTCACCCCGCTCGCGCGGACCTCGGCGAGTGCCGCACTCAGCGCGTCGTTGTCACTGCCGCCCCCACCATCCCCACCGTCACCGCTGCTCGCGACGCCGACCTCGGCGGCGAGCCGGTCGAGCACGTCCGGCTCGGCGATGTTCACGCCGTCGGTGAAGTAGGCGCGGAAGAGGCGCTCCGTCATCTCCTCGGCGAGCCCCTGTTCCGCTGCCACCGCGACGAGCCTGTGGGCGGCGGCGGTGTTGGTGAAGATCGCGTCGCGAAGCCGGATGTCCAGCCCGTCCGCCGCCCCGATCGTGCTGTCGGCCGCCACCTCCCTCGCGAAGCGCTCACCCCGCTCGCGAACATGCACCGCGAACAACGCCTCTCCTTCCGCAGGGGCATCGGGCCTCAGCTGGAAGGGACGCAACCGCACCCGCAGATCGGCCCCGGTCGCGCGGTAGCGGTTGGCGGCGCGGCGGAAGCGGGTGAAGGCGAGACAGCAATGCACGCAGACGAAATCGACGACGACGTCCACGGTGCGCACGATCCGCTTGTCGTTCACCATGAAACGGCTCCCTTCAGCTGGTGGAAACCACCGGTCGGGCCGTCGGCGCCGACGGTGGCGAGTCTGACGATGATCTCGGCCCCCTCGGCCACGGTCTGCGTTCCGGTGTTGCCGTTGAAGTCCGTGGCCGTGTAGCCGGGATCGACGGCGTTGATCCGCATCCCCGGCAGCGCGTGGGCGTACTGGAGTGTCAGCATGTTGAGTGCTGCCTTGGACGTGGCGTAGGCCGGTGCGGGAAGCCAGGCCGGGACCGTGTCGCGGTGCGCGTCGGGTGCGGAGGCCGCCGCGAGGGAACCGAGCCCGCTGCTCACGTTGACCACCACCGGCTCGCGGCTGTGTCCGAGCAGCGGCAGGAACGCGCGCAGAACCCGCACGGCACCGAGCACGTTGGTGTCCAGCACCTCCAGCAGGGTGGCCGCGTCGAGTTCAGGGGCGGACACGGGCGCCCCGGCGATGCCCGCGTTGTTGACGAGGACATCGACGTGCCCTGTCTCGCGCCGCACGTGGTCGGCCGCCGCGCGCACCGACGTCTCCGAGGTCACGTCGAGCGGCAGCGGGCGGGCTCCGAGTTCGGCGCAGAGGGCCTCGCCTCGGCCGGGGTCGCGGGCTCCGAGGTACACGGTGTGTCCCATGGCGACGAGCCTGCGGGCGGTGTGCAGCCCGAGGCCCCTGGTCGCGCCGGTGATCACGGTGATGGTCATGGTTCAAGCTTGGAGACGCCGCCCTCGCCGTGGGTAGCGCTCGTTCTTCCTGGGACGGCTGGTACCACTCTGGGACACTGGGGTGTGCACAGTGAACTCGGAGTCCTGTTGCGCCGGTGGCGGGAGCGTGTCGAACCGGCGGCGGCGGGCTTTCCCGCAGGGACACACCGCAGGGCGCCCGGCCTCCGCCGTGAGGAGGTCGCGCTGTTGTCCGGGATCTCCGTTGACTACGTCGTGAAACTGGAGCAGGGACGGGCGACGTCGGCATCCGCCTCCGTGCTGACCGCGCTGGCGCGGACGCTGCGCCTGTCCGAGCCGGAGCGGGACCACCTCTTCCGGCTCGCGGGCCACGCCCCGCCCTCCGGCGACCGGCTGGTCACCGAGGTGCCTGACGCGGTGCGCCTGCTGGCCGAGCGCCTCGGCGTCGTGCCCGTCGCCGTTCACGACGCCGCCTGGCACCTCATCGAGTGCAACGACGTCTTCACCGCGCTCACCGGAGAGCCGCTGCCCGGTACGAGGCGGGAGAGCAACGCCGTGTGGCGGCACTTCACCGGGGACACCGGCAGGGTCGTGACCACGCCGGAGCAGGCGGAGAGATTCGAGCGAGCGGCCGTCGCGGACCTGCGTTCGGCGAGCGCCCGGTATCCCCGCGACGAAGAGGTGCGCGCGCTGGTCGGGGATCTGCGCCGGGTCAGTTCCCGGTTCGCACGGCTGTGGGACTCCCACGTCGTCGGCACCCACACGCGGCACGCCAAGACGATCATGCACCCCCGGCTCGGGCCACTCGCGCTCCACTGCGACGTGCTCACCGAGTACGCCGGGCACCTCCGCGTCGTGCTCTACACGGCGGAGCGGGGCAGTGACACCGCGCGCAGGCTGCGCCTGCTGACCCCATCCCGTCTGGCTGACCCGTTGGGGTGATCCGCGCCGCCATTCCGGGGACCCGGTCGTCGCGCCGGTCACTCTGCCCTGGTGGGTCCGGCAGGCCGAGAGCGAAGGGAAAGGGGCGGACGGTATGCGATGCGTGGTGTTCGGGTCCACCGGCTACCTCGGTGGACGCCTCATTCCCGAACTGCTGGCCGCGGGACATCAGGTTCGCGCGGTGGCCAGGAACCCGGCGAAACTATCCGGGGTCGCCTGGCGCGACCAGGTGGAGATCGTGCGCGCCGACGTCACCGACGCCGAGAGCGTCGCCGCCGCCATGCGGGACCAGGACGTCGTCTACCACCTGGTCCACTCGCTGACCCAGCGCGGCTTCGCCGATATCGACAGGGCGGCGGCCCACATCGTGGCGGACGTCGCCGAGGTGGTGGGGGTGTCGCGCATCGTGTATCTCGGCGGCATCGTCCCCGAGTCGGGCACCCTGTCCGCACACCTGGCGTCACGCTCCGAGGTGGGGCGCATCCTGCGGGAGGGCGCGGTGCCCACGCTGGAGCTGCGGGCGGCGGTCATCCTCGGCTCCGGTTCGGCGAGTTTCGAGATGCTGCGTTACTTGACCGAGAACCTGCCGGTGATGGTCACGCCGCGCTGGGTCCGCAACCGCATCCAGCCGATCGCCGTCGCGGACGTCCTGCACTACCTCCTCGGCGCGGCCACCGCGCCGGGGGAGATCAACGCCGCGTACGACATCGGCGGGCCCGAGGTGCTGACCTACCTCGACATGATGCGCCGCTACGCCGCCGTGGCAGGGCTGCGCAGGCGCGTGATTTTCGTGGTGCCCGTGCTGACGCCATGGCTGTCGGCGCAGTGGGTCAACCTGGTGACACCCGTGCCCCGCGCCATCGCGGTGCCCCTCGTCGAGTCGCTGGTGCACGAGGTGGTGTGTCGCGATCATTCGGTCGCCGAGATCATCCCGGACCCGGAGGGCGGGCTGACTCCCTACGACCGCGCGATCGAGCTGGCGCTGGCCCACGTGCGGGATGCCGATGTGCCGACCCGCTGGTCCGACGCCACCGGTGGCCCGTCCGCGCCGATGCCTCTCGACCCGACCTGGTCCGGCGGATCCGTCTACACCGATGTGCGCACCGAACGCACGGATGCCGACCCGCAGGTGTTGTGGGACGTCGTCGAGTCGATCGGCGGGGAGTCCGGCTGGTACTCCTTCCCGCTCGCCTGGTCGGTCCGTGGCTGGATCGACCGGCTCAGCGGCGGTGCCGGACTGCGGCGCGGACGCCGTGATCCCCGCCGGCTCCGGGTGGGGGAGGCTCTCGACTGGTGGCGGGTGGAACGGGTGGACCGGCCCCGGCTGCTGCGGTTGCGCGCGGAGATGCGGCTGCCAGGACAGGCGTGGCTGGAGCTGTCGGTGCGGCCGGACGAGAGCGGCGGTGCCGTCTATCACCAGCGTGCCGTGTTCGTCCCGAGAGGATTCGCGGGTCACCTCTACTGGAAGGCCGTCGCGCCGTTCCACACGCTGGTGTTCGGCGGGATGGCACGCAACATCACCGGCACCGCCCAGCGAAGAACAGCCGGAACCGGAGCTTGACCTCTCGCATGCTTGAGGTTTCAGGATGTCCGCATGGACACCGATTCGAACCAGGACATCATCGAGCTCGTCGAGCGTTACGGCAAAGCCTTCGACGACGGCGACGCCGACGCGATGAACGCGCTGTTCACCCCCGACACCGTGTTCGTCAACGTGGCAGGCAACCTGGTGCGCGGCGCGGACGATCTGCATCGCGCGCAGAAATCCGCCTTCGAGGGCCCGCTGCGCGGCGTGCGGGGCGCGTTCACGGTGGAGAACGTGGCGCTGCTCGGCGACGACGTCGCCGTCGTGCACGTGCGGCAGCGCAACACCTGGCCCTCCGCTGAGAAAACCGGTGGCGAGACGCGGACGGCGAGTGTCATCGTGTTCGTGTTGCAGCGGGGGCCGCAGGGTTGGCGCATCCGCACCGGACAGAACACCCCGGTCGCGGCCTGATCGGGCCCGAGCCGAGGGAGTGGGGGAGAACGCGGTGGCCCGTGACCACAGTGGACTGGCGATCGAGACGTCGGGACTGGTGAAACGGTTCGGGCAGACGAAGGCGGTGAACGGGGTTGACCTCGCCGTTCCCGTCGGCACCGTCTACGGCGTGCTCGGGCCCAACGGAGCGGGCAAGACCACGACGGTGCGCATGCTCGCGACGTTGCTGAAGCCCGACGCGGGCACGGCTACCGTGCTGGGGCACGACGTCCAGCGCGAACCGCACCGCGTGCGGGCGAGGGTGAGCCTGACCGGTCAGTACGCGTCCGTGGACGAGGGACTCACCGGCAGGGAGAACCTCGTGCTGCTGGGCCGGTTGCTCGGCCACCCCACGCGCTCGGCCCGGCGCCGCGCCGACGCGCTGCTGGAGACGTTCGGCCTCGCGGAGGCCGCGGGCAAGCTGGCGCGGGACTACTCGGGCGGCATGCGGAGGCGGCTCGACATCGCCGCGAGCATCATCGTCACTCCTGACGTTCTCTTCCTCGACGAGCCGACGACGGGGCTCGACCCGCGAAGCCGCCTCCAGATCTGGGACATCGTCAGGGAGATCGTGGCGTTGGGCACCACCGTGTTGCTGACCACTCAGTATCTGGAGGAGGCTGACCGGCTCGCCTCCCGGCTCGCGGTCATCGACCACGGCACCGTGATCGCGGAGGGAACCCCCGCCGAATTGAAGGCCACCGTCGGGGCGGGGTCGGTCACGGTGCGGCTGCGTGATGCGGCGCACTGGGCGCAGGCGGCTGCCGTGCTCGGCGACGCCCTCGGGGTGACCGCGCATGCCGGGGCCGATCCCGGCGTCGTCACGGCACGGGTCCTCGGCGGCGCTGCCGACGACACCACCGCGCGCGCCGCGCGGGCGCTCGATCGCCTTGCCAGGCAGGGAATCGGCGTCGAGGACTTCACTCTTGGCAGCCCGACTCTCGACGAGGTGTTCCTCTCCCTGACGGAACGAACGAGCCAGGAGCAGCCCGCATGACCGCGACCCAGACCATCGAAGCCGAGGCCCGCGAGCCGAATCAGGCGCTGCGTGACGTGCTCGCCGACGGCTCACGCCCCGCTCCCGCGAGCGCGTTCGCCGCGTCGTTCGCGTTCGGATGGCGGGCCATGCTGAAGATCAAGCACGATACGGAGCAACTCATCGACGTCACCGTGTTCCCGGTGATCATGACGCTGATGTTCACGTTCCTGTTCGGTGGGGCGTTGAGCGGCTCGCCCGACGAGTACGTGCAGTACCTCCTGCCCGGCATCCTCGTGATGAGCGTCATGGTGATCACGATGTACACGGGCATGGGGGTCAACGTCGATATCGCCAAGGGCGTGTTCGACCGCATCCGCACCCTGCCGATCTGGCGGCCCTCCGCACTCGTTGGCGCGCTGCTGGGGGACGTCTTCCGGTACACGGCGGCGTCGGCGACCGTCGTGGTGGTCGGCCTGCTGATCGGGTTCCGCCCCGCAGGAGGTGTGCTCGGGGTGCTTGCCGGGGTGGCGTTGCTCGTCGTCTTCGCCTTCGGGTTCTCGTGGATTTGGACGATGTTCGGGCTGCTGCTGCGCACCGAGAAAGCCGTGATGGGTGTCAGCTCGATGGTGCTGTTCCCCAGTACCTTCCTGTCCAATGTGCTCGTCGAACCCGGCACCATGCCGGGCTGGCTCCAGGCGTTCGTGGACGTCAACCCGGTGACCCACGTGGTGGCCGCCGTGCGCAGCGCCATGCACGGCACGTGGGACACCGGAGCCATCGCCTGGACGTTGGGTGCGGCCGTGGTGCTGACCGCCGTGTTCGGTGCCGTCACCATGCGCCTGTACAACCGGCGCTGATCGCGGCGCTTCGCGGGCTACCCGCCCAGCAGGGCTCTCATCTCGTCGATCTCCTTGCTCTGCCGATCGACGATGTCCTGCGCGTACATCGACGCGAGCGGGTCCTTGCCGTCACGCAGCTGCGCCTCGGCCATCTCCACGGCGCCCTCGTGGTGTTCGATCATGTTCTCCAGCCACAGCGTGTCGAAGTCGGGGCCCGTGCTCTGTTCCAGGCGCTGGAAGGTCTCCTCGCTCATGAGGTGTGAGTGGTCGTGGTCGTCGTTCGCCGTGCCGGGCGTGACCTCCACTCCCCATAGTTTCGGCAGGGCGAGCAGCTGGTCCAGCTCGGCCTTGTTCGCCGACCCGATGCGCTCGGCGAGGTCCTTCACCTCGGGGCTCGACGCGCGCTCCGACGCGAGCCCTGCGACGACGGCAGCCTGTTCGTGGTGCGGGATCATGCCGCCGACGAACTCGACGTCGCTGCCGTTGTGGTCGCTTCCCGCCTCCGCCGTGCCCGACGGCGCGTTCCGGGTGGCGCTCGGCGGATCACCCGGTGTCGCGCCGGTGTCCTCGGCGCCGCAGGCGGCGGTGAGCATGATCAGCAGGGCGGGCAGAACGTGGTGTGTGCGTGGCACGAGAGGTCCTTCACGTCGGAGATGGGGCCTGCGGACCCGCCGGAGCGAGCCCGCAGGCGAGGAGAATGGGTGGGGCCGGTTCAGTTCTTCAGCAGGGAGCGCATGTCCTCGATCTCGGCTTCCTGCGAGTCGATGATGCGCTGTGCCAGGTCCTTCACCTCGGGGCTGCTGCCCTCGCTGAGCACGGTGCGGGACATGTCAACAGCGCCCTGGTGGTGTTCGACCATCAACTCGAGGAAGAGCCGGTCGAACTCCGCGCCGCTCGCGTTGCCGAGTCGTTCCATGTCCTCGGCACCCATTCCCGGCATCTCCTCGTGGTGGCCCTGGCCGTGCCTGCCGTGTTCCTGGTCGTGCCCCGGCCCTGGCATCTCGGCGGCACCCCAGGCGTCGAGCCAGCCTCGCATCTGCTCGATCTCGGGGCCCTGCGCCTGCCGGATGCGTTCCGCGAGGTCGAGGATCTCGGGGTTGTCCGTGCGGGTCTCGGCGAGGTCGGCCATCTCGATGGCGCCCTCGTGGTGAGGGATCATGCCCTGGACGAAGGTGAGGTCGGCCTGGTTGTGGGACTCCTGCTGGGCCTGCGCGATGCTGCTGGTGCGCGGCGCCGGGTCGCCTTGCTGGTGCGCGCCCTCGTCGCCGCCACCGGAACATCCGGCTGCGACCGCCGCGACCATTGTGGCCGCCGCCGTGGCAAGGGCAGCCTGGATCAGGGATTTCTTCATGACGAATCTTCTCCGCGTCCGTCGGGTGGGTTGTGAGGTCGAATGCCGCCGGATACCCGGCGACGTGGGCACATCACAGCCGCAGCACGCAGAGGTCGTAGGCGAACCCGGTTCGAACGCCTGACGGGAAGGGGGGAGCGCGGTCGCCGCCGGTGCGCGGGGCGGGAAGGCGGAGCCTTGCTGCGAGGTCGGTGGCCCGTCGCAGAAGCCTGTGAGCGAGGACCAGGACGATCGACCCGACGAGCACGGCGAGGCACAGGTGCGTCAGTGCCGACGAGTCGTCGTGGCCGGGGGACGGCGAGTGGTGTTCGGGGGCGACCGGGTGAGCGGCGGCCGAGGTGTGCTCGGAGGCCGGGAGGTGGTCGATGTGCTCGGTGTGGTCGTTGACGACGTGATGCATGGTGACCAGCCCGAGCAGCACGAGGCAGACCAGCAGCCAGCGCAGCGCCACGTTCCGGCGCTCGTCGTTCACCGTGGCTCTCCATCGCGAAGGATCGGTCGTCACGTCGGGTTCAGGGTACTGACCCGCGAGTGTGGTGCGGGTGGGGCACATGGCCGAACCCGATGGCCCTCCGGTGCAGGGCGGCGGGAACACATCGACGCCGGGGCGGTTCACGCGCTTTCGCGCGAGCGCCCCGGCGTCGATCCTCGCGGGCTCTCACCGGGCCATGGGGCCGGGTGCTGCCGTATCTTCTGCCGGTTCGATCCCGGCGACGAGGTTGAACGAGCCTGTCATCTGGTTGAGCACCACGACACCGACGACCTCGATGATCGATCGGTCGGTCCATCCGTGTCCGCGCAGCGCCTCCACCTCGGCCGGGGTGATGGCCGACGGTTCGGCGAGGATCTGCAGAGCGAACTGGATGAGGGCGGCTTCCCTGGCGTCGGTGGAGGTGCCCTGCCGCGCGAGGTCGATGTCGGATTCGGTTAGGCCGAGACCGCGAGCGGCGTCGCCGTGCGCCTGGAGGCACGCGCCGCAACCGATCCACTGCTGGACGGCGAGGGAGATCTTCTCGCTGGTCGTGCGGGGCAGTTTGCTGCGCTTCATCGACCGCGACAGGGTCAGAAACCCCTCCAGCAGCGCGGGCGAATGGGCCATGGTGCTGATCATCTCGCCGACCGAGCCACGGCGGGCGGCGATGTCCTCCAGCAGTTGCCGGGACTTGCCGGGCGCCTCGTGGATCTCGAGTGCCTCGATGTTCTTCATCGGTCTTCTCCTGTCCGGGGCTTGCCGTGTCTCACGCGTTCGTGCCGGCCGGGGTGGTGTTCTGCTCCCGCTGGGCGCGCCGCCCTCGCAGGATCGCGGCGGCGATCAAGCCACCCGCGACGGCGATGCCACCCGCGCCGACGAAGGCCGCCGACAAGCCGTCCGTCACGGCCTGGGTGTCACCGGCCTGCCCCGCTCCCATCGACATGGCCAGCGCGGTCATCGCGGCGAGGCCGAGAGCCGAGCCGACCTGGTAGCTGGTGTTGACGATGCCGGAGGCGAGGCCACCTTCCTCAGGACGGGCGCTGGAGATGGCGGTGCCCAGCGACGGGACGAACGCCAGCGCCATACCGGCGGCCGCCACGAGCGACGCGGGCAGGACGTCCACCCAGAAGTTGCCGTCCGGCCGCACCAGCGACAGCCAGCCGAGACCGGCGGCCAGCACGAACAGACCGGTGACGATCATCGGCTTGGCTCCGAACCTGGCGGTCAGGCGCGGGCCGACCGCGATCATGCCGATCATGATGACGGTGGTCATCGGCAACAGCGCCGATCCGCTGGCGAACGCACCGAGCCCGAGCACCTGCTGCAGGTAGAGGTTCAGGAAGAACCACATGGGAATCCAGGCTCCGGCAAGCAGCAGTTGTGCCACGTTGGCGGCTCCGAGCTGGGGAGTGCGGAAGATGCCGAGCCGCACCAGCGGTGTCCGGCGCTTCGACTGGATCACCACGAAACCGGCGAGCAGAGCGACGGCCGCACCCAGCGCCACCAGGATTTCCACCGAGCCCCATCCCGCGTCGGGGGCGCGGACGATGCCGTACACCGCGAGGGCGAGACCCGCGGTGACGGTGACGGCGCCGAACACGTCGATGGAGCCGCGCTGTGCCGAGCCCGTCGGCATCAGGGCCGGTGCGGCCAGCATCGCCACGACAGCGATCGGGATGTTGAGGTAGAACACCCACGGCCAGCTGACGTACTCGGTGATGACACCGCCGAGAAAGACCCCGGCCGTGCCCCCGGCAGGCGCAGCCGCGCCGTAGAGCGCCAGTGCCTTCGTCAGCTCGCGTGGTTCACCACCGAAGATCGTCATCAGGAGAGTCAGGGCCGACGGCGCGATCAGCGCGGAGCCCGCTCCCTGCACGGCCCTGCCTGTCAGCTCCATCCATACCGTTCCCGCGGCTCCCGCGATCGCCGATCCGGCGAGCAGGACCAGCCATCCGGCCGTGAACACGCGCCGGGCGCCGAGGAGGTCGGAGAGGCGGCCGCCGAGCAGCAGCAGCCCGCCGAAGGCCACCACATAGGCGTTGAACACCCAGGACAACCCCTCCGGGGAGAAGCCGAGGTCGTTCTGGATCTGGGGTAGCGCGACACCGATGATCGAGGTGTCCATGATCACGACGAACTGCGCCGTGGCGATCAGAGCGAGCGCCCACCATCTGCGGGAGGCGCTCCGGGTCAGGTCATTCATCGTTCTCCTCCATACCTCTAGGGGGTATGCGTGGGAACGTAGCACGATCTTCGTCGATACGCCAGGGGGGTATGTGGGTCAGTTTGCCAACGGCTTCTTCTTCTGGGGGGTGAGATGTCCGCTGTAGCCCTGAGTGTTCGTCCAAAAACTCAGTGAAGTACCAGTTTGGCGGGAGAGGTTCCCTGTTCGGTGCCTCTCAAGATTCCGGTCTGGACGCCCTTGCGTTGTACCCGTACCCCGTAGCAGGATGTGCCGGACAAAAGGGAGGTTCCTGCCGTGTCAGAGAAGCATCCGTTGGTGCATCACGACTCTTCCCACGACGAAAGTCATGAGCACCACCCCGGCCACCACCATGGGGAGCACCACGACGATCACTCGGAGGGGCATGGCCAGCACGGTTCCCACGGTGCGCACGGCTCCCACGGCGGGCACACCGCGACCTGGGGTATGGCCGCGTCGGCCACATTGCACTGTCTCACCGGGTGCGCCATCGGTGAAGTGCTCGGCATGGTGATCGGCACCGCGCTCGACTGGAACAACGTGGCCACCATCGCGCTGGCCATCGCGTTGGCGTTCTTCTTCGGGTACGCGCTGAGCATGCGCGGCATCATGCGTGCCGGTGTGGGATTCAAACAGGCGCTGAAGGTGGCGCTGGCCGCGGACACCATCTCCATCACCGTCATGGAGATCGTGGACAACGGCGTGATGATCATTGTTCCCGGTGCCATGGAGGCGCCGTTGAACTCGCTGCTGTTCTGGGGAGCACTCGCGTTCGCCTTCGCGGTGGCGTTCGTGATCACTGTCCCCGTGAACAAGTGGCTGATCAGCCGTGGCCGCGGTCACGCGGTGGCTCACGCCTACCACCACTGACATCCCTGGCCTCCGGCGTCCGTCCGCAAGAGTCCGTCACGCAGGTCCATCGCGCTGTCCCTGGCAGCGACGAGCGGAAATTTCGCTGCCCCGGTTGTGCGGGTTCGCCGGTGCCAGGTCGTTTGTGGATAGTTCAGAACCGGGGGTGTGCCGATCCTTCGACCGGCACACCCCCGGTGTTCTTCAGGTGGCGCTGTCGTCGCTGTCCGGTTTCGTCGCCCGATCAGTGGCCGCGAAACCCGTTCTCGTGTGGGAGCCGTCGCAGAACGGCTTCCTCGCCGACCGGCCGCAGCGGCAGAGCAGTTGTGTCCGGCCTGGCCCGAGATCGAAGGCGTTGTTGTCGTGGTCAACCACCCTGACCGGTCCCTTGACCTGGTAGGGGCCGTTGTCCACGACTTTGATCACGACGGCCGCTTCTGGCTGTTCGCTCATGTCAGCCCGCGACCTCGTAGCCCGCCTTGTTGATCGCCTCGCGAACGAGATCGCCGTCCACCGGGGTCGTGCTGAGGACAGTGACCTCGCCCGTGGTGATGTCGATGTCCACATCGTCCACACCGGCCACGGACGTCACGGCGTTCGTCACCTTCGTCATGCAGCCGGAGCAGGTCATTCCCTTGACGGTGTACACGTTGTCGCTCACTGTCGGATCCCTTCTGTGATCGCTTGCGGTTATTACTATACCCCCGTTGGGTATTTAGGCAAGGCCGTCCACGGCCTTCCTCCCGTCCCCGTGGTTCAGTCCTGCCGACGGCATCGGCGTGGCCCGCTCACCTCCACGGAGGCCCGGATGCTGCCACGGCGCCCCGAACGCTGGGCGGCGGCCAGCAGGACCGGAACCGGCGCCCGGCAGCAGAGGCGCACCGCGGCCCCTGCGGACAGCCGCCAGCCGCGAACGCGCGCGGACGTGTCCTTCCGCCACACCTCGGTCATGCCGCCCTCCCTGCCGACGCGAGCTCCCGAGTGAGGACGGCGAGCCGCTGCGGCCAGTTCACGGCGACGGCTCCGGTGAGCGTGCCGTCTCCGGACCGATAGCGCACGCAGAAGCCTCGAGGGCCGGGTTCGGGTTCCGACTCCGTCCCCTCGGGGCGGCCGGCCACCTGGACCCGATGCTCGTAGACATCGGTCCAGAACACCGGGGGAATCGCAGGCGGCGGCCGGTGTCCGGTCAGCGTCGCGCCGACACGCTGTGCGCCGGAGGTGGCCGCGGCCCAGTGTTCGTGACGCACCGCGCGGCCACCGGTCAGCGGGGACGGCGTCCGGGCGACGTCCCCGACGGCCACCACGTCATCGACCACCGTGCCGTCGGTCGTGACCACGGCGCCACCCGCGTCGGTGAGCACGCCGTCGGTGATGTCGAGTCCGCAGCCGGAAAGCCACTCCGTGTTCGGTGTGGCTCCGAGCCCGGCCACCACCGCGTCGGCGGGGACGACCGAGCCGTCGTCGAGCACCACGTGGTAGCCGCCATCCGTGCGCTCGATCGCGTGGACGGCGTGGCCGAAGCGGGTGCGCACTCCCCGGACCCTGTGCTGCTCCCACAGCCACTGTGCGGCGCGGGTGCCCAGCGCCGGGGCGAGTGGCGAGTGCTGCGGGTCGGCCACGGTGACCGTCCATCCCGCCTGCCGTGCGGCGACCGCGACCTCGGAGCCGACGAAACCCGCTCCCACGATCACGAGGCGTCTGTGGTGTCTGTGGTGTCCTTGGTGGCCACGCAAGATCGCGCGGAGCCGGATCGCGTCGTCGGCCGTGCGCAGCGGCAGCGCGGCCCGCATCGTGGGAGGAATCCTCGCGCTGAGGCCGGTAGCCAGCACCGCGGCGTCGAACGCGATATCGGTCCCGTCCCCGATCTCGATGCGGCGGTTGGTGAGGTCGAGGCCGGACGCCGTGGTTCCGAGCCGCCAGGAAACGCCGTTGGTCTCGTCCAGCGGCTGGAGTTTCCAGTCGGGGTCGGACAGTGCGGCTTTGGACAGTGGTGGGCGCGCGTAGGGCGGGTGAGGCTCCGAGGTGAGACCGATCAGCTCTCCGGTGAAGCCGTTGTGGCGGAGCGCCTCGGCGGTCCGGAGTCCTGCCACCCCGCCGCCCACGACGACGATGCGCCGCAGCGTTCTCACGACTCGCCTCCCGCGAGAATCCGGATGGCCTGCACCGGGCAGTCCCGGACGGCCTGTACGACGTTGTCCCGCTCCGAGGGGTCCGGCTCCGCGTTGTACTGCGTGAAGCCGTCGTCGTCGATCCGGAAGACCTCTGGTGCGGTCAGCGCGCACAGCCCGTGGCTCTCGCAGCGGTCGAAGTCGATCGTGATTCGCATGGTCGCCTCCTGTTGACTGGGGTACGGGGGTAGGGTATACATGTCTTGCGCATCACGTCCAGGGCGACTCGCCGATACCCCCGGTGGGTAAAATGGGCCCGGCGGGATCGCCACCGGCGAACTACCGTCCTGAACCGGACAGCAAGGAGGAGACGAGATGGCTCAGCAGACGTACACAGTGACCGGCATGACCTGCCAGCACTGCGTGCTCTCGGTGACCGAAGAGGTCAGCGAGATCAACGGAGTGACCGACGTGGCGGTGGACCTCCCGACCGGCAAGGTCACCGTCACCAGCGACCGCGACCTCGGAACGGACGAGGTGCGCGCCGCTGTGGAAGAAGCCGGATATCAGCTGACTGCCTGAACAGGCGGTCCCTTCACGCGAGGATCGAGATGAACACTGCAGGGAAGCTCTCCGCCTACGGTGCGGCGCTCGCCCTGGCCGCCGGTGGCGGCTGGGTGATCGGCAACGCTGTCGGCCCCGTCGCCGGGTCGGCCGGCGTGCACGGCGACGAGGACGCCGCGCACAGGGGCGCCCACAGCGACACCGTCGCGGAGACCACGCAGCCCGACCTGCCCGCAGGGCTCGCGTCGTCCAGGGGCGGCTACACCCTCACGCCCACCAGCACGACGTTGCCTTCGGGTTCCGACGAGGAGTTCTCCTTCCGGATCGTCGGACCGGACGGCGAGCCGGTGACCCGCTTCGACGTCGAGCACGACAAGCGCATGCACCTGATCGTCGTACGGCGCGACACCGCCGGTTTCCAGCACCTCCACCCGACGATGGCCGACGATGGGACGTGGAGCGTCCCGCTCGACGTCACGCGCCCCGGCAGCTACCGCGCCTTCGCCGACTTCGTCCCCACCGGTGGCGAGGCGGCCACGCTCGGTGTCGATCTGGCCGTGCCGGGCGAGTTCCAGCCCGCGCAACACTCACCGTCCCGGGTCGCGACCATCGACGACTACGAGGTGCGCCTCGACGGCGACCTCGTGCCGGGCAGGGGAACGACGGTGACGCTCACGGTCAGCAAGGACGGCAAGGAGGTCACCGACCTCCAGCCCTACCTCGGAGCCTACGGCCACCTCGTCGCTCTCCGCGGTGGCGACCTCGCCTACCTGCACGTTCACCCCGGCGGCGAGCCGGGTGACGGCAAGACGAAGCCGGGGCCGACCGTCGATTTCCATGTCGAAGTACCCTCGGAGGGTACCTACCGGCTGTTCTTCGACTTCCAGCACGGAGGTGAGGTCCGCACGGCCGAGTTCACCCTGCCGACCGCCACGAGCGACCGCACAGCGGGCTCGGCACCCACATCCACCGGCGACCAGGGCCACAGCGATGACGGCCACGGCGGCCACGGCTGATCCGGACCGGGAAGGAGAAGCACAGTGACATCCGAGGTGACGAACCCGAGCGCGGGCCACGAGATCGAACTCGCGATCGGCGGCATGACCTGCGCATCCTGCGCGAACCGGATCGAGCGCAAACTCAACAAGCTCGACGGTGTGAGCGCCACCGTCAACTACGCCACCGAGAAGGCCAAGGTCGTCTACGCCGACGGCGTCGAGCCGGACCAGCTCGTCGCCCAGGTGGAGGCCGCCGGCTACAGCGCGACACTGCCGAAGCCCAGGACGGAGGCAGCCGCCGAGGCTGGCGGCAAGGCAGGCACGGACGGTGAGGCCGAGGACCCGACCCGGTCGTTGCGGGACCGGCTGATCGGCTCGCTGATCCTGTCGGTGCCGGTGATCGTGCTGGCCATGGTGCCCGCGTTGCAGTTCACGTACTGGCAGTGGATCTCGCTGACCCTGGCCGCGCCGGTGATCGTGTGGGCGGCGTGGCCGTTCCACAAGGCGGCGTGGGCCAACCTCCGGCACGGCGCGGCGACGATGGACACGCTGATCTCCATGGGCACCATCGCCGCGTTCGCCTGGTCGCTGTACGCGCTGCTGTTCGGCAGCGCGGGCGAGCCGGGAATGACCCACCCGTTCGAACTCACCATCGAGCGCATCAGCGGTGACGGCAACATCTACCTCGAGGTCGCGGCAGGGGTGACCACGTTCATCCTGGCAGGCCGCTACTTCGAGGCCCGCTCCAAGCGCAGGGCCGGTGCCGCGCTACGGGCGCTGCTCGAACTCGGCGCGAAGGAGGTCGCGGTCCTGCGCGACGGGCGCGAAGAACGGATTCCCGTCGAGCAGCTCGCGGTGGGCGACCGGTTCATCGTCCGGCCCGGCGAGAAGATCGCCACCGACGGTGTGATCGAGGAGGGCAGCTCGGCGGTTGATGCCAGCATGCTCACCGGCGAGTCGGTGCCCGTGGAGGTCGGGCCGGGTGACAGCGTCGTGGGTGCGACGGTCAACTCCGGTGGCAGGCTCGTCGTGAGGGCCACCCGCGTCGGTTCGGACACGCAGCTCGCGCAGATGGCCAAACTGGTGGAGGACGCGCAGACGGGCAAGGCCCAGGTGCAGCGTCTCGCCGACCGCATCTCGGGCGTGTTCGTGCCGATCGTGATCGCCCTTGCCGTGGGAACGCTCGCGTTCTGGCTCGGAGCGGGCGGCACGGTGTCGGCCGCGTTCACCGCAGCCGTCGCGGTGCTGATCATCGCTTGCCCGTGCGCGCTCGGCTTGGCCACGCCCACTGCGCTGCTGGTGGGGACGGGCCGTGGTGCCCAGCTCGGGATTCTCATCAAGGGCCCCGAGGTGCTGGAGTCCACGCGCCGTGTTGACACCGTCGTCCTCGACAAGACGGGCACGGTGACCACAGGCCGGATGGCGCTGGTCGAGGTGCACACCGCCGACGGTGAGGACGCCGACGAGGTGCTGCGGCTGGCCGGTGCGCTGGAGGACGCCTCGGAGCACCCGATCGCCCAGGCCATCGCCAAGGGCGCTCAGGAGAAGGTCGGCGCACTGCCTGCTGTCGAGGGCTTCACGAACGTGGAGGGTCTCGGCGTGCAGGGCATCGTGGACGGGCGTGCCGTGCTCGTCGGCAGGACCGCGCTGCTGGAGGACTGGAGCCAGCACCTCACACCGGAGCTGGCCGAGGCCAAGGCTGCCGCCGAGGCGCAGGGCCGGACCGCCGTCGCGGTCGGCTGGGACGGCAAAGCCCGCGGTGTTCTCGTGGTGGCCGACACGGTGAAGCCGACGTCGGCCGAGGCGATCGCGCAACTGCGGGAGCTGGGCCTCACTCCGGTGCTGCTCACCGGCGACAACGAGGCCGTCGCCAAGGCGGTCGCCGCCGAGGTGGGCATCGACGAGGTGATCGCGGAGGTGCTGCCCCAGGACAAGGTGGACGTGGTCAAGCGACTGCAAGCACAGGGGCGGGTCGTGGCGATGGTGGGTGACGGTGTCAACGACGCCGCCGCGCTCGCACAGGCCGACCTCGGGCTGGCGATGGGCACCGGAACGGACGTGGCCATCGAGGCGAGCGACCTCACCCTCGTGCGGGGTGACCTGCGGGTCGCCGCCGACGCCATCCGGCTCTCCCGCCGCACGCTCGCGACCATCAAGGGCAACCTGTTCTGGGCCTTCGCCTACAACGTGGCGGCACTGCCACTGGCGGCGGCCGGTCTGCTCAACCCGATGATCGCGGGGGCGGCCATGGCGTTCAGCTCGGTGTTCGTGGTCACCAACAGCTTGCGGCTCAAGGGCTTCCGCAGCGGCATCACCGAGGAGCACCCCTCGGTGACCGCCCAGGAGCGGCCCAAGGTTCCCGAAACCGTCGCCTGACGGCGGCCGGAGCCGACCACGGCGGCCCACGACAGCTCAAGCCTGTCGTGGGCCGCCGGTCGTTCGGGGTGGACCACCCGCGGCCCTGGCGGCGGTCAGGCGAGGGCGGGTTCGGTGTCGTCCGCCGACGCGAGGGGGGCGAGCACCGCGCGAGTGGCGTCGTCGGCGGGGAAGAAGGTCTCGATGGCGATCTCGTCGAGAGTGACGTCGCGCGGTGACCCGAACACCGTGACGGCGTAGAGCAGGGACAGCCGTCCGGCGTCGCTGTCGAGCAGCATCGGGGCGACGAGGTGCAGCGAAGTGGAATGGCGAGTGATGCGTCACTGGCTCCTCGACATCATCTATCCCGAGCGCGACAGTATCCGGGTCTACCACCTTCACCGCGGCACATTCAGCACCGCGCAACACCTTGGCCATTCGCCGCCCGCACCGCACGACACGCCTTTGATTTACTAGGAGCAGGTCTTCGGAGCGCCAAGCGTGGGGCGACACGCCGAGGGGTTCCGAAGCGTTTCCCCGGAATGTCGATCACGACAAGGTGACAATTGGCCGTCCAGGGGAGAAGAACGCCTGCTCAAGCAGGGTGGCATCGGCCCTCCGGGGCCGATGAGGATCGCAACACCCAGGTCGCGGGGGTGGCGGCATGAGCGGGCGCCGGTGGCATCGGCCCTCCGGGGCCGATGAGGATCGCAACACCTACGCAAGGCCGGCGGGTAGCACCGGCCGATCAGGTGTGGCATCGGCCCTCCGGGGCCGATGAGGATCGCAACATCCGCGACAACGACGGGCGGGTCATCGGGATCTCGGGTGGCATCGGCCCTTCGGGGCCGATGAGGATCGCAACGCCGCCGACGGCAGGATGCGCAGGGCGGACATGCTGACCAGGATGGAACGCCGGCAGGCTAGAGGGCATGGGGAATCGGGGGTGACGTCGTGACGGAGCGGATTTACAGCGTGCTCGGCATGGCATGCGGACACTGCGAGACCTTCGTGACCGAGGAACTACTCCGGCTGGACGCGGTCGTCACCGTGTCCGTGGATGTCGCGGGCGACGCCGTCACGGTGATCAGCGAGCGCGCACTCGACGTGTCCGACGTCCGTGCGGCCGTGGAACGAGCCGGATATGAACTCGTGGCACCGGCGGCTTGGAAGAAGGGCCACCGCGCACCGTGTGTGGCCTCTGCGCGGTTGACGAGATCGTCGTCCTCGACGCGGGCCGGGTCGAGGAATCGTCCGAATGCTGGGCCGGATTCCCGATGGCTCTTTATGCTGGGGCGATGTTCGGTCGCCGCCAGCCTGTGCAGAACGATGCCGTCGCCAAGCGCATGCGGCGGTTCTTCAGGTCCGGAAACGTGCATCGCCTCTCTCCGGAACAAGTGGCGATGGAGTACGGCCGGACGTTGTGGAGTCGCCGGAAGGCCGCGGTGGCTGACGAGCGCAAACTGAAAACCGAACGGTTCACTGTCGCCCTGGCGACCGGCGACACCGGGGACGAATTCGACACCATCACCAAACGCGCCACACTGATATCGGACACCCTCCTTCTGTCGCACACCGATTCAGGACAGTTTCATCGCCTCGGCCTGCAGCATGACCTCACGGTGTCGCGGTTCAGTGAGCGAGACCGGCATGACCTCTTCGACGCAACGTGCAACGCGGACGGGGTGCTTTTCGATTACGGCCGAAACGCGGCCGAGCTGTCCAGCACCGTCAAGGTCACGGAGAAGTGGTACGGCATGTACTGCCCCGATCTGGCGGACCTGGGCACGTGGATCGTGAATGCCGAGCCGTTGCTCAAGGCGGGACTCGCGTGGTATCTGCCCTGTTACGCGACCGGGTACGCTTCGGGCACGGTGCGGCCGGAACACCAGCTCGGGATGCGGCATTTGACTTCCCACCGGCGCTATCCAGGGGTCGATTACCTCATCAAGGATCGGGTGGCGGTGGACGCTTCAGGTGCCAACCCGTTGAAAAGCCGTCTTGTGCGGCCTGTCCTGACCGTCGATCTACCGTTCGTCGATGGCGTCGGTCTCCGCGATTTCAGCGACATCACCACGCAGGAGTTCACCTCGTACGTGGCGTTCCGCGATTTTCTCCGTACGACCTTCAACGATCTGGACGACGCGTTGGACGCCGTTCAGTCGGAGCGGGAACTGGTCAGGCACGGATTACAGATCAAGGAAGAGATCAGGGCCGTTCAATCCGAGATGATGAAGGTGAGAAGAAGACGCGCCGTGGCGATCTCCGGTGCCACGATCGGCTCAGTCGGAGCTGTTCTCGTCGCCGTGTACGGGCCTGCGATGGAGGTGGCGGTCGCCGCTGTGGGAGCAAGCGGTGGTCTCTGGGGCATCATCCACGCCGCGACGGAGAACAGTGTCCGAACGCTGCGTGCCAACAAGTGGTATTACGTCTGGGTCCTGGCACGACAGCACAACCCCGACGTCATGTGAACACCGTTCTCCCGGCTGCTGGTGACGACCTCAGGGGCGGCCGACGTGGCAGACGTTGCCCGATTGCCGATCCGGGCTTGGAGGGAGTCGTGGCGCGCGCATGGCTGGCAGGAGACCCGACCGGCGTGTCACCGGAGGGTGCTGACCCAGTGTGGCTCGTTGGCTACCCTCGTAGGCGTTTCAGGGGATGTTGCTGGGGAGGATCTCGATGACAGAGAACTGGTACGAGGCGCTTTCTGACGAGCTGACCAACGGCGTCAGCGCCACCGATGCGGTTGGCTCGGTGCTGGGCGGCCCCGCCGGTATGGCCAAGCTGGGAATGTCGGCGGCAGCGCGACTCGGTGAAGGGAACGGCGGGTCGTGGTCCTTCGACGAGGAGGAGATCGACGCCGTCATCGCGGACTGGAAGGCGCTGGCCGAAGAACTTGAGGCGGACAAAACTCTTCTTGCTCCAGCGCGGCAAGGAATCCATGCTCCTTCGAATGATCAGCCCTCCGTGGAATTCATGAACGCATTACATGAGGGAATGGATTCTCTTGCGGAATTTAACGACGCTATGCGTGACTATGTTAAAGAATTTGTGGCTAAATTGGAAGCCGCCAAGAAGTCTATATCCAATGTGGATGGCGATAGTGCCGATTCCTTTGGAGGAGTATCCGATGTGTGATTATCGCTTTAGGTTTTTTCGAATTTTCTCTATGGTTGCCGTTGTCCTCTTTGGCGCTTCCTGTTCGGCAGGCACGGAAGGCGTGGCTCAGCCTGCGGTGGACGATACAACTACGTCGGTGGCAGGTAAGGCTCCCGAGCGTAAGGTTAGTGAGCCGCTGGACATCAGTCCGTATCTGTCGAGGCCGTGTGAGCTCGTTTCTCCGGAGATGCTCGCGAAACTGGGGACCTCGCCGAGTGAGGCCACACCAAGGCTCCCCGAGGATCACAAGGTTTCGGCGGAATTCGGCCCCTCGTGCGATTGGTCCGGGGAGGACGAGGGTGGTATCGGTGTCAATATCAATTCAGGAAACAAGGAACGTGGGCTTGGTGGCTTGCGTGGGCACGAGATGGCGCGTGACCAAGGTCGATACGAGCTGTGGGAGGAGACTTCGATCTCGAGCTATCCGGCTGTTTACCTGGGGGTTAGTGACGCCCGCGATCGAGGGGATTGCGAACTCGTGGTAGGAATTGCCGATGACATGACTTTCGGTGTTTCCGCGGTTTCCTTCTACGAGAATCCTGAGAAGGCTTGTCGCGTGGCCGATGAGGTTGCCGCCGACGTCATCGAAACCCTGAAGTCGGGGAGTTGAGCCCGGTCCAGGTCTGCCGGACACATGGTCGGCGAAGATCGGGTGTGCAGCGGCGTCGCAGAGCGTCGAGGTCGGCTCTTCGCTCCCCGTCACGCCTGCTCGCCGGTCCTCCTACCCGGCTCGCAATGCGGACAAACGGCCAGGAATGCCGACCCTCGCGTTGCCGCTGCGCTCTGCCCGGACGCCGCGTAATGGCGTTGCCGCATCGTGCACGGCGTGGTTCTGTAAGCCCTGCCCGCGTGGTCGGTCCGGCAACGATGCGAAGGAATGGTGTCTCTCGTGCGAGATGACGGAGAACCCGCTCTGAGTCCGCTGATCCGGCCGATCGAGGACGGCGACTGGCCGCAGGTGTGGTCGTTCATGAATGAGATCGTGCGTGCGCGGGAGACGTTCCCCTACGACCCGGAGATGACGGCCGAGGCGGCGCGCGAGATGTGGATCGAAGATCCTCCTGGCCGGACCGTGGTCGCGGTGGACAGCGGCAGGGTGGTCGGAACGGCGAAGATGGGAACCAACCGTCCCGGTCCTGGCTCCCACGTTTCGACAGCCAGTTTCATGGTCGCTCCGCACGCACGTGGCAGGGGTGTGGGCACCGCGTTGTGCCGGTACGCGCTGGACTGGGCGAGGCAGCGGGGTTACGCCGGGATGCAGTTCAACGCGGTGGTCGAGACCAACACGGCCGCCGTCGGCGTCTACGAACGGCTCGGGTTCCAGGTGGTCGGCACCGTGCCGGGAGCCTTCGCGCACCCGACGCAAGGCCGCGTCGGCCTGCACGTGATGTATTGCGACTTCGACCGGACCTGAGAAAGGTTCACTGAGCTCGCGCCGGGAATCGTCGGCCACGACCGTCGTCACGCATCCCAACTTCGGTGCACAGAGACCGTCGAGCACCCCACCGCCCTGCTTCGTGGAACGGCAGCCGACTGCGGCATACGTTGTTGTCGGAGGTGCCCCGTACGGTGTGCGCAGCCGGTGTGCGGGACAGCGCCACAGGCCGCCACCCGCACTCGCACCAGCACGGCCGGAGACCATGGGAGGACCGTTGTCGTCGTTGCACGAGTTCACGACCTGGAAGCCGTTGCTGCGGTTGTTGTGGGAGTCCGACGCGGAGCGTCTGGCAGCGCCCGGCGCCCACGTGTCGGGACACATCGGCTTTCACGGGTGGAGTGTGCCCGTGCGGCGACCGCGACCTCGGCCGGGGCGGGCGGTTCAAGCCGAGGACATGCGGGAGGAGTTCGACGCCGTCGCGCGGGTGCGGGATGCGCTTGCCGAGGCTGGGGTCGAGGACATCTCGTTCGTGGCGGAGACGTCCTCGGCCGGGGGGATCGCGCTGCACGTGGTCGAACGCGGCGCCGCTGTGGAGTCGGGTATCGGCAGCGCGTTTCCGGGTTCACTCCTGCTTGTCGAGGACGCCGTCGCCGAGCCGTGGCGGCGCCTTCCCGATCCTGCACCGGGGGTGAAATCCGCCTCGTCGGCCGATGCGGAATTGCTGGAGCGGACACTCCGCGCGGCGCTGCCCGGCAGCATCGGTGCCACCGACGCGGAGATCGCCGCGACGGAAGCACGCCTCGGTGTCGCGTTGCCCGAGGAGTTGAGGGCGCTCTACCGGGTGGTGCGGGGGCGGTGGGCGGACTGGCGCGGCGATGTCGAGGGGATGGATCGGGTCGCCGCGGCGGTCGGGTGCGAACTGCTACCTCTCGACGAGATCTACCTCGCCGAGGCGGCGAGGCGGCCGCGTTCGTGGAGGTTCGCGGCACTGGAGGCGGTCGCCACCCCGCCTGATGCCGCGGTGCAGGGGCTGGTCGGCTCACCCGGCTGGATCGTCTTCGGCGACAACGGCGGCGGCGACCGGATCGCGATCGACCTGACACCGGGGCCGCGCGGGCACCTCGGGCAGATCATCATGCTCGACCACGAACAGAACATCGGCGCCGACCTCATCGCCGGCTCGCTCACCGACCTGGTGCTGAAGCGGCGCCGCGAGACGCGACGTGATCGTGACGGCAGGCAGCCGTCGCCTGTGGCCCGCGTCAACATCCGTGGCGTGAGCAGTGTCGAGGCGGCCGCCCACCCGGGGTTGGAGGTGCTGTCCATCGGGGTGTGGGAAGGCAAACCGCTCAGCCTCGCCCCTGCCGTCGGCCTGCCGCGCCTGCGCACGTTGACCGCCTACCCCGGCACACTCGCAGACCCGTTGGAGATCGCCGAGCTGACCCGACTGGAGTTTCTGGAACTCGCACCGCAGGACTGGCGTGTTCTGCTCGACGCGGGCGCCGTGCCGCGCAGCCTCCTGGCCGCGGCCGTCGAGGTGCGCGGCGAGCACCACCCACTGTCCGTTGTGGAGGTCGCGAACGAGCTGCTCGGCCTGTGGGGCCGCCCGCCGATCACCGTCACCGTCGTCGAGGGTGAGCTCGGGCATATGCCGTAGGTGGCGGTGCGTGCCGGGCAGGGATCAGCACGCCACATCGCGGGCGAGGCGATGCAGGCCGACTCGGTCGCCGCCACGCGGCCGCGACCGCGCAACCCTGTCAGGAGACCATCGCGGGTTCGTGTGCCAGCGGTTCCGGCAGGGGTGTCGCGTGAACGATGTGCAGGGCGCTGACGGCCCGGGTCAGGGCGACGTAGAGGCGCTGGAGCCCGCGATGTTCGGCGTCGGCGATGCGAGCCGGTTCGGCGACGATGACGGTGTCGAATTCGAGCCCCTTGGCGAGACTGACCGGGGTGAGGGTCAGCCGTTGCGCGCGGAGATCCGTTCCGTCGCTGCCCAGGAGGGTGTGCCCGAGCCCGCTCGCGGACAGCGCTCGACCGAGCTGCGCGATGTCGGCGTCGGCGGCGATGAGCCCGACCGAACCTTCGCCGCCCAGCGCGGTGGCGCAGGCCGTAATGGTCGCCGCGATCGCCTCACCCGTTGTGGTGCGGGTGATGCGGAGGGCGCCGGGGGAGTGGCGCAGCGACGCGGGCCCCTGAAGTTCCGGGGCAATGTGCGGGAGGAGCCGAGCGGCGAAGTCGATCACCTGTGCCGGCACGCGGTATCCGTGGGTGAGTTCCTCGATCTGCCCGTCCGGCCGCTCGAGGTGGGTGAGGACCGCAGACCAGTTCTCGACGGCGGACGGGCTCGTGGCCTGCGCCAGGTCGCCGAGGACGGTGCACGACCCGACCACACGGCGGGCGAGAGCCCGAAGGTGCATGGGGCTGAGGTCCTGGGCTTCGTCGATGACGACGTGGCCGAGCTTCGCGGGGCGCTCGATCAGCGCTGCGGCTTCGTCGAGCAACGCCAAGTCGAGGCTGCTCCAGGTCATCGCCTTCACGCTCCGCGGACGAGGTGTGAGCAGGATGGCGTGCTGTTCGTCGGGGGAGAGGACCCCGTCCGCCGCGTGTGCCAGGTGGGTTCGGTCGGTGAGGAGGTCGAAAACAAGGCGGGCGGCATCGACCGCGGGCCACATCTGGCGGACGGCGCGGGCGACCCCCCTGTGGCGACAGAGCTGATGCAGGGTGGTGGTTGAGTTCCCGGCACGTTCCATGCGTCGCAACACGAGATGCGCCAGCCGCTGGGCCAGCAACTCGCGACCGGCGCCGTAGTCGGGCCCGCGTGTCAGCACGGCGTCGAGTTCCTCGGCGATCTCCTCGGGGGAAAGGCGCCACGTGCGGTGTTGGTGTTGGACCTCCACTGTCTCCTGGGGCGGCCGGATCCGTGACCACAGGTGGCGGCGGATGACCTCGGCCATCCGGGCGTCGCCCTTGACCCGGGCCGTCGGCGGATCGTCAACGCGCTCGGCGGCGACACCAGAGCCGGTGAGTTCGTCAATGGTGATCTGGGCGACCTTCACCTCGCCGAGAGCGGGCAGGACATCGCGGATGTAGGACAGAAAGGAACGGTTGGGTCCGATGACGGCCACTCCGCCTTCCTTCCGTAGCCGTTCCCGCTTGCTGTAGAGGAGATAGGCCAGCCGGTGCAGGCCCACCGCGGTTTTGCCTGTGCCCGGCGCGCCTTGGACGCACAGCGTGTGTTCCAGCGGAGCACGCACCAGCCTCATCTGCTCGGGCTGGATCGTGGCGACGATGTCGCGCATCGGACCTGTGCGCGGACGCTCGATCTCCGAGGCCAGAAGGCCACCCCCGGTGCGGGACGTGGCCTGACTGCTGAGGGGCTCGTCTTCGTAAGCGGTCAACACACCGTCGCCGTCGAAGCCGTAGCGGCGGCGAATCCTGACTCCCATCGTGTTCTCGTGGCTTGCTTCGTAGAAGGCGCGTGCCAGCTCCGCCCGCCAGTCGATGACCATGGGCTCGCCTTCCTCGTCGCGGACACCACGACGGCCCAGGTAGGCGCGGTCGCTGTCCGGCGCGCGCGTGCGTGAACGACGCTCGTGGACCCGCCCGTCACGGCTGCCGTAGATCTCGCCCGGCGCGTAGTCGAGGCGCCCGAAGAACAAGGGCGCCGTCGAGTTCGGCCAGTTCCTCGACCATCCGGGTGCGAAATTGGCGTAACGCGTGGTTGAAGTACTTGTCCACGACGGCCTCACCCTCGCCGGCTCCCGTCGCGAGCGCAGTGCTGACCTCCTCGCGCATGCGTGCCAGCTCCGCGCGACAGAAGTCCATGTAGTCGCGCTCGACGTGAATCTCCGGGTCAACTGGGTCGTGAGCAGCCTGGCGCATGCGATCCTCTTCTCCAAAACTTAACTCGGTTAATCATAAGACTCGGTCAGCTTATTGCCCTGGATAGGGTTCGATTAGGCTGGGGGCATGGCGGAACTCGGGCTGCGGGAGCGGAAGAAGCGCCGCACGCGCGAAGCGATCATGGAGGCGGCCTTCGCGCTGTTCCGGGAGTCGGGGTTCGACGGCGTCTCCGTCGTTGACATCGCGGCCGCCGCCGAGGTGTCCAAGCCGACGCTGTTCTCCTACTTTCCGACAAAAGAGGACCTTGTCCTCCGCAGGTTCCTCGACGACGACATGACTCCCGCGCTGGTCGTCCGAAAACGACCCTCCGGCATGTCCCCGCTCCGTGCTCTGCGGCAGAGCTTCCTTGACCGGCTCGTTCAGCGGGACGTTCTCACAGGATTGAACGACACACCGTCGGCCATCACGTTCCACGACCTGCTGTACTCGACGCCGACGCTGATGGCACGCCTGTCGGGCCACATGATCGAGCAGGAACGAGGTCTTTGCGAGGAATTGCTCGCCTCAGGTGGGCTGAGTGACGAGTTCACCGCGCGCATCGTGGCGGCGCAGGTTTTCGGCATGAAGCGTGTCCTCGCCGACTGCAACGCCCAGGAAATCCGCTCAGGCCGCAGTGCCGACGAGGTCTATCCCGCGGCGGTCTCCCGCGTGAAGGCGGCCTTCGAACTCCTGCGGAAGGGTCTGGATACACGCGTCGGTTAGTGCGGGCGGTGCTCCGTGTTGCTGGTGACACGTCGTCAGGCGGACTTTCGGCTGGAGCTCCCGGAATCTCACGGTGCGGCCGAAACTTGCTGCCTGTCGAGACACCCAGTGGGAACCCGGTGGGTCAGACCTTGACGGCGGCTGGGTGGACCTTACCGTGCGGCGCGAGGCGATGTGAGAGTCAACGATGTGGCGCTCGACCCGAGAGGTGGTCATCGACGAGTCATCGTTGTGGCATGCGTTCTCCGTCATCCGCGCCGCCATGAACTCGCCGAGGCCATGACATTGCTGTCGCGCTGACGTAGCCGGTTTCTCCTGGATTGTGTTGCTGACTACTGGCGGCAGGCGTAGTCCGTCGAGTAATTGCCAGGTCGAACCACAACCCTCGGGTACCGGGGCATTGCGCTGCCCGAGAAGCTGATCGTCGGGTGGTGTGGGCGACGAGCGGACTCGGCTGGTGAGTCGGCTGGAAGTCGCTGACCCAGTGTGCAGTGTTGGCTACGCTCATGGTGGTCTGGGGACGTAATACGGGAGGGTGAGCGTGGCTGAGAACTGGTTCGAAGCTCTTTCCGATGAGATGGCCAACGGCGTGAGCGCGACCGATGCGGTCGGCGCTGTACTCGGAGGACCTGCCGGCATGGCGACGATAGGTGCGTCGGCGGCAGCGCGGATGGCCGGAGAGGGAAACGGAGGGTCGTGGTCCTTCGACAAGGACGAAATCGACGCGGTCATCGCGGACTGGAAGGCGTTAGCTGAAGAACTGGACGAGGACCGGAGAAATTTCTTCTCGGCGCAGCGAGTATTCTATCCTCCCTCGGAGGATCAGCCACCAGTAAAATTTATGAGCTCATTGCGTGAGGGAATAGTTGCGCTTGAAGAGTTCAATAATTCAATGCGTGACTATGTCGCGGAGTTTGTCGAGAAGTTGGAAGCTGCTAAAAAGTCGATTAGTGAGGCGGATGATGCCCATGTTGAGTCGTTCAGGGGAGGTAATTTTGATGCGTAACCGCTTTGTTTGGTTTCGAATCTCCTCCGTGCTAGCCGTGGCTGCCGCTGGTGTTTCCTGCTCTGCGGGCACGGATGGTGTGGCCCAGCCTATGCCGGAAAAGGTGAGTGCGTCGGAGGCGAGTGGGGCTCCTGAACACCGGGTCAGTGATCCGCTGGACATCACCCCCTATCTGTCCAGGCCTTGCGATCTTGTCTCCCCGAGGCTACTCGGAAAGCTGGACACGTCGCCAAACGAGGCGAATCCGAGCCTGCCTGAGGACGATAAGGTCGCTGCTGAGGCTGGCCCAGGCTGTAGTTGGACGGGCGAGGGCGAAGGAAGTATCGGAATCGGCATCGATTCGGGCAACAAGGAACGTGGAGTGGGGGGATTGCGCGGGCTTGAAATGGCTCGCGACCAGGGTCGATACAAGTTGTGGGAGGAAACTTCGATCGAGGGTTACCCCGCTGTGTATATGGGTGTTCGAGACGCTCGTCACGAGGGGGACTGTGATCTCGCGGTGGGAATTGCCGACGATATGACTTTCGGTGTTTCTGCGATTTCTTTCCGGGAGAACCCTGAGAAGGCATGCCAGGTGGCCGCCGAGGTCGCTGCCGACGTGATCGGAAACCTGAAGGCGGCGAACTGAACCCGGCCAAGCGCTCTGCGCCCGCGCCCGCACCCGCGCCTCGACACTGTGCGCGGCGACCCGTTATGGTCCGCGCCGTGTGAGGTCGTGAGCATGCGCGGTAGGGAAGCCCGATTTCGCGCGAGTATCCCGGTTTTCAGCACCGGTTATGCGGGGCCTGTTGCTTACAGAGAGCGTTCGATGTGAAGGGGACGAACGGGAGTCAGACGTTTCGGGTGCGGGTCCGCCTGCACCACGGCAGACCGGTCCCCGTGGAGATCGCTCACGACGAGCACACCGCCGTCATCGCGGAGAACCGGTTGCTGCGCGACTCAGGTGAAGCCCTGCTCAGACTGCCCGGCCTTCCCGGCCGACGTGCGGGGGCGGCTGCTGCGCTTGCGGGTGATGCTCGGCGAGATCACGCCGATCCGGCGCGGGGATCGCGTGCCCGCGTGGTGGCCCAGCCGTCCTAATACCCGTTATCACGACGCGCTTCGGCTGGCGGAGCTCGTGCTGCGCGGTGCGTCGATCGAGCACCGGCCCGGCGAGGTCACCGTGCACGGCTTCCTGTTCGACCTGGCGAAGGTGTTCGAAGACTTCGCCACGCGCGCGCTGCGCGACGCGATCGGCGAGCTCGACGACTTCGGGGGTCACTGCATCCGGCAGGCCGCACACCGCCTCGACGAGCGGCAAGCGATTCCCCATCGTTCCCGACCTCGTGGTCTACACCGCAGGCGGGGCGCCGGTGGCCGTGGCCGACGCCAAGTACAAGGCGGAGAAGCCAGCGGGTTTCCCCGATGCCGACCTGGATCAGATGCTGGCCCACTGCACCGCGTTGAACCTGCCCGAAGGCCACCTCGTCTATGCGAAAGGCAACGCAGCACCCCATGGGGCCCACCGCGTGAGGCATGCCGGCATCACCCTCCACCAACACCCCCTCGACCTCGACCAGCCGCCTGTCGGGGTCCTCACGGATGTGCGGGCGGTTGACAGCGCGGTGAGGAGTGGTGGGGTTGGGGTGTTTTAGCGACTTCACGTCAACGGCGTGGAACCGCTGGCAATGATGCCTCACTCCCATGGCGTGATCGGCGACACATTCACGACTTGATAAAGGTTGTTCACACTTCATCGGTTCCGTACGACGCATCCGGTGGTTGGCGAACAGGTATCCCGAGTCATTGGTAGGTCGGATTGAACAGCACGATGGTGGAGCGCGCCCGGAACCTCTTCGAGTTCCTGCGGCGGGCGCAGGAACTGAAGGCGACGGCGCCGCGCACGACCGACCGATACCAGCGTGAAGGCGAGGTGCTGTGGTTCGCCGACTTCCCGGAACACCCGGCGGTGCAACACGCCAACGGGATCACGAACCCCTCGATCGACAGCCCCCTGCTCACGGTTGACCGTGTGCCGCGCAGGACGCCGCCGAGGCCCGCCGACGAACTGGAACCGTGGCTTCTGGGCCTCTGGGACGATCCCGAGCACGCACCCGAACTGCGAGAATCGATCACGGTGGTGGTGCCGGACGCGGCGGAAGACGAAGAAGCGACCCGCCGCCTGATGTTGGCAGAACACCCCCATATTCGTGAGGCGCACCGGTCGTGGAACGCGGAATGGAAGACCTGGGCGGAGGCGGAGCTGCGGGACCTTCCCGCGAAGCTGTTCTACAACCGCTTGTTCGCACTGTTCCTCAAGGCCAAGGACAGTCCTGAAGATGTAGAGCTGATCTCGGGCGTGGGGTGCCTGTCCTGGAATCCGGAGGGACACCCGGAGGTGTCCAGACATGTCTTCACCAGCACGCTGATCATCGAATTCGATGACGAGACAGGGCGATTGACGGTGTCCGCTGGCCAGACACCGGAAATGTTCAAAACGGAACTCGACATGCTGGACCCGGGCTTGATCAAAGCGATCGACACCGTCAACGAAGTCCGATCGAACGTTCGAGTCTTGCGCTTGCACCCCCTCGACCGGGAGGGACTGGGACTTTCCGCCCGGCGTCTCGTGCACGCGTTGGACGCCGACGGCGAGTACCGGGACGAAGACAGGCCTGCGTCGGCGACCAGGGACGCAACGATGACGTTCGCCCCTGCGCTGATCCTTCGCAAACGGTCCCAGCGTGGTCTTGTGGAAGTGTTCAGCACGATCATGGAACAGTTGGCGGAAGCCGAGACGGTGCCTAGCGGCGTCCTTCCCCTGCTCGATCCCGACCAGACTCCCTCGGCGGAGCCGGCATCGACCGACGGTGCGCTGGTGACAGTGGAGGACGAGCCGTTTCTGCCGATGCCGGTCAACGAGCGGCAACATCAGATCATCGAGCGGGTCGATCGACAGGCGCAGGTCCTCGTGCAAGGGCCGCCGGGAACGGGCAAGACACACACCGCAGCAGCATTGATTTCCCACCTGCTCGCTCAGGGCAAGCGTGTTCTCGTGACGGCGCAAACCGATCGGGCCCTGCGGGAGGTCCGGGACAAGCTTCCCGACAAGATCAAGCCTCTTTCCGTGGCTGTGGTCGGAACATCCCGTGACGACATGGCGGATCTGAAGGTGGCGGTGCAGGAGATTGCGGCTGCGGCGCACAGCCACGAAGCCGAACGCAACGCCCGCGAGATCGAAGCCTGCCTCGCCGAGATCGACAGGTTACGCAGGGAACGGGCGGAAGTTTATCGCGACCTGCTCGCTGTGAGAGAAAGCGAGGTGCGGCAGCACGACCGCGGCGAGTACCGTGGCACGCTCGCCGGTATCGCGAAGCAGGTCGAGCAACGCTCGCACGAGTTCGGGTGGATATTGGAACACGTCCCGGACAGCGTGGAGGGCGAACCTCCCTTGACCGGGCAGGAGGTACTCGAATGGCGGCGGCTTCTGCTTGACAGGGAGCTGGCTTCCGACGAGCCGGAAGCCCGACAGCAGCTGGTCGAACTCGATGCCCTGCCGTCGCCCGCGAGATTCGCCGTATACGTGGAGGCCGAGCGCGCTGCCCAAACCCGGCGGCAAGAGCGAGAAGAACTTCGGAGCCATCCCGCCTTCTCCGCTGTTGTGCGCCTGGACACCCGGCAACGAGCGGAACTGAGGAAACGGCTGGGGCGTGTCGCGGACGAACTGGCGGTTCTCGCAGGAGGGCCGGAACAGTGGATCCCTGCCGCACTGGACGATGTGTGCGCGGGCCGGGAGGCAGCCTGGCGCGAGCGGGCAGCACAGCTTGCGAACCTGATCGAACAGACCACGGGGCACGTGGAGCGACTCGGTCCACTCACCGAAATTGAACTACCGGGTGCTGATGCCGCGCGGATGGCGGCACTGGCCAGGGAACTGCTGCGCTATCTCGATGAGGGAAACCGCATCAAGACGGCAGCGGACGGCACACCAAAGGTAGGGCGGCTGGCCCCGAAAGTGCTGAAACAGGCTCAGCCGCTGTTCGAGTCCACCAGGGTGGACGGCCTGCCTCCGACGAGCGCACAGCAACTGAGCGCTGTCGTGACGTGGTTCGAGGCATCGAGGATGCTCGCCGCGCTCGACCGGTTGTGGCCTGAAGGCACGCGTGTGTCCACATCGAACTCTCATGGTGAGCGTCTGCAATGGCATCGCACGGAACTCGGCCACTTGAGGCGCGTGGTGAATCTGGCGGAAACGCTGCGTGCGGAGGGAGAGAGGCTGGCCGAGTCCGGCATACCACTGCCGGAGTGGAGCGATGCGGTGGCGTTGAACAGATACCAGCTACTGTGCGACACGGCTGACATCGAGAAGGATTGGGCGGCCTCTCAACAGCCACTGGCCACACTCACCACCGCGTTGGCGAAAGTCGTGGGCGACGATGTGGCGCCGTCGGTGCGCCGGTTGCGGGCGTCCGTCGAGAAAAGGGATGCCGACGACTACGCTTCGGCCCACGCGCGGATCGTCCGGCTGTGGAGGGTGAGGGAGCAGGCTGGCCGGCGTGACGACCTGGGACGGCGGCTGGCAGGTGCGGTGCCAGGGCTTTTCACAGCGGTGGCGGCGGCTCCGGAGAACGAGATGTGGGCGGGTCGTCTCGACCATTTCGAATCCGCATGGGCCTTGATCGCGACGCGTTGGTGGGTCCGGGCGCAGGAATCGCTTGACGTGAACGTGTTGCAACAGCAAACAGCCAGAATCGACGACCGGATTCGGCAGCAGGTGGAAACACTGGCGGCGCGGCGCGCATGGAACCATGCAGCGTCACCGGCGAGGCTCAGCGGTTCCGCCAGAGCCGATCTGACGCTGTACGCGCAACTGGTGCAGCGGGCTGGGAAGATGACAGGCAAGTACGCGGCCGTGCGCCGGGAAGGTATCCGGCAGGCGATGGAACGCTGCAGACCTTCCGTCCCGGTGTGGATCATGCCGCTTTACCGGATCGCGGAGCAGTTGCGGATCACGCCCAACATGTTCGACGTCGTGATCGTGGACGAGGCATCACAGGCGGGAATGGAAGCGACTTTCCTTCAGTACCTCGCACCGAAGATCGTGGTGATCGGGGATGACAAGCAGGTGTCGCCCTCGGCCGTCGGTGTGGACCAGCAACAGCTTCGGGACCTTGCGGGCCAGTACCTTGCCGACGACCGTTACCGGGACTCCTGGCAGGACCCGCAACGGAGTCTGTTCGACGAGGCGAAGATGCGGTATGGAGGCGTTATCACACTGACCGAACATCGCCGCTGCGTCCCGGAGATCATCGGATTCTCCAATCGCATCGCCTACGAGCCCGACAACATCAGGCTGGTACCGGTGCGGCAGTACGGCGCGGACCGGCTCGACCCGATCAAAGCCGTGTACCTGCCGGACGGCTACGAAAAGGGCACAAGCAGCAAGAAGATCAATCCTGTTGAGGCGGACGCGATAGTCGATCAGGTCGAGAAATGCCTGGCCGACCCCGCCTACGCGAACAGGACGTTCGGCGTCATCTCACTGTTGGGTCCGGCACAGGCACGGTACATCGAGGAGAACCTGCTGGAGCGCATCAGCAAGGATGATTGGACGGCGCGAGACCTGCGGTGCGGTGACGCGAGCGACTTCCAGGGCTCCGAACGCGATGTCGTCTTCCTGTCGATGGTCGCGGCGCCGGAGGAAGGCCGTCGGCTTACCGCGTTGACCGCGGATCGCTACGTTCAGCGCTACAACGTCGCGGTCTCGAGGGCACGGGACCAGATCTGGGTTTTCCACTCCGTCGAACGGCAGATGCTGAGCAACAAGGAGGACATGCGTTTCCAGTTGCTCGACTACTGCTACGGCGTCATCGAGCGTGGGCGTTCGACAGACCGGCAGGTGAGTGAACTCGTTCCCGAGGACGAGCGGGTTCCGCCGTTCGACTCGTTGTTCGAGCAGCGGGTGTTCAACCGGATCGCCGGTCGCGGATACACGGTCGTTCCGCAATACGAGGCGGCCGGCTACTGGATCGACCTCGTGGTGGTTGGTCACGGAAGCAGGCTGGCGGTCGAATGCGACGGGGATCGATGGCACGGGCCCGACGCCTTCGAACGCGACCTCGCACGGCAAAGGGACCTGGAACGATGCGGGTGGTCGTTCTTCCGGGTCCGGGAGTCGCTGTTCTGCATCGACCCTGTCGCGGCTCTCGCCGACCTGTGGAAGGTTCTCGACGAACGGGACATCCGCCCTGCGGGCGAACTAGGGGAGCCGGAACCTTCCTCGGCTGCCGTCATCACCGAGGTCGAGGAGGCGGAGCACGCGGATTCGACCGAGGAAACCGGAGACGGACCGACGCTGCTTCCGGCTGCGGCTGACACATCGGAGGAGTCCGAACCGCTCACTGGCGAGCCGCCGGAGCCGGATGGCACTGCGGAGTCGGCATGGCTGGGGGCGCACCTCGGTGCTGCCTCCGGGACCGTCGAGGACGACGACGTTGACGGAGAAGTCCCGTCGCAGAATGGGGGACTTGCCCCGTATGAGACGTTCACCGGGGTCGCGGCGCCGGTGGCCACCGGGACGCGCTCCGAAATCATCGAAGGACTCCGCTCGATCGTGTCGGTCGAGGGACCGGTGTTGGGCGAACGGTTGCACGCGGTGTATGTGAAGGCGTCGGGCGGCCACCGCGTCGGTAAACAAGTGGCCAGGGCGCTGAATTCGGCCATCAGCGAGGCCGTGCGCCGCGGGGTGCTGGTCTCCGACAATCCGCTGGGGAGATCCGGAGTGAAGTACCGGTCCTACCGGTTGCCCGCTCAGGCCGTGCGGGTACGCGAGCGGGGACCGCGTGGTGTGGACCAGGTGCCACCTGGGGAGCTCGCGGCGTTGATGCGGATTGTGGCGGAGGAGCGCGGCTGGCACGACGAGGACGATGTGTTGCGAGGTGTGGCGCAACGGTTGTGCATCGGGCGGCTCACCGAGCAGGTCCGCGCGCACCTGGCCTCGATTCTGCCGCTGGCGCGAGGAGAGGCGGATTGAGAAGGCGCGCGGATCGCGAATGCGAACCGTCTGGATCACCGACTTCTGGCGTCGTGTCGTGCTCACTTCCGACGACGGCAGCGATGTCCCTGCTGCTGATCGAGGAGCAACGACGGCTCGCGACGTTCCGTGCTGTGCGCCTGCTCCAGAGGGTGTGGGAACCGCGTGAACTCGCCGACCAGTTCGCTAGGCAGCCAGTGGACGAACCTCGCCGATGGAGTGCTCGACGTTTTCGGCCACTGACAAGGGCAGTCATGTTTGTGGCCGAGTTGTCGGCGAGTGGCGGGCGCGCTGTGTGGCGTGAAGGCATTGGCGGCCTTGGTTTCGCGGATTCGGCCGCTCGCGTCCGAGAACACCAAACCGTTCGCGAACCGGCCAGCGGAAGGTCATGATCGTACAACGGTCAATTCACGGAGCGCGAAGATCGTGTGAGCGTCGTATCGTCTGCCTGAAGGGTTCACAAGATGGCGCTCTCGCCGAGAAACCTGCTGGGTGGCTTGCTCATTGTCGCGATGGCGGTGTTGCTGTTCGCTGCTGGATCGATCGTTGGAGCCCCGTCCGCTTCGGCGCTCCCTCCGGGGACGCCGTCGAAGGCGACCGCACAGTCCGAACTGAACTCGTTGTCCGTTCGGTCACAAGAATCGATGACGGGTTATTCTCGTGACAAATTCCCGCACTGGATCACCATCTCTGGCACCTGCAACACTCGTGAGACCGTGCTGAAGCGCGACGCCGATTCGATCACGGTCGGGGCCGACTGCTATCCCACGGCCGGCCGCTGGTACAGCTATTACGACGGGGCCGTCTGGTATCAGGCGTCCGACCTGGACATCGACCACATCGTGCCGCTGGCCGAGGCCTGGCGTTCCGGGGCGAGTCATTGGACGACGTCCAAGCGCCAGGCGTTCGCCAACGACCTCAACGGTCCTCAGCTGATCGCCGTGACCGACGACGTGAACCAGGCCAAGGGCGACCAAGACCCTTCCACGTGGCAGCCGCCGCGTTCCGGTGCCCGCTGCGCGTATGCGAAGTGGTGGATTCACACCAAGTACCGTTGGGGGCTGCACTTGCAGTCGTCGGAGAAATCCGCCTTGCAGAGCATGCTCAATAGCTGCTCGTACTGATTCCGTCCGCCGCGTCGTCGTGGGCTCGCGCGCAGGACGACGCGGCGTGTAACAGGGAGTTGTCAGGACGAAAGAGCAGGCCTCGTTCTCCACGGCCAGTTATGGGGTGAATGACCGCCGAGGTCGGTGTGATCGGCGGCGAGCTGGAACTGCGCACCAGCTGTGACGACGAGGTGTGTTCGCGTTGGCGATCACCTACTTGGGCGCGGACGAGTGGTACACGTTGCCCGGCGAAGGTTACCGCTGCACGATCCGCGTGATCACGAAGTTGTGCATCGCATTCTCGCCACTGTGCTCGCCCGCCCATGATCTGATCGACAGTCGTGGATTGCGTTCGTGACGGGCGTCGTTCCGCAAGGCCTCCCTCTCGGCGGCATAGTTCCGACCTCGCGGGCCTCTCGGGACGGCCAGCTCCCGTGAAGACCGCCATCAATCTACTTGCGAGACGGCCGAGCGACAGCACGACGGACAGGTCGGCTCTCCGAGCGCTTCGACCTCGTCGGTGACGGTGAACCGGCCGCCGACCCTTTACCAGGAGCGGAAAAACAGACTCTAACGATCGATCGGTGTCGTGTGGGGAAGGCGGGCGGCCAGAGTCTCGAAATGTCGCTGGCTGGACCACGCATTCCTGTCCCCGATGACGTACAGGCGGCGTTTCGCACGGCTGACCGCGACGTTGAGCAGGTTCGGCTTGCTCGCGGCCCACCGTCGGGCGCCCGGACGAGCCGGATCGCTGCCGAGAACGACAACGACGATATCGGCCTGCTTGCCTTGAGCGGTGTGAATCGTCCCGGCCACCAGCCCTGGATACCTCTTGGTACGTCCGCTGAGCTGACGCGCGACGTCACGGAACGGGGCAATGACCATCACCTCGGACATATCGAAATCGAGATCGTGGAGTACGCGGAGAATCCTGTCCAGCTGCCGGCCCTCGTCAGGAACCCAGTGGTTGCGAGCGTTCTCGCTGACGACATCGATCCACTTGGATTCGGGCAGAGTGGGGTAGGTTGCCGTGAATTTCTCCCCAGCTGTATGGCCGGTGCTGTGAATCATGAGGCCGTCGTAGGCGATGGAGTTGACGATGTCAAACATTGGTTGATCGCACCGCCGGTGGACCGTCAGTGGAACACCGACCCAGGTTTCCCCGTCGTCGGAGGGAAGCCACGTGCCCAGGACCGTAAGGCGGTCCGCGATCCGCTGCACGGAGGTGCGGCTTGGTGACCACTGTTCGTCGGCTCCACATTCCTTGCGGATAGCCTGTTCGGCACGGAACGGCAATGTGGTGACCGGTTCCAACTGTAGTGGGTCACCGACCGCGACAACGCGTTTGGTGCGCCACAGGGCGCCCACGGCATTCTGTGGCGTCGCCTGACCTGCCTCGTCGATAAGGAGCCAGCCAAGGGCTTCCCTGCCCAGATGGGCGAACAGCCTGGCGTACGACGCGAATGTCGTGGAGACAACGGGAACGACGAAGAAGAAGCTCTGCCATGCGGCGAGGGCGGCTTCTTCGGGGATGTCGTGAGGTGCGCTGCCACTGATGATGTCCATGGCTGCGTGCAGATTGCGTCGCATCTCAGTGGCGGCATGGTGGAGAAACGACTTGTGCAGCGTCAACGCGGCTAAGAAGAGTTCACTGCGGGCGGTGTTCCATTCCGGGTCTGTCCACAACGCTGCGGTTTCGCGGCGTTGCCGGTCCTGCCACCAGTCAGTGTCCGGACAGTGTTTCCCCAGAACGACCGTCGCCCGAGCGAGTTCCTCGTCGAGGTCGGCGAGTCGCTGCTGCTCGGTATGTAGGGCCGCTTCGGCCTCGGCGTGGTGGCGAACCGCTGCGATGAGATCCAGCTCCGCTTGATCACGGTCTCGCTGTGCCGCCAACAGTGGCTTGTGGACAATGTGCGGAACGGGAACACCGGCGTTGAGGATCTGTGTTGCCTCGTGCAGCTCGCGCCGGGTCGCGTCCACGTCGCGCTCGACGGCGTCCAGTTCACGCTGAGCGGAATCCAGTTCAGCCATGGCCGTAGTCAATTCGTGCTGGGCGGCGTGTATTTCCCCTTCCAGCCAGCTGTCGTGCCGCGCCCAGCGTTTGACCGAGGGAGAGAACATTCCCAGTCGCTTCCACAAGCCGGGCCGGGTTTCTTGGTGGGTGGCCCGAAGCTGCCGACGTCGGCTCACTTCGGCCTCTGCGGACCGCACAGCACGCTGAGCGCCGGCCCAGCGACCTTTTCTGAGCCGCTCGAGTTCGGCCGTGCGCGCGCTGGCGAGCCGTTCGGCGTCGTCGCGACGCCGCCGGGTGGCTTCCTCATCCTCGGCTTGGCGTGCTCTGGCGATGCGGTTGGCTTCGTCCTGTCGCTCGCGTTCCACGCTGAGAGCCAGGTCTCGTCGTTGGTATGCGACCTTGATGTGCTCCGCGGCATTGGACACCGCACTGCTCAAGATTTTCAGCTCTTGTATGAGCTGCGCTCGCCGCTGCACGCGCTCATACACCGCTGAGCGTGCGGCGCGGAGGGTTTCGACACGAGCGTCGGCGGTTCGGAAGTCCTCCACCGCTTCTTTCCAGGACCTCGCGGGGGAGGATTGTTCGTAGCGCTTCAGTGTGGACAGCATTCCGAACCAGGAGTCGGCGTCATCCCGCCGGTCAGGGGTGTGGTACCAGAAGGTTTTGACGAACCGGTTGCGGTTGCTCTTGTTACCAAGACGAGCCGCCACTGCTGCCCAGCCTGCCGCGGCCACGACAGGACTGGGGGATCGCTGCCGTTCCGGTTGCGGCGCGAGCAATGCCGAGGCGATGTCGGAGAAGTAGTCGAGAGCGGCGGCCTCCTCCTTCCAACACCGGCCAATCGCGTTGGCTGCGGGGATCTCGTCCGTGACGTTCTGGACAGCTCCGTTGTTCGAAGACGCGACCACGATCTCGAAACCGGTCAGCTCCGGCTGCCACACACTGACCACGCGGTTGAATTGTCCGGTTTTCCAACGCAGCTTCTGATGGGTGAACGCTCGTTTCGGCTGAGAAATACGAGCCAGCCGTTGCGCTCGTTCGACCACGATTCCCGCGATCAAGTCCCTCAGCATCGTGGTCTTGCCGGTTCCCGGTGGACCGTTCACGCCCATGATGCCTGGGCCCGCCATGGTTAGAGCGGTGCTGACCGCCACTTGCTGGTTCAGCGTGAGTGCGTGTTCCGGCTGATTGGGCCAGCGGCCCGCGGCGACGTTGTCCGGTGCGGTCGTAGCGAGGACGTCGGCGAACCGTTCTCGCACGTCGATGCGCTCGGAGATCCGGATATCGGTGTCGGGGCGCAGGTACTCGCGCAAGGCGGGACCGGCGTTCCCCTGCGCCACCTGCTCGGCGACCAGCCCAAGATCACTCATGATCAAGCTGTTCAGGAAGTCGTGGCCTCCAGCGTCCTTGGCGGTCTGGCGATCGACGATCTGGCTACTGATTCGAATCTCCGCGCAGGACAGCTCGTGTCCTGCTCCTGTTACCGCCACGGCAGTCGCCAGGCACTCAGCGAGGTCATCACTGCCCAACACGCGTGGCTGCGGCGGGAGTCCCTCGTCGTGCCGAGCGAACAGATCGCCCGCGACAACCTCCCGCCACGCCGCGCCGAAGTTCGAGGAGGCGTTCTCGAACTTCGCCACCCAGTCGGCAGCGGGCTTCTCGCGCAGGACCTGACCTGCTGCCCAAGCGCAGCTGGACAGCACCTCCGAGCCGAGCAACGCTCGCCCGTCCTCGCCGACGATGAACGCGGCGATGGCACTCTCCCCGGCCGGGCGTTCGTCGTAGCTCTCCGGATCGGGGCCGAAGACGCGCGAGAGGATCTCGAAGGCTTCGTCGAGGCGATAGATACCCAGGTAGACAACGTGCCGCCAGGCTTTTCCCGGCTTGAGCGACCGGCTGGCGAGTTCGTGGCCGGGTTCCCATGGCAGTGGCTGGCCAGGCCGGACTGCGAAGACGAGCTGCTCGCGGTTGACCTCCTCAACCTTTTGCGGGCTAAACATCTCCACGGTGCGCCAGAAATCGACTATCTCAGCTCGTCTCGCGTCAGCCCGTCGAGGCAACTCCGCTCCGATCTCTTCCTGTTGCGCTACTCAACGACTACGGATCGTAGCGCCCGAGATCGACATCCGGTTGCGAAAAACCACGGTTGCCGGAGACGGGGAGGGTCAACTCCTGCAAACCGATAGCCGGACAGGCACAGCTGGCTGCCGCACCCGGCTCGTTGACGGTGAGCGAAGCACGCGCCGCGCAGCGCGCCGCGATCACTGTCGCACCGTGTCGGCCGGGGCTTTGTCCTGGTACAGCTCGATCGGCAGGCCCGCGCGGCTGTCGACGCGGAGCTTGCGGTAGATGCGGGTGAGATGCTGTTCCACCGTGCTGATCGTGATGCGCAGTCGTCGCCCGATCTCACGATTGGTGTGCCCCATGGCGGCGAGCGCGGCCACTCGCCGCTCCGCCTCGCTGAGCAACGCGAGACCCTGGACGCTGACCTGATGGTCGAGTTCCGCCGTCGGCTGCGTGGCGAGATGCCGGACGAGCTCGTCGGCGTGGCAGGTCTTGGCCTCCTCGGCGGCACGGCCGGCGATCGTGCTGGCTCGTCCGAACTCGCCAAGCTGATGATGTGCCTTGCTCAGTTCGGCCAGCGCTCGTGCCAGCTCCAGGCGGTCGCCGCAGCGTTGCAGGCAGTCCACTGCCTCCCGCAACAACGCCAGGCGCTGACGAGGCTCACAGGTCGCAGCGAGGATTCGCAGCGTGATGCCCTTGGTGCGTACTCCGACGCCCGCCGGATGGTTGAGTTGCTGAGCGGCGAGATCACGCGCCGTGGCGGTGTTGTCCATCAAGAGATGCGTCGCCGCCAGGTCGCTGCGCCACGGGATGAACGTCGGGTAGTCCATGTTCCACTGCTTCATGAGTTCGCCGCATGCCTCGAAGTCGCTGCGCGCGGCGAAGATCTGTCCCGCGGCCAGGTGCGCGTGCCCTCTGCCGTGCAGGTACTGGAGTCCGAAGAGGGTCTGGAAGACCTCCTCGGGGACCGATCGGAAGGCACGTTCCGTCGCGGTGCCCTGCCTGCCCGCTGCGGCGTCGGCAGTCAGGAGAATGGACAGCGGCAGACCGATGAGGACACCCCAACCCTGGGTGTTGAGCATGCCCAGCGCACGGGATGCCTCGGCCAGGGCATTCTCCAGGTTGCCCTTGCGGAGCCAGATCTGTGCGCTGATGCAGCCGATCAGTGCCTGCCAGGTGATGGCATGGCGATCGATCGCCTCCTTGAGAAGCAGTGAAGCCCAATGCTCCGCCCGGTCCAGGCGGTCGGCGTAGATCAGCGCGGACACGGCGATGAGTACGATCTCCAGCGTCGTGTCCCCGAAGACGCAGTTGCGCAGGACGTACTCGGCGAGCTCGACCGCCTCGTCGGGAGCCTCCTCAGCCCAGACGAGCGTGAGCGCGCGGATGGCCTGGGCCCAGGGGTTTCCGGAGACCAGGGTCGCGTCGGCCTCGTCCTCGTCCCGCTTGCCGAAGACGTCGTCGAGCGAGTCCGGCCGGACCTCCTTGCGTGGTTCCGGGCCGTAGACCCACGCGTAGGTCAGGCGTAGTTCCGCCCTGGCCTGGATGTCGGCGAAGACGTCGGTGCCGCTGTCGGTGCCGAGGATCTCCCGGACCGCACTGTGTTTGCCCTGCCACAGTCGGGACCTGACCAGCGCGACCGCCGCGCTGTCGACGATCGTGCCTTCACGCAGGGCCGGTTGCAGTTGGGCGAAGTGCGGCATCGATGATGACGGCGTGAGCTGCCACTTCACCCGTGCCAGGGCGCTCTCGATGAGAGTCCGGTCTCGGGTGTCGGCGCACGACCGCAGCGCCTGTTCCAGGAACGTCATGGCCGTACGCAGGTCGTCGCGGAGCAGGACCTGTTCCGCGGCGTCGCGGAGGACCTCCACTGCCCATGGGGGGAGTGCTTCCTGAGTGGCTAGCAGGTGTTCGGCGACGGAGATCGCGTTGCCCTGCTGGCGGTACAGCAACTCGGCCGCGCTCAGGTGCAGCACGGACTGCCGATCCGGGGGAATACTGTCGAGGACGACGCGCTGCGCCACCGGGTGACGGAATCGCTGCCGGTGGAGCAACCCGGCGATCGTCAGGGTCTCCAGGCCTTGGGCAGCCGCCTGAGCCCTGATGTCGAGAAGCTGGCAGATCAACTCCGGCGAGGAGTCCCGCCCCAGCAGCGCGACGCCGTGGGCGAGGGACAAGAGATTCGAGTCCCAGCGGTGCAGACACGCGAGGACTTCGTGCTCGAAGGCGGCGCCCACCCGAGGAGTCGAGTCCGCACGATCCGGTTCGGCGATGTGGTCCTCGATGAGAGCGTGCAGCAGGAGCGGATTGCCGCCGCTGACCGTGTGGAGATGGTCCACCTCTTGTTCGGACAGCTGCTTGCCGAGGACGGCGACGGCAACCTCGGCGACCCCGTGCCGAGACAGAGTGTGCAGCGAGATCCGCTCATGCGGCTGACGGGTGATCTCGGCACGGAACAGCGGCTGCGTGGGCAGTGGCCGAGCCCACTCGTTCAGCAGCATCAGCAGCCGAGTCGACCGGATTCGCCGTCGGACGTACAGCAGCGTCTGCAACGACGACTGGTCGGCGAACTGGATGTCGTCCACGGCGATCACTACCGGCTGGTGCCGGGACATCTCCAGCAGCGTGTCGCAGACCTCGTGCGACACTCCCACATCGACCGGTGTGGCCGCGTCGTCGTCGGTGTCCGACGTGGAGACGGTGACCAGGCCGCGCATCCCTGCGCTCGGCTCGGCACTCTGGAAGAGTTGGTCGATCACCCCCATCTGCAGACGCATCTCGGCGCGTGAACCGGTGGCGGTCAGAAGTAGCGCCCCGGAGTCGGCAAGCTGATCGGTGAAGGCGTCCATCAAGGCCGTCTTCCCGCTCGCGGGACCGCCGGTGACCAGCGCGACCTGGCCCTTACCTTTCGTGGCCTCGGTGAAAAGCCTGTTCAGCGTCTCCAGTGCATCGTGTCGTTCGATCAGCGGTCTCATGGTCCGTGCCTTCCTCAGCGGCGGCCACGTGGAGATGTGGCGCCCGATCGACATCAGGTTCCCTGTACTGGACAGACCTGCGGCAACGAAGAAGTTCCGCCAGGTGAGGACCTCATCGCGAGGTGGTCTGTCGGTGCCCGCGGAATGCGTCGATCACGGACCACCCACGACCGACGGTGCGAGAGGACACTTCCGGGATTCGCTCATGCGGGGCACGAGGGCCGGTAGCGCCAGGGGCGCATGCCGTGGAAACTCACGGAGTTGACTGTTGCCGATTTGGCATTCCGCATCGTGCCGCTCCCGCCCGCGCACCCCAGATCCCAGACGCCTTGCTGGCCCCAGTGATACCGACCTTCGTTGCTGGGGATTGATTTGATCTTGGATCTCCTGCAACAGTCGATCAAGCACAGGCGCCACGTTTCGCCGCAACGCGAAACGTGGATCTCTCCCGGTCAGCACCCGGGGCATCATGGCCGGCATCCCGGCGAGGTGGCGACCATCGGCGTGAGCAGCACGGTGGTACCGGAAGCCACAGAGCAGGCGTTGTGGCGGGCAGGCAGCTGGTGATGTTACATAGTGCACCTAGACGATTCCAGACCGTGGCCCACATCCGCAGTGTTCGTGTTCATCCGGGGCGCAGCGGCCTGGACATGCCATGGTGCTACCGGTGACCTTCCTGACGACCGGCTGATGGCCGGGGCGCGGGGGATCGGGCACGCCACCAGGCGGTCACTGTGACAGCACGTGTCGGAAACTCACCCTGTGCTCGCCAAAGCGCGGCCTCCTCGGCATCTGGAGTTCACCGAGGCTGCCACCTCCCGTCCGCCGCTGCTGAAAGTACGTGGGCGCTCCTCCAACGCGGCGAGGCGCCCTTCTGTGCCGCGAGCCGAACAGACCACTGTGTTAGGGGTCCTCAGCTCGCTCTGATGAGATTCGTTCCGAGAGGAGTGATCTCGTGGTAGCGAGAGCGGCCGATTCGGCTACTCGACGCGAGGCCGGTTTCCCTGAGCACGGTGATGTGCTCGCTCGCCGAAGAGAGGGAGATGCCGGCCTTCCCTGCGAGTTCGCTGGTGTTGTACCTTCCCGTCATCAACGTCAGCAGTACACGCGCCCTGCTGGCGCCCAGCAGGGCCGATAAGGCTGCACCCGGCTCGGTGTGATTCACCAGTTCCGACCTGTGTCGCACTGAATACACCAGTACCGGTCGCCGAGCCGCGTCCCTGTACGCGGTGGGCATTCCATAGATGAAGTACGAGGGGATCAGCGTCAGCCCCCGCCCGTTCAATTCGACCTCTTGGTCCACGGGGAATCGCACATTGAGAACAGGATTCCGCCACTGTAATTCGGGATGCAGGGAAGAGAGGAGAAAATGAATGTTTCCTTCGTCGCGGATCCGATGGAGTCGGGAAATCTCTGAGCTGATGACGCGATTGACGGTGCGCCACTCGGGCTCGATATGGCGGTTGAAGTACGCAGAAAAGGCATCTCCAAGCTTGCGCATCGAGCGCTGATCGCCGTCGCCGAGTTGGCGCAGCCAGGGGGCAAGTGTGACGTTCGTGGACAATTCGTGAACGTCGCTGGCAACCTGGTCCGTGTCGGTGTCGAGTAGCTGGTCGATCAATTCATCGGGTGTCGCCGCCGAATTCTCGGGTGTCAAGAAGTCCGGGCAGTAACCATAGGTGGGTACTGCCGACATGAGCATTCGACCTGCATCTGATAGCACTGTGCGCGTTGAGTTCCTCCACGGGCCGTAGAAATGCTCTCCCTCAGGACGTCTTATTCGGTAAAGGCTGCCAAGGATCTCCCATTCGATCGCAGCGGAGTCGATAATGGTGATATTAGAGATATCGCTCTCGGTGAAATGTATCTTCAGCATAGGACCTCGCTTGGCAAGCCCGTCGTTTCGGTTTTCACGATCGGTGGGCATGGTGATGCGGTGACGGCTTCCGTGCTTTTCGTTCGGAAGTGCGCACCTTTGCACCGGTGCAAACCTAGGAAGTGAGCGGTGGCTCGGAGGCTGCGTGCAGTGGATAGCTGAGCGCCTCTGCCTGGTTCACAAACGAAGGTCCTTCGACAGCGCAGGAGCAGGTGTCGAGCAGCATGCGCGCCGATGGGGCGCGGACGGTGCCACCCAAGCGGCGAGTGCCGCGGCGCCAACCGGCTCCCGTCGTCACATCAGCACACCCAGCCATCGACGGCGTCCCTCTGAGCGATGCGATCCCAGTGATCAGACAGCCAGTGATCACAGTGGGCACCAGATCTTCAGCGTGTCTGTGGGGGCGTCGACGTGGCTTGGTCGTCCTCCCTCGCATAACTCCTCCGAGTGCCTCGGCTTCCGTTCACCTAGATCAACGGGCGCTGGCACTCGAGAGGTTCCCGGCGTCCCATAGAGGAAACGCAGACTTTCAGTCAGTGAACAGGCACCGTGTGTGAGGTCGCCGTGCCCGCCTGGGATGTTCGGGCGGCGGTCACCTCAGTGGCCTGTTGTGCAACGACCTTGACCCCGTATCTGTTGTCAGGTGCAGGTTCTCTCGCCCCAGCGAACGGTTGTCGGGGAGCTATCTGGACATCAGCGAGGTGCGCGTTGTGCAGCCGGGCCTGTCGGCCGAGGCAGGGCTGAATCCGCAACGGCCGGCGTGGTGTCCGTGTGCTGGCTTCGGCGGCGGTCGATAACCCGGGTCGGGGGCTCTGATGTTCGGGGGAGGGGGAGATGCCCGTGCTCGACACCCGGTTCGGGCATCGCGGTGTTGGCTGGTGGCTCGTGAAGGTCTTATACCGAGCGGCTGTCGATGCTCACTGCGTTGACCGGCACCATGAAAAGGGCGAAGGCGCGCCAGGAAGGCCGCTGAGATCGCCGGTCCGCTGGCGAGCACGGAGGGAACGCCGGTGGCGCAGAGGGACCTCACCACAACCGTGACGGCACGCGGTTCGACTGTCCTTCGTGAAGGCTGCCTCGGCATCTCACGAACAGCCTCATGTATCCCGGCACTGCGGCACAGGATTTGGAGCCAACTATGCGTTGGGTGGTTGATCGGTGCTCTCCGGGTCGCAGGCCGGCCCGCCGATGCGGCGTGGCCCCCACACTCCCGGCCAGATCCGGGCTCCCGGGAACGAGTTCATGCTGTGGTGAACACCGGTTGGTTGCCGAGCTCCACCGGCTGTGTTCGCAGTCGATTTCCGGTGTGCTCGGTGGCCCTCCGGTCGGCTGAGCACAGGTCGTATGACGACATCGGGGTCGTCATCGTGGCTCGGAAACCGGTGAATACAGTGCGATACAGTCCTCGTAACGGGGCAGCAGACCGCGTGCCTCGGCCTCCGCGAGGGTGGGGGCGGCGGCGTCCTTGGCCGATCTGATCGGCGGTTCGGTGAGATTCCAGGGCAGCGCCAGTGCGGGGTCCAGTGCATCCACATCGATCATGGTTCCGGGTACGTACACCTCGGAACACAGATAGTTCATGCAGGTGTCGTCGGTCAGTGCCAGAAATCCGTGGCCGAGTCCTTCCGCCAGATAGACGGCCACTCCAGAATCCGCATCCTGATAAGTGACGGCATGATGGCCGAACGTCGGCGATCCGACCCGCAGATCGACGGCGATGTCCAACACCGCGCCACGCACACAACTGACGAGTTTTGCCTGACCGGGCGGAAGGGTGGTTCCGTGAATGCCGCGAAGCGTGTTCTTCGCCGAGACCGAGAAATTCACCTGTGCCACCGAGAACGGCGCTCCGACGGCCTCGCTCAGGATCTCCGTGCGCACGGCCTCGTAGAAGTACCCTCGGTTGTCATAAAGCTTCTCCGGGGTGATCTGAAAAGCGCCGGGAATCTGCGTTGGAGAAATCTTCATGATCATCCTGTCTGAAATAGAGGTGTACTGGGCTCCATCGGGCGGATTGGCGACCCTGGCCAGGAGCTGGGACGGCGACCCGCTGCGGCCGACGGCGGACTCACCAGATGCTCTGGGTGCACGCCAGCAGGCTGCGCAACTCGACGTTGAGGTAGTTGCTGTGGGCCAGCAGACTCGTCAGCTGATACACCGTGACCCAGCAGTATTCCTCCGGCACGTCCAACGGGAAGTCCTCGCCCGCCTCAATCACCAGATAGCGATTGACCGCGTGCAGGAACCGGCCGCCCTCCTCCGACTGCATCACGTCGTAGCGGATCGTATGGGGCTCGGCCTCCTCGACGTAGTCCAGGAAGTGCGGGCGGTGCTCCGGCGGGACGTCCCGATAGTTGGCGGGTTGACAATGCACAGTGGGCGCGATCTCCGCACCGTTGAGCGAACCCGCATCGGCCCTGGCCTGGACCAGTATGTGCAGGGTCCCATCGACGGTCCTGGCGATCAGGGCCAGCAGGCCGGTCTCCCGCGGGGCGACCAGCGGCTGTCGCCACGAAGCGATCTCCCGGCTGCCTGCCTGGACGTCGACCGCGACGACCTCGAAGTACCGGCCGGACTCGTGGCTGATCGCTGTCGCCGACCGTTGCCAACCGCCGTGCCGCACCTCCGTCAACGGGATGCGCTCGGCGATCAACTCTCGGCGGGCTCGGAGCTCCGTCAGCCAGCTCAGCACCTCACTGATCGAGTGCCGTGCCCCGCCTTCACCCTGGGCGGATCGCAGGACCGACAGTGGGAACTCGCCGGAGGCTGCTGATTTCCCCTGGGCCGAGTGGCTGCCTGCCGAAACAGCCACCGGGATGCAGGAGAGCACAGTCCTGGCGTCCATGTTCACCAGGTGCTCGATTCGCAGCAGACCACGGATCTGCCCCAGCGTCAGCCAGCAGAAGTCCTTCTCGACCATGACGTCTTCGTCGGTCTCGACCACCATGTTGCGGTTCCTTTTGTGCAGGAACCATGCGCCCTGTTCGGACTGCAGTGCGTCGACCAGCACGCGACTGTGCCTGCCAGGGGCGAAGTGCTCCAGGTAGCGGATCTCGGCGCCCTTGTGTACGCCCATGTAGTTGCTGCGGGTGGCCTGAACGGTCGGCGAGAGCTGCACCGTGTTCACATTGCCCGGCTCCATCTTCGCCTGCATCAGAAAATGCAGGATGCCGTCGAATTTCTTCGCGAGGATACCGAGCACGCCGATCTCGGGCTGCACGATGATCGGCTGCCGCCAGTGTGAGATCCAGGTTCGATCCGTACGGACGTCGAGCCCGCCGATGGTGAAGAAACGGCCGGACTCGTGGCCGAGATTACCGGTGGTCGGATCGAATCTCCAGCCGGTCAGTTCGGCGAACGGCACGCGAGATACCTGGAAGGGGTGAGCGTCGGCGCGTGAGGCGAACCACGCCGCGAAATCAGCCGTCGGCGTGAGCGGGCTATCGTCGAGCAGTGCGGACAGCATGAAATCTTGCAGTACGCTCGAATCTTGGAAGATGAGTTGTTGCTGCGCTGTCATGCACACCTCGACAGGTCGATATCGAAACGTCAGTATTCTTATCGTTCAGCTGTAGGTGTGGAATGCATGATGCGTCGGTCCACGCGGAGTCCACTCCGATTTTCAAGGGCTCAGCAGGCGAGGGAACTTCTTTATTTGATCCCGCTGGTCGAGACATTAGTAATCCTAACGCCCCTATACTCAACCCCTAGAATCCCCTATCTGGCGGCAGGTGGGGTATCTCCATGGAATGTCAAGGCGTTTTCGCGCCCTCGGCCGCCGGCTTCGCGACGCCCGTTCTCCTGGTGAATTGTAGGGGCAGGTGCGGGAATTCTGGGGTTGTCGGAGTCGCTCCGGCGGTTTTAAGGTCCGATATCGGAGACCGGCGGAAATAGGCCGACCTCGGGTCGTGGCGGCGAGTGCCGGACCGCATTCTCGGTGCCCGATTCGAGGAACACGAATGAGGCGATCGGATGTGAACGTGTCGGACGATGCGGCGATACTCTTCCTCAGCGCGGGCAACGCAGGCCTGATCAGCCCGCTGTACGCGCTGGCGGGTGAACTGCTGCGGCGTGGCGTGCGCCCCGTGTGGTTCGCGTCCAGCGATGAACGCGCGGAGGGAATTCGCGAACTATCCGGTGTGACGCCGATCAACTTCTACTCGCTCGGCCCCTATCGGCCCGAGTTCGACCCGGCCAACTGGAGCGACGCGGTCTATCACCAGGTCAACCGCACGTCCCGGCTGCGTGGTTTCGCGGCGTTCATGGAGCAGGTCATGGACTCCGAGTACGCCGAGGAACGATACCGGCGTGCGCTGGCGGCGATCGACCACGTCCGCCCGGGGCTGATCGTCGTCGACCTGAACAGTCCGTGGGCGATCGACGCCGCGCAAACCCGGGGCGTCCCGTACGTGGTCAACGTCGCTACGCCGATCAGCTACGCCTTCTCCGAACGGCTGCCGATGAGCTTCCCCGGCCCCCTCTCGGGGCTGCCCCGCAGCATGACCGGCAGGCAGCGGGTGACCAACGTCGCCTTCAAGATCCTCCGGCTGGGTGCGTTGCTTGCCTCGCGGAAGGCGCTGGACAACATGAGGTTCTACCGGCGCAGGCATGCCCAGGGCCTGAAGAACCCGGGGTCGCTGCTCTCTCGCTATTGTGACGAGGCGGAGGTCGTGCTGGGTAACTCCGTCTTCGGCATCGAGTACCCCTTCTCGACGGCTCCGGCCGACGTCCGGATGGTCGGGACCCTGGTGCCGGAGACCCGGGAACGGCCGGAGCGGCATCGTGAGCTTTTCGAATGGCTCGACGCCCGCCCCTCGACCATCTACATCGGTCTCGGGTCGATGATGCGCCTCTCCGAGCAGCAGAGCGCCGCGCTCGTGGCGGCGATCTCTCGACTCGCGCAGCGGCATCACGTCGTCTGGAGTCTGGCCGCCGCGCAACAGCGCCTGCTGCCTCGCGAGCTGCCCCCGAACCTGCGCATCGAGACATGGGTGCCGCAGACCGAGGTCGTGGCCCATCCACACGTGCGGCTGTTCATTACCCACGGAGGCAACGGCGCACATCACGGGCTGTACTTCGGCAAGCCGCTGCTGGTGCTGCCGCATTCCTGGGAGACCAGAGACCTGGCCGTCCGGCTCATGGACGGTGGTGCGGCTCTGATGGTCGACGACGTCTACTCGCTGACCGCCGAGGAGATCGTCACCAAGGTCCACCGGCTGTTGACCGAGAAGTCTTTTACCGAACGGGCGGACCACTGGCGCCGTCGCCTCGTCGAGGCGGGCGGCGTCCGTGTGGCGGCGGACCTCGTCCTGGCCCATCGGCCGACGAGTCGAGCGGACGACACATCGACGGCGTGATCGATCGGCGGGTTCGCACCCCGCCCGCTCGATGAAGTGCGCCCATGACAGGTACCACCTCAGGAACGACGTGGCTTGGCGAGACCGGGTTCTCTCCGAGATCGCGGCTCTGCGCAGAGGAGAGATCAGATGGCGGACGAGGCCAGGCTCGTCGAGTACCTCAAGAAGATCACCGCCGAGCTCCGACAGGCCCATCGCCGACTGCGCGTCCTGGAGTCTGAGGAGACCGAGCCGGTGGCCGTGGTGGGCATGGCTTGCCGCTACCCCGGCGGCGTGGCCTCGCCGGAAGATCTGTGGCGTCTGGTCGCCGAGGGCCGTGACGCGATCTCGCCGTTTCCGGACGATCGGGGCTGGGATCTGGAGAATCTCGTCGATCCGGACCCAGATCACTCTGGCACGTCGTATGCCGACGAGGGTGGGTTTCTGCATGACGTGGCGGAGTTCGATGCTGGTTTGTTCGGGATCTCGCCGCGTGAGGCGGTGGCGATGGATCCGCAGCAGCGACTGCTGCTGGAGGCGTCGTGGGAGGCCTTCGAGCGGGCGGGTATCGACCCGTTGTCGTTGAAGGGCAGCCGTACTGGGGTGTTCGCCGGGGTCATGTACCACGACTACGCCTCCCGGCTGGCGGTCGTCCCGGCCGAGGCGGAAGGCTATCTCAGCGCGGGTGCGGCGGGCAGCGTCGTCTCCGGGCGCATCGCGTACTCGTTGGGACTGGAGGGTCCCGCCGTCACCCTCGACACGGCCTGCTCATCGTCGCTGGTCGCCCTGCACCTGGCCGCGCAGTCACTGCGCGAGGACGAGTGCTCCCTCGCACTGGCGGGCGGGGTGACGGTGATGGCCTCGCCGGGGACGTTCGTGGAGTTCTCGCGGCAGCGTGGTCTGGCTGCGGATGGTCGGTGTAAGTCGTTCTCGGATGCGGCGGATGGCACGGGCTGGGGTGAGGGTGTCGGGCTGCTGGTGTTGGAGCGGTTGTCGGATGCGGTGCGGAATGGTCGTCGGGTTCTGGCGGTGGTCAAGGGTTCGGCGGTGAATCAGGATGGTGCGTCGAATGGGTTGACGGCGCCGAATGGTCCGTCGCAGCAGCGGGTGATCCGTCAGGCTTTGGCGAATGCGCGTTTGTCCACTGGGGATGTGGATGTGGTGGAGGCGCATGGTACGGGGACTCGGCTTGGTGATCCGATTGAGGCGCAGGCTCTGTTGGCGACCTACGGGCAGGACCGTGCCGAGGGTATGCCGTTGTGGCTGGGTTCGGTGAAGTCGAACATCGCTCATACGCAGGCTGCTGCGGGTGTGGCTGGTGTGATCAAGATGGTCATGGCGATGTGGCATGGGGTGTTGCCGCGGACGTTGCATGTGGGTGAGCCCACGTCGCAGGTGGATTGGTCGTCGGGTGCGGTGGAGTTGCTGACCGAGTCTCGGCCGTGGCCCGAGGTGGACCGTCCCCGCAGGGCCGCGGTGTCCTCCTTCGGGATCAGCGGCACCAACGCCCACGTCATCCTCGAACAGCCCCCGGCCCACGACGGCGCCCACCACGGCGCCCCGGTCACTGACGATGAGCAGCCGCTGGTCCTCGACGAGCCGAAGGAGGCGGGCGACGGCGAGACGATTGACTCGTCGTCCGGCCCCGACACGGCCGGACCGCTCCCGTGGGTGCTGTCCGGTCGTTCCGCTGCGGCCTTGCGTGATCAGGCTCAGCGGTTGGCCGCGCACGTGACCGCCCGTCCGGGCCTTGCGCTGGCCGATGTTGCTTGTTCGCTCGTCAGGGCGCGGGCGGCGTTGGAGCATCGTGCGGTGGTGCTCGGCTCTGATCGAGCTGAACTTCTCGCCGGTCTTGCTGTGGTGGCCGAGGGTCGTGGCGCGCCGGGTGTGGTGTCGGGTGTGGTGCGGCAGGCGGGCCGGGTTGGGTTGGTGTTTTCGGGGCAGGGTTCGCAGTACGCGGGGATGGGTCGGGAGTTGTATGGGGCGTTTCCGGTGTTCGCCGCCGCCTTTGATGAGGTGTGTGCGGAACTGGACCCGTTGTTGGGGTTCTCCCTGCGGGAGGCCGTGTTCGCCACCGAGCCCGCGCAGCCTCCCGGTGCCCGGACGATCGACGACACCGGGCTCGCCCAGCCTGCTTTGTTTGCGGTGGAGGTGGCCCTTGTCCGTCTGTTGGAGTCCTTCGGGATCACCCCGGCCGTCGTTGCGGGCCACTCGTTGGGCGAGCTCACTGCCGCCTACGTGGCGGGGTTGTGGTCGTTGCCGCAGGCCTGCCGCGTGGTGGCGGCACGGGCGAGGCTGATGCAGCAGTTGCCCGAGGGCGGCGCGATGGCCTCCGTTGCGGCCACCGAAGAAGAGATCGTGCATTCTCTGGCCGAACTCGCGTTGCGGCATTCCGTTGGTTCGGTGGACATCGCGGCGGTGAATGGTCCACTCGCGACGGTGATTTCCGGTGAGGCCGCCGAGGTTTCCGAGGTCGTCGGCTGGTGGGGGGATCGGGGTCGTCGGGTGCGGCGCCTTCAGGTCAGCCACGCCTTTCACTCGTCACTGCTGGACCCGATGCTCGAGGACTACGGTCGCGAGCTGGAGACCGTGGTGGCTGACGTTCCGGCGGTCCCGCTGGTCTCGACGGTGACCGGTACGGTGCTCGACCCCGTGACGGCGGCCGACCCCGGATACTGGGTGCGGCAGGTGCGCGAGCCCGTGCGTTACGCCGACGCGGTCCGCACGCTGCGCGAGCTGGACGTCACCACGGTGATCGAGGTCGGACCTGGCACCACCCTCACCAGTTTGGCCGAGACCGTCCTCGATGCCGACCCGATGCCCGGCAGCCCGAGCGAGGAAGCCGCCGACAAGGCGACGTCGCCGTCCGGCGGGGCCGAGCCCCCGGCGCCGATGCGGTGCCTGCCGTCGCTGCGTCCCGACGCGGAGTGCGCGAGCGTTCTGACGGCGGTCGCGTCTCTTCAGGTCACGGGAACCCCGGTCGACTTCTCGTCGATCCTGCCGACGACCGCCCGACCCGTCGAACTCCCGACCTATGCCTTCCAACGCGAGCGGTACTGGCTCGAGTCGGGGGAGTCGCTCGGTGATCTCTCGACAATCGGCCTCGCGCCACTCGATCACCCCATGTTCCAGGCATGCCTGGTGCTCGCGAACACCGAGGGCGATCTGCTCACGGGCAGGCTTTCGCTGGCCGCGTTCCCCTGGCTGGCCGATCACACCGTCCTGGGTGCCGTCCTGCTGCCGGGGACCGCCTTCGTCGAACTCGCCACCTGGTGCGGCGAACAACTCGACTGCCCCGTACTCGCCGAACTCACGCTGGAAGCGCCGCTGGTCCTGCCCGACACCGGATCCGTCCAGTTCCAATGCGTGGTCGATGCCCCGGACGAGACCGGCGACCGCGGCTTCAGTGTCCACTCCCGTCGAGACGACGAGGAGCACTGGACCCGCCACGCCGCCGGACTGCTCACCACCCGATCCGTCGCACAGGTGGACCTGCCGATCTGGCCGCCCTCGGACGCCGACCCGCTCGACGTCGACGACCTCTACGAGCACTTCGCGGGGGGCGGCTTCGACTACGGACCGTCCTTCCAGGGCCTACGCCGGGCCTGGCGTCGAGGCGAGCAGCTGTTCACCGAGGTATCGCTGCCCGCCGAGCAGCACGCCGAGGCAGGTCGGTTCGGCCTGCATCCCGCGCTGTTCGATGCCGCACTGCACGGCCTCGGCCTGCTCGATTCCGCTCGGGACTCCGGCGGCCTGCCCTTCTCCTTCACCGGGGTGACCGTCCACGCGGCGGGCGCCACGAATCTCCGCGTGATGCTCACACCGACCGGCCTCGACGAGGCGGCCCTGCTTGCCGTCGACGAGACGGGCAAGCCGGTCATCTCGGTCGACTCCCTCGTTCTGCGCGCCGTGTCGGCCGATCAGCTCGCTGAGAACAGGCCCGCATCCGCCGATTCGCTCTTTCACGTCGACTGGATCTCCGTTCCGCTGCCCCCGGCGGCGCCGGAAGCGCAGTTCGTCGCGCACCTCGACCTCGCCGACGTCCCCGACCCGGCCGTGCAGCCGGAGCAGGGCACCGACGACTTGGTCGCGCTGGTCGCACCTCCTGGGTCCGCCAGCGACCACGACGTCGTGATCGTCGTGCGATGCGGACGGAGTCCATTGGGGACAGACGACGTCGTCGCTGCCACCGGAGCGGCCACTCGCCGCACGTTGTGGCTGCTCCAGAGGTGGTCGGCAGACGATCGCCTCGCCGAGGCGCGACTGGTGTTCGTGACCAGCGGCGCCGTGGCGGTCGACGGCGCGCCCGTCCCGTTCGACCTGGCGGGCGCCGCGGTGCATGGCCTCGTCCGCGCCGCCCAGTCCGAACATCCCGGCCGCATCGTGTTGCTGGACACCGACGACCACCCCGACTCGATGCGGATGCTCACCACCGCACTGGCGCTCGACGAGCCGCAGGCCGCACTGCGGGCGGGTAGCGCTGTGGCCCCCCGATTGGTCAGGACCCCCCGGTCGGCGGCGGTGACGGCGTCCGGCACCGCCGCCGGGAAATCCGACGGCGCGCAGCTCACCGGCACCGTGCTGATCACCGGTGCCTCGGGCGCGCTAGGACGGGCACTGGCCCGTCACCTCGTGGTGGACCACGGCGTCCGTCACCTGCTGCTGGCCGGCAGGCGGGGGGCCGAGGCACCGGGAATGACTGAGTTCGTCGCCGAACTGACCGCGATGAACGCGGACGTCCGGGCCGTCGCCTGTGACGTGGCGGACCCCGACGCGCTCGCTGGACTGCTGGCGGGAGTCCCTGCCGAGCACCCGCTGACCAGCGTCGTCCACGCGGCGGGCGTGGTGGACGACGGGATGCTCTCGACCTTGACACCGTCCCGACTCGACGCCGTCCTGCGCCCCAAGGTGGCGGGCGCGTGGAACCTGCACGAGCAGACGAAGGACCTGCCCTCGGTCTCGTCGTTCGTCCTGTTCTCCTCGGCTTCGGGCCTGCTCGGCGGCGCAGGGCAGGCGAACTACGCCGCTGCCAACGCATTCCTGGACGGACTCGCCGAGCACCGGCGAGCGCTCGGGTTGCCGGGCACCTCCCTCGCGTGGGGGCTGTGGGATGCCGACACGGGAATGGGCGGGGCCCTCGAACGGACGCAGGTCCAGCGGATCAGTCGCTCTGGCATCGTCGCGTTGTCCGTCGAGCAGGGTCTCGCGCTGTTCGACCAGACCTGGGACTCCGACCACCCGGTGCCCGCGCCGGTCCGGCTTGACCTGTCACGACTGCGAGAAGCCGCGGCCTCGGGCATGCTGCCGCCATTGCTGCGCGACCTCGTGCGTACACCGCGGCGCAGGGCGGCCTCAGGCACCAGGGGCGACGTCGCGGAGGTACATGAACTGCTGGCCGGGCGTTCCGAGGCCGAGCAGCACAACATCCTGTTGGACCTCGTGTGCTCCACCACCGCCGCCGTCCTCGGACACTCCTCCGCCTCGGCCGTCGAGCCGACCCGGCCCTTCCGTGACCTCGGCTTCGACTCGCTCACCGCCGTGGAACTGCGCAACGCCCTTGCCGCAGGGGTGGGACGTCGACTGCCCGCGACCCTGGTCTTCGACTTCCCCACTCCGCTGGATCTGGTGCGGCACCTGCGAGTTGCGCTCGCAGGTGCCGATGCCGCGGCGCCTCGACCGGCCGTCGCCACTACCGCGTTCGACGAGCCGGTGGCCGTGGTGGGCATGGCCTGCCGCTACCCCGGCGGCGTGGCCTCGCCGGAAGATTTGTGGCGTCTGGTCGCCGAGGGCCGTGACGGAGTGTCCGGCTTCCCGACCGATCGGGGCTGGGACCTGGACGGTCTCTTCGACGGTGATCCGGACCGCGTGGGCACGTCGTATGCCGACGAGGGTGGGTTTCTGCATGACGTGGCGGAGTTCGATGCTGGTTTGTTCGGGATCTCGCCGCGTGAGGCGGTGGCGATGGATCCGCAGCAGCGACTGCTGCTGGAGGCGTCGTGGGAGGCCTTCGAGCGGGCGGGTATCGACCCGTTGTCGTTGAAGGGCAGCCGTACTGGGGTGTTCGCCGGGGTCATGTACCACGACTACGCCTCCCGGCTCGGTGTGGTCCCCGACGACGTCGAGGGATACCTCGGCACCGGCACCGCGGGCAGCGTCGTCTCCGGCCGGATCTCCTATGTCTTCGGCCTTGAGGGTCCTGCGGTGACGGTGGACACCGCGTGCTCCTCCTCCCTGGTCGCCCTGCACCAGGCGGCGAGATCGCTGCGCGACGGCGAGTGCTCGATGGCCCTGGCGGGCGGGGTGACGGTGATGGCCTCGCCGGGGACGTTCGTGGAGTTCTCGCGGCAGCGTGGTCTGGCTGCGGATGGTCGGTGTAAGTCGTTCTCGGATGCGGCGGATGGCACGGGCTGGGGTGAGGGTGTCGGGCTGCTGGTGTTGGAGCGGTTGTCGGATGCGGTGCGGAATGGTCGTCGGGTTCTGGCGGTGGTCAAGGGTTCGGCGGTGAATCAGGATGGTGCGTCGAATGGGTTGACGGCGCCGAATGGTCCGTCGCAGCAGCGGGTGATCCGTCAGGCTTTGGCGAACGCGCGTTTGTCCACTGGGGATGTGGATGTCGTGGAGGCGCATGGTACGGGGACTCGGCTTGGTGATCCGATTGAGGCGCAGGCTCTGTTGGCGACCTACGGGCAGGACCGTGCCGAGGGGATGCCGTTGTGGCTGGGTTCGGTGAAGTCCAACATCGCTCATACGCAGGCTGCTGCGGGTGTGGCTGGTGTGATCAAGATGGTCATGGCGATGTGGCATGGGGTGTTGCCGCGGACCCTGCATGTGGGTGAGCCCACGTCGCAGGTGGATTGGTCGTCGGGTGCGGTGGAGTTGCTGACCGAGTCGCGGCCGTGGCCCGAGGTGGACCGTCCCCGCAGGGCCGCGGTGTCCTCCTTCGGCTTCAGCGGCACCAATGCCCACCTCATTCTCGAACAAGCCCCGGCCGACCAGGTCGGTGCGACGCCGACGGAATCAGTCCCCTTCGGTGCCGCCGTCGAGGGGCCGCCGGTGACCGTACCGGTGCCCTGGGTCCTGTCTGGACACAGCGAGGCGGCGCTGCGCGGCCAGGCCGCGCGTCTCGCAGACCACCTGGCGGCGCGGTCGGCCGTATCGCCCCGGCACCTCGCCCACACACTGACCAGTTCCCGCACGCTGTTGGAGCATCGTGCTGTGGTGTTGGGGGTGGGTGCGGCTGAGTTGGTTGCGGGTGTGGGTGCGGTGGCCGAGGGTCGTGGCGCTCCTGGTGTGGTGTCGGGTGTGGTGCGGCAGGCGGGCCGGGTTGGGTTGGTGTTTTCGGGGCAGGGCTCCCAATACGCGGGGATGGGTCGGGAGTTGTATGGGGCGTTTCCGGTGTTTGCGGAGGCGTTTGATGAGGTGTGTGCGGAGTTGGATCCGTTGTTGGGGTTCTCTTTGCGTGATGCTGTGTTCACCGATGCCGATGCCGATGCCGATGCCGACACCGGCGGGGATGCCGATGCCGATTCCAACGCCAACGCCAACGCCAACGCCGACTCCGACGCCAACGCCGATTCCGACGCCGACGCGGATGCGGATGCGGATGGTGGTGTGGATGGCGCTGCGGGTGGGGTGATCGGTGCTGGGCCGGGTTTTGTTGCCGGGCAACCGTCTGCTGGTTCGATCGACGATACGGGGGTGGCGCAGCCTGCTTTGTTCGCGGTGGAGGTGGCCCTTGTCCGTCTGTTGGAGTCCTTCGGGATCACCCCGGCCGTCGTTGCGGGCCACTCGTTGGGCGAGCTCACTGCCGCCTACGTGGCGGGGTTGTGGTCGTTGCCGCAGGCCTGCCGCGTGGTGGCGGCACGGGCGAGGTTGATGCAGGCGTTGCCTGGGGGTGGGGCGATGGCCTCGATCGCGGCCACCGAAGAAGAGGTGCGGACGAGTATCGGCGAATCGGACGTTCCGGGGGGTGCGTCGGGAGTGGACGTCGCGGCGGTCAACGGACCGAACGCGACGGTCGTGTCAGGAGACGCGGGCGCTGTGGGCCGGGTGATGGAGTTCTGGCGGGCCCGGGGTCGTCGGGTCCGCGCGCTCTCGGTGTCGCATGCGTTTCATTCCGCGCTGATGGACCCCATGCTCGACGACTATGGCCAGGTTCTCGCCCGGGTCCAGTTCGGCTCGCCGAGGTTGCCGGTGGTGTCCACCGTGACGGGTGGCGTGCTCGTGCCCGCCGTCCTGACCGATCCGGGGTATTGGGTGCGGCAGGTGCGGGAACCGGTGCGGTTCGCCGACGCTGCGGGCGCGCTGCGCGACCTCGGTGTGACCACCGTGATCGAGGTCGGACCCGGCGCGGTGCTCACGACCTTCGCCCACGACGTCCTCGACGATGTGGAGCACCCGCGACGCGATCCCCGGCGGATCGCCGGACAGGAGGCGGACGCCCCTGCGGCGTCCGGCACATCGACCGCGACAGCGCCGACCCCGGTGACAGCTGTGGCGCTGCTGCGACGGGGCAGCGACGAGGCGGAGTCGCTGATGGCGGGCCTCGCGGCTGTCCACGTCGGCGGCGTCCCGGTCGACTGGTCGTCGATCGTGTCGATGCCGCCGGCCCCGCCGCTGGAGCTCCCGACCTATGCCTTCCAGCGAGAGCGATTCTGGCTCGACGCCGGCCGGACCCGGTCGGATGCGAGCGGACTGGGCCTGACCACCGCCGACCATCCGGTCCTCGGCGCCAGAGTGGATCTGCCCTCCGACGGCGGCGTCGTGCTCACCGGGTTGCTCTCTGCCTCGGTGCTGCCGTGGTCGGCTGAACACCGCGTGGGGGAGAACCTCGTCTTGCCCGGGACCAGCCTGGTGGACTGGGTGCTGCACGCGGCAGCGGATCTCGGCCCGATGGTGATCGATGAACTGACCCTGCACGCCCCGGTGATCCTCCCTCGGACCGGCGCGCTGAGCATCCGCGTCCAACTGCACGCGACCCGCGACGACGCCGAAAAGGACTCGGGCGAGAGCCGGCGGGCGGTGACCGTCCACACCCGGCCTTCGGACGAGTCGAACGCCGCGTGGACCGTCCACGCCACCGGCTGGCTGACCACTGAGCCGACCGCCCCGCGCGAGCACGACGCACCGGATCTCGCGGCCTGGCCCCCCGCCGACGGCACCGTGCTGCCCGTCGACGAGCTGTACGACTCCTTCGCCGCCGCGGGACTGTCCTACGGGCCCTCGTTCCGGGGGCTGCGCCGTGCATGGCGGGGACCCGGCACGGTGTTCGGCGAGATCGAGCTGCCCGCGCCCGTCCGCGCCGAGGCAGCCTCTCACGCCCTGCACCCGTTGCTGATGGACGCCGCGCTGCACGTGCTGGGCCTGCCCGAGGCCGCCGCGCTGGTGGCCGCCACCGCGGGCATGTCCACGGACACCGAGCCGGGTGCGGGGGTGTGGCTGCCGTTCTCCTGGACCGGAGTACGCGTCCACGCCGTCGGGGCTGCCGCCGTCCGAGTCGCCATCACCGCCGCAGGAACCGACGCCGTGTCGCTGACCATGGTTGACCCCGGCGGCGCCCCGGTGCTCACCGTGGATCGACTCGTCCTCCGTCCGGTCGAGCCCAACGCCTTCGCCGCGGTACCTGCCGCGGGCCCCGACGCGCTCTACGGTCTGGAGTGGACGCCCCTGCCCCTGCCGCGAACCGGCCCGCCCGCGGTGGCCGAACGCTGGGTACTGGTAGGCGCCGCCGGGCCGGCCTCGCCCGGCGTGCTCGCCGACCTGCCCGGCATCGAACCCGCCTTCGCCTCGACCGTGGCCGAGGCGGACAACGGCGGAGTCCCCGACGTCGTCGTTCTCCTCGGTGGACCACCCGAGGACTCGACCGATCTCACCGAGGCGGTGCGCGACACCGTCGAGACCACCGTGCGGGCGATTCAGGACTGGCTCGCCGCCGATCGGCTGCTTGCCGCTCGTCTGGTGGTGCTGACCCGAGGCGCCGTGCCCACCGCCGACGCGGACCCGGTGCACGATCTCGTCGGCGCTGCCGTCTGGGGACTCATCCGCACCGCGCAGACGGAGCATCCCGGCCGCATCACGATCGTTGACCTCGACGACGACCCGGCCTCTCCTGCCGCGCTGCCCGCCGTGATCGCCTCCGGTGAACCGCAGGCCGCCGTGCGCGCCGGAACCGTCCTGGTGCCCAGGCTGGCCCGCTTCGCCGCCGTCGCCGAGCCCGCGGCTCAGGCTGACGACCACACCGACTCGGTGCCCGCGTCGACCGTGCTGATCACCGGCGGCACCGGCGGACTCGGCTCCGTGGTGGCCAGGCACCTGGTTCGCACCGGTCGGGCAGCCTCGCTTGTGCTCGTGTCCCGCCGGGGCCCCGCGGCGCCGGGGGCGGCCGAGCTGGTGTCGGAACTGGAGTCCCACGGCGCACGGGTGTCGGTCCGAGCGGGCGATGTCGCCGATCCGGACGTCGTCGCCGAGCTGATCTCGACCGTGCCGGAGGAGTTCCCCCTCACCGGCGTGATCCACGCGGCGGGTGTGGTGTCCGACGGGGTGCTCACCTCGCTGGACCCGGCCCGGCTGGCTGCGGCGGTGGCGCCGAAGGTGGCGGGTGCCTGGAACCTGCACCGTGCCACCGAGGACCTGGCCCTGTCGATGTTCACCGTGTTCTCCTCGGTGTCGGGCATCCTCGGCTCGGCGGGGCAGGGGGCGTACGCCGCCGGGAACGCCTTCCTGGACGGGCTTATCTCTCATCGGCGCGCGGCGGGCCTGGCGGGGACCTCCCTCGCCTGGGGGCCCTGGACCGCCGAGACCGGCATGACCGCCGGGCTGAGCGAGGCCGACCACACCCGGATGCGGCGTTCCGGGCTGCGCTCCCTGACTCCGGCGCACGCGCTCACCCTGTTCGACCTCGTCACCGACGTCCGTCCTGCCCTGGCCGTGCCGGTCGCCTTCGAGCTGGCGGCCCTCGGCGACCGCGACGCCGACGACGTGCCCGCCCTCCTGCGCGGGCTCGTGCGACCGCGTCCCCGCAAGGCTGCGTCGGGTGCGCCGGACGCGGCGGTCGAGCTGCGTGCCAGGCTCGCCCCGCTCGACGCGGCCGAACGACACCGCCTGCTGCTCACCATGATCGGCACCGAGGTCGCCCTCGTCCTGGGCTACGGCGACCCGTCGCGGGTGTCGGTGGACCGCGAGTTCCGTGAGTCCGGTTTCGACTCGCTGACCGCGGTCGAACTGCGCAACCGGCTCGCCGCGGCCACCGGTCTCCGGCTGCCCGCCTCGCTGATCTTCGACTACCCCAGTGTCCGGGCTTTGGCTGCGCACCTCGACGACGTGCTGCTCGGTGAACGCGCCGAGGTCGTCACCACCACCGGACGAGGAGCCGGTCTCGACGACGACCCGATCGCGATCGTGTCGATGAGCTGCCGGTATCCCGGAGACGTGCGATCGCCGGAGGACCTGTGGCGACTGCTGCTCGACGAGGGCGACGGCATCGTCCCCTTCCCCGACGACCGAGGCTGGGACATCGGCGGCCTGTACGACGCCGACCCGGACCGTTCCGGCACCAGCTACACCCGCGAGGGTGGCTTCCTGCGCGGCGCCGCGGAGTTCGATGCTGGTTTGTTCGGGATTTCGCCGCGTGAGGCGGTGGCGATGGATCCGCAGCAGCGGTTGTTGCTGGAGGCGTCGTGGGAGGCGTTGGAGCGGGCGGGTATCGCGCCGTCGTCGGTGAAGGGGAGTCCGACCGGGGTCTTCGCCGGGGTCATGTACAGCGACTACGCGAGTCTCCTCTCCGATGTTCCCCCGGAGGTGGAGGGCCACCTCAGCACGGGGACATCCAACAGTGTCGTGTCGGGTCGGATCGCGTATACGTTCGGTTTTGAGGGGCCGGCGGTGACGGTGGATACGGCGTGTTCGTCGTCGTTGGTGGCGTTGCATCTTGCGGTGCAGTCGTTGCGGTCGGGTGAGTGTTCGTTGGCGTTGGCCGGTGGTGTGACGGTGATGTCGACGCCCACGGCCTTCGTGGAGTTCTCCCGGCAGCGTGGTCTGGCTGCCGACGGCCGGGTCAAGTCCTTCGCCGCGTCAGCCGACGGCACCGGCTGGGGTGAGGGTGTCGGGGTCCTGGTCCTGCAACGTCTCTCCGACGCGGTGGCCGATGGTCGTCGGGTTCTGGCGGTGGTCAAGGGTTCGGCGGTGAATCAGGATGGTGCGTCGAATGGGTTGACGGCGCCGAATGGTCCGTCGCAGCAGCGGGTGATCCGTCAGGCTTTGGCGAATGCGCGTTTGTCCACTGGGGATGTGGATGTGGTGGAGGCGCATGGTACGGGGACTCGGCTTGGTGATCCGATTGAGGCGCAGGCTCTGTTGGCGACGTACGGCCGGGACCGGGAGCAGGCGGATCCGGTGTTTTTGGGTTCGGTGAAGTCGAACATCGGGCATACGCAGGCTGCTGCGGGTGTGGCTGGTGTGATCAAGATGGTCATGGCGATGTGGCATGGGGTGTTGCCGCGGACCCTGCATGTGGGTGAGCCCACGTCGCAGGTGGATTGGTCGTCGGGTGCGGTGGAGTTGCTGACCGAGTCGCGGCCGTGGCCCGAGGTGGACCGTCCCCGACGGGCCGCGGTGTCCTCCTTCGGGATCAGCGGCACCAACGCCCACGTCATCCTCGAACAGCCCCCGGCCCACGACGGCGCCCACGAATCCGACGCGGAACAGCCGACCGACGGCCCGCTGATCTCCTGGGTTCTCTCTGGACACTCCGCCGAGGCGCTGCGCGGTCAGGCCGCTCGTCTGGCCGCCCACGTCGATTCGGCCCCTGAGACGTCGCTTGTCGCTCTCGCTCATGCCCTCACGAGCAGCAGGTCCGAATTGGACCATCGCGCCGTCGTCTTCGGCGCCGACCGCGCTGAACTGTCGGCGAGGCTGGCGGCGTTGGCCGACGGACGAGATGCGACGGGCGTCGTGGTCGGCCGAGCCGGTGACGCGGGTTCGCCTGGCACAGCCTGGGTGTTTCCGGGGCAGGGGGCGCAGTGGGTTGGGATGGCCGCTGATCTGATCGGGACGGATGAGGTTTTCACGACTGCGTTGGTCGAGTGTGAGTCGGCGTTGGTGCCGTGGGTGGATTTCTCGGTGTCCGAGGTGTTGGGCGGTGCTGATGAGGAGTTGCTCGGCCGGGTTGATGTGGTGCAGCCGGTTTTGTGGGCGGTGATGGTCGCGCTGGCGGCGGTGTGGCGTGCTCGGGGTGTTGCGCCGAGCGTGGTGGTGGGTCATTCGCAGGGGGAGATCGCTGCTGCGACGGTGGCTGGGCTGCTCTCTGTTGCTGAGGGAGCTCGCTTGGTGGCCACTCGTTCCCGGTTGATTGCGCGGGAGTTGTCCGGACGTGGTGGGATGCTGGCCGTTGATGCGGGCATCGACGAGGTGCGCCGTTGGGCGGAGGACGCCGATGAGCGGGTGCCGCGTGATCCGGCCCCTGTCGCCGACTCCGCGGACTCGGTCGGTTCCTGTGTTGCTTCGGCGTCGGGAGGTGCTCGTGTTGCGGTGGCTGTGGTGAATGGTCCTGGGCAGACGGTGTTGTCGGGGGACCGGTCGGTGTTGGAGTCGGTGGCTGCAGAGTGTGCAGAGCGCGGGGTGCGGGTGCGGTGGTTGCCGGTGGATTATGCCTCGCATTCGCCGCAGGTGGCCGCGGTTCGTGAGGAGTGGCTTGCCACGGCCGGGGCAGTGGAAACCACACCCGGCACGGTGCCGATGGTTTCGTCGGTGACGGGTGAACCGGTTGGTTTCGGTGATCTGGATGCTGAGTATTGGTACCAAAACCTCGCCGAACCGGTCCGCTACGACCGGGCTGTGGAGACGGTGGTGGGGCAGGGATACCGCCGGTTCCTGGAGATCAGCCCACACCCCGTCCTCACCTGGCCCACGACTCGAGTGATCGAGACGATCGCCGCGGGCGACCTCGCCCGACCGGGAGCCGGAGATGAGGACGAGGCCGTCGTGGTGGGCAGTCTCCGCAAAGACGAGGACGGTCCCGCGGCGCTGCGGACATCACTGGCCGCCCTCTGGACAACGGGTTCCACTGTGGACTGGACCGCCGTGCTGCCGTCCGCGCCTGTCCACCTCGCGACGCCGCTGCCGACGTACCCCTTCCAGCGCACCCGCCACTGGCTGGACATGCGACCGGCGGGTCCCGCCGCCGCGTCCGTCGCCGACGGCCCGTTCTGGGAGACCGTTGACCAGCTGGACGCGCGGGCACTTGCCGACCTGGTCGCCCCCGGGGCCACGGCGGACGACACGGTGGTGACGGCGCTCGCCCCCGCACTGCCGGTGCTGGCCGAGTGGCGGCGACGATCCCGAGAACGCGAGGCGCTGGACTCGTGGCGGTATCGGATCGGCTGGACGCCGCTGACCCCGCCCGACGCGGAACATCCACTGACGGGCCGGTGGCTCGTGGTGGAACCCGCCCCGGGGGCCAGGTCCGGCGACTCCGGGCTGCCCGCCGCCGTGGAGGAGCTCGTCGGCGCCTTGCGCGGCGGCGGAGCCGAGATCGTCCGCCTGGCCGTCGAGCCCGGTACGGGGCGCGCCGACCTGACGGCGTGGCTCGCGGAGCTGGCCGAGCAGACGGCGCTGCGCGGCGTGGTCTCGCTGCTGGCCTGGGACACCGCCGCCGACGACACGCCGGGGTCGCCGCTGCCGCGAGGCCTGGGTGACACCCTCACCCTGATCCAGGCGACCGGCGACGCGGCGCTGTCCGCCCCCTTGTGGTGTCTCACCCGCGAGGGCATCGGGACGACGGAGCATCCCCGGCCGCTCGATCCGGTCGCTGCCCAGGTGTGGGCGCTGGGCCGGGTCGCGGCGCTGGAACACCCCGACCGATGGGGCGGGCTGCTCGACGTGCCCGCCTCGATCACCGGTCCGGTCGCCGCCCTCGTGTGCTCTGCGCTCGCGCGGGCCGACGACGACCAGGTGGTGGTGCGCCCGTCCGGCGCCGTAGGCCGCCGACTGCTCCGGGCATCACCCCCGGAGACCGGAGACCGGAAGCCTGCCGCATGGACGGTTCGTGACACGGTGCTGGTGACCGGCGGGACCGGCGCGCTGGGCGCGCAGGTGGCGCGCGCCCTGGCGGCGCGGGGCGCCCGACGACTGGTGCTGACATCTCGGCGAGGTCCCGACGCACCCGGCGCGGAGGAACTGGTCAGGGAGCTGACCGAAGCGGGAGTAGTGGTGACCGTCGCGGCGTGTGACGTCGCCGATCGAGACTCGGTCGCTCGGGTCCTCGCGGACATCCCCGCCGACACGCCGTTGACCGCCGTCGTCCACGCAGCCGGAGTGAGCCACTCCGCGCCGCTGGCCGACTGCGACCCCGCGGAATTCGCCGCGGTGATCAGCGCCAAGGCCGAGGGTGCGCGGGTCCTCGACGAACTGCTCGGCGATCGCCCTCTGGACGCCTTCGTGCTGTTCTCCTCGGGCGCCTCGGTCTGGGGAAGCTCAGGTGCGGGCGCCTACGCGGCGGGCAACGCGGCGCTCGACGCGATGGCGGACGCCCGCAGGGCGCGAGGCCTGCCCGCGACGTCGATTGCCTGGGGCAGCTGGGCGGGCGGGGGCATGGTCGACGACACCGAGGGCGACTGGCAGCTGCTGGGGGTCCGCCCGATGGAGCCCGACATCGCGATGACCGCGATGTGGCAGGCCGTCGAGCACGGCGAGGTCATGCTCACGGTCACCGACATCGACTGGGAGCGGTTCGCCCCGGCGTTCACCCTGGCCCGGCCGCGTCCCCTGCTCGACGACCTTCCTGAGGTGCGTGCGGTGCTCGCCCGCGAGCGTGCCGACGTCCCCGAGGCGTCCACCACCCGTGACACTCTCGCGGCGACCCTGCGGGCCCGCACTCCCGGCGAGCGGCACACCATGCTCGTCCGGCTGGCCCGCACCGAGGTCGCCGGGGCGCTCGGGCTCGACGGGCCGGACTCCGTCAGCCTCGGACGCGAGTTCAAGGAGCTGGGATTGGACTCCCTGACCGCGCTGGCTCTGCGGAACCGGCTGAGCGCGGCCACCGGGCTGCGCCTGCCCGCGACCTTGGTCTTCGATCACCCCACCGTGACGGCGCTGGTGGAGCATCTGCTGTCCGAGCTGGTGCCGCCCCCCGTCGAGTCGGAGGCCGAGGACGACGCGATCCGCGCGGCCCTCGCCGCCGTGCCCCTCGCCCGACTGCGGGAGGCGGGACTGGTGGACGTGTTGCTGCGGATGGCCGAGGACACCGCAGCAGAGGAGACCGACGCCGCCTCGGCGGCACCGGACGCGGCCGAGGCCGCGGACGACGACATCCGCGCCATGGACGTGGACGACCTGGTCCGGCTCGCGCTCAACGTGGACGACGCGACGGTGACGGGCAAGGCGGTCGAGTTCGAGTGACACGCGACGATGAGGAGCCGGCCATGGAGAAACCTGCCCACGACGTGGTCGAGGCACTGCGATCCTCGCTGCTGGAGAACCAGCGCCTTCGCACCCGGAATCAGCGGCTCACCGCTGCATCGACCGAGCCGATCGTGATCATCGGAATGGCGTGTCGGCTTCCCGGCGGGGTGCGGTCGCCCGAGGACCTGTGGCGGCTCATCGACCAGGACGGCGACGCGGTCGCCGACTTCCCCGCAGACCGGGGCTGGGACCTGGACGGACTGTTCGACCCCGACCCGGACCGGCCGGGCAGCTCCTACACCCGCCAGGGCGCCTTCCTCGACGACGTCGCGGAGTTCGACGCGGAGTTCTTCGGTATCTCGCCCCGTGAGGCCGTCGCCATGGACCCGCAGCAGCGACTCCTCCTGGAGACCTCCTGGGAGGCCTTCGAACGTGCGGGCATCGACGTGGCGTCCCGGCGGGGATCGGACGTCGGCGTCTACATCGGCACCACTGGCCAGGACTACTCGCAACTTCTCGCGCAGGCACGGGAGAACGCCGAGGGCTATGTGCTGACGGGGAACGCCGCCAGCGTCCTGTCCGGCCGCCTCGCCTACACCTTCGGCCTGCAGGGCCCGGCGGTGACCGTGGACACCGCGTGCTCGTCCTCTCTGGTCGCGTTGCACCTCGCCGTACAGGCTGTCCGGCAGGGGAACTGTTCACTGGCACTGGCGGGCGGCGTCACGGTGATGTCCACTCCGGGACCGTTCGTGGAGATGTCCCGGCAGCGCGGCCTCGCCGCCGACGGCCGGTGCAAGGCCTTCGCCGACGCGGCGGACGGGACCGGCTTCTCCGAGGGCGTCGGTGTCCTGCTCGTCACCCGGCTCTCGACGGCACGGCGATACGGCTACCCGGTTCTCGCCGTGATCCGGGGCAGCGCCGTCAACCAGGACGGGGCCAGCAACGGACTCTCCGCCCCCAACGGCCCCGCCCAGCAGCGTGTCATTCGACAGGCGCTGGCCGACGCCAGGCTGACCGTCGCCGACGTCGACGCGGTGGAGGCGCACGGCACGGGCACCACTCTGGGCGACCCGATCGAGGCGCAGGCGCTGCTGGCGACCTATGGGCAGGACCGCCCGGCGGCCCCGCTGTACCTCGGCTCGGTGAAGTCGAACATCGGCCACGCCCAGGCCGCCGCGGGTGTGGCGGGGGTGATCAAGATGGTCGCGGCACTGCGGCACGGACGACTGCCCCGCACTCTGCACGTCGCCGAGCCGACCGGTCACGTGGACTGGTCGGCTGGCGCGGTCGAGTTGTTGACCGAGGCGCGGGCATGGCCGGACGCCGGGCGACCCCGGCGCGGTGCCGTGTCCGCCTTCGGGATCAGCGGAACCAACGCTCACCTGATCCTGGAGCAGGCCCCCGATCCGGCACGGCCCGGTGCCGACATCGATTCCGTGTCAGACCCGCGGACGGAATCCGACGACGACGTCGCCGCGGCCTCCGCCGTACTCCCGCCCGACGCCCCGGTCCCGTGGGTGCTCTCCGCCCGCAGCGCCGACGCACTCCGAGAGCAGGCGCGGCGGCTGCGCGACCGGGTCCTCGCCGACCCCGGTGTCTCCGTGGCCGACATCGGTTTGTCGCTGGCCACCACCAGGTCGGCGCTGGAACATCGGGCCGCCGTGGTCGGCGCCGATCGTGCCGACCTGGTGCGCGGCCTGACGGCGCTGATCGAGGGAACGGGTGATAGGGACCTCGTCACCGGCTCAGCCCAGGACGGCAAGACGGTGTTCGTGTTCCCCGGGCAGGGATCGCAGTGGCCCGCGATGGCTCGTGAGCTGCTGGCGAGCTCGCCGGTGTTCGCCGACTCCGTCGCCCGCTGTGCGGCGGAGATCGAGCGGCACGTCGACTGGTCCCTGCTCGACGTCCTGCGGGGCACGCCCGATGCGGCGCCCTTCGACCGGGTCGATGTCCAGCAGCCGGTGCTGTTCACGATGATGGTGTCGCTCGCCGAGCTGTGGCGTTCGTACGGCATCGAGCCTGACGCTGTCGTCGGCCACTCCCAGGGGGAGATCGCCGCCGCGTTCTTCGCGGGCGGACTCACTCTCGCCGAGGCGGCCCGAATCGTCGCGGTGCGCAGCCGGGCGTGGTTGCGCGCCGCAGGGCAGGGCGGCATGGTCTCCGTGCTGCTCCCCGCCGACGAGGTACGCGAGCTGCTGCGCGAGACGAGCCACGACTTGGCCGTCGCCGCGGTGAACAGCCCGCGGTCCTGCGTCGTGACAGGTGAGCCGACGGCGTGCGAGAAGTTCCTGGCCGCCTGCGAGGAGAAGGGTGTGCGGGCCCGCAGGGTGCCCGGCGTGGACATCGCGAGTCACTCGCCGCAGGTGGATGTCCTGCGGACGCGACTGTCCTCGGATTTCGCCTCGATCAAGCCGGGCTCGGCAAGCGTGCCCTTCTATTCGACGGTGACCGGCGGCCCGCTGGACACCGGGGAGCTGACCGGCGACTACTGGTTCCGCAACCTGCGGCAGACCGTCCGCTTCGACGATGCCGTGCGGGCTCTCCGTCAGGACGGGCACGACGTGTTCCTCGAGGTCAGTCCCCATTCCGTCCTGCTCTCCTCGATGCAGGAGACCTTCGACTCCTCCGGTGGCGGTGGTGCGGCCGTCGGCACGCTGCGCAGCGACGCGGGTGGGCCGGATCGGTTCGTGCGAGCGCTCGCCGAGGCCTGGGTGCACGGGGCGAAGCCCGACTGGACGGCCGTCTTCGCGGGGCGTCCTGCCTCGCGGGTCGAGCTGCCCACCTACGCCTTCCAGCGGCGACGGCACTGGGTGGACGTGGCGAGCATCCGCAGCGGCGACGTCACCTCGGTGGGGCTCGCCGCCGTTGACCACCCCTTCGTCGGGGCGGTGCTGTCGATGGCCGACACCGACGGAGTGGTGATGTCGGGGCGACTGTCGGCCGAGACCCTTCCGTGGCTGGCCGGCCATCGGGTCGGTGAGGCGGCGTTGCTGCCCGGTACCGGCTTCGTCGAGCTCGCCGTGCGCGCGGGCGACGAGGTCGGGTGCGGCCGGATCGTGGAGCTGACGATCGAGGCGCCGCTGGTGCTGCCCGAGCGGGGCGGGGTGGCCGTGCGGGTCGTCATCGGCGCGGCCGACGCGACAGGCGGCCGCGCGGTCACCGTGTCCTCGGCCTCCGACGGCTCGGTCGATGCGGTCTGGACCCGTCACGCCGCCGGAGTCCTGGCACCGTCGAAGGGCGACGCTGTCGAGGGACCAGCCGAATGGCCTCCGAACGGTGCCCGCACGGTGCCGATCGACGACTTCTACCGCCGGGCTGCCGAGGCGGGACTGCCCTACGGCGCGGCTTTCCACGGTCTGGACGCGGTCTGGCGACGCGGCGACGAGGTGTTCGCCGAGGTGAGTCTGCCGGAGTCGGTGCGGAGCGAGGCAGGCCGGTACGGCCTGCACCCGGCGCTGCTGGACGCGGCCCTGCAGGCTTCGGGTGCGGCGGCGTCGATCGAGGGGCAGGGGCCGGTGCTGCTGCCCTTCTCCTGGGACGGGGTCGTCCTGCACGCCTCCGGAGCCGACCGGCTGCGCGTCCGGCTCACGCCTGCCGGGCAGGACGCCACGACCCTGCTGGCGACCGACACCGCAGGCCGGCCGGTGATCACGGTCGACCGGCTCGTCTTCCGTCCCGTCGCGACGACGATCGCCGATCCCGCCGCGCGCGTCGTCGGTGAGTCCCTGTTCCGGCTCGACTGGACGCCGATGGCCAGGTCCGGGCCGACCCCGGACCTCTCGCAGCGGCTCGCCGTGCTGGGGACGGGCACTGTGCCGCTTGGCTGGGCCGGAGACGTCCCCGTCCTCGCCGATCTGACCTCCGCCGAGTGCGAGGCCGAGTTGGTGTTCCTGTTCTGTCCACCCCCGATCGGCTCGACCGGAATCACGGCGTCGGCAGCGGTGACGGATGAGACGGTGCCCTCGGCCGTGCACACGGCCGTGACGGTCGTGCTCGGTGCGGTGCGGAACTGGCTGGCTGCCGAGCGGCCGGATGCGGACCGCCTCGTCGTGGTCACCCGGGGCGCGGTCGCGGCGGTGCCTGGCGAGGACGTCGCGGACTTGGCGGGTGCCGCGGTCTGGGGACTACTGCGTTCGGCGCAGACCGAGCATCCCGGCCGTCTCCTGCTGATCGACGCCGATCGCGACGACGCCTCGCCTGCCGAGTTCGGCGCCGTGGTGCGCGCCGCACTCGACGCGGACGAGACCCAGGTCGCCGTGCGCGACGGCGACCTGCTGGTGCCGAGGCTGGCCCGCGCGGCCCGCGTGGAGCAGCCGCACCGCGACGTGGAGTGGGGTCCGGACGGCACCGTGCTGGTCACGGGCGGCACGGGCATGATCGGCAGCATGGTGGCGCGACACCTCGTGCGAGACCACGGGGTCCGGCACCTGCTGCTCACGAGTCGGCGCGGACCCGAGGCACCCGGCGCGACGGAGTTGGCCGACGAACTGCGCGCCGAAGGGGCGACCGTGACCGTCGTCGCCTGCGACGTGGCCGACCGCGGGGCACTGGCCGACCTGCTCGCCGGAGTCGATCCCGGCCAGCCGCTGACGGCCGTCGTGCACACGGCGGGCGCCGTGGACGACGGAGTGATCATCGACCTCACGGCCGACCGGCTGCCCACCGTGCTGCGACCCAAGATCGACGCAGCTTGGCATCTGCACGAGCTGACCGCCGACCTGCCCCTGCGTGCCTTCCTGCTCTTTTCCTCCGCGTCCGGCATCGTCGGCAACGCCGGGCAGGCCGGTTACGCGGCGGCGAACACCTTCCTCGACGGCCTCGCCGCATACCGGCAGGCTCGCGGCCACACCGCACGATCGATGGCCTGGGGCCTGTGGGCGCAGGTCAGCGAGTCGACCGCATCGGCGAGCCGCGACGGCTTCGCCGGCATCACTCGCGCAGGCGTCACCGGACTCACCGAGGCCCAGGGCATGGCCCTGTTCGACGCCTGCGTGGCCGACTCCTCCCCGGTGCTCGTGCCCATGCGACTGGACACCGCGGTGGGCGCGGACGGCCGCCACGCGGGCGGCGTCCCGGTCATGCTCCGCGGCCTGGTGCGCGGACCCCGTAGGCGGGCCGCCGAGGCGGGTGTCGCCGACGTCGAGGACATGCGACGCAGGCTGATCGGCCTGCCTCGGGACGAACAGATCGCGGTCCTGCTCGGTCTGGTTCGCGCCGAGGTCGCCGCCGTCCTCGGACACGAGTCGGCGGCGACCGTGGCCGCCGACCGTGCCTTCAAGGAACTGGGCTTCGACTCGCTCACGTCGGTGCAGTTGCGCAACCGGCTCACCTCGGTCGTGGGCCTGCGGCTTCCCGCGTCGTTGGTCTTCGACTACCCGACGCCCCTGGCGCTGGCGGAGTTCCTGCTGGTACAGGCGGTCGGAGGCGACGAGTCGCGACAGGCCGTCACTCCGACGGCCGTGCTCGACGGCGATGATGTGGCGATCGTCGGCATGTCCTGTCGTTATCCCGGCGGGGTGGACTCCCCGGAAGACCTGTGGACGCTCCTCGCCGAGGGCGGCGACGCGATCGGGAGCTTCCCAGCCGATCGCGACTGGAATCTGGACGTCCTGTTCGGCTCCGCCACCGGGTCCGCCGCTCGCGCGGGTGGGTTTCTGCATGACGTGGCGGAGTTCGATGCTGGTTTGTTCGGGATCTCGCCGCGTGAGGCGGTGGCGATGGATCCGCAGCAGCGGTTGTTGCTGGAGGCGTCGTGGGAGGCGTTGGAGCGGGCGGGTATCGCGCCGTCGTCGGTGAAGGGGAGTCCGACCGGGGTCTTCGCCGGGGTCATGTACAGCGACTACCTGAGCAGACTCACGGTGGTCCCCGACGGGGCGGAGGGCTACCTCAGCACCGGCGGATCCAACAGTGTCGCCTCGGGTCGGATCGCGTATACGTTCGGTTTTGAGGGGCCGGCGGTGACGGTGGATACGGCGTGTTCGTCGTCGTTGGTGGCGTTGCATCTTGCGGTGCAGTCGTTGCGGTCGGGTGAGTGTTCGTTGGCGTTGGCCGGTGGTGTGACGGTGATGTCGACGCCGGGTGGTTTTGTGGAGTTTTCCCGGCAGGGTGGTCTGGCGTCGGATGGTCGGTGTAAGTCCTTCGCGGAGGGTGCGGACGGCACGGGCTTCTCCGAGGGGGTCGGGGTCCTGGTCCTGCAACGTCTCTCCGACGCGGTGGCCGATGGTCGTCGGGTTCTGGCGGTGGTCAAGGGTTCGGCGGTGAATCAGGATGGTGCGTCGAATGGGTTGACGGCGCCGAATGGTCCGTCGCAGCAGCGGGTGATCCGTCAGGCTTTGGCGAATGCGCGTTTGTCCACTGGGGATGTGGATGTGGTGGAGGCGCATGGTACGGGGACTCGGCTTGGTGATCCGATTGAGGCGCAGGCTCTGTTGGCGACGTACGGCCGGGACCGGGAGCAGGCGGATCCGGTGTTTTTGGGTTCGGTGAAGTCGAACATCGGGCATACGCAGGCTGCTGCGGGTGTGGCTGGTGTGATCAAGATGGTCATGGCGATGTGGCATGGGGTGTTGCCGCGGACCCTGCATGTGGGTGAGCCCACGTCGCAGGTGGATTGGTCGTCGGGTGCGGTGGAGTTGCTGACCGAGTCGCGGCCGTGGCCCGAGGTGGACCGTCCCCGACGGGCCGCGGTGTCCTCCTTCGGGATCAGCGGCACCAACGCCCACGTCATCCTCGAACAGCCCCCGGCCCACGACGGCGCCCACGAATCCGACGCGGAACAGCCGACCGACGGCCCGCTGATCTCCTGGGTTCTCTCTGGACACTCCGCCGAGGCGCTGCGCGGTCAGGCCGCTCGTCTGGCCGCCCACGTCGATTCGGCCCCTGAGACGTCGCTTGTCGCTCTCGCTCATGCCCTCACGAGCAGCAGGTCCGAATTGGACCATCGCGCCGTCGTCTTCGGCGCCGACCGCGCTGAACTGTCGGCGAGGCTGGCGGCGTTGGCCGACGGACGAGATGCGACGGGCGTCGTGGTCGGCCGAGCCGGTGACGCGGGTTCGCCTGGCACAGCCTGGGTGTTTCCGGGGCAGGGGGCGCAGTGGGTTGGGATGGCCGCTGATCTGATCGGGACGGATGAGGTTTTCACGACTGCGTTGGTCGAGTGTGAGTCGGCGTTGGTGCCGTGGGTGGATTTCTCGGTGTCCGAGGTGTTGGGCGGTGCTGATGAGGAGTTGCTCGGCCGGGTTGATGTGGTGCAGCCGGTTTTGTGGGCGGTGATGGTCGCGCTGGCGGCGGTGTGGCGTGCTCGGGGTGTTGCGCCGAGCGTGGTGGTGGGTCATTCGCAGGGGGAGATCGCTGCTGCGACGGTGGCTGGGCTGCTCTCTGTTGCTGAGGGAGCTCGCTTGGTGGCCACTCGTTCCCGGTTGATTGCGCGGGAGTTGTCCGGACGTGGTGGGATGCTGGCCGTTGATGCGGGCATCGACGAGGTGCGCCGTTGGGCGGAGGACGCCGATGAGCGGGTGCCGCGTGATCCGGCCCCTGTCGCCGACTCCGCGGACTCGGTCGGTTCCTGTGTTGCTTCGGCGTCGGGAGGTGCTCGTGTTGCGGTGGCTGTGGTGAATGGTCCTGGGCAGACGGTGTTGTCGGGGGACCGGTCGGTGTTGGAGTCGGTGGCTGCAGAGTGTGCAGAGCGCGGGGTGCGGGTGCGGTGGTTGCCGGTGGATTATGCCTCGCATTCGCCGCAGGTGGCCGCGGTTCGTGAGGAGTGGCTTGCCACGGCCGGGGCAGTGGAAACCACACCCGGCACGGTGCCGATGGTTTCGTCGGTGACGGGTGAACCGGTTGGTTTCGGTGATCTGGATGCTGAGTATTGGTACCAAAACCTCGCCGAACCGGTCCGCTACGACCGGGCTGTGGAGACGGTGGTGGGGCAGGGATACCGCCGGTTCCTGGAGATCAGCCCACACCCCGTCCTCACCTGGCCCACTGTGCACGCCGTGGAACGGCTCGTCTCCGGCACGGACGATCATCGCGACGCGCGAGGCGCCGCCGAGTCCTCGGAGATCACCGCCGACCCGCGCGGGGGCGCAGGAGGATCGCTGGTGGTGGGCAGCCTGCGCCGCGACCACGACGGTCCGCGCGCGCTGGCGGAGGCGGCGGCCGCACTGTGGACCGCAGGAGTGCCGCTGCACTGGTCCGCGCTGCTGCCCGCACCCCAGGCGGGCCCGGCCGCCGACCTGCCCACCTACGCTTTCCAGCGCACCCGTCACTGGCTCGACCCACAGGTCGCAGCGGCCGAGTCTCCGGGCGACGGGCTCGACACGACCTTCTGGAACAGCGTCGAGGACCAGGACGTCCCGGCGCTCGCCGCCACCCTCTCCGTCACGGCGGAGACTCCGTTGAGCGCGGTCGTGCCCGCCCTCGCCGACTGGCGGCGGCGCAGGCGCACCCAGGACGTCGTGGACTCGTGGCGCTACCGGATCTCGTGGCGGCGGCTGACCACGCCTGCCCGGACCAGCCTGGCGGGGCGCTGGCTGATCCTGGAGCCCGCGACGAGCGACGGCTCCGGCCTGCGAGACTGGCTGCGCACCGCGCTGCGAGGCGCGGGCGCCGAGCCGATCTGCATCGAAGTCCCCTCCGCCGCCGACCGCGGCAGCCTCGCCGGCCAGCTCGCCCCTCTCGTCGGTGACGAGGTGGCCGGGGTGATCTCTCTGCTCGGTATGGACGGGACGACGCATCCGGCCCATGCGGTGGTGCCCTCGGGCGTCGCGGGCACCCTTGTCCTGGCCCAGTCGCTGAGCGACCTCGGCGTCGCCGCGCCCGTGTGGTGTCTCACCCGAGGCGCGGTGCACGTCGATGGCAGCCACGAGACGATCGTGCCGGAGCAGGCGCAGGTCTGGGGGCTCGGCCGGGTCGCCGCCGCCGAGCATCCGACCAGCTGGGGCGGCCTCGTCGATCTGCCCGCGGTGCTCGACGCCCGGGTGAGTGCCCGGCTGTGCGCGGTCCTGGCCGGACTCGACGACGAGGACGAGGTGGCGATCCGGTCGTCGGGTGCCTTCGGTCGTCGCCTCGTTCACGCTGAGCCCGCCGCGCGGGCAGACGGCATCACCCCTACGACCGCAGCGACGGCCGAGCCGGGGCAACCGGAGGAGGGTTGGACGCCGAGCGGCACGGTGCTGGTAACCGGCGGCACCGGGGCACTCGGTGCCAGGGTGGCGCGCTGGCTGGCGGATCGGGGCGCCGAACACCTGGTGCTCACCAGCAGGCGGGGGCTCGACGCGCCGGGTGCGCGCGAGCTGGAACGCGAACTCGCCGCCGTCGGCGTCCCGGTGACCGTCGCGGCGTGTGACGTGGCCGACCGGGACGCGCTCGCCCAGGTCCTGGCCGGCATCCCGGCCGCCACGCCCCTGACGGCTGTCGTCCACACCGCCGCCATGCTCGACGACGCCGTCGTCGACTCGCTGACCGTCGAGCAGCTCGACAACGCGATGCGGGCCAAGGTGCAGGGCGCGAAGAACCTCGACGAGCTGACCGAGGAGCACGACCTCAGCGCCTTCGTGCTCTTCTCCTCGCTGGCGGGCTCGGTCGGCATCCCCGGTCAGGCCGCCTACGCACCGGGCAACGCGTTCCTGGACGCACTCGCCCGGCAGCGGCGCGATCGCGGCCGCACCGCGACCTCCATCGCGTGGGGACACTGGGCGGGCGGCGGCATCGCCGCGGAGGACATCGAAGAGGTGCTACGTCGTCGTGGCACGGCGGACATGCCGCCGGAGCAGGCCTTGATCGCGCTGGCGCAGGCGCTCGACGCCGACGAGACCTGCCTCGCGGTGGCGGACATGCGCTGGGACACGATGGCTCGCGGCTACGACGCGGCCCGGCCACATCCACTGCTGCGCGAGCTGCCCGAGACCCGTCGCAGGCAGGAGGCCGACCAGGCGCGGCCGGGGACACCGGACCGGTCGGGCGCGGGACTCGCCGGGCGGCTGGCCGAGACGCCCGAGCCGGAGCAGCGTCGGCTGCTCGTGGAGCTGGTCGCGGCCAAGGCCGCCGCCGTCCTTGGACACGCGTCGTCGGTGGCGGTGGAGGCGGACCGCGCCTTCCGGGACCTGGGCTTCGACTCGCTCACGGCCGTCGAGTTCCGCAATCAACTTGGCCTGGTCACCGGGCTGAGCCTGCCCGCCACCGTGGTCTTCGACCACCCCACGGTCACCGCGCTGGCTGAGCACCTGCGGCAGCTCCTCGTGGGAGCCCGGCCGGAGGTGGTGGTCCGCGCGGGCGCCGATGTCGGCGGCGATCCGATCGCCGTCGTGGGACTCGGCTGCCGATTCCCCGGCGCGGTGAACTCACCCGCCGAATTCTGGGACCTGCTGTCGCGCGGCGGCGATGCCATCACCGACTTCCCTGACGATCGCGGCTGGGATGTGGACGGTCTGCGTGCACTCGGGCGGGAGTCGTCCGAGACGGTCTACGCCCGTGCGGGCGGCTTCGTCGACGACGTGAGCAGCTTCGACGCGGACTTCTTCGGAATCTCGCCTCGTGAGGCGACCGCGATGGACCCGCAGCAGCGGCTGCTGATGGAGACGTCGTGGGAGGCCTTCGAACGGGCGGGCGTCGATCCGACGGTCCTGCACGGGCAGGACGTCGGCGTCTTCGTCGGCTCGAACAACCAGGACTACGCCCGGCTCATGGCTGACGTCCCTTCCGCCGCCGGCTACCTGAGCACCGGTGGCACGGCCAGCGTCCTGTCGGGTCGGATCGCGTATACGTTCGGTTTTGAGGGGCCGGCGGTGACGGTGGATACGGCGTGTTCGTCGTCGTTGGTGGCGTTGCATCTTGCGGTGCAGTCGTTGCGGTCGGGTGAGTGTTCGTTGGCGTTGGCCGGTGGTGTGACGGTGATGTCGACGCCGGGTGGTTTTGTGGAGTTTTCCCGGCAGGGTGGTCTGGCGTCGGATGGTCGGTGTAAGTCGTTCTCGGATGCGGCGGACGGCACGGGCTTCTCCGAGGGGGTCGGGGTCCTGGTCCTGCAACGTCTCTCCGACGCGGTGGCCGATGGTCGTCGGGTTCTGGCGGTGGTCAAGGGTTCGGCGGTGAATCAGGATGGTGCGTCGAATGGGTTGACGGCGCCGAATGGTCCGTCGCAGCAGCGGGTGATCCGTCAGGCTTTGGCGAATGCGCGTTTGTCCACTGGGGATGTGGATGTGGTGGAGGCGCATGGTACGGGGACTCGGCTTGGTGATCCGATTGAGGCGCAGGCTCTGTTGGCGACCTACGGGCAGGACCGTGCCGAGGGGATGCCGTTGTGGCTGGGTTCGGTGAAGTCGAACATCGGGCATACGCAGGCTGCTGCGGGTGTGGCTGGTGTGATCAAGATGGTCATGGCGATGTGGCATGGGGTGTTGCCGCGGACCCTGCATGTGGGTGAGCCCACGTCGCAGGTGGATTGGTCGTCGGGTGCGGTGGAGTTGCTGACCGAGTCGCGGCCGTGGCCCGAGGTGGACCGTCCCCGCAGGGCCGCGGTGTCCTCTTTCGGGATCAGCGGCACCAACGCCCACGTCATCCTCGAACAGCCCCCGGCCGCCGATCAGCGCACCCCCCGCGACGGTGACGCGACCCCGCCCGCCACCCCGGCCGGTGCCGCTCCGGTCATCCCCTGGGTGCTGTCCGGTCGGTCGGAGGCCGCGCTGCGCGGGCAGGCTTCGCGACTGCGGGCCGCGGTGTCGGCCGACCCCGCCCTGTCGCCGACCGCGGTGGCACATGCCTTGATCAGCACCCGCGCCCGTCATGAGCACCGTGCTGTGGTCCTCGGTGCCGATCACCACGAGCTGGCCGCCGGAGTGGACGCCGTAGCCGAGGGGCGTGACCTGCCCGGTGTGGTCCGTGGATCGGCGCGCGACGGCGGCCGGATCGGCCTGGTCTTCTCCGGCCAGGGAACGCAGTATCCGGGGATGGGTCGCGACCTGTACGAGACTCATCCCGTGTTCGCGGAGGCCTTCGACGAGGTGTGCGCGGAACTGGACCCACTGCTCGGTTTCTCCCTGCGCGACGCGCTCTTCGTCACCGGGAAACCGGCGTGGGACCGGGCCGAAGACGATGAGGGCTCGGCCGTCGAGGGCTCGTCGGCCCCCGAGGAACGTGCCGGCGTGGGAACCCTCCGCGCCATCGATGCGACCGGACTGGCCCAGCCCGCGCTCTTCGCGGTGGAGGTGGCGCTCGTCCGGCTGCTGGCCTCGTTCGGCGTGACGCCTGCCGCGGTGGCGGGCCACTCGCTCGGCGAGGTCACCGCCGGCTTCGTCGCCGGGGTGTGGACGTTGCCGCAGGCGTGCCGGGTGGTGGCCGCGCGCGCCGGACTCATGCAGGCGCTCCCCGAGGGCGGGGCGATGGCGTCGATCGCCGCCACCGAGAACGAGGTGCGCACCGCCCTGACCGATCTCGACGCGACCGAGGTGAGCATCGCGGCCGTCAACGGCCCACTGTCCACGGTGGTGTCCGGCGACGCCGACGCGGTCGGTCGCGTCGTCGAGTGGTGGCGTGACCGGGGACGTCGCGCACGGCCCCTGTCGGTGTCACACGCCTTCCACTCGGCCCTGATGGACCCGCTGCTCGACGAGTTCGGCCGGAGTCTCGCCGCGGTCGGCTTCACCACACCCGAACTGCCGCTGATCTCGACGGTCACCGGAGCGCTGCTCGACAGCGAGACGGCGACGTCGGCCGACTACTGGGTGCGGCAGACCCGTGAGCCGGTCCGCTACGCCGACGCCGCGCGCGCCCTGCGCGACTTCGGCGTCACGACGGTGATCGAGGTAGGCCCCGGCGGCGTGCTGACCGCGTTGACCCGAGACGCGCTCGACTCCGCGGCCGACCCCGGCCGCGACTCGGGGCGCGATGAGGCGTCATCGAGCCCCGCCGGGTCGGTATCGACCCTGGCCCTGCTGCGAAGTGGACGGAGCGAGTCAACGTCCTTCGTCAACGCACTGGCCGCGCTGGAGGTCGCGGGATCCGCCGTGGACTGGACGGTGCTGCTTCCTGAGCACGTCGAGGCCGTGGACCTGCCGACCTACGCCTTCCAACGGCAACGCTTCTGGCTGGACGCGACCCGCACCCGCGCGGACGCCGACGGACTCGGACTGGTCCCGTCGGGCCACCCGGTGCTCGGCGCCAGGGTGGAGTTGCCCGACACCGGTGGCGTCGTCCTCACCGGCCGGGTCTCCACTGCGCTGCTGCCGTGGACCATCGACCACCAGGTGGGCGACGCCGTGGTGTTCCCCGGCACCGGGCTGGTCGACTGGGTACTCCATGCCGCGCAGGACCTCCCTGACCTGCCCATTCCGGAGATCGAGGAGCTGACCCTGCACGCCCCGGTGCTCCTGCCGTCGACCGGAGCTCTCGCCGTCCGGGTCCACGTGCACCGGCAGGCACCCGACGACCCCCCGGCGGACGCGGAATCGATCGGGGACGAGTCGTACTCCGACACCGCGGCCCTTCGTCGCACGGTCACCGTCCACACGCGCCGCGAAGACGACCCTGCGGCCGCGTGGGTCCTGCACGCCACCGGGTCTGTCGTGCGCGGTGGTCTCGACTGGCCCGCCGACGGTGTGGCGGAGTCCCTCGGAACCGCGGCCTGGCCGCCCTCCGGCGCGGTACCGCTGCCTGTGGACAGCTTCTACGACCTGGCGGAACTCGTCGGACTGCGGTACGGCCCGACGTTCCGAGGGCTGCGCGCCGCCTGGCAGCAGGGCGACGTCCTCTTCGCCGAGGTGGCCCTGCCCACGGCGATGGCCGACGACGGGAACGGCTTCGGGCTGCATCCCGCGCTGCTCGACGCCGCGCTGCACGCGGCTGGCCTCGTCACGACCGGCGAGGGCGGTGACGCCGACCCGGCGACCTCGCAGGCGCGGCTGCCCTTCTCCTGGTCGGGGGTCCGTCTGCACGCGGTGGGCGCCACGTACCTGAGGGTCCGTCTCACCGCGCTGCCGCACGGCGGTTTGTCGCTGCTGCTCGCCGACGGCGAAGGACACCCGGTCGCCGCGGTGCGCGGGCTGGCGCTGCGGCCGGTCGCCGCCGACCAGTTCACCTCGGCCGAGCGGTCGGTGGCGTCCTCGCTGTATCAGGTGGACTGGACTCCGGTCGTTGGCACCACGCCGCAGGACCGCGACCTGCGCTGGGCACAGCTCGGCCCGGATCATCTCGACGTCCTGCCGGGACTCCGCGCCGCGGGCGTCGACGTCGTCTCCGCGGGCACGCTCGACGACCTCGACGGGTCACGGCCTCCCGCCGTGGTCGTGTTCCAGCCCCACAGCGGGCCTTCGGCAGGGCCGCCTCGTGCGGCTCACGAGATGGTCGAGTTGACGCTCGCCACCGTGCGGGACTGGCTGGCGGCCGGCCATCTGGCCGACACCAGGCTGCTCGTCCTCACCAGGGGGGCGACGTCGGTGACGGCGGACGGCGACGTGGCCGATCCGGCCGCAGCCGCCGTCTGGGGGCTGCTCCGCTCCGCGCAGTCCGAACATCCCGGACGGATCCGGGTCGTTGACCTCGACGACGACCCCGACTCGATCCAGGCGTCGGTCGTCGCACCCGACGAACCCGCTCTCGCCGTCCGAGCAGGCCGCGCTATCGCCCCGCGACTCGCCCGGTTGACGACCGAAGGGCCGGGCATGCCCGACCTCGATCCGGCCGGCGCAGTGCTCGTCACCGGCGGGACCGGGGCGCTGGGCGCCGCCGTGGCCCGGCATCTCGTGGCCGAGCACGGCGTGCGTCACCTGGTGCTCACCAGCAGGCGGGGTCCCGATGCCCCGGGTGCCGACGCCCTGACCGCCGAACTGACCGAGGCTGGCGCCTCGGTGTCGATCCTGTCCTGCGACGTCGGGGATCGGGAGTCGCTTTCGCACGTGCTGGCCGAGATCAGACGTCACCGTCGCCTGGTGGGCGTCGTGCACACGGCAGGCGTGCTGGCCGACAGCGTGATCACGTCGATGAGCGCCGAGCAGGTCCGGGCCGTGTTCCGGCCCAAGGTCGATGGTGCCTGGCACCTGCACGAGCTGACCGCCGCCGACGACCTCGCACTGTTCGTGTTGTTCTCCTCGGCGGCGGGCGTGCTCGGAGCGCCGGGGCAGGGCAACTACGCCGCGGCGAACACCTTTCTCGACGCTCTCGCCCAGCAGCGGCGGGCCAGCGGCCTCGCCGCGACGAGCCTCGCCTGGGGCGCGTGGGACGAGACGTCGGGCGGCATGGCCGCGAACCTGGCCATGGACGAACGTCGTCGCCAGACGGGCCGGGGAGCGGCCGCCTGGTCGGTCGCGGACGGCCTGGCGGCGTTCGACCTCGGCTGCGGCAGTGCCGTGCCGGTGATCGTTCCCATCCATCTGAACGTCGGGCGCGTTGAGTCTGGGCGGGAGCGGGACGTGCCCGCGATTCTCCGGGAACTCGTGCCCTCGCGGCCGACGGCGGTGGGTTCGACCGGTCGACGCGCGACGTTCGCCGCCGACCTGCCAGCGCTGGCCCCGGAGGAGCGCGAGCGAGCCGTGCTGGAGCTGGTGTGCCGGGAGGCTGCCTCGGCGCTCGGTCACCGGACGTCCGACGCGGTGCGGGCCCAACGGCCGTTCACCGACCTGGGCTTCGACTCGCTGACCTCGGTCGAACTGCGCAACGCGCTCGTCGCCGCCACCGGACTCGCACTCCCGGCGACGCTGGTGTTCGACTATCCGACGCCAGCCGCCCTGGCCGAGCACCTATTGGCCGAGCTGGTCGTCCCGGAGGACGCCGCCGACGTCGGCGACCTGCTGCGCGGGCTGGACCGACTGCGGGAGGAGCTGCCGTTCCTGTCAGCGCAGGACTCTCGCCTTCCCGCGCTGGCGGATCGGTTGCGCAGCCTCACAGCGGAGATCGAGGCGCGGTCTACGGCCTCGGTGCCGACGGCGCAGGCAGACGGGCTCGACTCGGCCTCCGACGAGGAGCTCTTCGACCTCATTGACCGGGATCTCGGCCTCTCCTGACGAGGGCGAGGCAGTTCCCGGCCCGACGAGTGTGAACGAGATAGGAGAGACATGGACCGCACCACGTCGGGCCGCGCCGTGCGTTTCGGACTGCTGGGCTGCGCCGACATCGCCGCACGACGAACGTTGCCCGCGCTGGCTGAGGTCGACCAGGCCCGGCTGGTCGCCGTGAGCAGCCGAGACGCCGCCAAGGCCGCGGACTTCGCGAAGAGATTCGACGCGATCGCCGTGACCGGCTATCAACGACTGCTCGACTCTGCGGACATCGACGCGGTGTACATCCCGCTGCCGCCCGCACTCCATGCGGAATGGGTGGAGAAGGCACTGCACGCGGGCAGGCACGTCCTCGTGGAGAAGCCGCTCTCCACCGACCCCGACACCACCGCGCGCCTGCTCCGGCTCGCCGAGGAGCGCGGGCTGGTGCTCATGGAGAACTCGATGTACCTCCGCCACTCCCAGCACGCCGCCGTGCGGGACCTCATAGCGGAGGGCGCGATCGGGGAGGTCCTCGGCTTCGAGAGCACCTTCGCCGTCCCGCCGCGCCCGGAGTCCGACATCCGGCACGTCCGAGAACTCGGTGGCGGGGCGCTCCTGGACGTCGGCGTGTATCCGTTGGGCGCCGCCCTGCACTTCCTCGGGCCGGAGCTGGAACTCGTGGGCGCGGTCCTGCGGCACGACCGGCGGCGCGACGTCGATCTGTCGGGAAGCGCGCTGCTGACCACAGCGACCGGGGCGCAGGTCCGGCTGGGCTTCGGCCTGGAGAACTCCTACCGTTCCCACTACGGTGTGGCGGGCAGCATGGGGCGGATGGATCTGGAGCGGGCCTTCACCCCGCACCAGACGCATCGGCCGGTCATCGTGCTGGACCGGTCGGGCGACCGCGAAGAGATCATCCTGCCCGCCGCCCACCAGTTCCGAGCCATGATCGTCGAGTTCGCCGACGTGGTCCGCAGTGGCCGACGTCCGATCACGTCGGCGACGCGCTCGCGGCAACTGGCCGGACTCATGGCCGAGATCGACCACCGCGCCAAGCGGGTTTACCACTGAAAAGCGCTGAACGACGCTGAAGGCCGGCCATCCCGAGACGACAGCGGGATGACCGGCCTTCACGGTGGAGCGCGGGCCTCAGCGCAACGAGAGGAAGAGACTGCGGACGCCCCGACGGGCCACTCCGTCGAGCCATTCCACCGGGGCATCCGGATCGGCGAAGGCTGTGCCGGGATGACGGGCCAACAGTGTGGCGACCGCGATCTCCGCCTCCAGCCGGGCGAGATGCGCCCCGATGCAGAAATGCCTGCCATGGCCGAAGGCGAGATGCGCGATGTCGCCGCGATGAAGGTCGAAGTCCGCGGGCGCGTCGAACCGCTCCGGGTCGCGGTTGCTGATGCCCAGACCAATCATCACGTGTTCGTTCGCCGGGATCTCCACCCCGCCGATCATCACCGGCTCCGTGGTGTATCGCGCGCCAGCCGAGGGCACCGGCGACTCGAAGCGCAGCACCTCTTCGACGGCCGAAGGGATCAGAGTGGGATCGTCGAGGACCTCGCGCAGCTGCGCCGGGGAGCGCAGCAGCGTGACAACGGTATTGCCGATCAGATTCGTCACCGTCTCGTGGCCGGCGCCGACCAGAGCGAACGCCATGCTGAGCAGCTCGGTGTCGTCCAGGGCGTCGGAGCCGTCCCGCACCGCCGTCAGCTCGGACAGCAGGTCGTCGCCCGGTTCGGCCCGCTTCGCCACGATGAGCTGTGAGAAGTACGCCATGAGGCTGCCGAACGCCGCCTCCAACTCGTCGGCTGGCGCCGCCCCGATCGCCGCCATCGTGGCGAACCAGCCCCGCAGCGCGTCGTGGTCGGAACTCGGGACGCCGAGCATCTCGCAGATCACCGTCAACGGCAGCGGATGCGCGTACTCCGAGATGAGATCGACCGCCGAGTGATCGGCGATCGAATCGAGCAGCTCGGCGGCCGTCCGTTCGATGACCGGACGTAGCGTCGCGATGTAGCGGGGGGTGAACACCTTGGCCACCAGCCGCCGGAGCCGGAGGTGGTCGGGCGGATCGGAGTTGCCCATGTGCCGGAAACCCACCGGCGCCGGAGCCTTGCCGTTCGCCGGATCGTTGGACAGTCTCGGATCATTGAGCGCCTCGCGGGCGTCGCTGTAGCGTGTGATCAGCCAGGCCTCCTCCCCATGGGGGAGGGTGACCTGCTGAACCGGTGCCTCGGCACGGAGGCGGTCGTACCAGGGATAGGGGTCGTCTCGAATCTCCTGAGGCAGTTGGCCGTACTGGTCCAGATGACGCTCACTCATACTCTCGGCTCCTCGTGAGGCCGCGCCCGCGGTCGGCGGGTGTGGCGGTGTGGCGATCAGGCCGTCGATGCGGCGCGACGGCCGACCACGACGAGGTAGCCGATCTCGATGGCACCCGACAGCGGCGCGACGGCGCGCTTCATCAGGTCGTCGGCCTGATCGCCGTAGCGGCTCTCGACCTCTTCGCGAATCCGGCTGAACTGGGTGCCCAGCCGCTGCGGCGTGTACTTGGTGTGCTCGGTGACGTCGAGTAGCTCCTCGATCGTGATGTCGGTCCCGCTCAGTAGGTCGTGATAGTCCTCGGCGCGGGGGAGCGGGTCGACCTCCACCTCGAACGCCAGCTCCGCGACCGACTTCGCCTCGGTGCCCTTCGGCGCACGCTCGATCATGTCCGTGATCACGAGCCGACCGCCCGGCTTAAGGACCCTGGCCATCTCGGCGAGCGCGGTGGGGCGGTCCATGTGGATGATCGATTCGAACGCCAGCACCGCGTCGAACGACGCGTCGGGGAACGGCATCTTCATGGCGTTCTCCAGTTGGAAGCTCACCTGTTCGCTGAGACCGGACTCCTCGACCCGGCGGGTCGCCTCGGTGACCTGGTGTTTGCTGATGGTGACGCCGACGACCACTGCGCCGGTCGTGCGCGCGATGCGCATGGCGGGCTTGCCGAACCCGCACCCCACATCGAGTAGCCGACTGCCCTCGCCCAAATCGAGCTTGTCGATCAGGATGTCGGTGAAGCGGTCGGTGGCCTCTTCGACGCTGCTCTCGTCGTCATCGTCGAGCCAGTAGCCGAAATGGCAGTTGTCGTCCCACACGTCGCGTAACGCGGGGCCGACGAGATCGTAGAAATCGCCGATCTCGTCGGCGGAGGGGATGTTCTGGGTCACTGTCCTGCCTCTCGAAAGCGTGCCTGCGGCCCCGGAGCCGGGCCGAACATCGTGCTCGTGGGAATGTCAGCCCTGCTGCTCGGCCACCGGAGTAGCCACGGCGAAGAGCAGCCCCGCAGGGTCGCGCAGGTAAGCGAAGTGTGTGCCCTGCTCGACCCGTGTCGGGGAGATGACCACGGTGCCGCCCGCCTCGGTGGCGCGCCGGACGGTGTCCTCGACGTCGGCCACCTCGATGACGTTCACGATGTAGTTCGGGGGAAGACCCGTGCCCGGCTCCTCCGTGGTGTCCCACAGCGCGCCGAGCATCCGGCCGTTCGGCAGCGTGATGAAGGTGTACGGCCTGCCGTGGCCGGGCCCGAAGTTCCAGCCGAACAGGCTGCCATAGAATTCTTCGGTCCGCTGTGGATCGTCGGAACCCAGCTCGAAGAAGCCGGAAGAGTTCAGAGTCTCGGACATGGTTCTCCTCGATGAATTTCGATGCTGGTGCTTTTTCGTGACGCCGACGAGCGATGGTGCGAAGCCAGTCGATTTCGCCCGTTTGCGAGGGCTGAACTCGACTGATCGTATGCATCGCGGTCGGGGCTGCCAACCCCTACGGGCCTGTTGTTGGCCGGTGTGCGCGGTGTTCGGAGAACCGATCCCGGGGCGACGTCGCCCTATTCTTTCGAAACCGGCGATGCGTCGGATAATACGGGTACACCCCGCACTCGGGAAGCGGGTGTCAATTCGCTTTATGCGCATTTAGGCAGGGGTGATGAGGGGTTCATTGTAGGGGTGGGTTCGGTCGTAATGTTCGTATCCTGGCAGCCCGGAATGAAGGTTCTTCCGACGTCGTGGAATGGGGTCTCTCAACCACGATGGCGTTCGGGGAGGGTGGCGCTCGCCGCCGCCCGCCGTTCCCGGTCGCTGCGGGACGTGGGTGGGAAGACGACGAGGGGAAGTGGCGGCGCTGATGACGAGCGACTCCGTTTCGGACGGTCGGAGCAGAGCTGAGCGGTTCGCCTCGGCTGTGGCGGTCGTGGGCGCGGCCTGCCACGTCGCGACCCGCGCACGCGATGTCCGCGACCAGCCTGGCGGCTCCTCTGGCGCTCCGTGGCCCGTCGGGCCTGGGCCGCTGGACGATCCGGCGTGGGAGCTGGCCGACGCGGCGCTCGTCGCCGCCGAGCAGGCGGTGACGGCGGACGAGCCACCCATCGCCGACGCGGTTCGTCGTGAGCCTGCGGAGCCGACGGTCGAGGTTCTGTGCCGGGCGGCACTGGCGAACGCGGGGATCGCCGTCGGTGCGGTTGCCCCGCCTCGGGTAGGCGTGGTGCTCGCCCTGCCGTCCTCGGAGTCCGCGACCTGGACCGCTCCCGGCCTCGCCGACCGTCTCGCCGTCGCGCTCGGCGTACCCGCGACGCACGTCCGGACTCGCACTAGCCCGACCGCGCTCGACGCCGTGCACGCGGGCGCGCGTTGGGTGGCGGACGCCTCCGTCGACGTCGTGATCGCGGGAGGCACCTCTCCTCGGGCGATGGCCGCGCCAACCCCCGAGGCCGGGGGTGCCGACGGACTGCCCGACACCGCGGTGGTCGTCCTCACGACGCGGCGCCGCGCGGAGGACGACGGGGCCTCGGTGCGCGGCCTCCTCCTCGACGAGGCCGCCCGCACCGCCGTCGAGCCGGGCCTCGGCGCCGCCGCCGAGGTGCCCGATTTCGCCGAGGCCGAGTTGGTCTGCGACTTCGCCGACGATCCCGCCGTCGAGTTCGTCGGCGTCGCCCGGCTGCTTCGGGTGCTGGCGCTGCTGCGGGACCGCGAGGCCGGCCGTCCCGCCGACCACGCCCCGTCTTCCGGCGAATCCGTCCCGCCTGCCCTCCTGATCCCCGCCACCACCGGAGCCGCCGAGGGCGGCCCCTACCGCGTCGCGGCCGTGCCCCCCGCCGCCGGCCACGCCGCCGCTGCGGTAGGCGACGCCCCTGATGCCGACACCTCGGTGGGGCTCCTTCTGTCCGCTCCGAACGACGCGAGCTTGCGCGAGGAGGCCCGCAGGCTCGCCACCCACTTCGCGGCCAGACCCGGGCTCGCCCCCATCGACGTCGCATACACGCTCGGCACGACACGTCCGCTCCACCGTAGGCGTGCCGCGGTCTTCGGCGCGGACCCGGGCGAGCTGGGGGAGCGGCTGACCGCCCTGGCCGCAGGCCGCACGGGAACCGGGGTCCTCGGCGCGCGCGGTGCCACGCCCAGGGCCGTGGCCTTCGTCTTCCCGGGGCAGGGCTCGCAGTGGGCGGGTATGGCATGCGAACTCCTCGACACCGCCCCCGTCTTCTCTCAGCACATGGCCGAATACGACGCCGCCTTCGCCGAGTTCGCGGACTGGTCCCTGCTCGGTGTCCTTCGTCAAGAGCCGGGACAGCCGCCATTGCAGCAGCCCGACGTCGTCCAGCCCGCCCTACTGGCGGTCATGGTCTCGCTGTCCCGGCTCTGGCGGTCGGTCGGGGTGGACCCGACGGCCGTCGTGGGGCACAGCCTCGGCGAGGTCGCTGCCGCACAGGCCGTTGACGCCCTGTCGGTGGCCGACGCGGCTCGCGTGGCGGTGCTGTGGAGCCGGCTGCAGGCGGAACTGTCGGGACACGGCGAGATGGCCTCGGTGTCGCTGCCCCTGGAACGGTTGCGCCCCAGGCTCGCGCCCTGGGGCGAGAGGATCGACATCGCGGGCGTCAACGGCCCCGCGTCGATCGTGGTCTCCGGCGACGCCGATGCGGTGCGCGAGCTCTCCGCCGAGCTGGTCGCCGACGGCATCCGAGCTCAGCTGATCCCCGTCGGGCTCGCCGCGCACTCCCGCCAGGTCGATCTCCTGCACGACCGGCTCCTGCGTGATCTCGCGCCGATCACCCCGCGCAGCTCGACCGTCCCGTTCTACTCCGCCGTCCACAACCGACTGATCGACACCGCCGAGCTGACGGCCGTCTACTGGGCGCGCAACCTGCGCAGCACGGTCCTGTTCGACCCGGCGGTCCGCACCCTGCTCGGCGATGGCGCCGACGCGCTGCTGGAGATGAGCCCGCATCCGGTGCTCACCGTCGCCATGCGTCAGACCGTCGAGGAACTCGGCGTTGACGCCGTGGTGCTGGAGACCCTGCGCCGAGGGGAGGGTGGGCCGGACCGATTCCGACGCGCCGTCGTGGAGGCCCGGGCGACGGGCGTCGATGTCGAAGCCTCGGCGGTGTACGCGGGTTCGGGTGCCCACCGGGTCCCCCTGCCGTCCCCGAGCGACCTGGTACGACCGGGCGGCGACAGAGCCGCGGACGCCGAGTCCGACCCGGTCGACGGGGCCGCGGCGACGGGGCCGGTCTCCGCGCACACGGCCCTTGCTCAGCGTTTCGCCGTCCTCGACGACGTCGAGCGGCGTCGATTCGTGCGGCGGCTGGTGCGGACGGAGACCGCCGGCGTGCTCACCGCGGCGAGCGGCGACGCGATCGACGGCGCGACCACCTTCCTCGGCCTCGGCCTCGACTCGCTGGCCGCCGTACGGCTACGGGACGCACTGAACAGCGTGACCGGCCTCGACCTACCCGTCACCACCGCGTTCGACCACCCAACCCCCGACGCGCTTGCCGCCCACGTGCTGGCCGCACTGGTCGGAGCGTCCTCGGACGAGCTGGCGATGCCGCCCGTGACGCCCTCGGCCCCCGACGACCCGATCGCCGTCGTCGCCATGACCTGCCGGGCACCCGGCGGCGCGAACTCGCCGGAGGAGCTGTGGCGCCTCGTCGCGGAGGGCCGCGACGCGATCTCCGCGTTCCCCACCGATCGCGGCTGGGATCTGACCCGCCTCTACCATCCCGACCCGGCGCATCCCGGCACCACATACACGACCTCCGGCGGCTTCCTCGACGGCGTTGACCGCTTCGACGCCGGCTTGTTCGGCATCAGCCCCCGTGAGGCCATGGCGATGGAGCCGCAGCAGCGGGTGCTGCTGGAAGCCTCGTGGGAACTCTTCGAGCGGGCGGGTCTTGACCCGGGATCGCTGCGGGGCACCGACGTCGGAGTCTTCCTCGGCGCCATCGCCCAGGACTACGCCCCGCGCCTGCACCACGCGCCCGCCGGTCTCGAGGGCTATCTCATGACCGGCAACACCGCCAGCGTCGTCTCTGGGCGCATCGCCTACACCTTCGGCCTTGAGGGGCCCGCGATCACGGTCGATACCGCCTGTTCCTCGTCGATCGTGGCCGTGCACCTCGCCTGCCAGTCGCTGCGGCAGGGCGAGAGTTCCCTCGCCGTCGCGGGCGGCGTCGCGGTGCTCTCCCACCCCGGCATGTTCGTCGAGTTCAGCCGACAGCGGGCGCTGTCACCCGACGGGCGGTGCAAGCCGTTCGCCGCCGCCGCGGACGGTACCGCCTGGGCTGAGGGCGCGGGCGTCGTGCTGCTGGAGCGGCTGGCCGACGCGCGGCGCAACGGCCATCGTGTCCTCGGGGTCATCAAGGGCAGCGCCGTCAACCAGGACGGCGCCTCCAACGGACTGGCCGCGCCCAGCGGTCCCGCCCAGCGACGGGTGATCCGCCAGGCACTGGCCAACGCGCGAGTGGGCGCCGCCGAGATCGACGTGGTGGAGGCACACGGCACGGGGACCACCCTGGGCGATCCGATCGAGGCCAACGCGCTGGCCGCGGAGTACGGACCGCACCGCCCGGCCGACCGGCCGCTGTTACTGGGCTCGGTCAAGTCCAACATCGGTCACGCTCAGGCCGCCGCGGGCATCCTGGGCCTGATCAAAACGGTGTTGGCCATGGAGCACGGCATCCTGCCCCGCACCTTGCACGTCGACGAGCCGACACGGCACGTGGACTGGTCCTCGGCTGGACTGTCGCTGGTGACCGCGACCAGGGAGTGGCCGAGGACCGACGGGCCCCGCCGTGCCGCCGTGTCCGCCTTCGGCATCAGCGGCACCAATGCCCACCTCATCCTCGAGCAGCCGCCCTCGGCGGCGGAGTGCGCCGGCTCCTCACCCGCGACCGCACCCGACGAGGCGGTCGCCCCGGGAGCCCTGCCCTGGATTCTGTCCGGTCGGACGCCCGCCGCGCTCCGGGAACAGGGTCAGCGGCTGCTGGCCCGGCTGGAGGACGATCCCGGCCTGCGGCCAGCCGACGTCGCATTCTCCCTGGCCACGACCAGATCGCTGCTGGAACACCGGGCCGTCGTGGTCTCGGACGACGAGTCGACGCTGCGGCGAGGCCTGCGGAGCCTCGCCGACGACGAGGCCGCGCCGACGCTCCGCCGAGGAGAGGCTGGCGCCTCGCCCCGGCGGGTGGCGTTCGTGTTCCCCGGCCAAGGTTCGCAGTGGGTGGGCATGGCGGTCGACCTGCTCGCCGCCTCACCCGCCTTCGCGAGGCGCATGGCGGAGTGCGAGGCTGCGCTGGCTCCCCACGTCAACTGGTCACTGCGCGAGGTGCTCTCGGACGAGGCGGCTCTGACCCGAGTGGACGTGGTGCAGCCGGTCCTCTGGGCGGTGATGGTGTCGCTGGCCGAGGTGTGGCAGGCCCACGGGGTGTCGCCGGAGGTCGTGGTCGGCCATTCGCAGGGTGAGATCGCCGCGGCCTGCGTGGTCGGCGCGCTCACCGTCGCCGACGCGGCCCGGGTGGTGGCGCTGCGCGCCTCGGCGCTGGTACGGCTGGCTGGCACGGGCGGGATGGCCTCGGTCTCGGCCGACCGCGAGACGGTCGCGGCCGCGCTGGCGCGGTGGGCGGATCGGCTCTGGGTGGCGGCGGTCAACGGGCCGACTTCGACCGTCGTCTCCGGTGAGTCCAAGGCTCTGGAGGGGTTCCTCGCCGACTGCGAGGCGGGCGGGATCCGGGCCCGGCGCATCGCGGTGGACTACGCCTCGCACTCCGCGTGCGTGGAGTCGCTGCGTACGGAGCTCATCGAGTCGCTGGCTGGGCTGAAACCCCGGTCGGCGTCCGTCCCGTTCGTCTCCAGCGTCACGGGCGAGCTGATCGACACGGCCGAACTGGACGGCGAGTACTGGTATCGCGGTCTGCGTGCCACCGTGGAGTTTCAGCAGGCCGTCGAGACCGTCGCGGCCGAGGGAGCCGACGCGTTCATTGAGGTCAGTGCCCACCCGGTGCTCGCCGTTGGCCTCCAGGAGACGCTGGAGGGCCGTGCCGAGGACACCGTCGTGCTGTCGACGCTGCGCCGTGACGAGGCTGATCGCCGCCGCCTGCTCTGCGCACTGGGGGAGGCGCACGTGCGGGGCGTGGCCGTGGACTGGACCCCGGCCTTCGACGGGGCGCGACCGCAGCGCATCGACCTGCCGACGTATCCCTTCCAACGACAGCGGTATTGGCTGCGCGAGCAGCACGGCGAGGCGGCCGATCCGGGTGCGGCCGGCCTGGACCCACGGCCGCACCCCCTGCGGGGCTCCGCACTCGTACTGGCGGACTCGGACGGCGTGGTCTTCACCGGCAGGGTTTCGGCCTCTTCCCATCCTGTGCTGGCGGGTCATCGGGCACACGGTGCCGAACTCCTGCCCGGCAGCGCCGTCCTCGACCTCGTTTGCTGGGCGGGAGAGACTCTCGGTCTGGACCAGGTCGCCGAGCTGGTGCTGGAGACCCCACTCGTCCTCCCCGTAGACGGCGCGGCACAGTGGCAGCTCACGTTGTCCGCCCCCGAGGCGTCGGGAGCCCGATCGCTGATCCTGCACAGCCGGGCCGAAGGCGCCGACGGCGGGCCGGGAGCCGGCTGGACGACCCATGCCACCGGCCTGCTCCGGCCAGCCGACTCCCGGCCCGCCGTCCCCGTGCCGCTTCCGCCCGCCGACGAGACGACCGAAATCTCGGTGCTGCCCCCGGCGGAGGAGGAGGGGATGGCGGCGTGGCGGTGCCTGCGCACAGTGCGCCGTCACGGCGACGACCTCGTCGTTGACGTGGCGCTGCCCGCGGACCTGCGGGACGAGGAGACGTTCCTCCTCCATCCCGGTCTGCTCGACGCCGCCCTGCTGGCGTGGAACGCGACCACCGGACGGCAGGCGCGGCCGTTCGCCTTTACCGATACGACGTGCCACGCCCCCATGCCCGAGGCGCTGCGCGTGCACGTGCGGCCGTCGGCGCCGGACGTGGTGTCGCTACATCTCACCGACCTCGACGGCGAGCTGGTCGCCGTCGTCGGCTCGGCGACCTTGCGACCTGTCCAGCCCGCCGTCCGGCACTCCCGCTCCGCCGGATCGCTGCTTCGGATGCGATGGACCGAGGTCGACGCGTCGTCCCCGGCCGGGGACGACGAGCGGTGGGCGGTGCTTGGCGCGGCCGACGAGCCGACGGCCGCACTGCGTGACTCGGGGCTGACCGTGACGGTCCATCCCGGACTGGTTGAGCTCGGCGCGGCGCTGTCGCCGGACGCGCCGCCGCCGACCACCGTGGTGTTGATGGCCCAGCCGAGCCCGATCGGCGGACTGGCGCTCGCCGACGCCGCTCGCGATGCCGTGCACCGCACGATCGAGCTGATCAGGGCCTGGCTGGCCGATGAGCGGTGGACGGCGACGACCCTGGTGGTGCTCACCGGCCGGGCTGTGGCCGTCGGAGCCGACGAGGACGTGCCGGACCTCGTGCACGCCCCGTTGTGGGGTCTGGTGCGGACGGTGCAGTCGGAGAACCCCGACCGGGTGCTGCTCGTGGACGTCGACGACGCGCCGGAATCCCACCGATTGCTGCGAGCCGCGATCGCCGAGGGCAGGCCGCAGACGGCGATCCGCGAGGGCCGCCTCGTCGCTCCGGCCCTCTCCGAGGTCGCGACGGCGTCCTTGCCTGCGCGGCCCGTGCTTTCACCCGAGGGCACGGTCCTCATCACTGGGGCGGGCGGCGGCCTGGCCAGGATCGTCGCCCGGCACCTCGTGACCGAGCACGGCGCCCGTCGGCTCCTCCTGGTCGGACGCCGCGGCCCGGCCGCGCCCGGCGTCGCCGAACTCGTCGCCGAACTCGCCGAGCATGGCGCCGCCGTCGCCGTCGCCGCCTGCGACGTCGCGGACCGAGATCGGCTCGTCGAGGTGCTCGACTCCATCCCCGCGACGCATCCTCTTACCTCGGTGGTCCACTGCGCGGGGGTGCTGGACAACGCGCTGGTGTCCTCGCTGACGGCCGACCAGGTTGATCGGGTGCTCCGCCCGAAGATCGACGGCGCCTGGCATCTGCATGAACTGACGCAGGACACCGACCTGTCGATGTTCGTCCTCTTCTCCTCCGTGGCCGGACTGATCGGTGGCGGAGGACAGGGCAACTACGCCGCAGCGAACGCTTTCCTGGACGCCCTGGCCGCCCGCAGGCAGGCTGCCGGACTGCCCGGCACCTCGTTGGCCTGGGGGTTGTGGGAGGACCGCACGGGTATGGCCGGTCGCCTTGGCGACGTGCATGTGGCCCGCGCCGGACTGCGGGGCCTGGCCGCCCTGCCCGAGGCGGAGGGCCTGCGTCTTCTCGACGCGGCGCTGGCCGCAGGGGAGCCGCTGCTCGCCCCGGTGCGCCTCGACAGAACGGAGCTGCGGTCTCCCGACGCGGCGGATGCCTTGCCCGCGCTTTTCCAGGGGTTCGTGACGCCGTCCGAACGACGACCGTCCCGCCCCCGGAACACGGCCGACGACGCGGCACCGTTGCTGCGGCGCCTGCGCGGACTGCCCGCCGCCGAAGCGGAGCAGGTGCTGCTCGACGCGGTTCGCAACCGGGTGGCCGCCGAACTGGGGCACGGCTCCGCCGCGGAGGTCTCCGTGGGCCGCGCCTTCAGCGACCTCGGCTTCGACTCGCTGACCTCGATCAACCTCCGCAACCGCCTCGCGGCGGACACCGGGCTCCGCCTGCCGGTGACGGTCGCCTTCGACCACCCCACCGTGCAGGCGCTCACCGGCAGGCTGTGGGCCGAGCTCGGCGCACAGCTCGGATCAACGGGTGCCCAGCCCGCCCCGGCCGGTCCCGCCGACGAGTCCGGCGCGACGTCGCCGTCACAGCAGAGTCCGGCGGACGAGCCCATCGCCATCGTCGGCATGTCCTGTCGGCTGCCCGGCGGAGTGACCTCGCCGGAGGAGCTCTGGGAACTGCTCTCGGCCGAGTTCGACGCGATCGCGGACTTCCCCGACGATCGAGGCTGGCAGCGTGAGGGAAGGTACGACCCTGAGCGGCTGCACCCGGACAGTCCCTACGCGCGGGTCGGCGGCTTCCTCTGCGACGCGGGCGACTTCGACGCTGAGTTCTTCGGGATCTCCCCCCGCGAGGCCTCCGCGATGGATCCCCAGCAGCGGTTGCTGCTGGAGACGGCATGGGAGTCCTGGGAACGCGCGGGCATCCCCGCCGAGACGCTGCAGGGCAGCCGGACCGGTGTCTTCGTCGGGACCAACGGCAGCGACTACGGGGCGCTGCTCGCCGAGTCACCTGAGGCGGTCGGACACGTCATGACCGGTGGGGCGGCGAGCGTCGCCTCGGGACGCATCGCGTACTCCTTTGATCTCGAAGGCCCCGCGGTGACGGTGGATACGGCTTGCTCGGCCTCCCTGGTGGCGCTGCATCTGGCCGTCCAGTCGCTGCGCCAGGGCGAATGCTCCCTCGCCCTGGCCGGCGGGGTCACGGTCATGACCACGCCCCGGCTCTTCGGCGAGTTCGCGCGCCAGGGCGGATTCGCGTCGGATGGTCGGTGTAAGTCGTTCGCGGATGCGGCGGATGGCACGGGTTTCTCCGAGGGTGTCGGGCTTGTTGTTCTGGAGCGGTTGTCGGATGCGGTGCGCAACGGCAGGCGGATTCTCGCTGTCGTGCGGGGTTCGGCGGTGAATCAGGATGGTGCGTCGAATGGGTTGACGGCGCCGAATGGTCCGTCGCAGCAGCGGGTGATCCGTCAGGCTTTGGCGAACGCGCGTTTGTCCACTGGGGACGTTGACGTCGTGGAGGCACACGGCACCGGTACCCGGCTTGGTGATCCGATTGAGGCGCAGGCTCTGTTGGCGACCTACGGGGCAGGACCGTGCCGAGGGTATGCCGTTGTGGCTGGGTTCGGTGAAGTCGAACATCGGGCATACGCAGGCTGCTGCGGGTGTGGCTGGTGTGATCAAGATGGTCATGGCGATGTGGCATGGGGTGTTGCCGCGGACCCTGCATGTGGGTGAGCCCACGTCGCAGGTGGATTGGTCGTCGGGTGCGGTGGAGTTGCTGACCGAGTCGCGGCCGTGGCCCGAGGTGGACCGTCCCCGCAGGGCCGCGGTGTCCTCGTTCGGGATCAGCGGCACCAACGCCCACGTCATCCTCGAACAGCCCCCGGCCCACGACAGCACCCACGACAGCACCCACGAGTCCGACGCGGAACAGCCGACCCACGGGGCGACCGAGGCTCCGTCCTCGACCCCGCCGTGGGTGATCTCGGGTGGGTCGGCGCAGGCGCTGCGTGCCCAGGCCGCGCGGCTCCTCGAACGACTCGCCGCCGACTCCGAGTGGTCTCCCGTCCAGGTGGCCGTCGCACTGACCAGGTCACGTGCGCGGCTCGACCACCGAGCGGTGGTGCTCGGCTCCGACCGAGCCGAACTCCTCGCCGGCCTCACCGCGGTGGCCGACGACCGTGACGCCCCTGGTGTCGTGCGCGGAACCGCCCGGCAGACGGGACGGGTGGCGATGGTCTTCACCGGGCAGGGCTCCCAACACGCCGGGATGGGACGCGAGCTTTACGAGCACTACCCGCTGTTCGCCGCCGCCTTTGATGAGGTGTGTGCGGAACTGGACCCGTTGTTGGGGTTCTCCCTGCGGGAGGCCGTGTTCGCCACCGAGCCCGCGCAGCCTCCCGGTGCCCGGACGATCGACGACACCGGGCTCGCCCAGCCTGCTTTGTTTGCGGTGGAGGTGGCCCTTGTCCGTCTGTTGGAGTCCTTCGGGATCACCCCGGCCGTCGTTGCGGGCCACTCGTTGGGCGAGCTCACTGCCGCCTACGTGGCGGGGTTGTGGTCGTTGCCGCAGGCCTGCCGCGTGGTGGCGGCACGGGCGAGGCTGATGCAGCAGTTGCCCGAGGGCGGCGCGATGGCCTCCGTTGCGGCCACAGCGGACGAGGTGCGAATCGGGCTGCTCGAACTCGATGCGACACCGGACGACCACGGCCGCGACATCGAGACCGCGCTCGTCGCCAGGGTCGGCGTCGCAGCGGCCAACGGCCCGTCCTCGACCGTGATCTCCGGCGAGGCCGACGCGGTGGAGCGGGTGCTGCGCTGGTGGCAGGACCGAGGCCGTAGGGTCCGTCGACTTCCCGTGTCCCACGCGTTCCACTCGCCGCTGACCGATCCGATGCTCGACGACTACCGCCTCGCGCTGGCCGATGTGGAGTTCGGCGCCGCCGCGCTTCCCGTGGTTTCGACGGTGACGGGCACCCTCCTGAGCCGGTCGGACGCGGCGGACCCGGACTACTGGGTGCGGCAGGTCCGCGAGCCGGTCCGCTACGTCAACGCGGTGCACACCCTGGCGGAACTGGGCGTGACGACCGTGCTGGAGATCGGCCCCGGATCGGTGCTGACCGCGCTCACCCGCGACACCCTGGATCACATGGACCCGACCGGTTCGGCCGCCGCGAGCCCGGTGTGCCTGTCGCTGCTGCGCTCGGACCGAGGCGAGCGAGCTGCCCTGCTGACCGGCATCGCCGCGTCCCTCGCGCACGGCGTGCCGGTGGACCTCTCCCCGCTCCTGCCCGCCGGCGCCGCCCCAGCCGATCTGCCGACCTACGCCTTCCAACGCGAGCGGTACTGGCTGGATGTCAGCCGGATGCCGACCGACGCGGCAGGACTCGGGCTCGTCTCGTCAGGTCACCCCGTGCTGGGAGCCCGTGTGGACCTGCCCGACTCCGGCGCCGTCGTCTTCACCGGCAGGCTCTCCACGGCGGCGCTGCCGTGGACGGCCGACCACCAGGTGGGACCCGCCGCGGTGTTCCCCGGGACGGGCCTGGTGGATCTCGTCCTCGCCGCCGCGGTCGACCTGCGGAGTCCGATGGTTGACGAGCTCACGCTGCACTCCCCGGTGGTCGTGCCCGCCGAGGGCGGTCTTGCCGTCCGAGTCCGGCTCGACCGGCTCGATGATCACCAACCGGACCAGAGCGCGGACGGGGCGGCGACCCCGATCGGCGAACGCGCGCGAGACAGCGAGCGCGTGGTGACCGTCTACACCCGCCCCGAAGGCGACCCCACCGCCGAGTGGACCAGTCACGCCACCGGACGTCTGGTCGAAGCGGAACCCGCCTCTGCGCCCGTCGGCGAAACCGGTCGGGAGTCCTGGCCGCCGCCCGAGGCCGTGCCAGTGTCCACCGACGGCCTCTACGCGGCCTTCGAGGCAGCAGGCCTCGTCTACGGACCGGTATTCCAGGGGCTGCGCGCGGCCTGGGTCGCCGCCGACACGGTGTTCGCCGAGGTGGAGTTGCCCGAGCCCGCATGGCGCGAGGCGCCTGCCTACGGCGTCCATCCCGCGCTGTTCGACGCGGCGCTGCACGCCCTTGGCCTCACCGATGCCGTCGGAGTCTTGCCATCCGGCGACGCCGGTGAGGCCAAGGGCGTGCGCCTGCCCTTCTCGTGGGCCGGTGTCCGAATCCACGCCGCCGGTGCCACGCGACTGCGGGTCACGCTGCGCACTGTCGAGGACGGCGACGTCGAGGTCAGGGCGGTCGATGCCGACGGCGCGCCGGTCGTCACCGTCGACCGGCTGACACTGCGACGCGCGGTGACCGGCGGGCGACCCGCCACCTCGGCCTTCGACATCCATGACGCACTGTTCGATCTGGACTGGGTGCCGACGTCCCCCGCGGACCCGCCCGCCGACGCCGGCTGGTGGGCGCTGCTCGGCTCCATCGACGAGGGACTGACCGGAGGGCTCGTCGCGGCGGGGGTGTCCGTCTCCTCCGTAGCGGACCTGGCCGACGTGAGCGCGCGGGTCACCACGGGCGAGGCGGCCCCGAGCGTGCTCGTCGTACCCGGCGGCGCTCTCGCACGGACCGGCGCGGCACCGGAGATGATCGACGACGTCCGGCACGCGGTCGAGCGGATGCTGGACGTGCTGCGAACGTGGTCTGCCGAGGAGCACCTGGCCTCGTCGCACCTGCTCGTGGTGACACGCGGAGCCGTCGCGACCGGCGAGACCGACGGCGTCCCCGACCTGGCGGGTGCCGCCGTGTGGGGTCTGCTGCGCACGGCACAGACCGAGAACCCCGGCCGGATCACCTTGCTGGACCTCGACCCGGCGAGCAGCGACCCCGACGCCGTCGGCGCCCTCGCCGCCTGCCTGAGCGGGGTTCCCCGGCTGGCCGGGGGCGCGGATGTGCAGTACGCGCTCCGAGGTGGGCGGGTGCTGACTCCGCGGATGGCTCCGCTGCGGGTCCTGCAGCCGGGCCAGGACGGCAGGACCGACCAGGGCGAACAGGTCGCCGCGGCCGACGTGACGGGGCCGGGGGGTCTGGTCGCCGACGACCGGCCCGCCTCCGATGATGTGATCGTGACGGGTGGCCGGTGGCGAGTCGGCGTGGCGACCCCCGGATCGGTGGCTGGTGTGGGCCCGCTGCCTTCGGCGGGATCGCCGACGGGCGACGCGGCCCTCGCCCCGGGCGAGGTACGGATCGCCGTCGCCGCGGCCGGACTGAACTTCCGGGACGCCATGGCTGCGCTGGGCATGTACCCGGGGGTGGTCGAGATCGGCGGCGAGGGCGCCGGAACGGTTGTGGAGATCGGCGCCGACGTCACCGACGTGGCGCTCGGAGACCAGGTCATGGGCGTGCTGCCCGGTGCCTTCGCCGCCTCGGTGGCGGTGGACCGCCGCATGGTGACGCCGCTGCCCGCCGGGTGGACCGCCGTCGAGGGGGCCGCGGTGCCCAGTGTTTTCCTGACGGCCCTGTACGGCCTCGCGGGGCTGGCGGAGCTGTCCGCCGGTCAATCGGTACTGATCCACGCCGCGGCGGGCGGTGTGGGCGCGGCGGCGGTGCAGGTGGCCAGGTCGAAGGGCGCGACGGTGTTCGCCACCGCCTCTCCCGGCAAGCATCAGGTGCTGCGTGACTGGGGCATCCCCGACGAGCGGATCTCGTCCTCCCGTGATCTGGACTTCGAGTCCAGCGTGCTCGCCGCTACCGGAGGGCGGGGCGTCGACGTGGTGTTGAACGCCCTGGCTGGACCCTTTGTCGACGCGTCGCTGCGGGTGACCGCGCCCGGCGGCGTCTTCCTCGAGATGGGCAAGACCGATCTGCGGGACCCCGCGGCCATCGCCGAGGAGTACCCCGACATCACCTATCGCCCCTTCGACGTCTCGGCGCTGCACCCCGACGTCGTCGCCGCGCTGCTCACCGAGCTGAGGGAACTCTTCGACCGCCAGGTGCTCATGCCACCGCCGATCACCGAGTACCCGCTCCGGCACCTGCGACCCGCGCTGCGGGCATTGGCGGGAGCGGAGCTGATCGGCAAGGCCGTCCTGCGGATTCCGCGGCCGGTGCCGCCGAACCGCACCGTGCTGATCACCGGCGGCACCGACGGACTGGGCCGGATCGTGGCCCGGCACCTGGTCACCCGGCACGGTGTCGCGTCGCTGGCGCTGCTGTCCCGTCGCGGCGGGGACACGCCGGGTGTCGCCGACCTCGTCGCCGACCTTCAGGCGGCCGGCGCCCGAGTGACCGTCCATGCCGGCGACGTCGCCGATCCGAAGGCGGTCGCGGAGGTGATCGACGCGATCCCGCCGGAGTTCCCGCTCGCCGGGGTCGTCCACGCCGCGGGCGTGCTGGCCGATGGAATCGTGTCCTCGATCGACGCCGAACGAGCGGCCCGGGTGCTCGCGCCCAAGGTCGCGGGCGCCTGGAACCTGCACCGGGCCACCGAGGGCCTCGACCTGTCGCTGTTCTTGACGTTCTCCTCGGTCGCGGGCGTCTGGGGCGCGGCGGGCCAAGGGGCCTACGCCGCGGGCAACGCCTTCCTGGACGCGCTGATCGCCCGGCGGCGGGCCCTCGGGCTCGCCGGAACCTCACTGGCCTGGGGGCCGTGGACAGCAGAGACGGGCATGACCGCCGGACTCGCCGCGACGGATCAGCATCGCTTGCACCGCTGGGGCCTGCGACCGCTGGCGCCGCACGACGCGCTCGAACTCCTGGACACGGCGTTCACGACCCGGCCGGTGCTCGCCGTCGCGGCCGCGGTGGACCTCGCCGCACTCGGGCGCCGCGCGGCCGAGGAGGTTCCCGCCGTCCTGCGCGGACTGGTACGCGGGCCGGGCCCCTTCGCGACGCCGCGATCCACTCGGCCCGCCGAGACCGGCTCGCCGTCACGCTGGATGGCGGAGATCGCCGCCCTGCCCAGGAGCGAGCGGCATCACCGGGTGACCACGCTCGTCAGGGAGGCGGTGGCCGCCGTCCTCGGTCATGCCAGAGCGGACCGGGTGGGCCAGACGCAGTCGTTCGGCGATCTGGGATTCGACTCTCTCACCGCCGTCGAACTGCGCAACCGCCTGCGTGCCGCCACCGGCGTGACCCTGTCGGCGACGGCGGTGTTCGACCATCCCAACCCGGCGGAACTGGCAGACCGGGTCCTCCGTGGGCTCGCGCTCCCCGAGGACGATCCGACCCGGGACGTCCTGCGCGGCATCGACGATCTGGAGGCGGGGCTCGCCCTGCTCACCCCCGACGACGACCATGCGCAGATCACCGCCCGGCTCCAGAACATCCTGTGGCGGCTGGCGGACGCGGGCAGCGCCGCCGAGCCGTCCTCGCCGGAGCGGCTGACGGAGGCGAGCCCCGATGAGCTGTTCGACTTCATCGACCGCGAGTTCGGCGAGCTGACCTGACCTCGGGCCACCCGCGCTCCACCACCGCTTCACCGTGACCTGTAGTGCCGCATGACGTCGAGGAGCTGAGATTTCAGTGGCGGACAACGACCGGCTTGTCGAGTACCTGCGGCGAGTGACCGCCGATCTGCACCAGACGCGGCAGCGGCTGCGGGAAGTCGAGTCCCGAGGCCAGGACGCGGTGGCGGTAGTGGGCATGGCATGCCGTCTCCCCGGCGGGGTGACCTCGCCGGAGGACCTGTGGCGGCTGGTGGTCGCGGGCGGCGACGCGGTGTCGGGTTTCCCGGCCGACCGGGGCTGGTCGCCGGGCGACCCGGCGACGCCGCACACCAGGGAAGGCGGCTTCCTCAGCGGCGCGGCAGACTTCGACGCGGGACTCTTCGGCATCTCACCCCGCGAGGCCACCGCGATGGACCCGCAGCAGCGCCTGCTGCTGGAGACCTCCTGGGAGGCCCTCGAACGAGCAGGCCTCGCGCCGACCTCCTTGCGCGGCACGGACACGGGCGTCTTCGTCGGCATGGGGAACCACGATTACGGCCCCCGACTGGACGAGGAGGCCGAGGACGTCGCCGGACACGTTCTGACCGGCACCATCGCCAGTATCGCCTCCGGTCGCATCGCCTACACCCTGGGCTTGGAAGGCCCCGCCATCACCATCGACACGGCCTGCTCGTCCTCCCTGGTCGCCCTGCACCAGGCGTCGCAGTCCCTCCGCGACGGCGACTGCTCGCTGGCCCTGGCAGGCGGTGTCGCCGTCATGTCGCATTCCGGCCTCTTCACCGAATTCCACCGGCAGGGCGGGCTCGCCTCCGACGGGCGATGCAAGTCCTTCGCCGACGCGGCCGACGGCACCGGCTGGGGCGAGGGCGTCGGCGTGCTCGTCCTGGAGCGGCTGTCCGACGCCGTGCGCAACGGACGGCGCGTCCTCGCCGTGGTCCGGGGCTCGGCCGTCAACCAGGACGGCGCCTCCCACGGGCTCACCGCCCCGAACGGACCCGCACAGCAGCGCGTGATCCGCAAGGCTCTCGCGAACGCACGACTGTCTACTCAGGACATCGACGCGGTCGAGGCCCACGGCACCGGCACCCGGCTCGGCGACCCGATCGAGGCGCAGGCGCTGCTCGCGACCTACGGGCAGGGCCGCGATCCCGACCGTCCGCTGTTCCTCGGTTCGGTGAAGTCCAACATCGCCCACACGCAGGCCGCGTCCGGCGTGGCGGGTGTGATCAAGATGATTCTCGCGATGCGACACGGGGTCCTGCCGCCGACGCTGCACGTCAACGAGCCCTCCACTCAGGTGGACTGGTCGGCCGGAGCGGTGGAGTTGCTGACCGAGTCGCGGCCGTGGCCCGAGGTGGATCGGCCCCGGCGGTCTGCGGTGTCGTCGTTCGGGATCAGCGGCACCAACGCGCACGTGGTCCTCGAACAGGCCCCCGAGCCGGAGCCCGTCGAGGACGAGCCGCGCAGCGCCTCCGCCGCCGTCTCCAGTGCCTCCTCCGTCCCACTGCCGTGGGTTCTCTCCGGACGAACGGTGAAGGCACTGCGGGCACAGGCCGCCCGGCTCCTCGACCACGTCGCCGCGGAGCCCGAGGTTTCCCCGGCGGACGTGGCCTTCTCCCTGGCCACCACCCGGGCTCACCTGGAGCACCGGGCGGTGATCCTCGGAGCGGACCGCGCCGAGTTGGCCGCGCGGCTGTCGGCCGTGGCCGAGGGCACCGAGACGCCCGGCGTGGTGATCGGCACGACGCGCGCGACGGGCAGGCTCGCGATGATGTTCACCGGGCAGGGCTCGCAGTACCCGGCGATGGGCAGGGCGCTGTACCGGACCTACCCGGTTTTCGCCGCGGCCTTCGATGAGGTCTGCGCGGAGCTGGACCCGCTGCTGGGCGTCTCGGTCCGCGACCTGGTCTTCGCTGACGGCGGCGTGGCCGAGACGGCCGCCGGCCCTGACGGCGCCTCGGGCGGTGGTTCCGGCGGCGTGGCCGAGACGGCCGCCGACCGGCCGCTCGACCGCACCGATCTCGCCCAGGCGGCGCTGTTCACCGTCGAGGTCGCCCTCAGCCGACTGCTGGCCCACGTCGGGATCCGTCCCGACGTGGTGCTGGGACACTCGTTCGGCGAGGTCGTGGCCGCCCACCTCGCGGGCGTCTGGTCCCTGCGCGACGCCTGCGCGGTGGTCGCCGCACGCGGCGGACTCGTCCGGCGACTTGCCCGGCCCGGCGCGATGGTCGCCGTCGCGGCCACCGAAGCCGAGGCCGCCGATCACCTCGCCGAGGTCGGCGGGACGCTCGTGATCGCCGCCGTCAACGGCCCGCGTTCGGTGGTCCTCTCGGGCGACGCCGACGCCGTGGAGGAGGCGGCGCGCTACTGGCGGGATCGGAGCAGGCGGGTGCGTCCGCTGCGCGGCGGCCAGGCCTTTCACTCGCCGTTGATGGAACCCGCGGTCGCCGCCTTCACCGAGGCGTTGCGGAAGGTCTCCTTCGCCGCGCCCGAGATCCCGCTGATCTCCACTGTGACCGGCCGGCCCGTCGATCCGCGGGCCGTGACCACGCCGGAGTACTGGGCCGACCAGCTCCGTCGTCCGGTCCGCTTCGCCGACGCCGTTCGCACTCTGCGGGAGGAGTCGATCACGACGATCTTGGAGGTCGGCCCCGACGGCGTGCTGACGCCGATGGCGCGCGAGGTCCTCGATGAGCAGCGCGCCGACGAGGACGTCACGGTCGCCGTCACCCTGCGCCAGGGATGGCCCGAGCCCGACACGTTCGGCGCGGCCTTGGCGGCGTTACATGTCCGAGGGCTCGTCCCCCGCTGGGCCGGGCTGCTCGACGCGCCCGCCCGCCAGGTTCCGTTGCCCACCTACGCCTTTCAGCGAAGCCGCTACTGGTGGGGCCGGTCGCAGGGCCGCGACGACGACTCGATGGCGACGACCCTCGACGCCGACTTCTGGGACGCGGTGCGCTGCGGCGACCTGTCCACACTCGCCGAGACCCTCGGCCTGCGCGCACCGGATGAGCACGGCGCCCTGACGGCCCTGCTTCCCGCTCTGACCGAGCGGGCCGCGCGGCGGCGGGAGCTCGCCGAGACCGCGTCCTGGCGCCATCGCAGCACCTGGGTCCCGTTCGCCGCGGACTTCGCCGCCCGACCCGCCGGTCGGTGGCTGGTCGTCCACACCGAGGGGCAGGCCGACGATCCCGACGTCAGTGCGATCGTCGATGCTCTCACCGACGGCGGCGGCGTGGTGCCCCTCGTACTCGACGAGTCCGAGTCCATGGGGCCCGCGCAGGCCGCCCGACTCGCCGAGGCCGTCCGTTCCCGCGGCGACACCGAGGTCGCCGGCGTCCTCTCACTGCTTGCGTTGCGCGACTCGTCGTCGGCCCGCGACGATCTCGACACATCGACGGCGCTGCGCGCCACCACAGCCCTCCTTCAAGCGCTCGGTGAGGCCCGCGTGCGCGGACCCCTTTGGTGCGTCACACGGTCGGCCGTCTCGGTCGGCGAGTCCGACGCTCCCGTCGATCCACGGCAGGCGCTGCTCTGGGGCTGGGGGCGCAGTGCCGCGCGGGAGCATCCCGACCGGTGGGGCGGGCTGGTGGACCTTCCCGCGAGGCCGGACGGCCGGACGGCCGGACTCGTGGCGGGCGCGGTGCGCGGCGATCACGCGGAGGACGAGATCGCCGTCCGCTCCTCGGGTCGTCTCGTCCGTCGGCTGCGGCCCGTCCCCGACGGCTCGGCGTCCCCGCCGTGGCGGTCGGACGGCGCGGTGGTGCTCACCGGCGACTG